>CACKMS010000005.1:82500-86310 GCA_902601315.1 uncultured Pelagibacteraceae bacterium
TGAAACCTGGCAAGGACACATATTAAATTGTGAAAATTTTAAAAAAGATATAAATTATCTAATTAAAAACATAATTTAATGAAAAAAGCTTTAATTACAGGCATTAATGGACAGGATGGTGCTTATCTAGCAAATCTTCTTTTAAAAAAAAATTATAAAATTTATGGACTAATTAGAAGAGGATCAACTAATAGGCTTTACAGACTAGAATATTTAAATATTAAAGATAGAATTAATTTTATCTATGGTGAGCTTAATGAATTTCAAAATTTACAAAATGAGATATTAAGAATTAAGCCAGATTTAATCTTTAATTTAGCAGCACAAAGTTTCGTAAAATACTCATTTGATAACCCAACTTATACATATGAGATAAACTGCGTTTCTGTTTTGAATATCTTGGAATGTTTACGTAGAAATAAATTATTTAAAATAAAATTCTATACCGCTGGAACCTCAGAAATGTTTGGAAATATTTCTGGTAAAAAAAAATTAAAAATTGATGAAAAAACACCTATGCAGCCATGTAGTCCATATGGAAACTCTAAAGTTGCAGCACATAACTTAACAAGTATTTATAGAGAAAGTTACGGGTTATTTGCATGTTCAGGTATTTTGTTTAACCACGAGAGCCCACTTAGGGGAGAAGAGTTCGTCACAAAAAAAATTGTCAAAAATTTAGTTGAGCAAAAGTATTCAAAAAAAACAATTCTATATCTTGGAAATTTGGATTCCAAAAGAGACTGGGGTCATGCCGAAGATTACGTTGAGGCCATGTATTTAATGTTAAAAAGTAAAAAACCATTTAACTATGTAATTAGTACTGGCAAAACGTACTCAGTAAGAGAATTTTTTACTAAAGTTGCTGTTAAATTGGGATTTGAACCAATTTTTAAAAAGAAAGGCAAACTCGAAGTTTGCATCGATAAAAAGACGAATAGAATAATTATGAAGACTAGCAAAAAATATTTTAGAGAAAATGAATTATCTTATTTGAAAGGTAACTCAATAATGGCAAAAAAAAAAATTGGATGGAAACCAAAATTTAATATCGATACATTAATTGACGACATGATTTCTTATGAATTAAAAAATCAGAATGTACAAAAATAAAAGTTTTGTTTGCATAATTCCAGCCAGAGGTAATTCAAAAAGAATTAAAAATAAAAATTTAGTTAAGTTCTTAAAAAAACCATTAATCCAGTGGACAATTAATTATGCAAAAAAATCAAAATTTATTGACGAAATTTATGTTTCTACCGATGATGCAAAAATAAAAAAAATTTGTAAATTTAATGACATCAAAATAATTAATAGACCAAAAGAACTTTCTGGAGGTTTAATTATGCCAGATAAAGCAATTAAGCATGCTTACATCCACATAAATAAAAAATTTGATTATGTCATGACTTTGCAGCCTACTTCTCCTTTAAGAAACAACTTAGACATTGATAGATCTATTAAAGATATTGTGAAACAAAAGGGCGATTCATTAATAAGTGTGTTTAAATCAAAATCCTTTTTGTGGAAAAGCAAACGCAAATATTTTTATCCAGTTAACTATGACTATAAAAAAAGACCTAGGTCACAGGATCTAAATTTTTTTGAGGAAAATGGTGCTATACAAATTACAAAACCTTCAATTTTAATAAAAACTGATAATAGATTAGGAGGAAAAATATGTATTAGCGTTATGAGCGAGAGAAACTCAGTTGATATTGATTATCATAGCGATATTAAAAAAGGCGAGTTACTTAGCAAATTAAAATGAAGTCAAAAATAATATTTGAATTAGGACTTAATCATATGGGAAATGAATTTGATGGAAAAAAAATTATATCATCAGTTGTAAATAAAAATATTTATGGCGTAACGTTACAAATAAGAGAGAGATCTTTTTATAAAAAGTTTCCAAAATTTTATATGAGGAAAGAATTTTATTATGAAATTTCAAACATTGTTAAAAAAAATAAAAAAAAATTTGGTATTGCGCTATGTGACAATAATACATTTAATGAATATAAATTACTAAAAGTTGATTTTTATAAAGTTATAAATAGAGGAATAAAAGATAAAAAATTATTAAAAAATTTATTTAAATCAAAAGTAAAAAAAATATTTATTTCTCTTGGATCAAGTAACTCGAAAGAATTAAATGAAAACTTTAATTTTTTGAAAAAAAATAATTTAACTAAACTTGTTTATGTTTTTACAAAAAATACATCCAAAAATTATAACAGTAAAAAAAGCTATTCATCAATAAATAAAAATACAAATTTAGGAAAGATGGAGATAATAAAAAAAAAGTTCAATATTCCTGTTGCATTTGGAAATCACTCTTCTGATAGAGCAATTTTTAAAGAGTCTTTAAAGTTTAATCCTCCTTACTTTTTTAACTATATAAAAGGCCCTAAAAAGTTAGATTATCCAGACGATCTTCATGCTATAGATATAAGTACTTTGAAAAATTTTTTTATGAATTTTAAATGATAACTAAAAAAGCTTTAATTTTGGGATCCTCAAAAGGTATTGGTAAATCTATTCGTTTAAAATTTGAAGAAAATAATATCCAATGTGAGTGCCCCACCAGTCATGAATTAGACACGGCATCCTTAAAAAAAATTGATAAATTTTTTAGTAAAAAAAGGGAATATGACATTGTAATTTTAAATACAGGCGGTCCTCCAGCAAAAGATTTCTATGAAATTAAATTAAATGAATGGGAAAAATATCACCATCAGCTTTTCCTAGGTTTTGTAAAAATTTTTCAAAAATTGAAAGTAAATAGAAATGGATATATCTTTTTAATTTCTTCTCATACAGTAAAATCTCCAGAAAAAAAACTTGTATTATCAAACACATACAGAGTTGCTCTCATAAGTCTATTGAAAACACTCTCATCTTATTTTTCAAAAAAAAATATATCAACCTTGTCATTTGCACTTGGGCCGATTAAAACACAGAGGCTAAAAAAATTGGTAAAAAATTTAAGAAAATTTGAAAACAAACTTCCATTAAGAAGAGCGGGTGAACCTGAAGAGATATCTAATTTAATATTTTCGATTGTAGATAAAAATATAAAATACATTAATGGAACAACCATTAACATTGACGGAGGTTTATCAAGTTATATTTTTTCTTAAAAAAAATAGAACAATCATTAAAAATATTACTAATAAATTTAGTGGAATAAGATTATGTTATTTTTATTATTTTATTTGCACTTTTTTAATCAAAAAGATTTATTATAAAACAAATTGTAAATCACATATCTTAACTTTATCAAATGTTAGTTTTTTGGCATTAAAACTTTATTATAAAAATTATAATAAACACAGTAAACCATTTGATTAATTTTTTCTTCAACTTTTTTATCTGTAAAAATAATTAAATTTTTAAGACTGATAATATTATGATTCTCGATTCCAATCTGTTTTTCAAAATGTTGAACTGATAATGATGCTACTGTAGTAATAATGTTTTTATAGTAAGGAATATAAAATTCAGCACTATTTGAATTTCTAATAATTTTAATATTAAGTTTTTTAAATTTATTTAGAATGGCATCATTATTCATATCAAAACTTGGATGAAGTTTTAAAGTTATGGGTTTATTTATTTTCTCTATGTAGTTGTATATTTTATTATATGATTTTTCGAAATCTATCCCAAAATTATTTATGTCTTCTATTTTAGTTAATAATAATAATATTTCATCTTTAGGTTTTTTAATTTCTTTAAAAGGAAAAGATGAACGTATTTTAATTTTTTTAAACTTATCTTTTAAAGAGAGACCCACCACTCTATATG
>CACKMS010000006.1 GCA_902601315.1 uncultured Pelagibacteraceae bacterium
GTAAAACACTAAAACTTTTAGGCACAGTTGGGGAACCAATTAATCCTGAGGCATGGATGTGGTATTATAAAACTGTTGGAAATTCTAAATGCCCAATTGTTGATACATGGTGGCAAACTGAAACAGGTGGAATTATGATTGCTCCTCAAACTGGTGCTATTCCACTTAAGCCAGGTTCAGCAACAAAACCTTTTTATGGAATTAAACCTGTTCTCGTTGATAAAAATGGAGCTGAAATTAAAGGCGCTGGAGAGGGAAGACTTTGCATTGGTCAATCATGGCCCGGTCAAATGAGAACAGTTTATGGGGATCATCAAAGGTTTATTGATACTTACTTCTCTCAGTTCAATGGAAAATATTTTACAGGAGATGGATGTAGAAGAGATAAAGATGGTTATTATTGGATAACAGGTAGAGTGGATGATGTAATTATAGTGTCAGGACATAACTTGGGAACTGCAGAAATTGAAAGTGCATTTGTCGCTCATCCAAAAGTAGCGGAGGCAGCAGTAGTTGGGTATCCACATGATATAAAGGGGAATGGTCTCTACTGTTATGTAACTTTAAATGCTGGTGAAACAGAAACAGGAGAACTTGAAAGAGATTTAAAACTTTGGGTAAGAAAACAAATTGGACCTTTAGCAACCCCAGACCTTATTCATTTTACTCCAGGTCTACCAAAAACAAGATCTGGTAAAATTATGAGGAGAATTTTGAGAAAGATTGCTGCTAATGAACATGAGCAATTAGGTGATACTACCACTTTAGCAGACCCTAGTGTTGTAAACAGTTTAGTTGAAAATAGAAAAAATATTTAAAATTGAATTAAACTTACAAATTCTTTTTTTATAATATCCCATTTTAAAATCATTGAATTAAGTACAATTTGTCGATCTAATGTTTTTAACTCTTCTGCTATTGGAGCCCATTTATATAATGACAGGGCGCTAGGGTTGAATGGCAAATCCTGATAATATTCATTCCAGTTAATTTTCTCTAATCTTTCATCAAAACTTTTTCTAGCAGTCTCTATAATCTCAAGCGGCATCTTGTTTGAAATTTCATCATCTAAAATTTTATTGAATATTTCTTTTGCTTTACTTATTTCTTGAAAATTAAAATTTACATTTAAATATGAGAAAGTATAAAAAGTTAAATCCTGCAAGGATACAGAATATATATTCCATTTTGCAAGGTTTACTGATCCCATAAAAACATCATTTTCAAAATGAAGCACATATCTTGTTCCCATTCTAGTTTTTAAATAATTATACAAAGTTACTTGGGTTACCCATGCTGATTTTGTTTGAATAAACTCCTCCAAATGATCTAAATTTTTAATTTTTTTCTTTGGAATAAAAGCTTTAAACATAGCGAATAAATATATTTTGAAATCTCTGAGTGTCAGATCCTTCCAAGTTAACTTATATTTTCCCATAATTATTGTGAGGTAAGTCAATTATACCCTAAAAAGGTAAGTAAATAAGTACTTTATATGTACAATTTTTAGTCTTTTCAAAGCTCTCATAATGGTTATGGTTTTATTAAGTTATAACTTAATAGAGAGGTAAAAATGTCAAATCAAACAAAACATTGGGAAAAATCCCGTGGCTTGTTATTAATAACACTTGCTATCTGGTTTGTTTTCTCAATCGGCATCTTTCTCTTTGGAGCTGAAATGAACGAGGTCACTGGACCTTTTGGATATCCATGGACATATTGGTTTACATGTCAAGGATCTCTTGGAATCTTTGTAATTTTAATTTTCTGGTTTGCAAATAGGCAAGAAAAAATTGATGAAGAGTTCGGCTTTAGCGAAAGAGAGGACGAATAATGAAAGGTAGTTTTATAGATAATTTGCCAAGAATTTATGGAATCTATACTGGAGGATTTGTAGGTTTCATAGTCATCATGGCAATTGCTGAACAGATGGGTATGTCTGCTAAAGCGATAGGTATCGCTTTTGTTGCATTTACAGTATTCATCTATGCATTAATTGGTTATCTATCACGAACAGCCCAAGCAGATGCTTATTACGTAGCTGGAAGGCAAGTACCAACGGTATTCAATGGAATGGCCACAGCAGCAGACTGGATGTCTGGTGCTTCATTCGTTGCAATGGCAGGTGGTATTTACTTTAAAGGTTATGGTTATATGGCTCTACTTGTAGGTTGGACTGGTGGTTACGTGCTTGTTGCATCCTTGTTAGCACCATACTTAAGAAAATTTGGCTGTTACACAGTCCCAGATTTTATAGGTACAAGATACGGTGGTAATTTAGCTAGGTTCTGTGCAGTGGTTGTTTTAACTGTTGCTTCATTTACTTATGTAACAGCTCAAATTAACGCTACAGGTACTATTGCATCTGTTGCACTTGATATTCCATTTCAGTACGCTGTTTATATTGGATTAATAAGTATTTTATTATGTTCAATGTTAGGTGGTATGAGAGGAGTAACTTGGACACAGGTTGCACAATATATCGTACTAATTATAGCTTACCTACTTCCAGTATTCTGGATCAGTAACAAAATGGGTGCAGGGTTCTTCCCTCACTTTATGTTAGCTGATGAGGTTGCTAGAATTGGTGAACTTGAACAACAATTTGGTTTCATCGCAAATTCTAAGGAAGATCTTGCTTTGGTACCAAAAGGTTTAGCTGGTATAACTAAAGCTCACTCTGCGGTTAACGCTACACCTTGGGCATTTATTTCATTAGCACTGGCGATGATGATGGGAACAGCTTCATTACCACACGTTATGATGAGATACTTCACTACTCCAAGTGTAAAAGCAGCTAGAAAATCAGTAGGTTGGTCATTATTCTTTATCTTCTTACTTTATTCTTCTGCTCCGATGTTAGCTACACTATCTAAGTTGTCATTGATTGATCCTACTTTATCAACTGGTATAATCGGTAAATCAATAGCAGAAGTTCAAGCTATAGATTGGTATCAAAACTGGAACCAAGCTAATCTGATGTTTGTTAGCGACTTTAACGGAAATGGAACTCTTGAATTAAATGAGTTTTTCATGGGTGGTAAAGCCGTAGTATTAGCAACACCAGAAATAGCAGGATTACCTTATGTAATCTCAGGTCTTGTTGCTGCTGGAGGTATGGCTGCTGCCATGTCAACAGCTGATGGTTTAATTCTAGCGATTGCAAACGCAATCTCACACGATGTTTACTATAAAATCATCGATCCAAAAGCTGAGACTGCAAAAAGACTGACTGTTGCAAGGGTATTACTTGTAGTAATTGGTTTTGCTGGAGCAACTATCGCAGCGATGGAGATACAAGGTATCTTAGGTTCAGTTATTTGGGCATTTGACTTTGCGATGTCTGGATTGTTCTTCCCACTTGTACTAGGTGTATGGTGGAAGAGAGCTAACAGACAAGGTGCAATTGCCGGAATGATCTTAGGTTTAGTTTCTGGTGCTTGGTACTTAGTTTGGGTACGAAGTGGTGGAAGTGGTTTCCTAGGTATTACACAATTGACATTTGGTATCTTTGGATCAGCTGTAAGTTTAGTTTCTATGGTTATTGTAAGTTTAATGACACAAGAGCCAGATAAAGCTACTCAAAAAATGGTTGATAATGTACGTGTACCGAGTGGTAAAACAATTCTTGGTAAACAACACTAAATAAACTCTTTTAAGGGGCGATTAATTTCGCCCCTTTAATTTCAACTATTTTTCCAATATAAATTTTAGATGTCAGCAAACTTTCATCCTTTAATCTATTTTATAGATTATTTACTTGGAATAATTATGTGGACCTTGATTGGAAGAGTTGCAATGAATATTTTCCAGCGTGAAGACTCTGAGTTTTTTTTCATGAAAGTTTTTGTTAAATATACAAATCCTTTGATTAATGTATTTAAACCAATAACTCCTTCTTTTATTATTGGGCCTCTGGTGCCATTATATGTCGCTTGGTTTTTTTATATGATTAGATTTTATTTAATGCCTTGGATATTGGGTTATTCTGTAATGGGAATGTTGTCTTTTCCTCTTGAGAGTGAAATTTCAAGACAAATCTACCAATTTTTTAATTCATTTAAATTTTAAAAATTGGTACTAGTAAATCTAGCACTAATGAAAAAAATTCAAATTTCACCATCAATTTTATCAGCAGATTTTAGTCAATTGGCAAATGAAATAAAACGGCTTGAAGAAGGTGGGGCAGACATGATCCACGTTGATGTGATGGATGGACATTTCGTTCCTAATCTCACAATTGGTCCACCAGTCATTAAGTCACTTAGAAAACATTGTTCATTGAAGTTTGATGTACACTTAATGATATCCCCGGTGCATAAATATATAAAAGACTTTTCAGATGCTGGAGCTGATATTATTACATTTCATCCAGAAGCAACAGAAAATATGAAAGAAACAATATCATTAGTTAAAAGTTTGAATAAAAAAGTAGGTGTTTCATTAAATCCTGATACAGAAATTAAAATAATATCCGACTACTTAGACAATATTGACTTAGTATTAATAATGAGCGTATTTCCTGGTTTTGGAGGCCAAAAATTTATGCCAGAGGTATTGAATAAAATAAAATCACTCAAAGAAATAAAAGACAAAAATAATTATAATTTTGATATTGAAGTTGATGGTGGGGTTAATTTTTCAAACTCTAAAGATATTCTAAATGCTGGAGCAAATATATTAGTCTCTGGTACTACAATTTTTAAAGAAAATAGAGGGGACATTAAAAAAAATATTGAGACACTAAGATTAGTGTAAAATGAAATTGAATAATTTCACGCTGATTATAAATCGATCACTTTATATATTTTTAAAAAAAATAAGAAAAATTTACTTAGGTTCCTCGATTTACGACAAGAGAATCTCATCAAAAAATCTTAAAGCATTAACTTATAAACCTTCCTTAAAAATTTTTGGTTCTATCGCAAAATATGAAAAAACAAAAAATAAAATTGAAGATTTTGAAACAGACAAAATTTGGGAAGTAAATAAACTTTCTTATAAGGACTATAAAAAATTAAATAATTTTTTTTGGCTATTTTCAGTTGACTTAAAGTCTTCTAAAAAAATTTGTATATCAATAATTAATAAATGGATTGAGAGTAATCAAAAATACAATGATGATTTGTGGGAAATCGATACATTGTCGAGAAGAATTATTTCATGGATCACGAACTCACAATTAACATACGAGGAGGGAGATAAGATATATAAAGAGAAATTTAGTAAGATAATTTTTAAACAAACAAATCATTTAATTAATGAAATAAAAAGATCGGACAATTACCATGATAAATTAATAGGATGTTCTGCAATTATTTTAACAGGAATATCTTATAATGAAGAAGAATATTTAGATTTTGGACTAGAACTATTAAAAAAAATAATCACGTCCTGCTTCGATACAGAATATTTTCCAAAATCTAGAAATATTAGACAACTAGTATTCTACTTAAAATATTTTATTATTTTAAGAGAGTTTTTAAAAGAGTCATCCAATGAAATCCCTGAATATCTTGATGAGATAATTTTTCACTTGGGCAAGGGATATAACTTTGTTTGGGGTTCAGTTAAACAAAGCTTATTATTTAATGGTAATCATAATAGCAATTTAGAAGATTTTGATGTTTATCTGGATTATCAAAAATACTCTTTTAAAAGCGACAAAAGAGATCTAGGTGGATACAGCATTTTAAAAAATAAAAATATAATTTTAGGAATGGATATTGGATCTTCTCCAGAAAGTAAATTTTCTGAAAATTACCAAAGTGGACCTCTTTCGTTTGAAGCGATATATAAAGGAACAAAAATAATTTGTAATTCAGGGTATTATCAAAACACAAAAAACAAATTGAATTTAATTTCAAGATCAACAGCGGCACACTCTACTTTGATATTAAATAATAACTCTATAGTTACTTTTGAGAAAAATTTTAAAGGTAAAATATTAAATAAATTAAATTTTAATATTTTAAACAAAAATATTGTATGTGAAAATAACTATTGGCTAATTAAAAGTTCCCATGATGGATATTTAAAAAATTATGGAACTATTCATGAAAGGTTATTGGAATTTTACCCAGAAAAAAATAAATTTGTAGGTACAGATAAGCTTATCAAAAATAAAAATTTCATACCTACAAGTTTTGATATTAGATTCCATTTGATGCCAACAACGAAAGTAACGAAAACTCAGGATAAAAATACAATACTAATAGAACTTGAAAATTCTGCTTGGAAATTTTATTCAGCAAACGGATCTATTGATGTTGAAACTGGATTATATTTTGGTAATAAAAATAATTATTTAGAAAATCAAAATATATTTATCTCTGGTTTGACTGAAAAAAATGATCAAGTAATAAAATGGGAAATAACTAAGATTGAATGAAAAAAATTTCACAGGCTCTAATTTCAGTTTCGGATAAACATAACTTAAAAAAAATCTTAAAAGTCCTTAAAAAATTTAGGATCAAAATTATAAGCTCTGGCGGAACATTTAAAGAAATAAAAAATCATGGTTTTAAATGTAATGAGGTTTCAAATTTTACAAAGTTTCCAGAAATTCTTGATGGAAGAGTGAAAACCTTGCACCCAAAAATTCATGCTGGAATTTTAAATGAAAGAAATAAAAAATCTCACAAACTTGCAATGAAATCTTATAATTTTGAAAATATAGATTTAGTAATAGTAAATTTTTACCCATTCGAGAAAGCCGTTAATGAAAATACAAATCACAATAAAATTATAGAAAATATTGATATTGGTGGACCAACAATGGTCAGAGCGGCAGCAAAAAATTATAAAGATGTCACAATTATCACAAAATTGGGTCAATACGAAAAATTAATATCGGAATTAAATGAAAATAAAGGATCAACTTCATTATCTTTTAGACGACAAATGTCTGAGGAAGCTTTTACTGAAACAGCATCATACGATGCAATGATTTCAAATTACTTTTTAGAAAAAAATAAGACAAGTTTCCCAATTAAAAAAGTAATATCAACAAATCTAGTTGAAAAACTTAGATATGGAGAAAACCCACATCAGATTGCTTCAATATATAGCTATTCCTTGTCAACAAATTTAGATCAGTTACATGGAAAAAAACTCAGTTATAATAATTATAACGATATATATGCAGCACTTAACGCGTCGAAATCATTACCTGCTGGAGTTGGTACAGTAATTGTTAAACATGCAAATCCTTGTGGTGTATCAATTAATAAAAACAAAGTTAGTAGTTTTAAGGAAGCGCTAACTGCAGATCCTATAAGTGCTTTTGGTGGAATTGTTTCATGTAATTTTAAAATTAATACCAAAATAGCAGTTGAATTATCTAAAACTTATTTTGAAGTAGTAATTGGAAATGGTTATGAGAAAGATGCTATTAGAATCTTAAAAAAAAGGAAAAATTTAAGAATAATAGATTCTTCAAAAATTAAATTAGAAAACATAAATAGTATCGTATCAAATTTTAACTCTCTACTCATACAATCACCTGATAATAAAAAGTTTGAGAGTAATAATTTTCAAGTAGTTTCTAAAAAAAAACCTTCGTCTAAAATATTTAGAGAGCTAATGTTTGCCCTAAATGTTTGCAGATATGTAAAATCTAATGCAATTGTACTTACTTCTAACACTAGAACAGTTGGAATAGGATCAGGTCAACCTAGCCGCCTAGATAGCTGTAAAATTGCAATTGATAAAATGCATAACTTTCAAAAAATTAAAGAGAGTGATGAAGTAGTTGCTGCTTCTGATGCTTTTTTTCCTTTTGTAGATGGAATTGAAACTTTGATTCAAGCAGGTGTAAGTGCTGTTATTCAACCCTCTGGTTCAATTAGGGATAAAGAAATTATAAAATTTGCTGATGAAACAGAGACTGTACTTGTATTTTCAAAAACACGTCACTTTAAACATTAGTAAGTTTATCAATTTTTGCGGCTAGTATAAAATCACTTTCAGCCAAGCCTTTTATCGCATGAGTATAGATTTTTATTTTAGCATATCCCCATCCAAACCATATATCTGGGTGATGACCTTCGCTCTCTGCAATTTCTCCAACTTTATTTACAAATTCTTGACTTTTTAAAAAATTTTCAAATTTATAATCTTTTGTTAAGTGATATCCATCAAGACCATCTTCTTTAACTGACCAACCATCAACTTTTTTTAAAAAGTTATGGATTTCCTCTATTTTAAAAGGAGGGATGTTTCCCTCACAAGGAACACATTTTTTACTAGCTAAATCACTCATAGTTTTTTGGAGCGGGCAATGGGACTCGAACCCACGACCTTCTCGTTGGCAACGAGACGCTCTACCACTGAGCTATGCCCGCTTATTATATTATCTCTAAAATTAATGGCTTTTTTAAAATTAAGCAAGAGGCAAAATTAGTTTTAAATAATTTCTTATAGATAATACAATTCTTCTAAATTCTTTTTAAAAACCTCATTTACCTTAATTTGAAAATCTTTATCCAACTTATTTTTCCAATTATTTTCTGGTCCTAAATGAAAAAAAGGTATCTTTGCATTTTTCATTTTTGAGTCTAGTGACTCAGAAAAACCCTTTGTGTTCTCGATTTTTTTTAAGTTAGAAAAACTTGTACTCGACAAAGCATTAAGTGCTTTATTTTTGTTAAATTCATTATCTTTTTCCATTAGATTATCTATAAATTTTACAATTTTTTTAAATTCTTCGTAAGTTTGTTTAATTAAATCTTCATATTTGATTACTAATGTTGGAAAAATTTTATTATTAATCCAAGTTTGATAATTCTTTTCCCATGAACTTAAAAACTGAAAATCACTATAATCATTTTTTTTAAAATAATCGTATGTAAATTTTCTTTCATTAAGCATAAATTCTAATGATTCTTCATAACTCATTTCAAAATGATTTTTTATTGAGGTAATGACATTCCGTGGATCTCTTAGAATATAAATTGCACCTACAGTATTTTTTTCGTTTGTGAATTGTGTGTTACCAATTTTCCCTAAAAAGTTATGTGTTTTAAAAAATTTAAATTTTTTGTCTTGATTAATTGTGTCTTGCGCTTTAATCCAGTGTTGAGCTGTATCTCCAGGCACTAAAATATTGTAATCAAATTTTTCAAAGTGCTTTTTTTCAGGAAATTGTCCGATATTTTTTAATAATGAATCATCAGTAAATATACCATCCTCAGAGAAGTAATAGGAACAAAGAAGTGATCTTATCCATGTGTTTCCACTTTTGGGGTAGGATGCTATCCATAAAATCATTATTTAAAATTCTATATTGTTTTTTTTAAGTATTTCCATGATAGGTAATAAGTGTTTCTCATATTTCTTCCAATTTTTAGAACTACCTTGGTACACTTTGCTTCTAACTTGTAACAATGAGTTTGTCTCTACTGCTCTATTATTCTCATAAAATCTTAAGATCTTATCTTCCCAACTTAAACCTAGTTTTTTGATCAGTAATTTTGAATTTTTTTCGTAATCTAATACGAATTTGTCATAGTCAATCTCTATAAGGCTCATGGGATATTTTTTTTTCCAAAAATTCATCATTTCATTATAAATCGTATAATATTCAGCTATGCTCTCTAACTTGTGAGCATAATCCATACCAATATTGTCAAAAAAATTAGACTTATAATTTGACCAACAAACAGCCATCGGATTTCTTGACATATGAATAATTTTTGCCTCCGGGATTGCATTTAAAATAAAACCTACAGAAAAAAAGTTAAATGGCATTTTATCTACAATGAAATTTTTTGTAGTTCTAATATTGCCTATTTTTGATAAATATTCTTTTCTAACAAATTTGAAAAGCTCGTCTGGATTTGATTTTTCATTCCAATTCTTACCATAGAAAATTTTGGGCATAGTCTTTAATTCTCCTGCACCAAAAACCTTGGAGTGTGTCGAGAGTATTTGTTCTATCAAACTTGTACCTGATCTAGGCATTCCCAATATAAAAATAGGATAAGTTTTATAAGTATCTGTAAATTTTATTTTATTAAATTTATTTATTGAAAAGTATGTTTTAATTTTTTTAAATGCAACTTTTTCTTTATCAATTGAGAAATCAATTTTTTTTAAATACAATTTTTTTGCATTTTTTAAATATTTAAATCCAAGATCTATATTATCTATGTCAAAATAAACTTTACTTAAAGCAAATGAGATATCCTGTTCATATTTTGGATGAAGATCCTCAGTACTTATTATTTCTTCCAGAATTTTAATTATTTTGTCGTTTTTTAGTATTTTTCTTGTACTTACATAGTAAACATAAGCTTCAGTCAAAAACTTATCTTTGTCTATAGCTTCTAAAAAATAATTTTTAGCATCATCAAACTTTCCTTGAACAGACTTAATTAAACCAATTAGTAAATATGATTGTGGAAAGGTTTTATCAATTTGAATTACTTTCTCATAGTTTTCAAGAGCTTCGTCAAACTTTTTTTCATCATATAAAAGATTTGCTAAATTGTAATGTGCCTCTAAGTTATTTTGTTTAACATTAATTGCTTGGTTATAATTTTTTAGTGCTTCATCTTTTAAACCAATATTTTTTTGTGAGGTAGCAAGATTGTTGTAAGCCTCAAAATAATCCTCTTTATACTGTATTGCCTTTTTGTAATAATATATTGCCTCCTTAAATTTATTTTGCAGTTTTAAAACATTTCCATGTATATAATTAGTCTCAGCATCGCCAATTAAATTAAGAAGTTTTTCAGAAACTATATTGGCTTTATTAAAGTTTTTTATGTTTAACTCACTAAATATAACAATTTTATGAATCTCTTTATCATTACTAAAAGTTTTTAGAATTGATTTTGAAATTTTTGATATTTTAGCAAATTTTTTATCTTGAAAGAGTTTGAATATCTTTGGTTTATCAAAATTTAAATTTTTTTGTCTCATTGAATTATAATGAATTAATACTATATATTTACTTTTAAATTAAATGACTAATATGATAAATGTAGATTTACCAAAAAAAATTCCTGTTTTCCCACTTTCTAATTTTATAATTTTTCCTAAAACTACAGTTCCATTAAATATTTTTGAGCCAAGATATATACAAATGATAGACGATAGTATGAAAAACAACAGATATATTGGAATGATACAACCTAAGAAAACTGGAGATTTAAAAAAACCTGATCTTCATAAAATCGGTTGTGTTGGAAAGATTACAAGTTTTAATGAAACAGAAGATGGAAGGTATCTTATAGTTTTAAATGGAATATGTAGATATGAAAATATTAGTGAAGTAAATTCGGATAAACTTTATAGAGAATGTGAGGTAAATTTTGAAAAATTCTCTAATGACTTAATTGAAAAAAAAGAACAAGTAAGGTTTTCTGATTTGAAACAAATCTTTAATGACCTTAAGAAATTATTTGAACAACAAGGCTATCGAATTAATTGGAAAGATCTTGAGAAACAAAATGTTGAGCAAACAATAAATACTTTATCTATGGCTTCACCATTTACATTAGAGGAAAAACAGATTTTATTAGAAACGAAGAACTTAGTTGATAGAAAAAAGAAGTTAGAAGAAATATTAGTGACTTACGCTAATTTTGGTTTTACAAACAAAACTATTCAGTAGCAAAGTTTATACCCTCATCAGCAATTAAAATTGAATTTTTTTTAAATAATTCATTTGTATCTAAAAAACTAAAAATATTGTCTGATAATTTACCATTAAATCTACTATCTAATTTAAAAAATTCATTAATAAGATTTATTCCAATACCAAAAATATAATTAAAATGTTTGCTTCTATCTTTAAACTCTATTAGTGTTGATCTATCAATTTCTAAGCCATAATTAATTTTATTTTCAATTATATTCAAAAGTAATTTTAAATCTCTTAATGTCATATTAAATCCTTGACCAGCTAAAGGATGAATTTTATGCAAAGCATCACCAAAACAGACAATATTTTTATGAATAAATTTTCTAGAGAAGTGGTATTTAAGTTCAAATTTTTCTAGATTATTCAATTTTTTTAAATCATATTTTTGTGAGTACTTTAATATTTCATTTTTTATCTGATCTAAATTAAGTCTAAACTTTTTTTGGACAGAGTAGACTATTGACGTTTTGTCTCTTGATAATGGCAGGAAAGCTAGTGGTCCATATTTTGTAAAAACTTGAATAGCTTTATGATTATCAAATTTTTTGTGGTTTATTATCGAAGTAAAAGCAGAACTCTCATAATCTTTTTTAATACTATTTGAAAAAAACTTTTTCATAAGAATATTGTTTGACTGAGAATTAATAATTAAATTATAACTGTTATTTTTTTCTAATTTTAAAATTTCGTTTTCTTTATATTTTTTAAAATAAACATTTTTTAACTTTCTACATTTTCTTTCAGTTAGATTGTTAAAATAATCTTGCTTTATAATAAAAAAATTCTCATTTTTATTATCTTTAAATTTAATTTTTTTGGATGGGTTATTATTTAAATTAAAAATTTCAATTTCCTTAATTGGCCAAAGATATTGCTTAGGAATTTGTAAAAAAGATTTGATAAATTCAACATTTTTTTTGGATACACCTATTGTTCTATTTGTAAATTTGTATGTGTTTTTTTCTTCAAAAATTATATCTACTTTAAAACCTTTTTTACTGAGCAATATTGCTAGTAAAAAATTTGTAAGATTAAAGCCTATTAGACATGCATTCATTTATTATTTAATTTTAACAATAATAGTATAATGGTAAAAGTGGCAAATCTGATTTGCGTAATATGAGAGAATTGATTAATAAAATTGGCACTTTTTGTATTAATAGATTGGCAGAATTAGTTGGCTTTTTGATAATTTTAGTATCTATTTTTATTTTTATATCCTTAGTGACTTATTCCCCAGAGGATCCTAATTTTATTTTTCCAGAAAATACCCCAATTAAAAATTTAATGGGCTCTAAAGGAAGTTTTTTATCCGATCTATTGTTCCAAAGTTTTGGTTTAGTTTCTTTGCTTATACCGTTCACATTTTTTTTTACAGGTTTGGGTATTGCTATATCAAAAAAATTTTTATCAATAATTGAAAATTCATTTTTTATAATTCTTTATATTGTATTAGCTTCATTGTTTTTTTCTGTGTTTTATGAAAATTCTTATTGGTTAATAATAAATGGTAATAATGGTTTTTTAGGTAATCTATTTAAAGAAACTTTCATAGTAAAACTAATTAAAAGTTCAGAAAAAATTTCATATTACTTATTAATTGTTTTTATATTATTATTTTTTTTAAAAAGTATAAATTTTAAAATTTCATACATATTAGATGTCATTAAAAAAATATCTTTATTATTAAAAAGAAAAGATAAAGTTGAAAATGTTACAATAAATGCAGAAATAGATGGAAATGTAGAACCTGAGGTAAGCCAAGTACCAATTCAAGAAAACTTCTCTTTTGATAAAAAACCTGAGACAGAAATCAAACTAGCTAAATTCAAGCTTCCTATATTGGAATTTTTGAAACAACCAACAAAAAAAGAAAGGGATAATTCATCAGAATTTAAGGTTGATGAGGAGACACTTGAAAAAATTTTATTAGATTTTGGCGTAGAAGGAAAAATAAATAAAATTAGTAATGGCCCAGTAGTTACATTAAATGAATTTGAGCCCGCACCAGGTGTAAAGGTATCTAAAATAATTAATTTATCAGAAGATATTGCAAGAAATACGAGTTCTGAGTCAGCAAGAATATCTACCATGCCAGGAAGTAGTTCTATAGGAATAGAATTACCAAAATCTTCGAGAGAGAACGTTTATTTAAGTGAAATAATATCTAGTAATGAATTTTCAAAAAAAAATATAAAGTTACCTATTGCTCTTGGAAAAAGTATTTCTGGTATGCCTATTACAGGCGATCTAAGTTCTATGCCACATTTACTGATTGCTGGTACTACAGGATCTGGAAAATCGGTTTGTATAAATACTATTATACTTTCTCTTCTTTACAGGCACACTCCTGAAAAATGCAAGTTTATTTTGATCGATCCAAAAATGCTTGAACTATCTACTTATGAAGGAATTCCACACTTATTATGTCCTGTAATTACCGAGGCAAAAAGAGCTGCATCTGTATTAGGATGGGTCGTCAAAGAAATGGAAAGCAGATATAGACTAATGACAAGAGTTGGGGTTAGAAACATAGATGGTTATAACGAGAAACATAAATTGTCGATGCCATATATTGTTGTAATTGTTGATGAAATGTCTGACCTTATGTTGGTCGCTGGTAAAGAAATTGAGAATTATATTCAAAAGTTATCTCAAATGGCAAGAGCTGCTGGAATTCATATTATTATGGCAACTCAAAGACCTAGCGTAGATGTGATTACAGGGACTATAAAAGCTAATTTTCCAACAAGAATATCTTTCCAAGTCACATCTAAAATAGACAGTAGAACAATACTTGGTGAGCAAGGTGCTGAACAATTACTTGGAAAAGGTGATATGCTTTACATGTCCGCTGCGAATAAAATTGTAAGAATTCATGCTCCATTTGTATCTGAAAACGAAATTGAAAAGATAAATAATTTTTTAAGAAATCAAGCTGAACCAAATTACGTTGACGAGATTTTAAATTTTGCAGATGAAAAAGATGCAAAATCATCTAGCAAAGAGGATGAAAATTTAGATGAGTTATATGAAACTGCTCTTGAGATCATCAAAAGTGAGCGAAAAGCTTCTACATCTTTCTTACAGAGAAAACTACAAATTGGATATAACCGTGCAGCAAGAATAATTGATCAGATGGAATTAAATGGAGAAGTGAGTAAAGCCAATCATGTAGGCAAAAGGGAAGTTCTTAAATGAAAAAATTAATTATTATATTTTTTTTTTTATCAACCACAATCGTTCATGGATCTATTAAATCCCAAATAATATCAAATCTTATTTCAACAGATAGTCTGAAGTTTAAATTTGAACAAAAAATTGGTGAAAAAATCGAAACTGGAAGCTGCATCATTCATTACCCAAAAAAGATTTTTTGTGAATACGATGACTTCTATAAAAAAGTTTTAGTTTCTAACGGGAAATCATTGTTGATAAATTCTAACAAAAATAATCAATATTTTAGATATTCTTTAGATAAAACTCCCCTTAATCTGATTTTGGATAAAGAGTTTATCATTAATAAAATTGGAGAGCTCGGAGACGAGATTTCTATAGATGAGTATTATAAATTTGAATTATATTATGAAAATTTAGAAGTAATTATTTACTTCGACAGTCTCGATCTTAACCTGATAGGTTGGTCAACAATTGATATTTACCAAAATAAAGTTGAAACAAAACTATCAATTGTTCAAAAAAATATTCAAGTTGATGAAAATATTTTTGATATTAGAAATTATACTAATTAATATCCAAATTTATTGTCTCTGACTTAAATATTTTCATTCCACGGGCTAAATAATTTTTAAGTGCATTTTCATGATCTAGGGAACAAGTATGAAGCCATATCTTATTAATTTTTTGCTCAAAACACTTTGTTATTGCTAAGGACAAAAGATAGGCTCCATATTTTTTGCCATAGAACTCTTTTAAAATTCCGAAGTAAGCAATTTCACAGTCATTTTTTTCTGTGTTTGTTATTTGCTCAAAATATCCAACTAAATCATCGTTCTCTTTCAACACATATGTTTTAACATTTGGATTATTCACGTAAGATATCCATTTTTGATCATCCCAAACTAAACGGTCAATCCATCTGTGATCACTACCAATTTGTTTATAAAAAAATTTATTTATTTCAAAATCTGGTGGATTTATCTCAAACAATTCACATTTAATATTTGGACTTTGAGAATAATTTAATTCTTCAATAGAGTTAATCTCTAAATAATTTCGATTTACTTTTGTTATCACGAAATCATTTTACCCACTTTTTCACCACCGAATAGGTGGAAATGTAAGTGTGGAACTTCTTGTCCCCCATCTTCATTGATGTTCGCTAAAGTTCTATACCCATTACCTTCTTCAGAAGAAATACCTAGTTTATCAGCAACAGTAGATATTCCTTTAATAAGTCCTATTATTTCATCCTTAGATGCGTTTTTATTAAAATGATCTAAGTTAATATATTTTCCTTTAGGAATTACTAATGCGTGAACTTTTTTTTGTGGATTTATGTCATAAAAAGATAATACAAAATCATCTTCGTAAATTTTTTTACAAGGAATTTCACCTCTTAGAATTTTTGCAAATATATTTTGATCATCGTAAGACATTTACATTTTTTCCAAGACAGATTTTACAGTATCACCCATAACAGAAGGGTTTTTTGATATGGTAACACCACAATCTTTTAAAATTTCAACCTTTTCAATTGCACTTTCTCCATAAGCTGAGACTATTGCTCCAGCGTGACCCATAACTCTTCCTTTTGGGGCTGTTAAACCAGCAATATATCCTATAACAGGTTTTTTCATGTTTTCTTTTGCAAATTCCCCAGCTGCAACTTCTTGAGGTCCGCCTATTTCACCAATCATTAAAACTGCATCAGTCTCATCATCTACTTCAAACTTTTCAATTATATCTCTAAATGAACTTCCATTAATAGGATCACCACCAATACCAACACTTGTTGAAATTCCTATATCTAAATTTTTCATCTGTTGAGCAGCTTCATAACCTAATGTACCTGATCTGCTTATAATTCCAACTCTACCCTCTTTGTAAATATGTCCAGGCATTATTCCTAACATTGATTTTCCTGGGCTGATTATTCCAGCACAATTAGGTCCAACTAAAGTCATTTTTTCTGTTTTAGAATATCGTCTCATATATCTTTTAATTCTAATCATATCGTGTGATGGAATTCCATCTACAATAGCTACACAAGTTTTTATTCCGGCATCAGCTGCCTCCATCGCGGAGTCTGCCGCAAAGGCTGGGGGTACAAATAATATTGATGCTGTAGCACCTGTATGTTTAACAGCATCTTTTACAGTGTTAAAAACTGGCTTATTTAAATGCTTTTGACCTCCTTTGCCTGGAGTAACACCTCCAACGATGTTCGATCCATATTTAATCATTTCCTCAGCATGAAAAGTACCCATCTTTCCAGTAAAACCCTGGATAATAATTTTTGTTTCTTTATGAATTATAACTGACATTTATTTTAGTGCCGCCACAGCTTTATTAGCAGCTTCATCTAGAGTACTTGCCTCAATATAATTTATTTTACTGTCCTTTAAAATTTTGTTTCCTTTTTCAACATTTGTCCCAGCTAGTCTAATAACTAATGGAACCTTTACCTCTATTTTCTCAATTGCCTGGACTATACCTTCTGCAACCCAATCGCATCTATTTATACCTGCAAAAATATTTACTAAAATTACTTTTACTTTTTTATCCATTGTAATTAACCTAAATGCTTTTACGATTTTTTCTGGTGTTGCTCCACCACCAACATCTAAAAAGTTTGCAGGTTCTCCTCCAGCTAATTTAATCATGTCCATCGAGGCCATAGCAAGTCCAGCTCCATTAATAATATTACCAATGTTTCCTTCTAGACTTACATAATTTAAGCCTCTATCTGATGCATATACTTCTTTCTCATCTTCTTGAGATTTGTCTCTTAACTCTGATACCTTATTTCTTCTAAACATAGCATTGTTATCAAAACTCATTTTACAATCTAAAGCTAATATTTGTTTTTGTTTTGAAATGACTAATGGATTAACTTCAACCATTGTAGCATCTAACTCGCTAAACGCTTTAGCACATCCAATAATTGTATCAGATGCTCTAGCAATTAAATCAGGATCTATTCCTAATCCAAATGCGAGCTCTCTTGCTTGAAAACTTTGAATTCCAACTGCTACTTCAATTTTGGATCTTATAATTGTTTCAGGTTTTTCTTTAGCAATTTCTTCAACACTCATTCCTCCTTCTGTTGAAGCTACAACCATTATGCTCTCTGAGCTTCTATCAAACACTAAACCCAAATAAAGTTCCTTTTCTATATCGGTTGCTTCCTCGATATAAATTCTATTTACAATTTTTCCCTCTGGTCCTGTTTGATTTGTAACTAATTTTTTTCCTAATAATTTGTCTGTCGCCTTTGCAACTTCTAAAGGTGAATTACACACTATTATTCCTCCAGCCTTTCCTCTAGCACCAGAGTGAATTTGTGCTTTTACAACCCATCTTGATCCACCTATTTCTCTAGCTTTATTTTCTGCATTCTCTGGACTGTAAACAATTCCTCCTCTTGGAATTGTCACTCCAAAACTAGATAAAATTTCTTTTGCCTGATATTCGTGTATGTCCATAATTAGTTGTTTATTAATTTATCTATATTGACAATATTTTCTGCCATTTTAGCAGATGCAGCATCAATCATTCGACCATCCAGCTGAGCCGCACCTTTGCCCTCCAATGCTGCTTTCTCAAGTTCTTCTAGAATTCTTTTCGCTTTGTTCACCTCTGCTTCTGGAGGTGAAAATACTTTATTTGCTAACTCTATTTGAGAGGGGTGTATTGCCCATTTTCCCTCTATTCCGATAGCTGCCCCTCTTTTTGCAGCAGCAATATATGCATCTGGATCATTAAAATCCCCGAAGGGACCATCAATCGCCCTTAATCCATAGGCTCTACAGGTCATTACTAATTCTGATAAACCATGATGCCATTGATCACCAGGATAATCAGGATTTAATCCACCTATAACAACTGTTCTTGCTCTAAGACTTGCTGCATAATCTGCTACCCCAAAATGTAAAGCCTCAAGTCTTTCGCTTGATGTTGCAATTTCTTTAATGTTGGACATTCCAAGTGCAGTTTCAATTAAACATTCAATTCCAATTTTGTTCTTGATTTTTTTATTTGTTTCAATTTGTGTAAGCAAGCAATCTACCATATAAACATCACTAGCTGTTCCTGCTTTTGGGACTAAAATTGTGTCAACATTTTCTCCAGCTTGTTCAACAATTTCAACTAAATCGCTATACATATAATGTGTATCTAAACTGTTAATCCTTACGGATATTGTTTTTCTTTTTTCTCTCCAATTAATTTCTTTTAAAGCTTTAATAACATTTGCTCTTGCAGTGATCTTATCATTTGGAGAAACAGCATCTTCTAAATCTAAAAAGATATAATCGGCTTCAGAATTCAATGCTTTTTCAAACATTTTTGGAGATGAGCCTGGAACCGCTAGTTCACTTCTTTGAAGTCTTGATCTTGCAGGTTTATAAAATTTATGGCTCATTTTTATAAAAAAAGTATATCTGGATTTAATTAATGTGAATACTTAATTCTACTTCAGAGATAAATTAAATTTAGATGGCTTCCAATCTTTTGGTGCAAGTTCTAAATCTTCAAACTCAAAAGCCGGAGCAACTGTGCAACCGATTAGGCTATATTTGCCTTTGGGTTTCATTGCAAACCATGTATTTTTTTCAATACTATAAATAAAATTGTTATTTGACCCAATTTGGTTAGTTTCAAACTCTTCTCCATCTTTGGAAGTGTATATTTCTAAAGGATCTCCAGAATAAAAGTGTACTGTTTCATTCTTAGTTATTCTATGCCAATGAGAATGTTCATGGCCTTCCAATAAAAAATAAATGTGGCTCACATCTTTGTTTTTATATATCTCAACGTAATGTCCACCTTCGGGGTGAGGTATCATTTTGTGATATTCTATTAATGATTTTACAATGTCCATATGCAGCTTACATATAATATTTAATGCCTAATTTATGGCTAATTTTAAATCTAATCAAATAAATGTGAAATATATATTTATTTTATTTTTATCTCTATTTTTAGCTTCGTGTAACACGACTAATCCATCTGACGTTAAAAAATCAGATACTCAAAGAATTAAATCGATTAAATACGGAAATATTGTTTCATCTTTACCAGTAAAAGTTAAAGGTGAAGGAAGTTTAATTGGTGCTACTACGGGAGCAATGATCGGCGGTCTTTTGGGTACACAGGTTTGTGGTAAAGAACTAATTGCAGGGGCAAAGTGTGAGGAAATTGCAGTTGTTTATGCAACAATAGGTGGGGCTGCACTTGGTTATGTCACAGAAGCCTTTTTAGGAAACCATGATGGACATCAATATATTATTAACATTGATGACAGCGAAGATGATGTTGCCATTGTCCAAGGCAGTGAAACAAAATTAAGTAATAATGATAGAGTTGTAATAATATTTGGCAAAACTATAAGAGTATTGCCTTATGATGGTTAAACTACTTTTTTCTAGAATTTAATTCTTTCATCACGTCTTCGATTTTTATACCACTTTTCTCTAGATATATTATCAAGTGATAAAAAACGTCTGCAGCTTCATGAATTTTGTTGGTATTTTTATCTACAGATTCAATTAATTCGCCTATTTCTTCTAGAACTTTTTCTTTTGATAAAGTTTCATCTTCTAAGAGTTTGTTCGTATAAGATCCCTCAACTGGTTTCTTTTTTCTCTCTCTTGCAAGAATAACAAGATCTTCTAAAATTTTAAGCATGCTAAATCCTAACAGGTATATCTTTTGAAGCCAAATACTGCTTTGCTTCATTAACTGAGTATGTACCATAATGAAATATTGATGCAGCTAAAACTGCGCTAGCACCTGATTTTATTCCATCAACCAAATGATCTAAAGTTCCAACTCCACCAGATGCAATGACAGGAATATTAACACTTTCAGAAATAGTTTTCATTAATTCAATATCATATCCGGATTGAGTACCATCTTTATCCATTGAGGTAACAAGTAGTTCCCCTGCTCCACTTTTTTCCATTTTAAGTGCAAATTCTATTGCATTAATTCCTGTTTCTTTTCTACCACCATGAGTAAATATTTCCCACCCATCTCCATTTTTTTTGGCATCTATTGCAACAACAATACATTGTGAACCAAATTTTTTAGAACTTTCTTCAACAACACTTGGGTTTTGAACTGCAGCTGTATTTATAGAAACTTTGTCTGCACCACTGTTTAAAAGTTTGTTTATATCATCAACACTTCTCACTCCTCCACCAACTGTCAAAGGCACAAAACATTTTTTTGAGGTTTCCTTAACCACATCGTAAATAGTATCTCTATTTTCGTTTGATGCTGTAATATCTAAAAAGCATATTTCATCAGCACCGCCATCACTATAAATCTTTGCTTGTTCAACTGGGTCTCCAGCATCTTTTAGATCAACAAAATTTATACCTTTTACAACTCTTCCATTTTTAACATCTAGACAAGGGATAATTCTATTTTTAAGCATCAATTTCTTTTGCAAGTTCTTCTAACTTAATATCTCCATCATATATAGCTTTGCCAACTATAATACCTTCAATATTTTTGTTATTTAATTCTTTTGCTTTTTTAATATCATCTATATTTGATACCCCTCCAGATATTATTACTGGGCAATTTGAAGTATGGGCCACTCTTTCGGTTTCCTGAAAATTAGGGCTTTGCTTCATTCCGTCTTTATTGATGTCTGTATATATTAGTCTGCTAGCTCCAAAGTTATTCACCTCTTTTAAATAATCCAACGTCAACTGTTTAGAGTTTTCCTTCCATCCTGAAACTGACAAATATCCATCTTTTGCATCTAAGCCTAATGCAATTTTATTAGGGAACTTTTCACAAGCACTCTTTAAAAAGTTTTTATCTTTGATAGCCGCACTTCCTAAAATAACTTTTTCAACACCCGCATCAGCATATTTTTTGATGCTCTCAAAATTTCTAATTCCACCACCAATTTCAATTTTAATATCGCACTTCTTCACTATTTCTTGAATAATATCCAAATTAACAGTCTCCCCTGTTAAGGCTCCATCTAAATCTACAATGTGTAAATTTTTAAATCCATAATCTGTATACTTTGAAGCTTGTTCAACTGGGGAGATTTCATATTCAGTTTTTTTGTCAAAGTCTCCTTTGACTAACCTCACACATTTTTTTTCTTTAATATCTATTGCTGGAAAAATTTTCATTTATAAATTTATAAAATTATTAATAATTTTTAGTCCAACCTTATCACTCTTTTCAGGATGAAATTGGGTTCCAAAGATATTTTCTTTTTCAACCGAGCAAACAATGTTTGAAGAATAATCTGTTATTGCTGAAATCACATCTTTATCCTCAGGTATAAATTCATAACTATGTACAAAATACATATGTGAATTATTTTCTACGTCTTTAAAAATTTTGCTGTCTTTAACTATATTTATTTGGTTCCAGCCAATATGTGGAAGTTTATATTTTCCATTTTTGTTATCGATTTTTGATACTTTTCCAGGTAACCACCCTAATCCTTTTGTCTCGGTTTCTTCATAACCTACATCTGCAAACATCTGTAATCCCACACATATCCCAAAAAGTGGTTTTTTATCAATCATCACAAATTCGCTAAGAATATCAGTTAGTCCATTTATGCTATTTAAAGCATCTATACAGCTCTTAAATGAACCTTGTCCTGGTAACACGACTTTATCACTTGATTTTATTTTATTTAAATCTGATGTTACTTCTAAATTAACTTTCCCTTTTGCAACCTCAGTGAAAGAATTAATTACTGAGCTTATATTGCCTGAGTTATAGTCAACAATTGTGACATTCATTAATTTTATAAAGAGCCTTTAGTGGATGGAATAGTAGTTTTGTTCCTTGGGTCCATTTCCAATGCAGCTCTTAAAGATCTTGCTAAGCCTTTAAAACAAGATTCTATTATGTGGTGACTATTATCACCATAAATATTTTCAACGTGTAAAGTAATTCCAGCTGCTTGCGAAAAAGCTTGAAACCACTCTTTAAAAAGCTCTGTATCCATTTCTCCAAGCTTTTCGACCTTTAATTTCACTTTCCAAATTAAGTAAGGTCTATTTGATACATCGATTGCAACACGAGTAAGAGTTTCATCCATTGGTATCATTGCGTGCGCATATCTTTTGATACCAACAAACTTTTTAGAAGCTTTTTTTAAACATTCGCCGATTGCAATACCTGTGTCTTCTGTAGTGTGATGAAGATCAATGTGTGTATCACCTTTGGCTTTTATATTCATGTCCATTGAAGAATGCTTTGATAGTTGTTCAAGCATGTGATCTAAAAATCCTATGCCTGTGTCAACTTTGTATTTACCTTTTCCATCTATGTTAAGTTCAACATTGATGTTGGTTTCTTTTGTCTTTCTGCTTATTTTTGCTTTACGCATCATAATTTAAAAGAGGTATATATATATAATTCAATTATGGCAATAATACTTAACCTGGGCTTGAACTATCAAATTTAGTATCCATTTATAGTGCATGACAACAATAGTTTTAGTTAGAAAAGACAATGATGTAGTAGTAGCAAGTGACGGACAGGTAAGTATGGGAAATACTGTAATTAAAAAAACTGCTATCAAAGTCAGAAAAATTGAGAAAAGAAATGTGATCGCTGGATTTGCTGGATCAACAGCTGATGCATTAACATTATTTGAAAGATTAGAGTCTAAGTTAGAAAAACATGCAGGCAATTTAACAAGAGCTGCTGTCGAACTCGCTAAAGATTGGAGAACTGATAAATATTTAAGAAGACTCGAAGCACTAATGGCTATAGCTGATAAGGAAAAAAGCTTTATAATTTCTGGTACTGGAGATGTTTTAGAGCCAGAAGGAGATGTCATTGGGATTGGTTCAGGTGGAAATTATGCTTTAGCAGCTGCAAAAGTATTAATGGATGGTGATAAATCTGCTGAGGATATAGCAAAAAAAGCTATTAAAGTTGCATCTGAAATATGTGTTTTTACAAATGACAACTTTAGTATGGAGAAAATATAAATGGAAAAAACTAACGTAACTACGTTTCCAAAAGGAAAGGTTGCAAAAGAAAATTCAACTATTGAAAATTCACTTTCCCCAAGAGAAATTGTTTCAGAGCTAGATAGATTTGTTGTTGGACAGAACAAAGCAAAAAGAGCGGTAGCTATAGCATTAAGAAATAGATGGAGAAGACAGGCTTTATCTGGAGATATGAAAGATGAGGTTCTTCCCAAAAATATACTTATGATTGGTCCAACAGGAGTTGGTAAAACAGAAATATCAAGAAGACTATCAAAACTTGCTGAAGCGCCCTTTGTAAAAGTTGAAGCGACAAGATTTACAGAAGTAGGTTACGTTGGAAGAGATGTTGAACAAATTGTAAGGGATTTGTTAGAGATTGCCATTTCAATGGAAAAGGTAAAAAAGAGAAAAGAAGTATATGCACAAGCCCAAAAATTAGCTGAGGAGAGAGTTTTAGACGCATTAGTCGGCAACAAAGCAAGTGTTGCTACGAGAGAAAGCTTTAGAAAAAGGTTGAGGGATGGAGATTTAGATGACAATGAAATCGAAATCGCTGTTGCAGAAAGTAATCAAATGCCATCTTTCGAAATACCGGGAATGCCAGGTGCAAACGTTGGAATGATAAATATTTCAGATGTTTTGGGTAAATCAATGGGCCAAAAACCAAAAAAGAAAAAAATGAGTGTAAAAGAATCTCATGAAATTTTAATAAACGAAGAATCAGATAAGTTAATTGAACAAGATAAAATTATTAAAGCTGCAAAAAATTCAACAGAAAATAATGGTATCGTTTTTTTAGATGAGATAGATAAGATCTCAGCTAGGACCGATCGTGTTGGAGGTGATGTTTCAAGAGAAGGAGTTCAAAGAGATCTATTGCCTTTAATTGAAGGTACAACAGTGAGCACAAAATATGGTCCTATTAAAACTGATCATATTTTATTTATTGCATCGGGAGCATTCCAACTAGCAAAACCATCTGACCTTTTACCAGAACTTCAAGGGAGACTTCCAATTAGAGTTGAGCTTGATGCGTTAAACAGTGATGATTTTAAAAGAATTTTGAAAGAACCAGATAACAGCTTGATAAAACAATACAAAGCACTTTTAAAAACTGAAAATGTAGACCTTGAATTCACAGATGACGGAATTGATACTATTGCTAATATTGCAAGTGAAGTAAATACAACTGTTGAGAATATTGGTGCAAGACGTCTTCATACTATTATCGAAAGAGTACTTGATGAAATTAGTTTTACAGCTACAGATAGAGCTGGTGAAAAAATAACAGTGGACTCTGAATATATTAAGAAAAATATTGGTGAACTAGTAAAAGATACCGATCTTTCTAAGTTTATTCTATAATTTCTTTTTTAAATAAATCTCAAAACTTCCTTTTGATGGACTGTCAATAGCTTGCTGATCAATTTTGATAATTTTTGACATTAGGTGAGGGTTATCTTTAATGTAGTTAGGTACAGAATGCTTTAGTATACTTAGATCTTTAGATTGATATGGATCATCTAAATTTTTTGATCTAAGTCCCTTGCCAGTTATTATATTTATTTTTATTACATTTTGATCATAACAATCTTGGATAAATTCAGAAACTTTTTGATTTGCCTCCTCAAGAGTAAATCCATGAAGATCTATAACTTTCTCTCCACTTCTATTCTGGTGTTCTAAAGTTTCTTTATCTTTATCTTTGTTGTCTAACTTTTCTGGGCTTTCTAGAAAATTTTGCCAGTCCTTTTTATCTTTATCTGAAAGTTTTTTTGTCAATTAAGCTTGGGTATCAATTAGTACCCAATTTGGATTTACAGATCTACTATCTTTAGAAAATTTCCAAATATCATGAACTTTTTTTATTTTTTCCGGATCTCCTGAAACTGTTTTATTTTCTTTGTCCTTAATATGTGAAATGATTTCACTTACAAACTCTACGGTTACCTCTAGCATGTTTTTATTTTGCTCATGATTTTTAATTTCTGCAGAATTAATTCCTATAAAAGTAGTGTTAGAAGATAAATGTTTAGATTTTCTGTCCTTTACTGCTTGATCGAATTGATCATAAACCTCTTTACCTAACAATGATTTGATATCTTTCAACTTTCCTTCAGAAAAACTTGTGACAATCGTTTCGTAAGCAATTTGCGCACCTTTTAAAAATTCTTTTTTAGCATTATCATCAAATGTATCAGCGTTTAACTTTACATCTGTTTTGACTATTGGCTTCTCATGAGGAAAGCTTTGATTAATATCCTCTTCAAAGCCTGATTTTTTTCCTAAAATTCCTCTTAATCTTAGAAATATAAACCCTGCAATCATTGCAAGAAGGATGATATCAATATATTCAAAGCTATAACTCATATGATGATAATATTTACTATGTTGCCTAATTTCAACTGGCAATTTACATTGTAGACAAATGAACTCAGTATTAATTCTAATTTTATCTATTCCTTTAATTGAAATTTACTTATTTATTAAAATTGGATCCTCTATTGGAGCATTTAATACAATTGGTTTAATATTGCTAACAGCGATTGTAGGGGTTGCTTATGCAAGATACGAGGGATTTAATACCTTGAGATCTGGGATGACCCAATTAGTTAAAAATGAAGTTCCAATTTATGAAATTGTGTCAGGCGCTGCACTGACATTTGCTGCTATTCTCTTAATTATTCCTGGTTTCGCCACTGATAGTTTGGGGTTACTTTTAATTGTTCCAATTACAAGAAAACTTATCTTTAATGCTTTTTCTAAAAAATTTAATAAAAAAAATAATACCTACGAAAAAAAGGATTTTATTGAAGGTGAATATAAAGATATGGATGAAAAATAATGCCTGTTAAACACAAAATCATAGTTACTTACACAAAAGACTTATCTGTTGAAATACCAGATGTTCAAACCCTTCTTTTGGCAAGAGAAAGAATATCAAAATATAAGATCACTTTAGATATAACGTCAAAACCATTAAAAAATAAAATGATAGAAGTTTTTACTAAACTTAAATACACAGATATAGAAGAAAGTAAAAAAAAAGCACTCTTTGAACTTCTCCATTCAACAGTTGTTGAAATAGAAGACACAAAAATAGAAAAAAATGAAATGAAAAAATTTGTACTTTGTGATTTACAAATAGAAGTTTTTCCAAAAATACGTGAAGCTTTTGTTCAAATACTCAGACACTCTGGATTTCCAGAGACCAATTTTTCAGGTGAAATTGATTTTAATAAATTGTACCAACAAAGATCAAATCAATAAAAATTTTTTTTAAAATCTCTCTTCAAAAATTCCTTATGCTGTTGAAGCTCTTCTGATGTGGGATAAACAATTTTTTTTGAATAAGCAATATTTTTATTTTGAGTTTCGAAAGAATTAATATCAACAGAGTTTGAAAAATTTAATTTTGGCTCTTTTTGATCTAGTAGATTTATATAAACTTTTGCAAGGAGTTCACAATCAATTAATGCTGTGTGTTTTTCTCTTTTTGAGTTATCTATTCTAAATCTTTTACAGAGAGCATCCAAACTTATACCTGAACCTGGAAATTTATTCCTAGCAAGGTCTAGTGTATCTACAGTACTTTCTTTATTTATTTCTGGTCTTCCAGCTATAGATAATTCGTTGTTTAAATGTGAAATATCAAATTCTGCATTATGTATTATTATTTTTTTATCTTTAATAAAATCTAAAAATTCATCTGCAATTTCAAAAAACTTTTTTTTGTCAGATAAAAATTGGTCGGAGTAACCATGAACTTCAAATGCTTTTTTGGATACTTTTCTTTGTGGATTTAAATAGCAGTGAAAAATATTTTTTGTAGGTACTAAGTTATCAAGCTCTATACAACCAATTTCAACAATACGGTGACCATCTTTAACAGATAATCCAGTTGTTTCAGTATCTAAAATTATTTCTTTCATATATTTAAGATTTCAGTTTTTATATTTTTAACATCTTTTTTTATTTTTGTTGCGTTAAATGTATTCTTAATAATGAAATTAGATAATTTTTTCTTTTTTATTAACGGTAACTGAAAACTTTTCAAATTTTTGTTCAGTTTTTCATTAAAATATTCCCTCTTTTTTAATCTTTTTTGAATATCCTTTTTTTTTGCTTCTACAAAAATTAACACATCTCCCTTTTTATTTAGTTTATTTTCTAAATATAAAGGAATGTCTAGTATTACTAATTTCTTAGAACTATTCTTTATTAAAAATTTATTCATCCTAGTCCTAACAATTGGATGAACAATTTTTGAAATCTTTTTAAGATTATTTTTACTATCCAATACAGCTTTCAGTAAAAATTTTTTATCTAAGTAATCTGAAATAATATATTTAGGCAAGGCTTTTTTAATTTTTTTGAAGCAAGATCTGTCATTTTTATAAATTTCAGCAACTTCTTTATCAGCATTAAAGAGTGGACAATTAAATTGTTTAGAAACAAAACTTTTGCCAGCACCTATGTCTCCTAATATTGCTATTCTAATCATCTAAAAGATTTAAAACCTGTTCATTAATTTCTGGCTTTATATTATTCCACAATTCAAATGCTTTTTGTGCTTGATAAGCAAACATCATTTTACCGTTTTCAATTAAATTGCCTCTTTTTTTTGCTTCATCTAAAAATAATGTTTTTGATGGTTTGTATATAACATCATAAAAAAATTTACCCTTGCCTATTTTTTCATAATCTATATCAATTTTATCATTAGGATTTAGACCTAAGCTAGTTACATTTATTATAACATCGGCAGCTGGTGTCTCTCCCCAATCAACTAAATTGATATTTCTGAATTTAGTTTTCAAATTTTCTGATTTGATCTTTGTTCTATTTGTAATTAAAATTTTTAATGGTTTAATTTTTTTTAAAACATAAATTATAGATGGAGCAACACCTCCAGCTCCTAGAATTAGGACAGTTTTATTTCTGATTTTATCAATATACTTTGACAAGGATAATTCAAAACCATCTACATCTGTATTTAATCCTAAAATTTTGTTCTCTTTTTTAAGTATTGTATTTACAGATTGAGTAGCGTTAGCATCATCGCTTAGTAAGTCTAAGTATTTAATTATTTTTGATTTATAAGGGACAGTTACATTCACTCCAAAAATTTCATTTTTTCTAATTTTAGATACAATATCCTGTAGTTCTGCTTCATTAATTTTTTTTTTTTGATAAACCGCGTCAACATTATTCCGTTTGAACCAATAATTATGTAATTTTGGAGAAAGAGAATGCTCTATCGGATCACCAATCACTAAAAATTTTTTCATTTGTAATTTTCCATGTATGTTTTTATCTGTGTAATTGGTAAGCCCATTATTGTATCTTTATCACCTTCAATTTTCTCAAATAAATTTTTTCCCTCTCCTTCTATTTGATAAACATTATAAGTATATAATGCTTCATCTGAGATTTTGTTTAAATAATCTCTTAACTCTGCATCTGAAAAATTTTTCATAGTTAGTTTTGCTTTATCAGTATGATTCCAAATCATTGAATTGTTCTTTGAAATACAAACAGAACTTATTAGATAATGTGGTTTGCCATTTAATTTTTTTAATATATTCATCGCCTCCTCTCTCGAAGAAGGTTTTGAAATTAATTCACCATCTAAATCTATTACACTATCAGCGCCTAGTACTAATGCATCATATACATTAGAACTAACTTTGTTTGCTTTTAGCTCGGCTAAATTTTTAGAAATAATTTCAGGTGTTGCACCTTCCGCAATCAAACTATCTTTAATTGGATCCTCATCGACGTTTGATTGAATAACTTCACAATCTATATTGTGTTTAGTTAATATATCTTTCCTAACCTTGCTTTTTGAAGCTAATACAATTTTCATTACTTATTTTTTATCTCATAAATTTTAATGATTGAAGCAGCTGTTTCTTCAACGGATTTTCTAGTAACATCTATTGTCGGCCATTGGTTTTTTCTGAAAATTTTTTTTGAGTTTTCAACCTCTTCTTTAATTTTTTCTAAGTTGGTGTATTCAGTGCTTTCATTTTCCTTTAAACTATTCAGTCTATTCTTTCTTATATCAAATAATCTTTCAGCTTCAGTTATTAAACCAACGATACAAGGTTTAAAATTCTTTCCTGTTATTCTTGTAGGTATTGATTTTTCACTAACTAGTGGAATATTTGAAGTTTTATAGCCTTTGTTAGCCAAATAAATTGATGTTGGGGTTTTGCTTGTTCTGCTGACCCCTAACAAAATAATATCGGATTTCTCCAAATCATCAGTCTGATTTCCATCATCATGGTTCATTGTAAATTGGATGGCTTCTATTCTTTGATAATATTCTTCATTGAGTGCGTGTTGACCACTTGGTTCGTGCGATGCTCGTTGATTTAATATTTTAGAAAAACTTTGTATTAAATCACCTAAAACACCAAAACAGGGAATTTGTTTTGATTGAGCTTGATCTGCTAAATACTTGGCAAGCTTACTATTAACGATTGTATAAAGTATAATTGGGTTTTCTCTTTTTTTTGCCTTTTCTAAAATCTGCTGAATTTGACTTTCTGTTCTTGTGAAAGAAAAATTGTTAAGTTCGTATTCAAAGTTTATAAACTGCGCTTTTAAAGCTAAAAAAATTCTATCCAGGGTTTCCCCGGTTGAGTCTGAGATTAGGTAAATTTGATGTTCGTTTTTCATGTATAAAATGTCAATAAGATTCTACTAATTTTTAATAATTAATGATTAGTAAACATCTGTAATTAATATTATAAATGATTACTGATATTAAACATTTTTTTACATGTTAATTAATTAAAGACCAGAAATCTATAATTGGTAAAAATTACTAACTTGCATTGATAAATAAACGTAAAATTAGTGATTAAATGTTAATAAATTGTATATAAAGTGTGTAAATTAGATAATTTACGTAATTCACATATCATAATACTAATACAATAAATATTAATTGATCTATTTATAAATGACTCCAATTCAAAGATGTATTGTTGAGAAAAAGAGCAATCTAAATCCTATATGGTTGATGAGACAAGCTGGAAGATATTTGCCTGAATTTCGTGAAATAAGAAGCAAAAATCAAGATTTTATAAAACTGTGCCTGAGTGAAAATTTAGCATCTGAAATTACTTTACAACCTGTAGACAGATTTAATTTAGATGCTGCAATTATCTTCTCAGATATTTTAATGTTACCATATGGTTTAAACCAAAGAGTTGAGTTTGAGAAAAATTTTGGTCCAAAGTTAGGTGATTTGAATTTAGATGAATTAAAAAATGTTGATGAAGTAGATTTTTCTTTTAAACTAAATCCTGTCTATAAGGCAATTAGCATAACATCTAATAAAATTAATAAAAATGAAAAAGATTTAATTGGATTTGTTGGTGCTCCATGGACAATTTTAGTATATATGATCAATAAAATTTCTCCCAAAAAAAAACTTAGAGAAGATTTTTTTAAGAATGAATTTTTAATCAATAGACTATTATCAATTATTGACAAGTTTCTTAAAATTCACATTAAAAATCAAGTTGAGGCAGGTGCTACGATTATACAAATATTCGATAGTTGGGCTGGACTGCTTGAAAAAAATATTCCTGAATACATTTACATACCAACTTTAAGCGTTGTAGAATATACAAAAAGCCTTGGTGTGCCAGTTATATGTTTTCCTAGGGGTATAAAAGATTATAAGAACTTTTGTGATATTGTTAAACCAAGTGCTGTAAATATCGATTATGAGATAGATCCAAAGGATATTGTTAAAAATATAGATATTCCCATTCAAGGAGGCTTAGACCCAAAGATACTTTTACAAGACGAAGATGTTTTAGAAAAGGAAACTAAAAAATATTTAAGTATATTTAAAGACCATCCTTACATATTTAATTTAGGACATGGAATTCAACCTCAAACAAAAATTGAGATGGTTGAAAAATTAGTAAAAATTGTAAGATCATTTAATTAATGAAAGAGCACCCAAAAATTAATTTCGGAAAAACTGGAGTTTTATTGATTAATCTTGGAACTCCAGAATCCACAAGTTGGTTTGATATAAGAAAGTATCTAAAAGAATTTCTTTCTGATAGAAGAGTTATAGAAGTAAATCCTATACTGTGGAAATTCATACTAAATGTTTTCATATTAACATTTAGACCTTCTAAAACTGCAAAAGCATATAAAGAAATTTGGATGGAAAAAGAAAATATGTCTCCTCTAAGATACTACACAAAATTACAGGCTGAAAAAATTGACAAACTAATTAAAAATGAAAACATTATTATTGATTATGCAATGAGATATGGAATCCCAAGTATAAAAAGTAAAATAAATAAACTTCACAAAGCTGGTTGCGAGCATCTTTTAATTATTCCTTTATACCCGCAATATGCTGCAGCAACAACAGCAACAGTATGTGATGAGGTATATAGAACTCTTATGAATATGAGATGGCAACCAAGTTTAAAGATAGTTCCACATTACGAGTCAGAGGAACTCTACATTGATGCACTTGTAAATTCTTTAAATAAAAAAATTTCTGAAATTAATTGGAAACCAGACCTTATCATTGCTTCTTACCATGGAATTCCACAAAAATATTTTGATAAAGGTGATCCTTATCATTGCTACTGTCATAAAACAACTAGGCTAATTTCAGAAAAATTCAAAGATGTTAAAATAAGGACAACTTTTCAATCAAGATTTGGTCCTGAACAATGGTTAAAACCTTATACCGATAAAACATTAGAAGAATTACCGAGCAACAATATAAATAATATCTTAGTAATTTGTCCTGGTTTTGCATCAGATTGTGTCGAGACTTTAGAGGAAATTGCAATTCAAGGTAAAGAGAGTTTTATGAAATCTGGGGGAAAAAACTTTGATATGATACCGTGTTTGAATGACACCGAAGATCATATTAAGCTCCTAAAATTTCTTGTAAATAAAAATTTATAAATTTATGAACTATTATTTGTTATTTAAGTCATTACATTTAATAGCAGTTATATCTTGGATGGCTGGATTGTTGTATTTGCCAAGAATTTTTGTTTACCATGTTGAAAATTATCAAAAAAAAGAAGCCACTGAAATTTTTGAGACTATGGAGAGAAAGCTTTATTACTATATTATGAGGCCAGCAATGCTAATATCTTGGCTCTTTGGTATAGTCTTAATTTATCAAATAGGTTTTGAGTCTTTCTCGCAACTTTGGCTTCAAATAAAAATTTTTTTAGTAATAATTTTGACTGCTTATCACGAGTATTTGGGAAAATGCCTGATTTCTCTAAGAGATGGTCTAAACACAAAATCCTCTAGATTTTTTAGAATAATTAATGAAATTCCAACTGTACTGTTAATTTTAACAGTATTTATAGTAATTTTTAAACCCATCTAGTCTTGTAATTTGAGACTTAATATATATATTTATCCTATCTAATAAATAACTCCCCACAAACTATGAACATTCAAGAATTAAAAGAAAAGAGCTCAGAAAAACTAATCACCGAAGCCGAAAAGCTTGGTATTGAAAATGCAAGCACTCTAAGAAGACAAGAGATTTACTTTGCTATATTAAAAAAATTGGCTGAAAAAGGAGAAGAAATTACTGGCGGTGGTGTTTTGCAGCTTTTACAGGATGGTTTTGGTTTTCTAAGAGCAATGGAGTCCAATTATCTCCCAGGTGCAGATGATATATATGTAAGTCCTAGCCAAATTAGAAGGTTTGGTCTTAGAACTGGAGATACTGTTGAAGGTCCTATAAGATCACCAAAAGAAGGTGAGAGATATTTTGCTTTATTACAAGTTTCCAAAATAAATTTTGAGGAACCCGATAAGTTTAAACACAAAATAGCTTTTGATAATTTAACGCCACTTTATCCTAATAAGCAGTTTAGGATGGAAGTCGAAACTACAAAAATTGAAAAGAAACCTGATTTAACTCCAAGATTAATCGATCTTGTTAGTCCTATTGGAAAGGGTCAAAGATCATTAATTATATCACCACCAAAAGCTGGCAAAACAATGATTTTGCAAAGCATAGCAAATTCAATAACTGCCAATCATCCAGAATGCTATCTAATGGTTTTATTAATTGATGAAAGACCTGAAGAGGTAACGGATATGCAACGAACAGTAAACGGAGAGGTAATAAGTTCAACATTTGATGAACCTGCACAAAGACACGTTGCAGTTGCTGAAATGGTTATTGAAAAAGCTAAAAGACTAACCGAGCACAAAAAAGATGTTGTAATTTTATTAGATTCCATAACGAGGCTTGGACGTGCTTATAACGCTGTAGTTCCAAGTTCAGGAAAAGTTTTAACTGGAGGTGTAGATGCCAATGCACTTCAAAGGCCAAAAAGATTTTTTGGTGCTGCAAGAAATATTGAAGAAGGTGGATCATTAACAATTATTGCTACAGCGCTAATTGATACTGGAAGTAGAATGGATGAAGTTATATTTGAAGAGTTTAAAGGTACTGGTAACAGCGAAACAATATTAGATAGAAAGATATCTGAAAAGAGAATATTCCCAGCAATAGATATAACTAAATCTGGCACAAGAAGAGAAGAGCTATTGTTTGATAAAAGTGATCTTCAAAAAATGAATGTGCTAAGAAGAATTATAGCTCCAATGGGATCAATGGATGCAATAGAGTTTATAAATTCTAAATTAAAAGATACTAAAAATAATGCAGAATTTTTTAATTCTATGAATAAGCCATCTTAAAGATTTATTTTTCCAAAATACTGATATAATTTTCTGATGACATTTTATGCTCTATCTTCAGGGCCGGGTTTATCCGGTGTAGCTGTTATTAGAGTTTCTGGATCTAAAACCGTAAACGTTATTAAACATCTCACAAATTCTAGTTTGCCAAAACCTAAAGAGGCAACTTTAAGAAAATTCATTAATAAAAATAATCAATTGATTGATGAAGGTATACTTTTATGGTTCCCTGGACCAAATAGTTACACAGGTGAAGATATGGCCGAATTTCATGTTCATGGTAGTAGAGCAGTTATTGAGGCAATACAAAGTTCAATTTCGGAAGTATCAAATTGTAGACTTGCATCTCCAGGAGAGTTTACAAAGACTGCTTTTCAAAATGGAAAAATAGATTTACTGAAAGCAGAAGGTATTTCAGATTTAATTTCATCAGAAACAGAAATTCAGAGATTACAAGCTATAAAAATTATGGAGGGTGAAAGTTCTAAAATATTTGAAACTCTCAGGTATACACTGATTAAAGTATTATCTAAGATAGAAGCTAAAATTGACTTTCCAGATGAAGATTTGCCAATTGAAATCTTAAATGGAATAAAAGCAGATACAGCTAAAGCATTGGCTGATCTAGAGAAATTATTGAATGATCAAAGAGTTGGAGAAAGAATAAGAGAAGGATATAAAATATCCATAATTGGACCTACAAATGTAGGAAAATCTTCTCTCCTCAATCATCTAGCAAACCGTGAAGTAGCAATTGTGTCCGAAATAGCTGGGACAACAAGAGATGTTATAGAAACACATCTTAATTTGGATGGATATCCAGTCATTTTATCTGACACAGCTGGCATCAGAGACTCTAAAGATGAAATAGAAAGAAAAGGGATAAAGTTAAGTCTAAAAAATGCAAATGATGCAGATTTAAATATCATAGTCCTAGAGCCAAAAAGTGTTGATTTTCAAAGCTTTTTGAGTACTTTAAGCCAGGACAAGAATATTATTGTTATTAATAAATTGGATAATATTGATGATAAAATAAATGAAGAAATTAGAAAATTAAATCCAATATTTATATCGGTTAAAGAAAACAAAAATATAGATTTACTTATTAATGAAATAAAAAAAAAATTAGAAAATAAATTTATATCATCAAACGATATTATAATCACAAGAAGCAGGCATAGAGACAATATTGAGAAATGCATTTATCATTTAAAAACCTTTCAAAACAAAAATTCAGAAGAGGAATTTGATAAAGCTGCAGAAGATTTAAGATTAGCAGTTAGACATTTAGGATTAATAGTTGGAAAAGTTGACGTTGAAGAAATACTCGGATCAATCTTTAACGATTTCTGTATAGGTAAATAATTATCAACTAAAAAAACCGCAGAATGTGTAATAACTAGTATCTTGTAAAATCTAATAACGATAATAAATTAAAGGCATGAAAAATGAGTTATCGTTTGATGTAGTGGTTATCGGGGGTGGGCATGCTGGTTGTGAGGCAGCAGCAGCATCTGCAAGATTGGGAGTTAACACTGCCTTATTCACACATAAGTTTGAAACTATAGGGGAAATGTCCTGCAACCCTGCAATAGGTGGACTCGGCAAAGGTCATTTGGTCAGAGAAATAGATGCATTAGACGGCGTTATGGGAGAAGTTGCGGACAAATCAGGAATACAATTTAGGCTTTTAAATAGAAGTAGAGGTCCTGCGGTTAGAGGACCCAGAACACAAAGTGATCGATCATTATACAAAAAATATATGCAAGAAAAACTTGTAAACTACTGTAATTTAAGCATTTATTCTGATCCTGTAATTAGCTTTATATTTAAAAATAATGCTATAATTGGCTTTAATACTCAATCAGGTAAAGAAATCAGATCATCTAAGATAATTCTAACAACTGGCACATTTTTAAATGGGCTTATGCATATTGGGGAGAAAAAAACTCCAGCGGGGAGATATGATGAAAAACCATCAACAGGTTTAAGTGAACAACTAGAAAAGTTTAATTTTAAAGTTGGTAGATTAAAAACTGGAACTCCACCAAGATTAGATGCACGAACAATTAACTTTGAAAATTTGGAGGCTCAACATGCAGACGAAGATCCATATTTTTTTTCTTTCTTAACCGAAAAAAATTTAAACAAACAAATCTCTTGCAGAATGACTTATACCAATGAGGAAGTTCATAAAATCATTTCCAAAAATATTAGGCGAAGCGCTATGTATTCTGGTAGCATCCAAGGAGTAGGCCCAAGATATTGTCCATCTATAGAGGATAAAATAAAAAAATTCGCTGATAAAAAGCGACACCAAATTTTTTTGGAGCCAGAAGGTTTAAATGATAATACTATATACCCAAATGGCATTTCAACATCATTACCATCACAGATACAGCAAGAAATATGTAGTAAAATCAATGGTTTAGAGAATGTAAAAATATTAAGGCCAGGGTATGCTATTGAATACGATTATATTGATCCAAGAGAGCTATTCTTAACTTTAGAGACTAAAAAAATCAAAAATCTCTATCTTGCTGGTCAAATAAATGGAACAACTGGATATGAAGAGGCTGCGGCCCAAGGCTTAATCGCTGGAATTAATTCTGCTCTATCTATTAAAGGTGAAGAACCTTTTATACTTGATAGATCGGATGCTTATATTGGAGTGATGATAGATGATTTGGTTACAAAAGGTGTAGCAGAGCCATATAGAATGTTTACCTCACGAGCTGAGTATAGATTATCATTAAGGTCAGATAACGCTGATGTTAGATTAACTCAAAAAGGAATTAATTTGGGAGTAGTACTTAATGAGAGAGCTCAGATATTTAAAGAAAAGCATTTTCAATTAACAAAAATTGAAAATCAAATGTCAAAATTAAAAATTACTCCTTCAAAAGTTGAAAAGTATGGAATTAATATTGCAAAAGACGGGATTAGTAGAACTGCTTTCCATATATTAGGTCAAAAATCTGTTAATATGAGTAAAATAAGGGAAATTTGGCCAGAAATACCTTATGTTTCACGTGAAATAGATGAGCAAGTAGAAATAAACTCTCATTATAAAGGTTATTTGAAGAAGCAAAAAGCTGACATTTTAGCTTTCAAAAGAGATGAAAATTTAATAATTCCAGAAAACATTAATTATGATAAATTTTCAGGCCTATCAAATGAAGTCAAGTCGAAATTTAAGAAAATAAAGCCTAAAACTATGGGCCAAGCCCTTAGGATAGATGGAATAACACCTGCAGCCGTATATATTTTATTGTCTCATCTTAAAAGAAAGTCTATTAAGCATATAGCTTGATTGATTCGTATTTTTTAAAAACAGTTCCAAAATTTAATTTAGATGTTTCACGTGAAACACTCGAAAGGTTAGATGAGTATTCAAAAGACATAATTTTAAAAAATAAAGAAATAAATTTAATTAGCAAAAGCACAGAAAGCTCAATAAAATCAAGGCATATTGCTGATAGCATGCAAACCATTGATTTTATTGATAAAAATGACATTAAAACGTGTACCGACTTAGGTTCGGGGGCAGGTTTACCAGGAATTGTCCTAGGTATTATCATGAGTTCGAAAAATCCTACATTTAAAGTGATTTTTTATGAAAAAAGTTATCATAAAAGTAATTTCTTAAGAGAAATGTCCAAAAAATTTAAACTGGATGCGGAAATTTATCAAAAAAATATTTTTAACGAAAAAAATTTAATTACAGACGTCATAATTTCACGTGCCTTTAAACCTTTGCCAGTAATTTTTCAAATTGCGAAAACAAATTTTAAAAATTTTAAATACATAATTTTATTTTTAGGAAAAAATGGAAAAAAGATTTTAAAAGATGCAATGAAAAATTGGAAATTTGATTATGAAGAGAGAAAAAGTGTAACCAGCGACGAGTCAATCATTGTGAAAATATCTAATCTTAAAAAAATATGAATAGAAAAATTATTTCAGTGATAAATCAGAAAGGTGGAGTGGGGAAGACAACAACAATAATTAATTTGGCTGCTGGTTTGTCTCTTAAAGAAAAAAAAATTCTTGTGATTGACCTTGACCCACAAGGAAATGCCACAACTGGTCTTGGATTATCCAACTCAGGTACATCTGATAATACAATTTATAGTGTTTTAAATGGAAACAAAAAAATATCCGACGTGATACAAAAAACTGAATTTAAAAACTTAGATATTATTACCTCTAACGTAGATTTATCAGGACTCGAGGTTGAAACTGCTGGTGACAGCCGAAGAGCATTTAAATTAAAAGATGAATTATCCTCTATTTTAAATGATTCTAGAACATCCTATCATTATATACTAATTGACTGCCCTCCATCTCTTAGTCTTCTCACAATTATGGCCTTAGTTGCCTCTGATGCTTTGGTAGTCCCACTTCAAACTGAGTTTTTCGCTTTAGAGGGCTTAACCCAATTAATGAAAACTATTGAAAGGATTAAATCGAATTTAAATCCTATCCTAGAGATAAGAGGGATCCTCCTTACGATGTATGATAAGAGAAATAAGTTGTCCAGTCAGGTGGAGATGGAAGCTAGAAATTTTTTTAAAGAAAAAGTTTATAACACAGCAGTGCCGAGAAATGTACGGTTATCCGAAGCGCCCTCTCATGGAGTTCCAGTATTAATTTACGATAAGCTTTGTCCAGGTAGTAAAGCGTATTTTAGTTTCACTGAAGAATTTTTAGAACAAGAAAAAGAAATTGAGACTGCTGCATGATAAATCCGTTTAAAAATAAAAAAGGATTAGGAAGAGGTTTGTCATCCCTGATCGGAGATAGTGATGTAAAGATTACAAACAATAAAATATCGATTAGTTCTATTATTCCAAATAAATATCAACCAAGAAAAAACTTTGATAAAAATAGCTTAGAAGAACTCACAGCATCAATTCGTGAAAGAGGAATTATTCAGCCAATAATTGTTAGAGCATCAGAAGATAGCAATGACAAATATGAATTGATAGCAGGAGAAAGAAGATGGCAAGCAGCACAAAATGCTGGCTTGCACGAAGTTCCAGCAGTAATTCTTAATGTAGACAATCTTATGTCCCTTGAATTTGCAATTGTTGAAAATGTTCAAAGAAAGGATCTTAACCCTATCGAGGAAGCAGAGGGATATCAAAGATTAATTAACGAATTTAATTATGATCAAGACAAAGTTGCGAAATTTATTGGTAAGAGCAGAGCACATATATCTAACTGCATAAGATTATTAAGTCTTCCAGCTAAGGTAATTGAGCACATTATCAATGACAAATTATCTCCAGGCCATGCCAAGATTTTAGTTGGTTTAGATAACTCTGAGTTATTGGCTGAGAAAATAATCAAAAAAAAATTATCGGTTAGACAAGCAGAAGCACTTGTCAGATTGGTAAAGAGCAATAAAAGTCCAAATAAATCAAAAGATCCAAATTCAACAGATATTGAGAACCAACTCAGTTCCAAAATTGGTATGAAGGTATTTTTAAATAATAAAAAAAATAATACCGGCACATTAATTTTTGAGTATAAAGGTGTTGATCAACTAGATCGTTTAATCAAAATAATTAAGGAAAATTATTAATAATTGCTAATTAAATCTGATACAATATTAACGGAAGATGTATTTTTCTTGGTTAAAATCTCCAAATTTGATATTTGATAAATTTTTCCTCTAATCTCTTTTTCAGACCAATTTTTAATTTGTTGTTTAACTAAATCTTTTTCTTTCCAAAATATTGAGGGTTTATAAGATGAAATTACTTCATCAATATTATTTTTTTCTTTTTGAATATTCTTTAATTTTAAAAGCCTTTTTGATCTATTGAGCAATGTTCTTAGTATTAAAATGCAATCATCATTTACAAAATTATTTTCATTTAGAATTTTCGAAACCTTTACCTTATTTTTTGCTAAATAATTGTCTACGAGTTCAAATATTCCATAATCTTCTGCAAGATTGGTTAAATTAAATACATCTTCTTGCGAGATTTTTTTCCTAGTTAGAGAGAGAGCTTCCAACTTTTTGAGTTCATTATTTAAATTACCTCTATCTCCTCGTGCTCTTTCAACAATTAAATTTATAGTTTCTTGTGAAATTTTTATATTTTTTTCTTTTATAAATTTAATTGCAAAAATATTTAGACTTTGATTGTTGTCTTCATAAAATGGTATGCAGGCTAATTCTTTATCTTTCTCAAATAAAGCTCTTAATTTTGATCTTTTATCTAAGTTTTCAGAGTTTATTACTATTTGTACGTTTGATATATCTCTCTCTAAAAAATCCTCTATAAAATTTAGTATCTTATTAGATGATCTTGAAATTATAATCATTTTCATCTCACTAAATAACGAACCATTCATAAAATCTTCAAGTATGGACTCTTTATTTTCTAAAACTTCTGACTCCTCATAACGTAATGTTTCTCCAGTAAAACCTAATGAAATATTGGATTTGATAACTTCTTCTTTAAAACCTTTATTGAGACCGTACAAAAGAATTGATTTATATTTAGAAAATTTAGTTTTGATTACTTCGAAAGATTTAATTATCATTAATCATTGGATTAAGTATTAAATTTGATGCAGAATTGATTATATCTGAAACCAAATTTTCAATAAGATTGTCTGTAAGGATTTCTTCTGATTTACTAAGTTCAAATTTGTCCGATATGTTATTGTAAGTTGATCTTTGAGTTAAACTTCGATTAACCAAAACTTTACTATTTTCAATTAATTTATAATTTAAAGTAATTACAATTTCTAAAATAGATGGATCTCCTTTTGAATCTTTTGAGAGTATATTTTTAGTTTCATTTGAAGTAAAATCTAATTTAAAGGTTCTTTTAATGCCCTTTAGTGCTTGTAGTTTATTCTCAATCTTGGAATTTATATCTTCTTTGCCAGAACTGCTTTTAACTTTTATAGAAAAGTCATAGTCAGACCCAATCAAAATTGGTTTATACCCACATCCATTCACAGATAGTAAAACTAGTAAAAAGCATAAATATAAAGTTTTTTTGATCATACTAAAATATTCATTAATCTATTTTTAACAAAGATTACTTTTTTTATAGACAGGTCCTTAAAATATTTATCTAATAATTTATCTTTTTTAACAAGCTCAAATAATAATTCTTGTCTTAGACCTATTTCAGCGTTTATTATTGATCTCTTTTTTCCATTTATTTGGATTACATAGTCAATTGTTGTATTTTCAAGGTATTTTTTTTCAACTGTAGGCCACAAATTATTGTTTTTATACCCCATTTCTTCCTGACATTCATTTATAATATGAGGTAAAATTGGAGAAAATATAATTAAAATTTTTTCGTAGCACTCATTAAGATTTTTTGAGTTTATTTTATTATCAAGGTGTTTTAAGAGAAAGTTATAAGTTTGATGCATATTTGCAATAATGACATTATAACTAAAATTATTTAAATTTTGAGTTATTTTGTGAATTAATTGGTTTGTAAATTTTTTTAAAATTGTATCTTCCTGATTTTCGTTTTTAAGTTTTATTTTGTTTTTAATCTTTAGATGTAAATTCCAAAATTTCTGTACAAATTTATATGCCGATAACATTCCTTGCTCAGACCATTGTACATCTTTTTCTGGGGGACTATCTGAAAGAATAAAAAATCTTACAGCATCAGCACCATAATTGTTAATTATATTTTCCGGATCAATTACATTTTTTTTTGACTTTGACATCGATTCTGATGGACCAACTGTAACTTTTAACAATGGATTTTTTTTAATAAAATAATTTTCTCCCTTTGAGTCAACTTCATCAGGACTTAGCCAATTATTATTTTCATCTTTGTATGTTTCATGGCAAACCATTCCTTGCGTGAAAAGACCTTCAAATGGTTCTTTAAATGTAAATTTATCATTTTCATAAGCTATAGATCTCATAAAAAATCTCGAGTATAATAAGTGAAGTATTGCGTGCTCTACACCTCCAATATATTGATCAACTGGCATCCAATAATTAATTTCATCTAAATCGAAACCATATTTAATATTATTTGGTGAGCAAAATCTCAAAAAATACCATGAAGAATCTACAAAAGTGTCCAGAGTATCTGTTTCTCTAAAATATTTTTTTCCATTTATATTAATTGTCTTCCAATTTTTATCGTTGTCTAAAGGATTTCCTTTGCAATTCAGATTTATATTTTCAGGAAGTTTTACCGGTAGATTGTCTTTTGGAATCGTCTTAATTTCTCCATTTTCATCATAAGCTATAGGTATTGGGCATCCCCAGTATCTTTGTCTTGATACACCCCAGTCTTTTAATCTAAAATTAATTTTTTCTTTTCCAATCCCTCTATCTTGTAAAATCTCTATAGCTTTTAATACTGATTGACCTGGTGCCTCTAAACCATCAAGGAATTCCGAATTAATAATAATTCCTTCTCCAGAAAATGCTTCATTAGTTACTTCAAATTTTTCAACATTTTTTGGTTGGACTACTGTTTTTATAGAGAGATTGTATTTTTTAGCAAAATCAAAATCTCTTTGGTCATGTCCAGGACAACCAAAAACTGCACCAAAACCATAGTCCATTAGCACAAAATTTGCGAAGTAAACTGGGACTTTTTCATCTTCTTTAAAAGGATTTATTGCTTTTAAATTAGTTTTAAAACCAATCTTTTCAGCTAAGGCTAAAGATTCCTCTGTAGTACCAGTCTTAGAACATTCTTCTTTAAACTTTAAAAATTTAGGATCATTTTCATAATGCTTAGATACTGGATGGTCAGGTGAAATAGCTAAAAAAGAAAATCCAAATAATGTATCTGGTCTAGTTGTAAAACATTTTATGTTTTCAACCGGTAAATCGCCTTCTATTTTAAAATTTAATTCACATCCGAACGATTTTCCAATCCAATTTCGCTGCATAACCTTAACTTTGTTAGGCCAATTTTTTAGCTTATCAAGATCAGCTAATAATTCTTCTGAAAATTTTGAAATATTAAAAAACCATTGATTTAGTTTTTTTCTTTGTACATTAGCTCCTGATCTCCAGCCCTTACCATCTATAACTTGTTCATTTGCCAAAACAGTTTCATCAACAGGGTCCCAATTTACAAAATTTTCTTTTCTGTAAACTAAACCTTTTTCAAACAACTCCAAAAAAAATATCTGTTGATGTTTAAAATAATCTTCATTACACGTAGAAATTTCTCGATCCCAATCTATAGAAAGACCTAATTTTTTTAATTGAGATTTCATAATCGAAATATTTTTTTCAGTCCAATCTTTTGGATTTAAATTATTTTGTTTTGCAGCATTTTCTGCTGGTAAACCAAAAGAATCCCAGCCCATAGGATGCAAGACGTTATATCCCTCGAGTGACTTGTATCTTGAAAGAACATCTCCAATTGTATAATTTCTAACATGGCCCATGTGTATTTTACCTGATGGGTAAGGAAACATTTCAAGGCAATAAAATTTTTTTTTGTCTTTTCTAATATCTGTTTTAAAGGATTTATTATCTTCCCAGAATTTTTGCCACTTATTTTCTACTATTTTGAAATTATATCTGTTGTTTTGTTCCACTTATTGTCTAGTTTTAAAATTTGAATAGGTTACTAAATTTTACTTAACAGTTCCTTTTCCCCTATATGGTTTAAAGTTTTTCACTTTTGTTTCTTTTTCGTAAACTGCAGCTTTCATTAAAATTTTTTTACTCAATTCTTTTTTAATATTTTCAGATTTTTCTATGATTTTACAATTTTCATTCGAAGCACATTTTTTATAAAATACTTTTATATCTAAAGCATCGGATCTGATTTCATTCGTTAAAAATCTAATAGAAATTTTGATTGCTTCAGAGGAATTTGTATTACTAGAGTACCAGTCTGTTATTATTATTCCACCACTATAATTTGCTGATACCAAAGGCATGAAATCTATTGTATCAAGCGAAGCCCTCCACAAACTGTTTGAGCTTGCAAAATCAAAATTTCCTGAGCCACCATTATTCTGATCAGAAAATCTAAATCCTCTACCCTCCTCTATATTTTTTTTAACTCTGGACTCAGCATCAGGTGGAAACTGACGTGCGTCGGCACCCATCCCGCAGGAATAAAGAAAAATTATTAAAGAGCTTAAAATTGCTAAATTTCTAAGATTTTTATTCATTTTTAAATTTTACGTTTTATTTAATATTAATGCAAAATAGTCAATTTCCTGAATAAAACAGTATAGGTGCAAAAATGCAACAGTATAAAAAATAACAACTCATTATTGAGATATATGGGATTTAAAACAGATAAAACTGCTAAAAGGCTGATGTTTAATATTAATATTAACAATTAAATAAAGGAGTAATTAATATGAACAATCTTAAAAAAGTAGGATTGACTGCATTAGGTACTGCTCTTGTATCATCGTCAGCTTTTGCTGGTGCTTTAGATGTTACAGGTACTGCTGGTATTACATATGTAGGAAATTCTTCATTTGACAACGGTGATAGTAAGTTAGAGCAAAAAACTACAATCTCTTTCACAGGTTCTGCTGATTTAGATAACGGTTTTACAGTAAGCTACTATAACAACGTTTCAGGTGATGCTATGACATCTGGAAATGCTCACTTCGATGTAGACATGGGAGATATGGGTAAACTTAGATTCGCAGGTAACGGTGTATCAGGAAATGGTGCAGTCGGTTCTTGGGATGATAAAACTCCAGCTGCTAACGAAGAGTCATGGGACATTAAAGGTGGCGGTGGAGAAACTGGTCCGATCGCTCAACAAACTGGAGATGATTCTCTTATCTACACAAATAGTTCAGCTATAGATGGTGTAACTATAATGTTAAACTATAAGCCAAGTGAAAGTGGTGCAAATGACAGCACAACAGGTGCAGGTATTGCATTTACTGGTGTTGAAGGTTTAAACATTGGTGCTGCAATGGAAGATAACAACACAACTAAAGATGCAACAGTAGAAAACACTGTTTTCTATGCAACATATGCAATGGATGCATTTACAGTTGGTTTCCAATCAAACGAAACTGATAGCCAAGCAGCTAATGCAGATACAGAGTTTGAAGCTTGGGGTGTTTCTTATGCAGTAAGCGAAGACCTTTCAATTTCATACGGTTCTTCAACTGTTGAATTTGAAAATACAAGCTTATCCGACCAAGAAGCAGATGCAATTGGTATATCTTGGACAAATGGTTCAATGTCAGTTACAGCTTCAAGACATGATATGTCAAATTTAAAAGGTGATGCAACTGATGACAGAGACGTCACAGAACTTAACTTAACTTTTGCATTCTAATTATTTAATATAATTAAATTAAAGGCCCCTTTTTAGGGGCCTTTTTTTTTGGACTAAATCTAATTGAAATAACTAATTCCAGCAAAACCAACACAATTTGATAAAGAAAGTATTTTAAGATTTTTTCTATTAATACCTCCAAGAGCAATTATGCTAGTTTCGGTTACCTTTTCTAAATTTCTAAATCTGTAGAGACCTAGGTAATTTTTATTTTTCTTAAATATTGATGAAATAAAAATGAAATCAACTTTTTGTTTCTCTTTCAATCGTATTTCTTTGATGTTGTGCGCTGATCCTAAAACTATAAATTTTTTTTTTAAACTGTAATTTAAATGTTTAAGGCTCTTATTAAATGAGGGAATATAAGCACCATCATAACCGAGTCTAAGAGCAAGCCTAAAGTTATTTGCCAAACAAACCTTGATATTTTTCTTTTTACAGAATTCTTTAATCTGTAAAAGTTCAATTATATTGGGCTTTTTTGCATAGTTTCTAAAAATAACAGTTGTATTTGAGTTTAAATTTTTGAGTTCTGTAGTATTAAATCTTTTTATAAAGTAGTAATTTTTTAATAATCTATGCATCAATTAGTTACAAATTTTAACAATATACAAACCTCAATAAAATCAAATCAAGAAAAAACAAACAACAAAAATAATATCAAAATTATTGCTGTTTCAAAAACTTTTGAAATTAGTCATATAAATCCTTTAATTGATTATGGTCACACAGACTACGGTGAAAATAAGGTTCAAGAGGCTATTGAAAAATGGACAGATATTAAGAAAAAAAATGATAAAATTTCACTTCATCTAGTTGGAAAACTGCAATCAAACAAGATAAAATTAGCATTAAAAATATTTGATTATATCCACTCCCTCGATAGTGAAAAACTTGCAAATAAAATATCTGAGGAGCAAAAAAAAATTGGAAAAAAACCTAAATTATTTATTCAAGTAAATATTGGAAATGAAGACCAAAAAAGCGGGATTGATCCTAATAAGTTAGTGTCTTTTCACAAATATTGCTTAGATAAAGATCTAGATGTCATTGGCACTATGTGTTTACCGCCTATGTCAGAAGATCCAGAAAAATATTTCATGAGGATGAATTATTTAAATAAAAAATTGGGCTTAAGAGAACTTAGCATGGGTATGTCAGCTGACTATATCACTGCAATCGAGAACAATGCTACTTTTATCAGAGTAGGTTCTAAAATATTTGGGGAAAGGAAAAAGAAACTATAACTAATGAAAAGTAATAATGACTTACGAGAAAATTTAGAATTCGCTAACAAATTTTTCAGAAATAAAAATTTTGATAAAGCAGAAAAATTATATAAAAAAATAATCAAGAAATTTCCAAACAATTTCGATGCAAATTATTTTATGGCCTCAATCAAGGCTCAAAAAAATAATTATAATGAAGCCAAAGATTACATGGAGAAAGCTAATTCCATAAATCCAAATCTTCCAGAATTAAATAATAACTTAGGATTGGTTTATTTAAATTTAAATGAAGTAGAGAAGTCTATAATTTATTTTCAAAAAGCAATTAGTTTAAACAAAAACTATCTACTTGCTTATACTAATCTTGGTATGGCTTATGTTAATTTAAAAAAAGTTTCAGAAGCTAAAGAAAATTATCTTAAAGCACTAAAAATTGATCCTAATAATCTTCTTGCAAACTATAATTTTGCTAATCTTCTTAAAAGACTGGGTGATCACAAAAATTCTGAAAATTATTATAAAAAAGCAATCGAGATCAATCCAAATTATCTACCTTCTTATAATAATGTTATGGATTTGTATGATAAATCAAATCAAAATGAAAAACTTCATAATCTAATCAATACAGCAGAAAAAATATTTAAAAATCACCAAGTAATAAAATCATTTAAAGCTAAGTTGCTTTATAAAAATAAGAATTATAAAGAAGTAGTAAGTTTATTAGAAGATACAGAATTTTTACCAGAGCAAACAGTTCAAAAACTGGCTAGCTATGAAGTTTTAGCTAAAAGTTATGACAAATTAGGAGATTATTCTAGGGCTTTTGAGATATTTCAAATGTTGAATGACATAATGGATCGAGGCAAAGATCAAACTGTCGATAAAAATATATATGTTAAGACTACTGAAGATAGACTGAATTTTTTTAATAATCCAAAAATATCCACTTGGAGCCTACCAAAAATATTAGATGATAGGAAAGATCCATATTTTTTAATCGGTTTTCCAAGATCTGGTACAACTTTGTTAGATACAATTTTAAGAAGTCATCCATCCATTGAGGTTTTGGAGGAAATACCAATAATAAATAGATTTATAGATCATCTTTTTATAAACAAAGGATTTACTCTTGAAAATCTGGAAACTATTAATCCCAAACTAATTAAAGAGATGAGAGATTACTATTTTAATCAAATTGAAAATTATAAAAAAAATAAAGATAAACATATCACTATAGATAAAATGCCTTTAAATATTGTGCACGTAGGTGAAATTTTAAGATTTTTTCCGAATGCAAAATTTATATTATCTTTAAGACACCCATATGATTGCGTTTTGAGCTGTTTCATGCAAAATTTCATGCTGAATCATGCTATGGCTAACTTTTTAAATTTAGATGATTCTTTAAAATTATACGATCTAACTATGTTGCTATGGAAAAAATATACTAATGTTTTTAAAATTGATCACCACATAATAAGGTATGAAGATGTAATCTCTAACTTTGAAAAATCCATTAGAGGTCTTTTAAAATTTTTAAACGTTAGATGGTCTGATAATGTAACGGAATTTTACAAAACAGCTGAAACAAGAGGGATAATTAACACTCCTAGTTATAATCAAGTAAGCCAACCCATATACACTAATTCTATGTATAGATGGAAAAATTATGAAAAGGAGTTTGCAAAATCAAATATCTCATTAGAAAACTGGGTTAAGGAATTTAATTATTAAACAAAATTTATCTTAATATTCTTATTTTTGTTTTTCTATTAATTAGCTTAATTAAAATTAAAAAATCTTTTTTCGATAAAGCAATACATCCTGCAGTAGGTTTGTATTTTTTTGATAAATGAATAAATATTGCACTCCCTTTCTTGGGTACAACTTTATGATAATTATATTTAATTGGTAAAAAAAAGTCGTATTTATAGTCCTTTCTAAATAATTTCTCATGTCTTATATTTTTATTTATTTTAATTAATTTATTGTATTTTTTGTGGTTAATATCATTACACCACGCCATATTCTTATTTATCTTATGAGTCTTTAGACTTGTAAATGGCTCTTTAAATCTGTCAGCTCTATAATAGAGATCTCCAAGGTCAAATATTCCAATTGGAGTTTTTTTATCTCCTTCAGTTTTTTTTTCTGAAAATTTATTTTTACCAACGCAGCACCTAAATTGAAAATCTTTAAATAAAAGAGTATGTTTATTTTTGACAATAATTGTCATAAATACAATATATACTATGAGCAAGAAATTGATAATCTTTCAAAATAAAGAATTATTTAATATCCTTTATGAAATTAATGAAAATTTTGAGTTTAAATTAGAATTTTGTAACAAAGTAAAGGATCTTAAAAGCTTAGATTACGAAAATTCAACAGATTATTTAGTAATCAGTAAAAAAAAAATATTAAATTTAAACAACCAGATTATAATTGAAAAATATCCTATAAATATCAAAGAATTTAATCAGATTTTAAATGTTAATTTTTTGAAATCAAAATTTACTGAACAATCTAAAATAAGTTTAGGAAATTATGATTTAGATCTTAATTCAAGAATATTAAATAAAGATTCAAAAAAACTTGAGCTCACAGAAAAAGAATGCTCTATACTAGTTTTTTTGAGGCAATCCAATCAGCCAGTTAATATTAATGTTCTTCAAGAAAAGGTTTGGGGTTATAATTCTGATTTAGAAACACATACAGTTGAAACGCATATTTATCGTCTTAGGAAAAAAATAAGTGATAAATTTTCTGACAATGAAATTATCATAAGTGATAAAAAAGGTTACTTTTTAAATGAAAAAAAAAAATAATTTTGCAAAAGAACTTTTTTCCCGAAAGTACAAGCCGCGAATTGTTAAACCTAAAAAAGGAAAAGGTAGTTTTAAAAGAAAGAAATAATAATTAAAGTCTAGCACCAATTTGTTGAATGACTTGAGATGACATTTCAGTTCCTTTTTCTAAACTCTCCTTCAATGACATATTATTTACTTGTCCATGTAAAAAACCTCCTGCGAAAAGGTCTCCAGCACCTGTTAAATCAACAATTTTAAGACCCCCTTTTACGCCGCATTCAATAACTTCATCACCTTTAATTGCTACAGCTCCATTTTCTCCTCGTGTTACTACGATTATTTTTTCAAGAGACTTAGAAAATGTTATTACTTCATCAAAATTTTTTGCATCAATAAGAGAAGTCATTTCCTGTTCATTTGCAAATGTAATATCTAGCTTGCTCTTAACTAATTCTAAAAAGTGTGGTTTGTGTCTATCCACACAAAATTGATCGGATAGAGACATCGCAACCTTGTTTGCATTTTGAATAGCTTTTTCAAATGCTTTTTTTGGATCTCCCTCATCCCAAAGATAGCCTTCAAGAAGAATAATTTCACTTTTTTTTATTGCTTCTAAACTTACATCATTCTCATTGACTTTTCCAGCAGTTCCTAAAAACGTGCACATTGTTCTTTCCGAGTCTGGTGTTACTAAAATTAAACAAGTTCCTGTAGGTAACTCTTCTTTTTTTTTATTATAAAAGTATTCAACATTTTCTTTTTTCAAACCTTCCTCATATTTACCACCTAATTCATCATCACTTACCTTTCCTATAAATCCCACTTTATTTCCAAGTTGTGATAAACCAACAATAGAATTTGCTACAGAACCACCAGAGACAGTCTTTTCAATTTTAAGATTTTTTAATAAGCTTTGAAATTCACTTTCCTCAAAAATTAATTTCATTGTACTTTTCGTTAAGTTATTGTTTGATATAAATTCATCATCCACCTTGCAAATAACGTCTACTATTGCGTTTCCAATTCCTAATATTTTCATTTTATGCTTTCTTTGTTTTAAGAGGTTTTTTTCTATTAGGATAGCAAGTAGTGCAAATTTTACAAGAAATTCCGTAACATTCTCTAGCCTTACAATATTCACGACCATAATAAATTATTTGAAGATGTAATTTGTTCCAATGTTTTTTAGGAAATAATCTTTTCAGGTCCTTTTCAGTTTGCACAACGTTTTTTCCGTTGGTGAGCCCCCATCTTTGAGCCAATCTATGTATATGGGTATCTATTGGGAAAGCAGGAAATCCAAATCCTTGTGACATGACTACGCTTGCTGTTTTATGTCCAACGCCAGGTAGTTTTTCGAGATCTTCGAAAGATCTTGGTACTTTTCCTTTGTAATTTTTTACCAATATTTGTGATAGAATATAAATACTTTTTGCTTTAATTCTAAAAATTCCAATTTTTTGTATTAGTTTTTCTATTTTTTTCCTACCAAGTTTGACAAAATGTTCAGGTTTATAATATTTTGGATAAATATCTTTAGTTACATTATTTACATTTTTGTCGGTACACTGAGCAGACAAAAGAACAGAGATGAGAAGTGTAAAAATATTTTTATGTTTTAATGGAATTTGCGTTTTAGGATAAAATTTATTAAGTTGTATTAAAACTATTTTAGCCCTTTGGACTTCATTCATTATTCAAAATTTAATACATCTCTCATTGAATAAAGACCTGGTTTTTTTGATTTTATCCACTTTGCAGCCGTAATTGCTCCTTCTGAATAAAGAGCTCTATCAAAAGCCTCATGGTTTAGAGTGATTATCTCTTTACCACTAGAAAATTTAACTTCATGTTCACCGATAATTTCACCTTTCCTTATCGAATTAAAATTTATCTTTTTGTTATATGGAAATTTTTTCTTATTTAGTAATTTTTTTCCAAGTAATTTATAAAAATCTTTATTTTTACCAACAGCTATACCTTTCCCAAGCATTAAAGCGGTTCCAGATGGAAAATCTTTTTTATGTTTGTGATGAACTTCAAAAATTTTACTTAAATATTTATCCCCAAGTGCTTTTGATGTTATTTCAGTTAAATACATTAGGAGATTTATTCCAAGACTCATATTACCAGCCTTTAAAATAGGAATTTTTTTTGAAATTTTTTTAATCTTATCCTCTTCGGATTTAGTAAAACCAGTGGTTCCAATAACAACTCTTTTCTTTAATTTTGAAGCTATTTTCAAAACTTCAAAGGTGCATTTAGGCACTGTGAAATCTATTATTACATCTGTTTTTTTAAACAGATTATCATTATTTAATTGTGGTTTAATCCCACCTATCTTTCTTTTTATTAATATATTTTCAGTTAAACCAATAAGTTTTATAGCTCTGTCAGTCTTTATGGATTTTATCAGCTGTTGACCCATTCTCCCCATGCACCCAGTTATTACTAAATTTATTTTTTTCATTTAAAAATTTAAAGATAACTTAGATTAGCATTAACCTTTAGTTTTGCCAGAAACTTTTAGCCTTTTGAAAGAATTTTTTAATACTTGGGTTTGATTTCTCGTTTTCAATTTCTCTAAATTTTTCCAGTAGTTCTTTTTGCTCCTTATTTAATGAAACAGGTACTTCAGTATTTACTTGTACATAAAGATCACCATAATCCCCACCTCTCATATAAGGCATCCCTTTTGCTCTTAACCTGAATTGTTTACCACTTTGTGTTCCTGCTGGAATTTTAATTTTAGCTTTTCCTCCATCAATAGTTGGAATCTCGATAGAGGTCCCTAATGCTGCATCAGCAATAGAAATTGGACACTCAAAAAATAAGTTTTCGTCTGAGCGTTTAAATAATTCATGAGAATGAACGTTTATAAATAAATATAAGTCTCCATTACTTCCACCTCTAGATCCTGCTTCGCCTTTGCCAGATAATCTAATTCTTGTTCCATCATCGACACCTTTTGGAATTGTAACTGATAGTCTTTTTGATGCTTGTTTTTTTCCTTGTCCACTACAACTTCCACACGGATGAGTAATCATCTCACCAGAGCCAGAGCACTGTGGGCAGGTTTGTTGAACAGTAAAAAATCCCTGACTAGATCTTACTTGACCATGACCTCCGCACATATTACACGCACCAGCATTATGACCTGGTTTAGAACCTGAGCCAATACATGTGCCACATTTTTCTGTTGTTGAAAACTTAATATCTTGTTTTTTTCCTGAAAAAGCCTCTTCTAAAGTTATGGATAAATCATACCTTAAGTCTGAACCTCTATTATTAGATCTTCTTGATCTTCTTCCACCTCCACCAAAACCTTCACCAAAAAAGTCCTCAAAGATGTCTGAAAAAGAGCCAGAAAAGTCAAAGTTTCCAAAACCACCTCTTGCCCCTCCGCCATTTTCAAAAGCTGCATGTCCAAAATTATCGTAGTTTTGTTTTCTCTCTGAATTCGATAAGACATGGTAAGCCTCTGAAGCCTCTTTAAATTTTTCCTCAGCTGCTTTATCGCCTTTATTTTTATCTGGATGAAATTTTACCGCTAATTTTCTGTAGGCTGACTTAATTTGATCGGCTGAAGCACCTTTGTTAACACCCAAGACATCATAATAATCTCTTTTTGCCATAACTAATTATAGACAAATAGTTGTTAGTCTAGGCGCTTTTTTCTTTATTTTCGTCTTTTACTTCTTCAAAGTCAGCATCAACAACATTGTCGTCTTTTTTATCTTCTCCTTTAGAGTCATCTTTTGGAGCATCACCTGGCTTCGCACCTTGTTGTGATTTGTAAATTGCTTCACCAAGTTTCATGGATGCTTGAACTAGGTCTTGAGTTTTCTTTTTTATTTCTTCTAAATCAGTTCCTTTAAGTGCGTTCCTTAGATTTGCAGATGCATCTTCTATAGCTTTTTTATCTGCATCAGAAACTTTATTTCCATGCTCTTTTAAATTTTTTTCAGTTGAATGTAATAAAGTATCAGCTTGGTTTCTTGCATCAACGGCTTCTCTTTTTTTCTTATCAGCCTCCTTATTGCTCTCTGCATCCTTAACCATTTGGCTAATTTCTTCCTCACTCAAACCACCAGAAGCTTGAATTTGAATTTTTTGCTCTTTGCCAGTTCCTTTATCCTTAGCTGAAACGTTAACTATACCATTAGCATCAATATCGAATGTTACTTCAATTTGAGGAACCCCTCTTGGAGCTGGTGCGATTCCAACTAGCTCAAAATTTCCTAGAACTTTATTGTCTGTTGCCATCTCTCTTTCACCTTGTAAAACTCTTATGGAAACTGCTGGCTGATTATCTTCTGCAGTCGAAAAAACTTGGCTTTTCTTTGTAGGAATAGTCGTATTCTTTTCAATTAATTTTGTTGATACACCACCTAATGTTTCAATTCCAAGTGATAATGGAGTTACATCTAACAATAATACATCTTTAACATCACCCTGTAATACACCTGCTTGAATAGCAGCACCCATTGCAACAACCTCATCTGGGTTCACAGATTTATTTGGATCTTTACCGAAAAAGTTTTTAACTTCCTCAACTACTTTAGGCATTCTTGTCATACCACCAACTAAAACAATCTCATCTATTTCACTTGCTGAAAGACCAGCATCTTTTAATGCAGTTTGACAAGGCGGTATTGTTCTTGAAATTAAATCTTCAACAAGAGCCTCCAATTTTGCTCTAGTCATTTTTAAGTTTATATGTTTTGGGCCTGTTTTGTCAGCTGTTATAAAAGGTAAATTTATCTCGGTTTGCGCGGCAGATGATAATTCAATCTTTGCTTTTTCTGCAGCTTCTTTGAGTCTTTGGAGCGCAAGCTTGTCTGACTTTAAATCTATACCATTTTCTTTTTTAAATTCTGAGAGAAGATACTCTACAATTGCATTATCAAAATCTTCACCACCTAAGAATGTATCTCCATTAGTAGATTTTACTTCGAAGACACCGTCACCTAATTCAAGAATTGAAACATCGAATGTTCCACCTCCTAAATCATAAACTGCAATTTTTTTGTTTGTTTTTTTATCTAAACCATATGCAAGCGACGCTGCAGTTGGCTCATTTATAATTCTCAAGACTTCAAGGCCGGCTATTTTCCCTGCATCCTTTGTTGCTTGTCTTTGTGCATCATTAAAATATGCTGGAACAGTTATTACTGCTTGTTTTACCTCTTGGCCTAAATATTTTTCTGCTGTCTCTTTCATTTTTTGAAGTGTGAATGCTGATATTTGAGATGGTGAATATTTTGTGCTTTTTGCTTCTATCCAAGCATCACCTTTGTCCGAATTAACTATTTTAAATGGAGCTGTCTCAACATCTTTTTTAACAGTTGGATCTTCAAAATTTCTACCAATTAATCTTTTAACAGCAAATATAGTATTTTCAGGATTTGTTACCGCTTGTCTTTTTGCCGGCTGTCCAACTAATTTTTCATCTCCATCAGTAAACGCAACAACAGATGGAGTAGTTCTCGCACCTTCCGCGTTTTCTAAAACTTTCGCCTGTGTACCTTCCATTACGGCGACACAAGAATTAGTTGTTCCTAAATCAATTCCAATTACTTTGCTCATATTAATTACCTTAGCTTCATATAAGTGTTAATTTTACAACTACAAGCATCCACCAAGATTAATTTTTATCCATTTCTGATTGATTTTCTTGAGTTTTTTGCTCATCTTTTGATTGCTCTTCTGTCTTTCTTTTTGCTACCCCAACTAACGCTGGTCTTAATAATCTATCTTTCATCATAAATCCTTTTTGAATTTCCTGAACTATTGTTCCTGGTTCTTTAGAGTCATCCTCTATTTCCATCATTGCTTGATGAAGATTTGGGTCCAGCTTCTCATTTATAGACTTAATTGGCTCTATATTATTTTTCTTAAATATTGATAGCAAATCTTTATTAATAATTTTAAAATGTTCTAGAACTTTTTTTAAAGTGTCAGTATTTTTAATAGTCTCATCATTTTCTAATGAAATCTTTGATCTTTCAAGATTATCTAAAAGATTTAATGCTTCTCTTGCAAAAGAAATACCGCCATATTCAAAAGCATCTTCTTTTTCTTTTTCATACCTTCTTCTTTGGTTTTCCATCTCAGCAAAAGTTCTTGCAAGCTTATCTTTAATGTTAACTAATTCTTCTTCAGGTGTTAATTTTTCCTCAGTTTTTTCCTCTACATCTTTAATATCCTCAGTCTTCTCTGATTTTGATTCTTCACTTCCTGTTTGATCTTTTTTAATATTATTTTCTATTGATTCTTCTTTTTCCATTAAGACGTATATGGTAAGTAAAACTAATTTTTCTAGATGCTTAAAAAAAAAATCAAAAAAATTGTTATAGGTTCTAATAATAAGGGTAAAATCAAAGAAATTAGGGATTTGATCCCAAAAAAGTATAGAATTTTCACCCCTAGTCAATTTAAATTAAAGAGTCCCGTCGAAAAAGGAAAGTCTTTTAAAGAAAATTCTCTAATTAAAGCAAAAAATTTTTCACTAAAAACTAATATGGTTTGCATAGCTGATGACTCTGGTCTTGAAATTGACTTATTAAATAAAAAACCAGGCATTTATTCAGCAAGATGGGGAGGTCCAAAAGGAGACTTTAATTTAGCAATTAAAAAAGTGTTTAAAGCTTTAGATAAAAAAAAAAAAAATTGGAGAGAAAAAAAAATCTCAGCAAGGTTTGTTTGTGCATTGACAATTTTTGGTCTTAAAAATAAACCTATTTTTTCAGTTGGTAAAATTGAAGGATATATATCTAATGAGCAGAGGGGTTTAAAAGGCTTTGGTTATGATCCTATATTTATACCCAAAGGAAAAAGAAAAACTTTTGGAGAGATGGATCCTAAAAAAAAATATAAAATTGATCACAGATACAAAGCATTTTTAAAAATTAGAAAATTTTTGTAAACGCTCCATTATCTATACTGTAAAAATTTAATTGGTGTGTAATTGTATTCTTATCAATCTCAAAAATACCTATTTTTCCTTTGAATTTATTTTTTTCATAAAATATTTTTTTGTCATGATTAAAATTATTACTAAAAATTAAAAAGTAAACTAAACCGACAAGGTCATAACTTAAAAAGGAAAGTTGATTTGCTTTTTTTTTGTATGCATTATCGTATTCTAATTTAAATAATTCGAAGTTTTCCTTATTGATCGAGGGAAAATAAATTGGTTGAAGCGAAGTTTCTTTTAAAAGTGAATTATCAAACCACTGATTCAATGCAATGTAAGAAATTCTTTTTGAAGATACATCGGTATATAAAAGAGATGTAGCTACACTTTTTAAACTCTCACCGAAATCAGCAATAATCACTGAATCAAAGTTTATCCCTCCAAGTGTATCTTTTTTATTCAGTTCCTCTATTTTTCTTTCTTTATTTATCAAAGAAGAATTTTCTATTCTTTCAATTTCATTTAACAAATTTTGCTTTCTTTCAGGGTATCTTGTAATTTTTTCAATTTGTGCAGTAAGCAATGTTGGATCTACATCATAAAAAAATTTATCTTTTAATTTTAACTTTGTTATTTTAATAGCTTGATCAATTTCATTTCTATAGTCACTTTTAGGAATTAAAATAATACTTCTTTGTATGTCATTCAAATTCCTAAACTTATCAATTGTCTGAAGTTGAGAAATTGCATTAACTCCCGCACTTATAACATTAGGGGGATTTCCATAAATTTTATTTGTAAATGATATGAAGGTTACATCTTTTAATTCGTCAAGGTATTTTGTACTTTCATTAAATACCGGACCTATAATAATTTTAATACCTTGATCATTGAGAGTTTTAGATGCTTTTAATGCATCAATTGGATTAGCTTTTGTATCTTCCGGCACAATTTCAAATTTTTCATCATTAATTTTGTTAAGTGCTAGTCTTGTTGATTTAATAATAGAGTCCCCAATAGCTGAATATTCTCCACTTAAAGGCACTACAAGACCTATTCTAATTTTACCTTCTGCAAATACTTTGCTTAAAGGTAATAAGCATAAAAAGATTATTATAATTATTTTTTTTAATAAAGTTTTCATTTAACTATTAATAATATATTTTTAAATTATGCATCATGATAAAATGTCAAATAAATTAAAACCTGGGCTATATTGTGTTGCAACACCAATCGGAAATCTTGGGGATATTACTTTTAGAGCTTTAGAGGTACTTAAAAAATGTGATTTGATTTTGTGTGAAGATACCCGTGTTTCTAAAAAGTTATTAAATCATTTTAATATAAAAAAACATGTTATTTCCTTCCATAAATTTAATGAAAGAGAAAAAATTAAAGAAATAATAGAAAATCTTAAACAAGATAAAATCATCTCTTTGATATCTGATGCTGGTACCCCTGCTATATCAGATCCTGGAAAATTACTAATTAAAGAATGTGTGAATAATTCAATTGATATTTTTCCTGTTCCTGGTGCATCATCAGTCAGTGCAGGGATTTCCATAAGTGGTTTTTCAGATAAATACTTATTTCTTGGTTTTTTGCCTGAAAAAAAAAAAGATCTAAATTTAAACCTTGAAAAAGCATCAAGCTATGGATGTACAGTTATATTTTTTATATCTCCAAAAAAACTATATAAAATAGTTAAAGAATTAAGACTACATTTTCCACAAAGAGATATATTACTTTGTAGAGAAATTACAAAGTTCCATGAAGAGTATATAAGAATTACCTCTGATAATTTGGATAATTTGAACATATCTAAAAAAGGTGAATTAACCGTAATAGTTTCTGAGAACAAAAATATTCAAAAAAAGTTAATTGAATTAGAAGAATCAGATAAAAGAGAGATCAGAAAATTATTAAAAACCAAAACAGTTAAAAATGTAGTGAAATTAATTAGTAGTAAAAAAAATTTTCAAAAAAAAATTATATATAATTACTGCATAGAGATTAAGAATGATAAAAAATAAAATTTATCTTTTTATATTATTAATGATTTTAAACGGGTGTGTTGGTGCATCATCTACAGGGATCCTAGGCACTGGGGTATCAATTGCAACAGACCCGAGAACCATAGGAACTCAGATAGATGATAATATAATGCAAAAAAATCTAAGTGCTAAAATTATAAATATGGATGGAAAGTATTTTTTATCTGTTAAGCCGAAAGTTATAGATGGAAGAATTTTTATAACTGGCAAAGTCGAAACAATTGAGGAAAAATTAAAAATTACAAAATTAGCTTGGGAAATCAAAGGTGCAAGATCAGTTAAAAATGATCTTAAGATAAAAGAGGAGTTTAATTTTCAACAATCTGCAAAAGATCTTTTGATTACCTCACAATTACGTACAGCAATGATCGCTAGTAAAATTATAAAGTCTTCTAATTACAATATAGATACTCATAAAAAAAAAATTTATATTTATGGTATTGCTGAAAGTAAAGAAGAGAGAGCAGAAGTTATCAACGAAGCGAAACAAATTCTTGATGTAGAAGATGTAATTTCAAGTATATTACTTGTGGAAGATCTTAGAATAGTAAAAAATTAATTTGGTTTTTGATAATTAATTACTCCCGCGGAATACGCCGCAACAGAAGCTAAATTTAATATATCAGAAGTAGAGGATCTTAAAGGAGCAATTTCAATTGGTTGCCCCAAACCAATTAACAAAGGACCAATCACCTTAGCGCCACTCAAAGACTTCATCATTTTATGAGAAATAGTTGCACTATGTTGTCCTGGCATAATTAATATATTAGCTTTACCGACAATTTCTGAAAAAGGATAAAGATCTGCATATTCGTTATTTAAAGCTACATCTGGCTGCATGTCTCCATCAAATTTAAAATCAACTTTTTTATTTTTTAAAATTTCAACTGCATCTCTAATGTGTTTTGTTCTACTAGTTAATGGTTGGCCAAAAGTTGAATGAGAAAGAAAGGCAACTTTAGGATCGAAACCAAAAAGTCTTACTACCCTTGCAGCTGAAATCGCTATTTCAGCCAATTGTTCCGATGTCGGATATTCATGTACGCTAGTATCTCCAATAAACACAGTTTTCCCTTTATTTACAACCATATTTAACCCAAACATTATTTCACCAGGCCTTGGTTCAACAACTTTTTTAATCTTTTGAAGAGACTGGGCATATCTTCTTGTATTTCCAGTTACCATTGCATCTGCATCTCCACATGCCACCATACAAGAACCCCATATTACTCTATCATTTCTTACCAATCGATCACAATCTCTCTCTAATAAACCTTCTTCTCTTTGCAATTTTTTAAATAAAAAGTTTACATATTTTTCTCTTTTGTCTTTTTTAGTTGAATTGACAATTTCAATGTCAAAATTTTCTCCATATCCAATTTCTTTTAACCTCTCTTTGACAACTTTTTCTTTCGCAACGATGATTGGTGTTCCTAGATTACTATTTTTAAAAGCTATTGCAGCTTTAAGTGTATTTTCATCTTCCCCATCTGCAAATACAACTCTTTTTTTATTTTTTTTAATTTTTGAGTTAATTCCTTGCATAATAGTTACAGATGGATCCAATCTTTGTTTTAGTTGTTCTGAATATATATCAAAATTTTCAATATTCTTTCTTGCAACTCCACTTGACATCGCAGCTCTTGCTACTGCAACTGGAATAACACTAATTAAACGTGGATCAAATGTAGAAGGAATAATGTATTCTTTCCCATAAGAAGGTGTTTCTCCTCCCATAGCTGCAGCCACTTCCTCAGGCACAATTTCTCTTGCAAGTTTTGCAATTGCGTCTGCTGCAGCAGTTTTCATTTCCTCATTAATTGTCTTCGCTCTCACATCTAATGCACCCCTAAATATATAAGGAAAACCTATTAAGTTGTTTACTTGGTTGGGATAATCTGATCTACCTGTAGCAATTATTGCATCACTTCTAACTTCTTCCACTTGTTCTGGGGTAATTTCTGGATCTGGGTTAGCGCACGCAAAAATTATTGGGTTTTTTGCCATTTTTTTAACCATCTCTTTTTTAAGAGCGCCTGCAGCAGATAATCCTAAAAAAACATCGGCACTATCAATTGCGTCAGACAATGTTCTATTTTTTGTTTCAACTGCATGAGCTGATTTCCATTGATTTAGATTATCTCTTCCTCTGTAAATTACTCCTTTTCTGTCTAACATAGTAATATTTTTTTGAGGAACACCTGAGCTTTTAAATAAATTAGCACAAGCCATAGCTGCAGCACCTGCTCCATTGATTACAATTTTAATTTTTTTTAAATTCTTTTTTGCAATGTCTACTGCATTTATTAGTGCTGCAGTTGTAATAATTGCAGTGCCATGTTGATCATCATGAAAAACAGGAATATCTAAAATTTCTTTTAGTTTTTCTTCTATGACGAAACAGTCTGGAGCAGCAATATCTTCTAAGTTAATGCCTCCAAAACTTTTTGAAAAGTTCTTAATTGAATTTATAATTTCGTTAGTATCGTTTGAGTCTATTTCTAAATCTATAGAATCAATATCTGCAAATCTTTTAAATAAAACTGCTTTTCCCTCCATAACTGGTTTAGAAGCAACAGCTCCTAAATTACCAAGACCTAGAATTGCAGATCCATTGCTAATTACAGCAACCAAATTACCTTTAGTAGTATATTCATAGGCAAGATCAGGATTTTCTGCGATAGCTTTAACTGGAGCAGCAACACCTGGAGAGTAAGCTAGAGCCAAATCTCTTTTAGTAGTCATCGGCTTCGATGAATTTATTTCAATTTTTCCTGATTTTTCATTTGTATGAAAATCAAGAGCCTCTTTATCAGAATAATGTTCTATTTTAACTTTCTTCATTTTGGATATTTAAATATACAATTAGATCTAAATTAAGACTAATATGATTTATGAACATAATTAAGTCAACTGGCACATTTAGTTTTTTTGTTTTGATAAGTAGAGTGCTTGGTTATGTCAGAGATTTTTTTATCGCTCTTTATTTAGGTTCTGGGCCATTAGCTGATGCTTTTTTTGTAGCATTTAGGATTCCAAACACTTTTAGAAGGTTATTTTCCGAAGGAACATTTAATGCAGCCTTTGTTCCATCTTATTCTAGCGAACTTATCAAAGGAAATGATAAAGCCAAAGAGTTCGCTAATTCAGTTTTTAATTTATTAGTTTTCTTTCTTTTAGTTACTACCATTTTAATTGAAATTTTCATGCCAGGATTTGTGAAAATTATAGCTCCTGGTTTTAGTGATGATACAGAAAAAATGCAATTAGCAATAAATTTAACAAGACTTACTTTTCCTTTTTTACTTTTCATTTGCCTTGCTTCTTTTTTATCAGCAATTTTGAACTCTCATAACAAATTTGCAGCTGCAGCAGCTGCGCCAATAATTTTAAATATTTTATTAATTTTGTGTTTAATGTTTGCAAATAAGTTTGGAGATACATTAGTTTATTATTTATCATACACGGTATCTATAGCTGGGTTAGTACAGTTTATATTTCTTATTTTTTTTGTAAGAAAATTTTATTTACCTAATTTTAAATTAAAATTTAAAATTCATGAAAATATAAAAATTTTCTTTAAAAAGCTTCTACCAAGTATTTTTGCTTCAGGCGTAACTCAAATAAATATTTTAGTTGGTACTATTATTGCTTCATTCCAAGCAAGTGCAGTATCTTACTTATATTATGCAGATAGAATTTATCAGATTAATCTTGCAATAGCAGGAATAGCAATAGGTACAATCATACTTCCAAATTTAAGCAAATATGTACAGACAGAAGATAAATTAAAAATTTCAGAAATACAAAATAGGGCTTTAGAATTAAGTTTATTTCTAAGTTTACCAGCATCATTTGCATTGATTATTGCATCAGAGGAAATAACTTCCTCTTTATTTGGATATGGATCATTTGATATTGAAAGTGTAAAAAATTCAGCCAAAGCGTTATTTTATTTTTCTCTTGGCTTACCTGCATTTTCATTAATAAAGATATTCTCCAGTTTTTTGTTTGCTAGAAATGACACCAATACTCCATTTAAAATTTCTTTGTTATCAGTAGCAATTAATATTTTTATTAGTGTTATTTTCTTTAACGAAATTGGGTTTATAATTATTCCAATTGCAACAACAATATCTTCTTGGTTAAATGGTATAATTTTGATGATTATAGTCATCAACAAAAGTTATTTTAAATTTTCAAGTAATTTCCATTTTTCGATGCTGAAAATACTTTTTTCTAATTTTATTACTTTGAGTATATTTATATATTTAATTAAGTTCTTTTCCGAATATTTGACTTATGAGAATAATTATAAATTTTTATGCATTATTATTTTAGTAATCATAACTTTTGTAATATATATTTTAATATCTATCGTCACTAAAGCTTTCAAATTATCAGATATTAAAATAAAATATTAACTTTATGGCTAAAAAAATTTTTTCAGGAGTCCAACCGACAGGAAATCTACATTTAGGAAATTATTTAGGTGCAATAAAAAATTTTGTAGAACTGCAGAATGAAAAGGATAATAATTGCATATATTGTGTTGTTGACTTGCATGCAATTACTTTGAAACAGGATCCAAAAGAACTAAAAAATAATATTAGAGAAACTGCTGCAACATTTATTGCAAGTGGACTTAATCCAAACAAAAGCATTTTGTTCAATCAATCTTTAGTTCCCGCACACTCAGAGGGTTCTTGGATATTGAGTTGTATTGCCAGAATGGGTTGGCTTAACAGGATGACACAGTTTAAAGAAAAAGCAGGAAAAGATAAGGAGAAAGCAAGCGTAGGCCTTTACATCTATCCTATTCTTATGGCTGCAGATATTATGTTGTATGATGCAACACATGTTCCAGTTGGCGATGATCAGAAGCAACACTTAGAACTTTGTCGCGATATAGCTCAAAAATTCAATAATGATTATAATGTTCAAGATTTCCTAGTTCCTCCTGAACCATTAATACAAAAACAATTTTCCAGAATTATGAGCTTAAAGGATGGTTCAAAAAAAATGAGTAAATCAGAAATTTCAGATTTAAGTAGAATAAACTTAAAAGACAGTAAAGATTTAATAATTAATAAAATTAAAAAAGCAAAAACAGATCCACATCCTATCCCTAATTTTATTGAGGAATTAGAAAACAGACCTGAGGCAGAAAATTTACTTGGAATATATTCAAGTTTAAAAAATCAAAATATAAACACCACTTTGAAAGAGTTTGGAGGCAAAAATTTCTCTGAGTTTAAAACAAGTCTTTCTGAACAATTGATTGATAAAATTTCTCCAATAGCAAATGAAATAAATAAATTATTAAATAATGCTGATTATCTAGACAAAATTTTATTAGCTGGAGCAGAAAAAGCAAATAATATTGCTGAAAATAAAGTTAGAGAAATTAAGAAAATAATAGGTTTTTAACTATTTAAAATGATATTTTAGTTGTTATATAAGAGTCTATGTTTGTACAAACTCAAAAAACACCTAACCCTAACTCACTAAAGTTCATACCAGGACGTCCAGTTTCAAATAATGGACCTCTCGAGATAGTTAATAAGGAAGATACAAAAAATACTTTGTTGAGAAATATTCTTTCCATAAATGGTGTAACTAGCATTTTTTTAGGAGACGATTTTTTATCAGTTAACAAAATAAATGAAAATAATTGGGATGATATGCAGCATATAATTATATCTTATATAAATGAGTATTATGCTGAAGGAAATAAGTGTATCATTGATAAGCTAGATCAAAATGAAACTGACTATAATTTAAATGAAATAGAAAAAAAAATAATTCATATTTTGGAAACTAAAGTTAGACCTGCAGTCGCGAGAGATGGTGGTGATATTAAATTTAAAGAATTTATTGATGGTAAAGTCAAAGTTGAATTGCAAGGAAGTTGTTCAGGCTGCCCATCTTCAACTATGACGTTAAAACAAGGGGTTCAAAATTTACTCATTCATTATATTCCTGAAGTAAAAGAAGTTTTAGCAGTTTAAAATAGTAATATATTTTTATATAATCAGCCAATCTACTTTATGCTAAAAAAAACAAGAAACGAGTCTATTTTTATAAAACCGAATTCAGTTAAATTTAAAAATCTTAAAAGGAAAAATAAAAAAACGTTTTTTAAAAAAGATTATAAGAGTTTATCTAAATTTACTTTGGCAAGCGGTATGCTTATTTTATTTTTTTTTGGCTTACCTGTAATGAATAATCTTATAGATGAAAACTTTCAAGATAATATTGAGGTATCGAACATATCAAAAAAAAATTTTGATTTAACTCTTAACAATAAAGAAATATTTAAAGTAGAAAACGTTGATGAACAAACAAGCCTGGAAAATGTATTTGATGACATAGATGTATTTAATTCTGATGAAAATAATTTAAATACTTCTAGATTAAGTGCATCTACGATCGAGCAATTGTTTGAGGACACAAAGTATAATCTTAAAAAAGTTAAAGAGACCAAGCTAGTAAATATTGGAAATTCTATTGATCATTTGCCCAAAGAAATGAAAAAAATAGAAAATACAAAAAAAAGAAAGAATTTATTTATACAAATTGTGCTTCCATTGATAATTGAGGAGAATACAAAAATTCGTTTAGATAGGAAAAAGCTTTTTGCTATTTTAAATAAAAATAATAATTCAAAAACAGAAAAAGAGTGGCTATCTAAAAAATTTAAGCAATATGGTGTCAAAAGTAATGATTTTTCAACGTTAAAAATAAGAATGGACGAAATACCAGTTTCATTAGCAATTGCTCAAGCAGCAAAAGAGACCGGATGGGGAACATCAAGATTTGCCCAAGAGGGGAATGCACTTTTTGGACAATGGACTTGGTCTGGGGATGGTATCAAACCAGCTGGAGCAGACGTAGATTCAAAGCACAAGGTTGCAAAGTTTAAAGTCTTAAAGGCTTCTGTTAAGGCATATCAAAGAAATTTAAATACTCATTCGGGATATAAAGAATTTAGAAGCGAGAGAGCAATTCAAAGAGACAATGACGGAAAATTAAACAGTCTTCAGCTTGTAAATTATTTAGATAAATATGCAGAAACCGGTATCGAATACACCGAAACATTAAAAAAAATTATCCTGCAAAACTCTCTAACTGAATTTGATGATGTTAAAATTCTGCCAACAACAAAAAAATTGAAAAACTTAATTTAAGTTTACTGAAAATTGATTTCCTAACCACCTCCAACCATCTATATCGTTTAAGGAACAATTAATTCTTCCTCTTCTAAAATTAAATTTTTCTTTAAAGTAAATTTTAAGTTGGTTTTCTATCAAATTTATATTTGTATTATCCCAAGAACCTCCTTCATCAGAAAAACAATTTATTTGTCCTAAATTTTTTTGCTCCTCAAAAAATTCTATAGTCATTTCAGGCGGATTATTGTTAATAACAAGTTTATCCTCCGGAAAAAGTTTATTATACTGTAAAGGAAGAAGATTGATTAAAAACTCAAATCTTTTTAGATCACCATACTTTTCATTTATCGGAAATCTTGGTAATTCATATGGATCTTTATTAAGATCAATCACACCAGAATGTTGCCCAAATGCAAATTTAAAATTTGATGAAATGTATTTTTTTTGTTCCAAACTATATTCACCAAAAGGATATGAAAAAAATATTGGATTATAATTAAATTGGGCTTTGAAAATATCAATAGATTTATTAATATCTTTTGTGTACTTTTCAAAATCAAATTCTACCATATATTTATGAGAGTGAGAGTGATTTCCTAAATATGCAAAACTATACGACTCTACTTCTTTTAATTGGTCTATAGTCATGTAACCTTTATTTCCTAAAGTTTCAGTTGATGTAAACAAAATAAAAGGAATTTGATTTTCTTTTAGAAAAGGCCAAGCATTTTTATAAAAAGATAAAAAAGCATCATCTATTGTAATAAGAATTTTTTTATTAAATTTTACATTATAAAATTCTTTCTCAAAATCTTTTGGATCAAAAAATTCAAAATTATTTTTTTTTATTATCTCCATGTGTTTTTTGAATACAGCCATCTTAATATTAGTGGATGGATACTTATTTTCTTCAAATCTATGATACATAAGCGATAAAATTCCTTTTTCATCTTTTTCATATTTTTTTTCGGTTGCATATACGTTTGTTTGAAATAAAAATAAATTTATTATGACCAATTTAGTAATTGACGCCGCAAGTGATAAAATTTTTTTTTCAATCATCAAAGATGGTAAATCTTATACTACCGAGCATTCAAACAGTAGAGAAAATTTTGATAAAATAGTATCTCTATTAAATAAATTCTTGAGTGAAAAAAGTACAAATATCAATCAAATTAAAAAAATATATATAAATAAGGGACCAGGAAAATTTTCAAGTTTAAGAACTTCAATTTCAATAGCTAAAGCCTTATCATTTGCTAATAAAATTGAATTAGTGGGATTTACTTCAATGGATATAAAAAACATAAATGACTATAAAAATTTAATAGAATTAGATAACGAAGATAAGCTAACAAAAGATTTGATAAATCCAATTTATTCGAGTTAAATAAGGTATGTCTGAAACAATAGAGCAAAAATGTATTTCAAAAGGAGTAAAATTAACGGATCAAAGACGCATAATTGCAAAAGTTATGAGCGAGTCCCAAGATCACCCAGATGTTGATGAACTTTATAACAGGGTCTCTGAAATTGATTCAAAAATAAGCATAGCTACAGTCTACAGAACCGTTAAATTATTTGAAGAAGCAGGCATAGTTGCAAAACATGATTTCAAAGGTGGAAAAGCAAGATATGAGCAACTTAGTGAAAGTCACCATGATCATTTAATTGACATTAAAACAGGTGAAATAATTGAATTTGTTGATGATGAGATTGAGAAATTGCAAAAAAAAGTGGCTGAAAAATATGGTTATGAATTAGTTGATCACAAACTAGAACTTTACGGTATCAAGAAAAATAAATAATGCAAAAAAAAGTTTTTATCAAAACTTTTGGTTGTCAGATGAACGAATATGACTCCAATCGAATCTATGACACTGTTAAAAATATTGGATACATTAGAAATAATGATCAAAACGATGTTGATTGCTATATATTAAACACTTGCCATATTCGAGACAAAGCGAAAGAGAAGGTTTACCATGAAATAGGTAGAGTTAAAAAAAGTTTTAAAGGAAAAAAAAAACCAATTGTAGTTGTTGCTGGGTGTGTTGCTCAAGCTGAGAATGAAGAAATGTTAAAAAGAGAACCTTATATTGATATAGTCATTGGTCCTCAGTCTTATCATAAAATTAATGATTTAATTTTAAATCAGTCTAATAACAAAAAAATAGATGAAACAGATTTTGATACCGTAACAAAATTTAATTATTTTGATGAAATAAAAAACGAGAATAGTAAAATTTCGGCTTTCTTAACAATCCAGGAGGGGTGTGATAAGTTTTGTCATTTCTGTGTAGTCCCTTATACTAGAGGTCCAGAGTATTCTAGGCCTTTCAGACAAATAATAAAGGAAGCCGAGGAACTGATTAAAAATGGCGTGAGAGAAATTACTCTATTAGGTCAGAATGTGAATGCATATTCTTATTGTGAAAATAGGAAGGAGTACAGAATTTCTGATTTAATAAAAAAATTGGAGCATTACTCAGAATTAAAAAGAATAAGATATACTACATCCCATCCAAGAGACATGACTGATGACCTAATAGATTGTTATTCATCAAGTAAAAAGTTAATGCCATTTGTTCATTTACCAATTCAAAGTGGCTCAGATAAAATATTAAATTTGATGAATAGAAAGCATAAAGTTGAGGATTATTTAAAAGTTTATGAAAAATTAATAAATATTAATAATGACATTAAATTCTCAAGTGATTTTATAATTGGCTATCCTGGCGAAACTGAAAATGACTTCAATGACACTATTAATTTGTTAGATAAAATAAATTTTATTAATTCTTTTTCTTTTATTTTTAGCCCAAGACCAGGCACAAAGGCTTCAAATTATGAGTTAGTTGATAGTGAAATTTCTAAAGAAAGACTAATTATTATTCAAAAAAAATTATTTAATAACCAGATACAAATTAATAAATCTATGGAAAAAAAATCTGTTGAAGTTCTTGTAGAAAACAAATTAAAAAACCAAAATAAATATTTTGGAAGAAACAAATATTTATCTTCGGTTATTTTTGATGGATCAGACGAATTTATAGGAAAGTTGGTAAAGGTTAAAATAGAAAACTCTAACCAGAGCAGTTTATTTGGAAGATTGGATAACAAAATGGTAGCAGCTTAATTTGAGAAATCTTAAACAAAATAATTTTAACACAGAGCTAAAATTTCTATATTCAGATAATAGTTCTTTGAGCATAGTTTTCCAAAATAATGATTTGTTACTAGGAGTTGTTGGAGAATTTAATAGCAACTTAAAAGAGTTAGAAAAGTTAACAAATACCAATATTTATTCAAGAGGAAACTCAATTCTTATAAAAAGCAACCCAGAAAAAAATAATCTAGTAAAAAATGCTATTCAGTTTTTAACTAATCAATTTATAACAAATGGAAATATTGAAAAAAAAGATATAATTTCATCAGTTAATAAATTTATGATTGAGGAAAATAATAATAGTACGGATAAAAATATTGAATATATTATTAAGACACCAAAAAAATCTGTTATTCCCAGATCAGAAAAACAAAAAAACTACGTTAGAGCCTTAAAGGAGAGCGATATAGTTATTTCAGCTGGACCTGCAGGTACAGGTAAAACTTTTTTAGCTGTTGCTGTTGGACTTACAATGCTCTTGGAAAAAAAAATAGAGAGAATAATTTTATCAAGACCTGCAGTGGAAGCAGGTGAAAGATTAGGTTTTTTACCAGGTGATATGAGAGAAAAAGTAGATCCGTACTTAAGGCCATTGTACGACTCTCTTTACGATCTTTTAGATTTTGAAAAAATCCAGAAAAAAATAGAAATTGGAGATATAGAGATTGCACCTTTAGCTTTTATGAGAGGTAGAACTCTAAAAAATTCATTTGCAATTTTGGATGAGGCTCAAAACGCAACTGATACTCAAATAAAAATGTTTTTAACTAGAATAGGAGAAAATTCAAAAATTGTAATAAATGGAGATCCATCCCAAATAGATCTATCAAATAAAAATTTATCAGGTTTGAAAAGATCAAAAAAAATATTAGGTAATCTAAATGAAATATCAATTATAGATTTTGATCATTCGGATGTTGTCAGACACCCTTTAGTATCTAAAATAGTTAAGGCATATTCTGATATAAATAATGATTAGAGTAAATGTTCTTGTTGATCATAAGAAATGGAAAAAAAGTTTAAATAAGCCACAATTATTTTTTGATAAAATCTTAAAGCGATTTCCAAAAAAATATTTTTACAGTAATAAAAACGTAAATTTTACTTTATTACTCTCAAATAATAAAAATATTAAAAAACTAAATTATAAATTTAGAAAAAAAAATAATCATACAGATGTATTATCATTTCCTTCGTTTAAAAAAAAAGATTTAAAAAAAGAATTAAAAAAAAAAGAAATTTATCTTGGAGACATAATTATCAGTTATCAATATATTTTTCCAAATAAAAAAAACTTTATTTTAGAAATGACTTTTATCCATGGATTTTTGCACCTTCTAGGTTTTGACCATAAAAATTTAAATGATTTTAAAATAATGAATAAAGAAGAAAATAAAATATTAAACTCAATAAGTTAAACTTTTGACAAAATCTGAAAAACTAAATTATTTAATTTTATTTTTACTTGGTGGCATTTCATCATTTAGTTTACCTCCATATAATTTTTTTTTTATCAATTTTTTTTCTTATATATTTTTATTTTTATTTTTAATTGAAGCGAAAAATTCAAATAAATCCAGATTAATATTTTTTCTTTATGGATGGTTTTTTGGGTTTGGATATTTTATTTGCGGTTTATATTGGATATCAATTTCTCTTACATTTGATAATAATTTAAAATTTTTAATACCAATATCAATTATTTGTATTCCAGCATTTATTTCTATCTTTTTTGGTATTTCAACCTTGATAACAAAATTTTTATTAAATCAAAAAAAAATTATTTCTTCAGTTCTTTTGTTTTCACTTGTTTTTAGTATTATTGAATATATTCGAGGAATTGTACTTTCAGGTTTCCCGTGGAACTTAATAGCTTATAGTTTTTCTAATCAAACAGAATTCATTCAAATCAACTCTTTAGTGGGAATTTATGGATTTAATCTGTTGTGTATTACTTTGTTTACAATTCCAGTTATATGGATCATCCGTAAGTCAAAAAAAAATATCTATTTTATGGCTATTGTTGGAATTTTAGTTATGTCCAACTTGATTTATGGTCACATGACCCTAAACAATTTGAGTGTAAAAATTAATGAAAATAAAACTAATATTGTAAGCATATCTACCAAAATATCTTTAGAAAGATTTTACTCATCTAATGTTGATGAATATTCAATAATTAAAAATTTAGTCAATCTAAGCGATCCAAAAAAATATTTTGGAGAAAAAACAATTTTTATCTGGCCAGAAGGTGTTTTACCCTCAACTAATATTAATAATATTAATTCATATAAAGAAATTTTTAGTAAAAATTTTGATAAGGATCATTTTATTTTGCTAGGTTTGAATAGGAAGGAGATTTTAAATGGTAAAACTGAGTACTATAACTCTATTGCAGTTATTGATAATCAATCAAATGTAATTGATTATTACGATAAGAGAAAATTAGTTCCATTTGGTGAGTTTTTGCCTTTGGAGAATGTTTTGTCTTTAATAGGGCTTAAAAGTTTAACTAATAATTATCAATCTTACACGAAAGGAAAAGATAAAAAAGCAATTTTAAATATTGAAGATATTAATTTAAAATTTTTAGCCACAATTTGTTATGAGATAATTTATTCTGGGACACTTAATAATAATTTTGATTATGATTTAATAATTAATATTTCCGAGGATGGTTGGTTTGGAAATTCAATAGGACCATACCAACACTATGCTCATTCAAAGTTTAGATCTATCGAGCAAGGTAAAGCTCTAATAAGATCAGCAAACAACGGTATTTCTGCAATTATCAATCCAAATGGTAAAATTAAATCATTAATTGATTTAGAGCAAACCGGATCGATTTATACGAACGAAATAAAGCATAAAGTTACACTTTTTGCTAAATATGGAAATAAAATGTATTTTGTTTTAATTTTTATATATATTTTTTTATTATTATCTATTAGAAGATTGGATCATGAATAATCTTAAAAATTTCCTTTTTACTAGTGAATCTGTATCGGAAGGACATCCTGATAAAGTATCAGATAGAATTTCAGATATGGTGGTTGATAATTATTTAGCAAACGAACCTCAATCTAGAGTAGCGTGTGAAACTCTTACAACAACTAATAAAGTTGTTTTAGCAGGTGAGGTTAGAGGTCCAGAAATCAAAAAAGATGAATTGATTTCAAAAGTCAGAAATTGCATTAAAGATATTGGATATGATCAAGATGGTTTTTCTTATAAAGAAGCTACAAAAATTGAAAGTCATTTACACTCGCAATCCGCAGATATTGCTATGGGAGTAGATGCGTCTGGAAATAAGGATGAAGGCGCTGGAGATCAAGGTATAATGTTTGGTTATGCATGTGATGAAACAGATGTTTTAATGCCGGCTCCTATTCATTATTCACATAAAATTTTAAGGTTAATGGCTGAGGATAGAAAATCAGGAAAGTTAAAAAATATTGAACCAGATTCAAAAAGTCAAATCACAATAGAGTATAAAGAAGGAAAACCTGCAGCTGTAAAATCAGTGGTAATATCAACCCAGCATTCTGCAGATGTAAATCAAGCTGATGTAAGAGAATTAGTTAAACCTTACATAGAAAAATCTATACCTAAAGATTTATTATCAGACCTAAACGAAGATGAAATTTATGTAAATCCAACTGGAAACTTTGTTATTGGTGGACCAGATGGAGATGCAGGATTAACTGGAAGAAAAATTATAGTTGATACTTATGGAGGTGCTGCGCCTCATGGAGGTGGAGCATTCTCGGGAAAAGATCCTACTAAAGTTGATAGATCAGCAGCTTATGCTTCTAGATATCTAGCAAAAAATATAGTTGCTTCAAAAATTTCTGATAGATGTTTAATACAGCTTGCATACGCTATTGGGGTTTCCAAACCACTTTCTATCTATGTTAATCTTTTCACTAATGATGAGGAACAAAACAGACATGTTGAAAAATTAATAAGAGAAAATTTTGACTTAAGTCCTAGGGGGATTAGAGAAATGTTGAGTTTAAATAAACCTATTTATCAAAAAACATCAGCATATGGTCATTTTGGAAGAGAGCCAGAATCAGATGGTTCCTTTTCATGGGAAAAAACCGATAAATCAAACATATTTAAGAGTTAAATAAAGTTGAATATTTAAAAAAAGCCAATATATTTCAATTACATTATTGAAATTTCAAAATGGGCCTCGGCCCATTTTTTTTTGGAGAAAAATTAAATGTTAAACAGAAGAGCAGATAAACTTGAATTATTAAGAATTGCAGAAGCAGTAGCTTTAGAAAAATCAATTGACAAAGAATTAATAATTGATTCAATGGAAAATGGTATTGCAAAGGCTGCAAAATCAAAGTTCGGATCTGAAAATGAGATAAAAGTAGAGATAAATCGTGATAACGGTGACATAGAAATTTTTAGAAAACTACAAATTGTTGATAGCCCAGAAAATTCAAATTTAGAGATTAGTTTAGATGATGCGATCAAACTTAATGAAAATAATAAAGATAAGAAAATAGGAGATGAAGTTCTTCAACCTTTGCCGTCTTTTGATTTTGGAAGAATTGCAGCTCAAACTGCGAAACAAGTAATTAGCTTTAACGTAAGAGAGGCAGAAAGAGAGAGACAATTTAATGATTTTATTGACAAAAAAGACTCAATACTAAGTGGAATCGTTAAAAGATTAGAATTTGGAAACATAATCGTGGATCTTGGTAGGACAGAAGCTATAATTCAAAAAAACGAATTAATACCGAGAGAAAATATAAAAGCAGGAGACAGAATTAAAGCTTATTGCTTAGATGTAAGAAGAGAACCTAGGGGACAACAGATATTTTTATCTCGAGCACATCCTAAATTTATGGAAAAATTATTTATCCAAGAAGTTCCAGAGATTTATGATGGACTAATTGAGATAAAATCTTCTTCAAGAGATCCAGGAAGCAGGGCAAAAATTTGTGTCAAAGCAATTGATACTTCATTAGATCCTGTTGGTGCTTGTGTTGGAATGAGAGGTAGTAGAGTTCAAGCAGTTGTTAACGAACTACAAGGTGAAAAAATTGATATTGTAAATTGGTCCGAAGATCCAGCAGTAGTTGTCGCAAATGCATTATCGCCTGCTGAAGTACAAAGAGTTAATGTTGACAATGACGCAAAGAAGTTGGATGTAATCCTTACTGAAGATAATTTAAGTAAAGCTATCGGTAGAAGAGGCCAAAATGTTAGATTAGCCACTAAACTTTTAAATTATGAGATTAACATAATGACTGATCAAGAGGACTCAGAGAGAAGGCAAATAGAATTTAAGGAAAAAACTGATAATTTCGTAAAAAATTTAGAATTAGATGAAACATTAGGTCAATTACTTGTAGCCGAAGGTTTTTCATCAATTGATGATATTAAGGATAGTGAACCTGAGGCTTTAACTAAAATTGAGGGTATAGAGGAGGATACTGCAAAAGAACTTATCGAAAGAGCAAAAGAGTTTTATCAAAAAGACCAGGAAGAAATTGCAAAAAGAGTAAAAGATTTAGGTCTAGAAAATGAACTTATCAGTCATGAAGGTTTAACACCAGGCATGTTGGTTACATTGGGAGAACAAAATATTTTAACATTAACTGACTTCGCAGATTTGGCATCTGATGAACTTACAGGTGGTTATGATGTTGTCAAAGGTGAAAGAGTAAAAATCAAAGGATATTTAGAAGATTTTGCTTTATCAAAACAAGAGGCAGATAGTTTAATTATGTCTGCTCGTGATAAAGTTTATAAAGATTGAGAGATGAAAGATGGAAAAGAAAAAATTAAAACTATCAATTTCAGGAAGTTCCAAAAAAACTATAAACAGTATAGAACAAGCTAAATCACAGTCAAAAAATACTGTTGTTATTGAAAAAAAACCTAGATTTGGAGTGAAACCAAACTACTCGAGACCAAATACATCTAATGAGAGACCCAAAGAGAGCGCACCTTTTGTATCTAGAAATAATATTTTTTCTAAACCAATTACTTCTCCTAATTCAGACTTTGAAAGAAGAAAGCTTGCAGAACAAAGAGCAACGAGAAGATTAAAAGGAGAAACAACTCAAACCAAAGAATCAAAAACTGGAAAAGGAACAACAAAAAGAAGAGAATTAAAATTAACAGTATCTAGAGCACTAAGCGATGAGGACTTCACAGGAAAAGGAAGAAGTTTAGCATCATTAAAAAGAGCAAAACAGAAAGAGAATAGACTTTTAAACCAAGAAGACAATAAAGAAAGTTTAAAACCAATTAAAAGAGACGTTAAAATACCCGAAGTTGTTACAATTCGAGAGCTTGCAAATAGAATGGCTGAACAGTCAAGCAATATTATAAAACATTTATTAGGTATGGGGGTTACAGTGACGATAAACCATACAATTGATTCTGATACAGCTGAATATTTGGTAAAAGAATTTGGACATAATCCAATTAGAGAAGAAAAAGCAGAAGAAATAATTGAAAAAATAAAAGAAGTTAAAGCTGAGAATTTAAAAAGCAGAGCTCCAATTGTTACCGTAATGGGTCACGTGGATCATGGAAAAACTTCAGTTCTAGATGTTTTAAGGAAAGCAAATGTAGTATCTGGAGAATTTGGCGGAATTACTCAACATATTGGCGCTTATCAAATTGTACATCAGTCAAATAAAATTACTTTTATAGACACTCCTGGCCATGCAGCCTTTACAGAAATGAGGGCAAGGGGATCAAAGTTAACTGATTTAGTTATTTTAGTTGTTGCAGCAGACGATGGAGTAAAACCTCAAACAATAGAGTCTATTAAACATGCAAAAGCAGCTAAAGTCCCAATTGTTGTTGCAATAAATAAATGTGACCTGCCAGAAGCTGACCCACAAAAAATTAAGAACCAGTTATTAGAATATGAATTAATTGCTGAAGACTTATCAGGAGATACTTTAATGGTTGAGATTTCAACAAAGACTAAGCAGAATTTAGATAAATTAGTTGAGAGTGTTATTTTACAAGCCGAGCTTTTAGATTTAAAAACTGATTTTGAAACAGAAGCCAAAGGAATTGTTTTAGAATCCAAAATTGACATTGGAAAAGGTCCTATTGCAAATGTCATTGTGACTGCTGGAACTTTAAAAAAAGGTGATTTTTTTGTAAGTGGTTTAAAATGGGGAAAGGTTAGAGCAATAATAAATGACCAAGGAAAAAATATAGAGCAAGCAGAACCAGCTACGCCAGTCGAAATTCTAGGAATAAATGGTGCAGCAAAAGCTGGGGATGATTTTATAGTTCTAGAGAATGAAAAAGAGGCAAAATCGCTATGTGACGCAAGAATTCAAGAGACTAAAGATGGTAAAAATTCATTAACTTTTGTAACACAAGACTCTGCATTTAAAGATGCTGCGTCAGAGGAATTAAATATTATTGTAAAATCCGATGTTCATGGATCGTCAGAAGCGATCAAAAATGCAATTAATCAAATAAAACACGATGAAGTTAAACCTAAGATTTTACTGTCAGATATTGGAATGGTAACTGAAACAGATGTAACTTTAGCAAAAGCTTCAAATGCGGTTTTGATAGCATTTAATGTAAAACCAAGCAAAGAGGCAAAGAAAAGAGCTGAACAAGAAAAAATTGTTATCTCATCTTACAACATCATTTATGAAGTATTAGATTTTATAAAGAGTAAGATGTCAGGTTTATTAACTCCCGATGTTGATGAAAAAATAATAGGCACTGCAGAAATACTGGAAATATTTAAAGTATCAAAGGTTGGTAAAGTTGCAGGTTCTAAAGTTACAGATGGTGAAATTACACAAGACTCGAATGCAAGAGTAATCAGAGATGGAGCAATTATATTTAATGGTAAAATTGGCTCAATATTTAGAGAAAAAAATCAAACTAAGCAGGTTTCTGCTGGTCTAGAGTGTGGGATCACTCTAAAAGATTTTGGGGATTTTCAAAAAAAAGATATCATTGAAGTTTATAATTCAACAGTAACAGAGAGAACAATTTAATGACGAGTTTGGGTAAACCTGTAACACAAAGACAATTAAGAGTGGGTGAAATGATAAAACAAGCATTAGGAATTTTATTTATCAGGGATGAAGCAAAACTACCTTTATCAACAAAAGAAATTACAGTTACTGAGGTTAGAATGTCCCCAGATTTAAAAACTGCAAAAATATTTGTAATGCCTTTAGGTGGTAAAGAGGCTGATGATGTTGTTGCAAAATTAAAAGAATTTTCATTTGTAATTAGAAAAGTACTTTCTAAGAAAATAGTTATGAAATTTTTACCAAAGCTATATTTCGTAAAGGATGACTCATTTGATTATGCTGAAAAAATTGAAAACTTAATAAAACAAACAAATAAATAAGGATAATATGATGGCAAAAAAAGCAAAAGAACTAGCAATCCATGAAAAAGATACAGGTTCGTCCGAAGTACAGGTAGCTCAGTTGACAGATAAAATTGAGAACCTGTCAAAACATATTAAACAGTTTAAGAAAGATAAGCACTCATCAGTAGGTTTATTAAGAGCTGTTAATAGAAGAAAGAAACTATTGGACTACTTAAAGAAAAATAAAATTGAGTCTTATAAGGAAGTAATATCAAAACTAAATCTAAGGAAGTAATAGGAAATAAATGTTTAAGGTAGTAAAGAAAGAAATAGAAGTAGCAGGAAAAAAGATAATTTTAGAAACAGGAAAAATAGCAAGACAAGCAGATGGTGCAATAATTGCTCAATGTGGTGAAACAGTTGTATTGGCTACAGCTGTTGGGGCAAAAAAAGTAAATCCAGATGTGGATTACTTTCCTTTATCAGTAAATTATCAAGAAAAATATTATGCGGCAGGGAAAATTCCTGGTGGATATTTTAAAAGAGAAGCAAGGCCAACAGAGAGTGAAACATTAATCTCAAGATTAATTGACAGACCGATCAGACCTTTGTTTCCAGATGAATTCAAAAATGAAGTACAAGTGCTTCCAACTGTAATTTCTTATGACAAAGAAAATGAAGCAGATATTTTATCAATTATTGCTTCATCAGCAGCTCTAGCTATCTCAGGCATGCCATTTTTAGGACCTGTTGGGGCATCTCGAGTTGGTTTTATAGATGGAAAATATGTTTTAAATCCATCGAAAGTTGAACTCAAAAATTCAAAATTAGATCTAGTAGTAGCAGGAACTAAGGATGCGGTTTTAATGGTAGAGTCAGAGGCAAATGGTTTAACAGAGGAAGAAATGTTAAATGCTGTAAAATTTGGTCATGAAGGCTTTGTGCCAGTTATTGAAATGATAGAGGATTTAGCCAAAGAATGTAGAAAAGAGGAATGGGTTGTTGTGAAGAAAGATCTTTCTGAAGTTAAGAAAAAACTAGAAGATGAATTTACAGCAGATCTTACGAAGGCGTTTTCAATTAGAGATAAGCAGGAAAGATCAAATATGATTTCAGAAATAACTGATAAAGCTAAAAAACTGTATGAAGAAAATGAAAATTACACAGACTTAGATGTAAACTCACAGCTTAAAAATCTCGAAAAAAGAATTGTTAGAACTGACATATTAAAAAATAAAAATCGTATTGATGGTAGAAGTTTATCAGATGTAAGACCAATAATGTGTGAAGTAGGAATTCTTCCAAGAGTTCATGGATCTGCATTATTTACAAGAGGAGAAACACAAGCAATTGTTACTACTACTCTTGGTACATCTGATGATGAACAAAAAATTGAAAGTTTGGATGGATTACAAAAAGAAAGATTCATGCTTCACTACAACTTTCCACCTTTTTCAGTTGGAGAAACTGGAAGAATTGGAACAGGAAGAAGAGAAATTGGACATGGAAAGCTTGCCTGGAGAGCAATAAATTCTTCATTACCATCAAAGGAAAGCTTCCCATATACTTTTAGAATAGTTTCTGAGATTACAGAATCTAATGGTTCTTCTTCAATGGCAACTGTTTGTGGAACATCATTAGCATTAATGGATGCTGGTGTTCCCATTAAAGAACCTGTTGCAGGAATTGCAATGGGATTAATCAAAGAGGGCGATGAATTTAGTGTTTTATCCGACATTCTAGGTGATGAAGACCATTTAGGAGATATGGATTTTAAAGTTGCTGGAACTAAAGATGGAATTACTTCTCTTCAAATGGATATCAAAATTACTGGTATTACATTTGAAATAATGGAACAGGCTTTAAAACAAGCAAAAGATGGAAGAATTCATATCTTAGGTGAAATGAATAAAGCACTTTCTAAATCAAGGGATGGTGTTGGAAAACACACTCCAAAAATGGAGAAAATATCTGTAGATAAAAAAGATATTGCAACTGTTATTGGAAAAGGTGGAGCGACAATAAGAGAAATCGTCGAAGTATCAGGTGCAAAAGTTGATATAAATGATGAGGGTGAAGTAACTGTTGCAGCACCAGATGAAGAGTCTAGAAACAAAGCAATGCAGATGATTAAAGATCTAACTGCAAAAGCTGAATTAAATAAAATTTATAATGGAAAAGTTATGAAAATTATGGAGTTTGGTGCATTTGTTAATTTCTTAGGTAAACAAGATGGACTTGTTCATATTTCAGAACTTGCCGACAAAAGAGTTGCTAAAGTAGCCGATGTTGTTAAAGAAGGTGATCAGGTTAAAGTTAAAGTCATTGGATTTGACAGAGGAAAAGTTAAACTTTCAATTAAACAGGCAGCAATTTAATTAAATTCGAGGTCTGGGGCACCTGGCAACAGAACGCCCCTAAAAAGTTAAACTAAATTTAACTAAATTTTAGGAAATATTTTTGGGATCTGGCATCCCTACTTTGTTATATCCGGCATCTACATAGTGAATTTCACCAGTAACACCACCTGCTAGATCACTTAGTAAGTATAATGCAGAATTTCCCACATCATGAATATCAACGTTTCTTTTAAGAAATGAATGGTCTTCATTCCATTTATATAAAAATTTAGCATCCCCAATAGCTGATGCAGCTAATGTTTTAATAGGTCCTGCGCTAATTGCATTAACTCTTATTTGTTTAGCACCCAAATCTCTTGCTAAGTATTTTACACTTGACTCAAGTGCTGCTTTGCAAACTCCCATAACATTATAGTTAGGTATAGCTTTATTTGCCTCATAGCTTAATGTGATCATACTACCATTGGGCTTCATTATTTTTGATGCTTCTCTAGCAACTTCTGTAAATGAGAAGCATGAGATAAGCATACTTCTTTGAAAGTTCTCTCTTGTTGTATTTAAATATTCACCTGAAAGCTCAGATTTATCTGAAAACGCTATCGCATGAACAACAAAATCAATCTCACCCCAACTGGATTTGACATCATCAAACAATTTAACTACATCTTCTTTTTTCTCCACATCACAACTAAATGTTAGATTAGAATTTAGTTTTTCCGCTAAAGGTATTACTCTTTTCTTCAAAGCATCACCTAGATAAGTAAATGCAAGCTCTGCTCCCGATTCAGATAGTTTTTGTGAAATACCCCAAGCAATGGATCTTTCATTTGCAACACCCATGATCAATCCTTTTTTGCCTTTCATTAAACTCATGGATTACACCTTCTCAAATATTAAAGTAGCATTCGTTCCACCAAATCCAAAACTATTTGACATTACTGATTCAAGCGACACATTTTTTTCTGTTTGTGTAACAATTGGATATTTTTTGGCATCCTCATCCATATCATTAATATTTGCAGATGCTGTAATAAAACTATTTTTCATCATAATTAAACTATAAATTGCCTCATGAACTGAAGCAGCGCCTAGTGGATGACCAGATAAAGATTTTGTAGAACTTATTTTCGGAATATTCTCACCAAATGCATCGCCTACTGCATTTAATTCAGTAATATCTCCAACAGGAGTTGAGGTTCCGTGTGTATTGATATAATCAATTTTATTTTTCGATGTTGATAGAGCCATTTTCATACATCTAACAGCTCCCTCTCCAGATGGTGCAACCATATCATATCCATCAGAACTCGCCCCATACCCAGTCAGTTCAGCATAAATTTTTGCACCTCTTGCTTTCGCATGTTCGTATTCTTCCATTACTAAAACACCTCCTCCTCCAGCAATTACAAAGCCATCTCTCGTTTTATCATATGCTCTAGATGCTTTTTCTGGAGTATCATTATATTTTGAGGATAAAGCAGTCATCGCATCAAACATCGCCGTCATAGCCCAATGTAATTCCTCACTGCCTCCGGCAAAAACAATATCTTGCTTACCCATTTGAATTAATTCACTTGCATGACCAATACAATGTCCGCTTGTTGCGCATGCTGAACTCATTGTATAATTCATTCCTTTTATTTTAAAGGGTACAGCAAGAGTTGCAGATGCAGTACTAGCCATTGTTCTTGGAACAATAAATGGACCCATTAATTTTGGAGTTTTTGCACGTGTTTTATCAACTGACAAAACAACGTTCTCGATTGATGGACCTCCTGATCCCATAACAATTCCTGTCATGAAGTTACTTACATCTTTTTCTGCAAGACCAGAATCTATAATTGCTTCTTTCATTGCTATATAATTATACGCAGAGCCAGATCCCATGAAACGGATTGTTTTTCTATCAACATGATCTTGAAGTTTAATATTTGGTTTACCATGAACGTGACTTCTAAGGTTATGTTCTTTATATTCTTCTGAAAATGAAATTCCTGATTTTGAATTTAATAACGACTGATAAACTTCTTCTTGATTATTTCCTAAACAAGAAACAACACCAATTCCAGTAACAACTACTCTTCTCATTATTTGAATAATCCTACTTTTAAGTTTTCTGCTGAATATATTTTTTTACCATCTGCGCATAAAATACCATTGGCTAGTCCAACAGTTGTTTCTCCTTTAATTAAAATTCTTTTCATATCTATTTCGTATGTTGCCATTTTGACGTTTTTAAGAACCTCACCAGTAAATTTTACGGTGCTTACACCTAACGCTCTTCCTCTACCAGGGTTTCCAAGCCATCCTAAATAAAAACCAACTAGCTGCCACATAGCGTCTAAACCTAAACAACCAGGCATCACTGGATCTTCTCTAAAGTGGCAGTCAAAAAACCACAAATCTTCTTTAATATCAAGCTCTGCTTTAATCACTCCTTTATTAAAAAAGCCTTTGTTTTCATCAATTTCTGATATCCTATCAAACATAAGCATTGGGGGAGATGGTAATTTCGCATTACCAGGCCCAAATAGCTCGCCATTTGCACAGTTAATTAACTCATTGTAACTAAACGAGTTTTTTTTCATATTAGTAATCTTCATACTTGATTTAAGTTAATTATAATATACAAATAGTTTAGAACTATTATAAATTACAAATGACTACTACAGTTGAATTTATCGAAAAACTAAGAAACTCTGGTTTGAGACCAACTAAGCAAAGAATAAAGATTTGCGAAGTGTTATTTAACAAAGAGACAACATTTCATTTCACAATAAATGATCTTGTTAAAATAATTGAAAAAGAGGCAAATGAAAAAATATCTTTAGCTACTGTTTATAATACTATTCACGCATTTGAAAAAAAAGGATACCTAAAAGAAATTCCAATAGACGCAAATCAAAGTTATTTTGATACAAATGTTACAGACCATCATCATTTTTATGATATATCAGAAAAAAAATTGATTGATTTAGATCAAGTTGATGTGGGTCCAATTAATATTAAAAAATCAGTTCCTGGAAAAAAAATTAAATCTGTAGAAGTTTTAGTTAAACTTGATACTGATAATCAGTAGCAAAAAATAATCAATAATAACAACACTATACAAATTATATTAAAACCATTCTAAACTGTTGACATGTAGTTTAGAATGATTATATGTTCCTTAAAAGGAGACTAAATATGTCATTAAAAGGAAGTAAAACAGAAGAAAACTTAAAAGCTGCTTTCGCAGGAGAAAGCCAAGCTAACAGAAGATATTTATATTTCGCTCAAAAAGCAGACGTAGAGGGTTTTAACGATGTAGCTGCAGTTTTTAGATCAACTGCAGAAGGTGAAACTGGTCATGCACACGGGCATCTTGAGTATCTAGAAGAAGTAGGAGATCCAGCAACTGGTAAACCAATCGGTGAAACTAAGGCAAATCTAGAGTCTGCCATTGAAGGTGAGACACACGAGTATACAGATATGTATCCTGGTATGGCAAAAACAGCTAGAGATGAGGGTTTTGATGAAATAGCTGATTGGTTTGAGACATTAGCAAAAGCTGAAAAATCTCACGCGGGTAAGTTTCAAAAAACTTTAGAAAGTATCGCTTAAATTCAATTTAGTGGACATTAAGATGTCCACTAAAAACAAATCAATAAATTTAATAAATAATTATTTCATTATCCTTATTTATTTTATTCTTTATACTAAATTAAATGAGCAAAGAAGGAAGCACACAAGCACCAATAAGACATCCGATAAATTTTAAAGATCCAGATTTCTTAGACCCACAAAAATTGGATCAAGAAATGAGAAGAGTTTTTGATGTTTGTCATGGTTGTAGAAGATGTTTTAACTTATGTGATAGTTTTCCAAAACTATTTGATTATATTGATGAATCTGAGGACGGCGAAGTATCATCTTTATCAAGCGATAAATTTAAACCAGTTGTCGATGCTTGTACTTTGTGTGATATGTGCTTTATGACTAAATGTCCTTACGTTCCTCCTCATGAATTTGATTTAGATTTTCCACATTTAATGCTTCGATATCGAATGCTTCAAAGAAAAAATGGTGAGATCTCTAGTACGACAAGGCAATTAGCTAACATAGATCGTAACGGAAAAATTGGGGTTATGTTTAGTGGCATAATTAATTGGTTTTCAAACATAAAAAATATTTTTTTTCGCAAAGTCTTAGAATTTTTAACGGGAATTGATAAAAGAGCAATTTTACCAAAGTATAATAGTGAAACATTTACAAATTATTTCAAAAAGTTAAAGCAAAAGAAATTAGCAGGGGGAACAAACAGAAAGGTTGTGATTTATTCTACTTGTTTTGTAAATTTTAATAAAAAAACTACAGGAGAAGCTGCACTAAAAGTTTTAAATCATAACAATGTTGAAGTTGAACATTCTTATGCTGGTTGTTGTGGAATGCCACATCTTGAACAAGCTGACCTCGGTAAGGTAATTAAACAAGCTAAATTAGTATCAAAAGAACTAATCAGTTATATAAACAAAGGTTATAAAGTAATAACTTTGACTGCTAGCTGTGGTTTGATGTTGAAATTTGAATGGCCACTTCTCTTACCAAATGACGAAGATGTAAAAAAATTATCAAAAAATACCTTTGATATTGATGAATATATTGTTGATATAGCAAATAAAGAAGGATTAGTAAAAGGAATGCAAGAAATAGATGGCGGAGTGACTGTACATCACGCATGCCATGCGAGAGCTCAGAATATGGGCAATAAGGCAAGAGATATGCTCAAATTAATTCCAAATGTAAAAATTGATTTAGTTGAAAGATGTGCTGGACACGGTGGGACTTTTGGAGTGATGAAACAAACTCACGGCACTGCAGTTAAAGTAGCAAAAAATACAG
>CACKMS010000007.1 GCA_902601315.1 uncultured Pelagibacteraceae bacterium
TAATAATTGGGGGATCATTTTTTTCCACAAGTTCAGGTTTAAGAGTAATTAAGATATTGAGTTTACTTAAATACTCATTAAATAATTTGCTTTCTAATACAAAACCAAATCAAATTTATTTGAATAAAGTGGCTTTATTAAAATCAAATACAGATAAGTCTGACGTAAATAAATATTTTTTGACTGTTTTGGTTTTTATTATTTCACTTTTTGTAATCTCAAGCTTATTGACTATATCAGGTATAAAATTTGAAAACTCATTTAAGTTAGGAATTTTAACGATTATGAATACTGTAAATTCATCAATGTACGGATTAGCTGATTTTAATTTTTATAGTATAAATACTATGTCCAAATTATCCTTAATCTTATTTATGATTATCGGTAGGATTGAATTATTGACTATTTTAATTTTGATAAAAAAATTCCTTTTCAAAAATTAATTTTGTATTATACGTTCATAACTTGGGCGCCCTTAGCTCAGCTGGATAGAGCAACGGTTTTCTAAACCGTGGGTCGGAGGTTCGAATCCTTCAGGGCGCGCCATATTTGCATACTTTTTCTATTTCATATTAAACAGTAATTGACTTGATAATTTTAAATCTCCGATAAACCAGAAATGATGGGCTTAAATTATCGTTGATGAAGATCCTTGTTTCTGCTTTACTTACGATAATTCAAATTAACTTTTGAATTATTTGTTAACAAATAAATTAATAACAAGAGGAAGAAATAATGTTTAAAATAGTAAAACAATTGACTTCTTTAGTTGCTGTATTTGCAGTTCTGTTTGCTTTTACAACTGAAACTATGGCTGCTAAGAAATCTAAAACTCTTAAAAACACTCAGAAAAAAGGTTTTGTGAGATGTGGTGTTTCACAAGGTCTTCCAGGATTTTCAAATGCTGATGCTGCAGGAAACTGGACTGGTGTTGATGTTGATGTATGTAGAGCGGTAGCTGCTGCAGTACTAGGTGATGCAAGTAAAGTTAAATTTACTCCACTAAGTGCTAAAGAAAGATTTACTGCACTTACATCTGGAGAGATCGATGTGTTATCAAGAAACACAACTTGGACATTGTCTAGAGATGCTGACATAGGTTTAACATTTGTTGGTGTAAACTTTTATGACGGTCAAGGTTTCATGGTAAGAAAAAACTCTGGAATTAATTCAGTGAATGATTTCAAAGATGGTATTTCTGCATGTACAAACATTGGTACAACTACAGAGCTTAACATGAGAGACTTCTTTAATTCTAAAGGAATTTCATATGAGCCAGTAGCTTTTGAAAAAGCTGACGAAGTTGTTGCTGCTTATGATGCTGGAAGATGTGATACTTACACTACTGATAAATCAGGTCTTGCTGCACAAAGAACAAAAATGTCAAATCCAGATGATCACATGGTATTACCTGAAACTATATCAAAAGAGCCTTTAGGCCCAGTTGTTAGACAAGGTGATGCTGTTTGGGAAGACATCGTAAGATGGTCACTAAACACTATGATCGAAGCTGAAGAATATGGCATTACGTCTGCAAACGCTGATATGATGAAAACATCTGACAACCCAGCTATTAAAAGATTAGTTGGTGCTGAAGGTGAATTAGGTGCCGCTTTTGGATTAGATAATGAGTGGAGCTTAAGAATCATTAAGCAAGTTGGTAACTATGGAGAAAGCTACGAGAGAAATATTGCTGCTCCTGGAATTTTACCAGACAGAGGTCCAAACCAACTATGGACAAAAGGTGGAATTCTTTACGTACCACCAGCAAGATAATTGCTAATTAATTAATGAAAAAGGGCTAGATTTTTCTAGCCCTTTTTTTTATAAAATCTCCGTGAAATTTAATATCAAAAAAATCGCACCACAGTTATTAACACTTTTATTTGTAATATTGGTGTTTGGCTTCTTTTCATACAATGCTCAACTTAATATGGAAAATCGAGGTATTGATTTTGGCTATGGTTTTTTAAGCCAAGAGTCTTCATTTGATGTTCAATTTTCTTTAATAGAATACGACGGATCACACTCATATTTTAGAGCTTATTTAGTAGGACTTTTAAACACAATTTTAGTTTCAGTAATCGGTATAATTTTAGCAACTATAATTGGAGTAATTGTTGGTATTGCAAGATTATCTTCAAATTACTTGATTAAAAACACAGCTGCCTTTTATGTAGAATTTTTTAGAAATATACCTCTTTTATTGCAAATTTTCTTTTGGTATTTCGCAGCATTAAGAGCATTGCCATTACCTCAAGATACTGAGAGTATTATGGGAGTATTCTATTTAACAATTAAAGGATTGTTTGTTCCAGCTTTTATTTGGGAAAATTTTAATATCTTTATATATTCAATAATAGCAGCAGTAATATCAATTGTTGTAATTAAAATTTATGCAAAACGTAAACAAGAAAATGAAGGAAAACAAACACCAGTATTTTTAATATCAATTGGCTTATTATTTGTTTTACCATTGTTAAGTTTTTTAATTGGGGGAGTTTCACTAAGTTTTGAAATACCTGTTCTTAAAAAATTATCAAAAACATCATATATTTATGAAGGTGGTGTTGGAATTCCTCCAGAGTTGATTGCTTTAACTTTAGCTTTATCTTTATATACAGCAACATTTATTGCAGAATGTGTAAGAGCTGGAATTCAAGGTGTTGGCAAAGGTCAAAAAGAGGCTGCAGCTTCAATTGGTTTAAATCCTAATCAAATTTTAAAATTAGTTGTTATGCCTCAAGCGTTAAGAATAATTATTCCACCAACAACCAATCAATATTTAAATTTAACAAAAAATTCGTCTTTAGCTGCTGCAATTGCTTATCCTGATCTAGTTTTAATTTTTGCTGGAACTGCACTTATGCAAACAGGTAAAGCTATCGAAATAGTTTCAATTACAATGCTTACTTACTTATCATTAAGTTTGTCGATTTCAGTTTTAATGAATTGGTATAACAAAAAAATTGCAATCAAAGAAAAATAAATGAATAAAATAAATTTTTTAAAACCAGATAAATCAAATTTAAATTTATTTTTAATATCAGGATTGTCTTTAGTATTTATTAGTATTTTTGATGTATTTTTATCATCTTTCTTCAAAATAAATGCTACTGGATTTTTGCCTACATCTGTAAGTTTTTTATTACCATTAATAATTGGTTTTATTGGATTACATTTAATTAGGATTGAATACTCTGGAATAAGAAGATTAGATGAAATTAATAAAAACTTTAATAATAATAATTTTAACGCTGCCCTATCATTATTAATTATCTTTATTATTATAAAATCATTACCACCTGTATTAAGTTGGACAGTGATTGATGCTAATATTTCAGGTAATTCAAAAGAAGCTTGTACAGGGGATGGTGCATGCTGGACATATATTAAAGTTTGGTTGAGAAGATTTATATATGGATTATATCCAAACGAAGAGCAGTGGAGAATTAATTTGTCCTTTATATCTTTATTGGCTCTTGGATCAGTAGGGTACTTTGCAACAGAAAAATTTAAAAAATATTTGACTTTATATTATGTAGTTATTTACCCAATTATTGCTTTCTTATTTATATTCTTTTTTATTTCTGGAGGTCCTGTATTTTTTGATTTTTCATATGGAATTATTGCAAGTGTTGTTGCAATAATTATTGGATTTTTTGTGCCAAATAAATTTAAATTATATTATTTTTGTTTTGTACCATTAGCAGTTTATTTATCTTTGAATCTTTTCATATTGCCTGAGGAATATGTCGAACTCGGCAAATTAGAGGGCTTGAATTGGGTTGAAACTGGTGCGTGGGGTGGCTTAGCTTTAACTTTCATAGTTTCATTTTTCTGTTTAATTTTTTGTTTTCCAATAGGAATGGCTTTAGCTTTAGGAAGAAGATCTGAACTACCATTTATAAAATATACTTCAGTTGTTTTTATTGAATTTTGGAGAGGTGTTCCACTGATAACCGTTTTATTTATGTCATCAGTTATGTTCCCTATGTTTCTACCTGAAGATTTCTTCTTAGATAAATTGGTAAGAGTTATAATTGCTATCTCTTTGTTTGAAGCAGCATATGTTGCTGAAGTTATAAGAGGAGGTCTACAAGCACTTCCTAGAGGTCAATACGATGCAGCAAAATCTTTAGGTATGGGGTACTGGAAAATGCATATATTTGTAATTTTACCTCAGGCACTAAAATTAGTAATCCCTGGTATTGCTAATACTTTTTTAGCTTTGGTAAAAGACACACCTTTAATTTTAGTAGTTGGTTTATTAGAAATTGCAGGAATGCTTCAAATGGCCAAAACAAATCCAAAGTGGTTAGGATACTCGATGGAAGGTTATGTTTTTGCAGCTGTTGTGTTTTGGATAATTTGCTATGCAATGAGTAAATATAGTTATAACTTAGAGGAAAAATATAAAACTGAAAGATAATGTCAGATACAATTATTCAAATTAAAGACGTAAATAAGTGGTTTGGTGATTTTCAAGTTCTAAAAAATATTAATTTGAATGTTGAAAAAAATAAAAAGATTGTTGTCTGTGGCCCGTCGGGTTCTGGGAAGTCTACCTTAATTAGATGTATAAATAGATTAGAGGAGCATCAAGAAGGATCAATTGTTGTAGACGGAAATGAACTTACAGAAGACACTAAAAATATTGAACAAATAAGAGCTGAGGTTGGAATGGTATTTCAACAGTTTAATTTATTCCCACATTTGTCAATTTTAGATAATTGTACACTAGCACCTATATGGGTTAAAAAGATGCCAAAAAAAGATGCTGAAGATTTAGCAATGAAACACTTGGAAAAAGTTCAAATCGCTGACCAAGCTTACAAATTTCCTGGTCAATTATCAGGTGGACAACAACAAAGATGTGCAATTGCAAGAGCTTTATGTATGGAGCCTAAAATAATGCTTTTTGATGAACCTACTTCTGCCTTGGATCCAGAAATGATTAAAGAAGTTTTAGAGGCTATGGTAAATTTAGCCAAGGCAGGTATGACTATGATTGTTGTTACACACGAAATGGGCTTTGCAAAAGAAGTTGCAGATGAAGTAATCTTTATGGATGAAGGAATGATAGTTGAAAAAGCAGCAACAAATGAATTTTTTGCTAATCCAAAGAGTGATAGAACTAAGCTATTTTTAAGCCAGATACTCTAAAAATAATCGACAATATTGTAAAAAAGAAGCTTGACAGGAAATTTCATTTTTAAAAAAAAGAAATTTTTTAAAAAAAATTCTTCTTGTAATACATGCCCTATTTCTATTAACTCAACTTAATATTTTAATTAAAGAGGGGTCTTTGATGGAAGATAATTTCAACAAGCATTTAGGCAACAAGCTTAAACTTAGAAGACTTGCACTAGGTCTAACACAAACTAAAGTTGCAAAAGCTATTAACGTAACATTTCAACAAATACAAAAATATGAGAAAGGCACAAATGGAGTAAGTTCTATTAGATTACTTCAATTATCTAATTATTTGAAAGTGCCAATTAACTATTTTTTTGAGGATTTTTCTGAATATCTTTTAAATTTAGAGAAGTCAAAAGAAGGACATATGAATGTAAATTATAATTTTTTGGTAAAGGTTTATTCAGAATTAACTCAAGATCAAAAAATCAAATTTGGAAAAAATATACAGCTGTCACAGCCAAGTATTTCAAAAATAGGTTAATTTTATTGGCTCCTCGGGCAGGACTCGAACCTGCGACCAATTGATTAACAGTCAACTGCTCTACCAACTGAGCTACCGAGGAATAACAAATTGCAACTTACTTTTTTTTTGGTTTATCACAATAGTTTTTTTGGAGGCAACGCCCGGAATCGAACCGGGATACAAGGATTTGCAATCCTCTGCGTAACCATTCCGCCACGTTGCCAGCAAATATCCAATATTTGATAGATGACCTTATATAATTGATTTTTAGGATTAGTCTATAAATTTTAATCCTAATTTCATTATTGTTTATTGAAATGATTAATTTATAAAATATTTGTCTAATGAGCACTGATAAATATATACATTCTGATGTAGAAAATAAGATCTATTCTTATTGGGAAAATAATAAACTTTTCCAACCTAAAGAAAACACTAACAAATTTTCAATAGTTATTCCTCCACCTAATGTTACTGGAAGTTTACACATGGGTCATGCTTTAAATAATTCTATTCAGGATTTATTAGTAAGATTTCATAGAATGAATAATTATGAAACTTTATGGCAACCTGGTACCGATCATGCTGGTATAGCAACGCAAGCTCTTGTTGAAAAAAAGTTAGAAAAAGACGGTATAAAAAAAAATGATTTAGGTAGAGATAAATTTATTGAAAAGGTTTGGGATTGGAAAAAAGAATATGGGGATATAATTATTAATCAGTTAAAAAAACTAGGATGTTCATGTGATTGGTCAAGAAATGCTTTCACTATGGACGAAAATCTATCTAAATCTGTTTTAAAAGTTTTTGTAGATTTATATAAAAAAAATCTAATTTTTAAGTCAAAGAAGTTAGTTAATTGGGACACTGTATTAAAAACTGCCATTTCTGATCTTGAAGTAGATCAAAGAGAAGTAAATTCAAAACTTTATCATATAAGATATCCTATCGAAAATAGTGAAGATTTTATAACTATTGCAACAACAAGACCTGAAACTATGCTGGGTGATACTGCTATTGCAGTAAATCCTAGCGATGAAAGATATAAAAAAGTTGTTGGTAAATTTGTAATAATTCCTCTTGTTGGAAGAAAAATAAAAATTATAGAAGATGAATATGCCGATCCAGAACAAGGAACAGGAGCTGTTAAAATTACCCCGGCTCATGATTTTAATGACTATGAAGTAGGTGAAAGAAATAATTTAGAAATTATAAATGTTTTTACTGAAGACGGAAAAATAAATGAAAATGCACCAAAAGAATTTATTGGATTAGATAGATTTGAAGCAAGAAAACAATTATTAAAAAAATTAAAAGAAAATAACTTCTTTGTTGAGGAAGAAAATATTAAAAATAAAGTTCCATATGGAGATAGATCTAATTCAATTATAGAACCTTATTTAACAGAGCAGTGGTTTGCTGATGCAAAAAAATTATCTATTAAGGCTAAAGAAATTGTAAATAATAAATCAACAAATTTTTTTCCTGAAAATTGGTCCAAAACATATTTTCAATGGATGGACAATATTGAACCTTGGTGCGTATCAAGACAACTTTGGTGGGGTCATCAAATACCTGCTTGGTATGGTCCAGATGGAAAAGTATTTGTAGAGTATACTGAAGAAGAAGCAATCAAAGAGGCTAAAAATTATTATAAAAAAGATGTTGAGTTAAAAAGAGATGAAGATGTACTTGATACTTGGTTTTCATCAGGTTTATGGCCATTTGCAACTTTAGGCTGGCCTAATCAAACTGAATATTTAAAAAAATTTTATCCAACCACAGTTTTGGTAACTGGTTTTGATATTATTTTCTTTTGGGTAGCTAGAATGATGATGATGGGTATGGCTTTTTTAGAAAAAGAGCCTTTTAAAGATATTTATGTTCATGCTTTAGTTAGAGATGAAAAAGGACAGAAAATGTCTAAGTCAAAAGGTAACGTAATTGATCCATTAGATTTAATAGAGAAATATTCAGCAGACGCACTAAGATTTACATTATTATCAATGGCATCTCCAGGTAGAGACGTAAAACTCTCAGAAGATCGGGTAAAAGGATATAGAAACTTTTTAAATAAAATATGGAATGCAAATAATTTACTCAAACAAAATGATTGTAATTTTGATGAAATTGAAAAGCCTAAAGAATTAAAGGTAAATATAAATAAATGGATAATTTCTGAATATTATTCAATTAATAATCAGATTAAGCAAAATATAAAAGATTATAGATTTGATGAAGCTGCTAGAAATGCTTATCAATTTGTTTGGCATTCTTTTTGCGATTGGTATTTGGAACTATCAAAAACAATATTATATTCAGATGATAAATCTTCTATAGAGGAAGTTAAAAAAGTCTCTGCATATGTTTTTAGGGAGATCTTGATTATCCTACATCCATTTATTCCATTTGTTACAGAGGAAATCTGGCTAAATAATAAATTAGATAAAGATAGTAGTGATTATTTAATGTTAGCTAATTGGAGTGAGGAAAAACCCGTAGAAAGTAATGAATATAATGATGTAAGTAATATAATTGAAATTATTACATCAATTAGATCCTTCAAAAACGAGATAGGAGTTAGTCCAGGTTCTTTAATTGATATATCTTTAGTTAATACAAATTCAAAAACACAAGAATTTTTCAATAAAAATGAAATTGTGTTAAAAAAGTTAGGAAGAATATCTAAGATATTGTTAGAAGATCAAAAAAAATCATCTGCAAGCCTAATTATAAAAGGTGAGCTTTATAAAATGTATTTTGAGCAGGATGTAGATATTAAAACTATCAAAGATACATTATTAAAAAAACACTCTAAAATTAAAGACGAAATGGATAAAATAAATACCAGACTTTCAAATAAAAGTTTTATAGATAGAGCTCCAAAAGATATTGTTGAACTAGAAAAATCTAACTTTAACAACTTAGAAAAAGATGCTAAAAAAATACAACTAACCTTAGAAAATTTATAATGAAAAAATTTAATAAAAAGAAATTACCAAGCAGACACACAACTATAGGGCCTGATAAAGCACCTCAAAGGTCATTTTATTACGCAATGGACTTAACAGAGAAAGATGTTGCAAAACCATTTGTTGGTGTTGTTTCAACATGGAACGAAGCAGCTCCTTGTAACATTAATTTAATGAAACAAGCTCAATCGGTTAAAAAGGGTGTTGTTAAATCTGGTGGAACACCGAGAGAATTCTGTACAATTACAGTTACTGATGGAATTGCAATGGGCCACGAAGGTATGAAATCTTCTTTAGTATCTAGAGATGTTATAGCAGACTCAACTGAACTTACAGTAAGAGGTCATTGCTATGATGCATTAGTTGGTTTAGCTGGATGTGATAAGTCACTGCCTGGATTAATGATGTCAATGGTTAGATTAAACATTCCAAGTGTATTTATATATGGTGGATCAATTCTCCCGGGAAGATTTAATGGAAAAGATGTAACTGTGGTTGATGTTTTTGAGGGTGTTGGAAAATATACTTCAAAAAAAATGACTGCTCATGCATTAAGAAAATTAGAATTAAAAGCTTGTCCATCTGCAGGTGCGTGTGGTGGTCAATTTACTGCAAATACAATGGCATGTGTATCAGAAGCGATTGGACTTGCATTACCATATTCAGCAGGAACACCAGCGCCTTATAAAGAAAGAGATAAATATGCTGTAGATAGTGGTAAAGCTGTAATGAATTTATTAGCGAAAAATATTAGACCAAGAGATATTGTAACAAGAAAGTCTTTAGAAAATGCTGCAACAATTGTTGCTGCAACAGGCGGATCTACTAATGCTGGATTACATTTACCAGCTATAGCAAATGAAATTGGGATTAAATTTGATTTGATGGATGTTGCAAAAATTTTTAAAAAAACTCCATATCTTGCAGATTTAAAACCAGGTGGAAAATATGTTGCAAAAGATATGTGGTTAGCAGGTGGTGTACCAATGTTATTAAAAACTTTATACGACGGTGGTTTTATACACGGTGACTGTATGACAGTTACAGGGAAAACAATGAAAGAAAATTTAAAAAATGTTAAATTTAAACAAAACCAAAAAGTAATGAGAAGTTACAAAAATCCAATTACTAAAACTGGTGGTGTTGTTGGTTTAAAAGGTAATTTAGCTCCTGAAGGGGGTATTGTTAAAATAGCAGGATTAAAAAAATTACAGTTTACTGGAAGAGCAAGATGTTTTGATAATGAAGAGACAGCTTATAAAGCCGTTAAAAATAGAAAATATAAAGACGGTGATATAATTATAATCAGGTACGAAGGACCAAAAGGAGGTCCAGGTATGAGGGAAATGCTTCAAACAACTGCAGCAATTTATGGTCAAGGAAAAGGAGAGACTGTTGCATTGATAACTGATGGACGATTTTCTGGAGCTACCAGAGGATTTTGTATTGGCCATGTTGGTCCTGAAGCTTCAGTAGGTGGTCCAATAGCTCTTTTAAGAGATGGAGATATCATCGATATAGATGCCAAAAAAGGTACTATCAATGTAAGATTAACAAAAAAACAGTTAGCTAGCAGACGTAAAAAATGGAAACCAAAAAAGATTAATTTTGGAAATGGTACTTTGTGGAAATATGCACAAACAGTTGGACCAGCATACTTAGGAGCACCTACACATCCTGGAGGCAAAAACGAGGTTAAAGTTTACGCGGATATTTAAACATGAAAATTAGACCTGTAATTCTTTGTGGAGGAGCAGGGACAAGACTTTGGCCAAATCAAAAAAATCACCAAGCAAAACAGTTTATTAATTTTGGTAATTGGACTTTATTAGGTAAAACATTAGAAAGAGTTAAAGGCTCAATTTTTGATAATCCTGTTATCAGCACAAATGCAAAATACCTTAAACAAATAAAACAGCATTTAAAAAAACATAAAATTAAAAAATATAAAATTGTTTTAGAACCAGCTAAAAGAAATACAGCTCCTGCTATTTTAAGCACTGCCTTAATAAAAGATATTCCAGACAATCAACCATTAATGTTCTTTTCATCAGATCATTTAATAGAAAAAGTAAATATTTTTAATAATGCTATTTATAAAAATAAATCTAATTTGACTGATCAAAATATATTTATCTTTGGCATAAAACCTAAATCTCCCTCAAGTGAATATGGCTACTTTCTTACAAAAAAAATTAAGGGAAATATTAATAAAGTAACAAAATTTATTGAAAAACCTAAAGAAGAAAAAGCAAAACAAGTTATTAAAAAAAATGGTTGTTGGAACTCTGGTATGTTTTTTCTAAGAAAAGACTCTATAATTAATAACTTTAAAAAATATCAGCTAAAAACATATAAAAACTGCTTAGATGCAGTTAATAAAGCTAAATATAAATCTAACACTTATTATTTAAATAAATCTTCATTTTTAAAAGCTACAGCTAAATCATTTGATTATGCCATTTTAGAAAAAACCAAACAAATAAATGCAATTAAATTAGATATTCCTTGGTCAGATCTTGGAAGCTGGAAAGAAATATTAAAAATGTATGATAAAAATAAACGGAAATACATTAAAAAGAAGAATATTTATTATCGACCTTGGGGAAAATACACAAATTTATTTGAAGGTAATGAATTTTTAATCAAAGAATTGTACGTAAAACCAAAAGGGATTTTGAGTTTACAAAAACATCATCACCGAGCAGAGCATTGGTTGGTAACACAAGGAAATGCTAAAATTACGCTTAATAAAGATATAATAATCAAAAAACCTGGTGAACATATATTTATTCCATTAGAAGCAATTCATAGAGTTCAAAATCCAGGCAGGAAACCAGTTAAAATTTTTGAAGCACAAGTTGGATCAATACTTAAAGAAAGTGATATTGTTAGATATCAGGATGTTTACGGAAGAGTAAAATAAAATTTTATAAGATGAATGGGAAAAGCATTTTAACTAATTTGTAATAATTTTTAAATATTTTTGTCATCAACATTTACTACTGTTTAATTACAAATTTTAAATTAAAAAGTCATATTATTTTTTCCTCCAATTTAAATTTTGTTGATTAACTACCTTCCCCTTTTCTTATAAAAAGGGGGGAGGACGATTTAGATCTTAATTATTTACAGACGCAGGACTCTCACTAGCTTTTTTTTTAGCTAATTTTTTTGCTTTTTTTTCAGCTGCTTTTTTTTCAATACTGGCAATTTTTATATTAAGTTTAGATAATTTCTTCTCTTTTAAATTAATCTTATTTTTAAGTTTATCTATTAATTTGATAACCTTTTTTTTTCTTTTTTCATGTTTCTTTAACTTTTTGCCCATCATTACCTCCTAGATAAATTATAAAATTATTATATTTATATTAAACTTCTAAGTAAAATAATTTTTGTAAAATTATATAATTTAAAATATTAAAGTAAAAAATTTACTTTTTTTTCTGAAAATTCAATATCAATCTTATTGTGACATCCAAAATTATCTCCATCAACCTGAACGGGAATTTTAAAATTATTGCAATTAATATGAATACTTTTTGAGTAGGTAGTTATTATAGATTTATTTTTTGATAAATCTCCATAAATAATTATTAAAATTATATAATATATTAGCTTAAGCCTAGTTAAATCTTTAAAGACATAAGTTATTAATCTGTCATCAAAAATGTTTGACTTATTTATTTTATGATGGCCAGCATAAAACTTGGTATTAGAAGATAGTATCCAATCAGCTTGATGTTTTTGACCATCAAAGGAAACATTTAATTTATTGTTATTCATAAATATGAAATGTTGAAATCCCTTTAAACCAAATATTATCTTTCCAAGTATTTTTTTTATACGTGTATCAATCGAGTGAACAATTTTAGCATCCCAACCAATACCGGCCATTAAAAAAAAATAATTTTCATTTATTTTTATTAGATTGGATTGTTTATAATTATTTGAAGTTAATACTTTACAAACATCTTCTACTTTTCTAGTTATTGATAACTCTGCTTGAAGCAAATTGGCTGTTCCAGCTGGTATATATCCAATTGCAAAATTTTCATCAAAGTCAAAGTCATTTTTGATCAATTCATTAATAGCGAATGATACAGATCCGTCTCCACCTGCAACTATCAATCGATCATAATTCTTATTTTTAAATTCAAGAAATATTTCTTTCGCTTCTTTTTCAGATTTTGTTTTGAAATAATCAACAGTGTTGTTGATCTTTAATTTTTCATAAATCTTATTTATCAGTTTTACTTTTCTCCCAGATGAAGAATTAAGATTATAGATTAAACAAAAATGCATAATTTTTCCGTAACTAATTTTTAACAAAACTTTAACATTACAATGACATAAGAAATAGATGATTCGAGTTACAGTTGTGTTACAAAATAGGTTTTTTTAGTGCCACCTATATTAAAATATAAGAGTATTTTTATATCAGATGTGCATCTTGGTACCAAAGGTTGTCAGGCTAATAAGCTTTTAGAATTTTTTAAGAATTCAAGATCTGAAAATCTTTATCTGGTTGGAGATATAATTGATATTTGGGCTATGCAAAAAACTTTTTATTGGCCTCAACAACATAATGATGTCATTCAAAAAATATTGAGAAAAGCAAGACATGGAACAAAAGTATTTTATATAATTGGAAATCACGATGAGGTATTTAGAAAATTTATACCTATGCATTTTGGTGATATCAAAATTGTAAATAGAGTTATTCATGAGACGCTGTTAGGCAAAAAATATTTAGTTGTTCATGGTGATGCATGGGATGGAGTAATGAAGTATGCAAAATGGCTATCTAAATTAGGAGCGGTCGCTTACGAAATATTACTCAAAATTAATATTGTTATTAATTTCTTTAGAAAAATGAGAGGTAAAGATTATTGGTCTTTAGCCAAATTTTTAAAATATAAAGTGAAGAATGCAGTAAAATATATAGGTGAATATGAAAAAACACTAACAGATTATGCAAAGAGAAAAAAATTTAATGGAATAATTTGTGGTCACATACATCATGCAGAGAATTTAAATCTTGATGGTGTTAATTATTTAAACTGTGGAGACTGGGTTGAATCTTGCACTGCGTTAGCTGAAAAATACGATGGGACTTTTGAAATTATCTACTGGGACAAAATAAGACAAAACTTTATTTTAGAAAATTTAGAGACTAAAAAAGTTAGCGATTTTAAAAGAGCATCATAAAATATGAAAATATTAATAGTGACAGATGCTTACTTTCCTCAAGTAAATGGTGTTGTTAGAACACTTCATGAAACAGGTGAAGTTCTAAAATCTCAAGGTCACACGTTAGAATATATTACTCCTCAACAATTTCTTACTGTGCCTATGCCTAAATATAATGAAATTAGATTGTCTATAAATGTTTGGCCCCGTGTTAGTAATTTAATCAACTCTATTAAGCCTGATGCAATACATATTGCAACAGAAGGCCCTTTAGGTTTTATGGCAAGAAGACATTGTATTAAAAAAGGATTAAAATTTACAACAAGTTTTCATACAAGGTTTGATAAATATATAAAGCTTTATATGCCCATAATTCCAGCTAAATGGTCAGAAAAATTTTTGTGTAACTTTCATAATAAAGCTGAAAGAATTTTAATTACAACAGAGTCTATGCGTGAAGAACTCATTGCATTAGGTGTTGATAACAGCAAAATGGTTACGTGGACAAGAGGAGGTAATCATGGTGCATTTAAAAATCCCATTAAGAGAGACTTACCTTATAAAAGACCTATATGGATTTATGTTGGAAGGGTTGCTGTTGAAAAAAATATTAAAGCATTTTTAGATTTAGATCTTGAAGGTACTAAAATTATAATTGGAAAAGGTCCTAACTTGAACATTTTAAAAAAAAAATATCCAAAGGATATTTTTTTAGGCGAAAAAACAAATGGAGAATTAGCATCACATTTTGCATCTTCTGATGTTTTTGTATTTCCAAGTAAAACAGACACTTTTGGAATAGTCGTTTTAGAATCTTTAAATTGTGGAACACCAGTTGCAGCTTACCCTGTACCAGGACCCAAAGATATATTGGGTGGAACTAAAATTGATACATTAGATGTGGACCTTAAAAACTCAGCACTTAAAGCTTTAAAAATAAATCGAGATGATTGTTTAGAATTTGCTAAAAAATATAGTTGGGAAGAAACGGCAAAGATATTTTATAACAATATATCACCTAATTAATATTTAAAACTATAGATCTAAGTTTATCAACAATTTGTTTATTATTTAATTTTTCTTTTTGTAGCGAGGAGATTTTTTCACCAATACTAAGCTTATATGTTCGATTTTTTTTATTTATTAACTCTCTTATAAATAAAATTCTTCTTAAGTTATTATTTATAAAGCCTACTGTTTGAAAGAATAAGCTATTCTTACCAAAAAAACGTACAGGAATAATTTCCGCCTTGGTTTTATTAATTATAGATCCAATTAATGGTTTCCATCTTCTTTCATTAGCCTCATTAAAAATAAAAGAAGATGTAGCAACTTCTCCTGAAGGAAAAGTTATTAAAATTCCATTTGCATTTAAGTGTTCAATTGCCTTCTTTTTAGAAATGATATTTTTTTTTATATCCTCTGTAAATTTTGAAAATTTAATTGGCAATAAGTACTCTCTTATTTGATCAATTTGTGAAAGTTCTTCGTTAATTAAAATTTTATAATCCTGTCGGATATCACAAATTATTGAACAAATTATAAGTCCATCTAATAATCCAAATGGATGATTTGCAACTATTATACTTGATCCTTCTTTAGGTATATTGGCAACATTTTCTGCAATGTAATTAATGTTAAAAATATCTAAAGTTTTTTTCCAAAAATTCTTTGACTGTTTTAACTCTTCATAATTAACTTTATATATAGATTTGATTTCATCAATTTTTGAAATTTTCTCTAAAATTTGCTGCATTAGTCTAAAATTTTATTAACATATTCTTTATTTATTTTTTCAATTGGTAAAAAAACAAAAACATCAGTTGTCTTAAATTTATTATCAATTACTGCACCTGTCCCAATAGAAGCGTTAAACTTTATATAAGCTTTAATTAAAGTTGGTAATTTTGAAATTAATTTAATATTCACATTAATGTTTTTTTGATAATCAATATTTAGTCTACATTTTGGTAAAGCACTGACTGTGATGTTGCCTGACATTTTATGATAATTGTTAAGATATATCAATTGATCTTCAATCTTGTTAATATTAGTACTTAAGAAACTGGCCGTACCAAACAAAGCATCTATATTATTTCTGTTAATATAATTATATATTTCTTTCCACATTAATTTAAGAACATTTTTATTTCTAAATTTATAAGATATACATGATCGACTTAATTCTAGCATATTGTCGTAAACTCCAGAATTTAGTAAATTATCTAAATTAAATTCATCGCAACTATAAAAACCTGATTTTTTTTCCGCAACAGATTGCTTAAGTAAACGATAAGTTCCTATTACTCTTGTTTTGGAAAATTTTGATTTTTTGTGGGTCACAATTATATGATCTGCATAATTGTCAAATTTATCAGAGTCTCTTCTAAAATTTCCTATATTATATAAAGGGTTTTTAATTCTTTCGGAGAAGAAAACTTTATACCTAAGTTTTTGTGCGAGTTTTACTTCTCCTCTGCTTTCAGCTAGTTTGACGTTAAACGAGGGCTTAAAAAAATCATAGGTATTTATATTAAACCTTTTATTCTGGTTAACTTTTCTAAATAATGTATTTATTGGCACGAATCCTTAGTAAAAGATTCACATGTATTTAATGTTAAATAATTATTTCAAATTCATTACAAAGTTTAATTATAATTTACATTAAAATTAAACAATATCTTAATAATTTTTAAACAAATGTTTTACATAAATATTTTAAAGTAATCTAATTAGGAAATATTATGAGTTACAGTAAAATTGAAAAAGCAACCAAAGAATTTTTTAAATCAAATATTGAACCTTTCAAAGATATAGTTTCTAAGGAAGTACATTGTGAGGCTATACATAAATCAAGTTTTGGCGGTAACATAAAGAACTACGATGAAATGATGGAAATGATAAAAGATGCGATGACTAGTTGGAACACAGAACCAGAAATTAAGTGTTTAATTGATACTCCAGAGGTCGTAGTTAAAACTGTTAAAGGATTTGATCCTAACTTTACTTATCTTGAAATAGATCAACTTAAAGATGGTAAAATTATTAAACATTTTTATGGCAAAGTTCCAAAATAGATAAATCAAGGTTTAAGGGATTATGGCGGAAGATAATCGGCGTAAACTGTGGACTTTAATAAAGGAAGCTGGCGATTATTTACGGGATTAGAGGTTCACATTAATCCACATTAAACGGCATTATCCCACACGAACAAAATCATCTTTTGATAGACCAAAAAAAATAAACCTTTATTAACAAATTTTTCATTACAAATACCGATAATGATAGCAGGTATAATTAAATATTCTTATACAACCGGAATATTTTAACTTACTTGGATTCCGTTTGACCAAACGTTTTTCACAACAGGTAAATTATGATAAACTTTAAACCTTACTAAATCTGCTCTTTTATTGTTATCAATTAAACCCCTATCATTTAAATTTGTAGCTATAGATGGAGCGTGACTAGCTGCTGCAAATGCTTTTGGAAGATTATCAATTTCTAAACCCCATTTGACAACAGATATAATTAATGATGATGGAATATAATCTGAGCTTAAGATATCTAAACAATCATTTTCTAAGAGTTCTTTTGCAGATATATTGCCAGAGTGTGAACCTCCTCTAAGTAAATTAGGAGATCCCATCATAACTTTAATATTGTAATCTTTAGAAGTTTTGGCTGCTTCTAATGTTGTTGGAAATTCAGCCAATTTTACTCCATATTTATTTGAATTATGAACATCATTTTCTGTGGTATCGTCGTGACTAGCCAAAATACAATCATATGATGATTTAAATTCTAAAATTTTATCTATGTGTTTCTTGCTATTTTTTTTTGAAAGATTTTTTAAGTGATCAAAATGAATTTCCATTTCTTTTTCTGTCATACCGTATTTAATTGAAAGATATTCTTTGTACTTATCTATAACTCTAAATTGCCTCTGACCTGGTGTATGATCCATTATACTAATCAGTTTTACATCGTGAGTTTCATTGTATTCGTCTAATTCATCAATCAAATTCTCCGAACAAGTTTCAGCTCTTAAATGTATTTTGTGATCAATCTTGAGAATATTATCTTTTTTAAAACTTGAAATTATATCCGAACAGTTTTTTGCATATTTTTTATATTTTCCTGTTTTTTCAATAGAACCAACTCTTAATGCATCAAAAACTGTAGTTATTCCAACAGATGCTAATTCTCTATCATGAGATAAAATTGCATTTTCTACTGGAAATGAAACTTTAGGTCTTGGTGTCATGTGTCTTTCAAGATTGTCAGTATGTAATTCAACCAATCCTGGCGAAATATAATCTTTTTCGCAGTCTATAGAACTTTTGTTATTACTTAATCCACTACTTATATCGACAATCTTGTTATCTTTAATCCTGATATGACCATGAACGATTTCATCTTTTTTAATTATCATGGCATTGTTTAAAATATATTCATGCATCACTTTTTAATACACATGAATTGTTACAAATATTTTAAATTAGAGAAAATTTATATAAGTATTATAAGTTGAATTATGAAAAAATATTCTAGATACGCTATTTATTATGCACCTCCAAAAGAGAGTAGTCTAGAAGAATTTGGCAGATATTGGTTCGGTTGGGATCCACTTAATGCAAAGTTAATAAATAACAAACATAGAATTAATTATCTAAACAGATTTGGAATTAAAAACTTAATAAACATAGATAAAAATGTTTTAATTGCAAAGAAATATGGGTTTCACGGCACACTTATTCCTCCTTTTAAACTAAACAAAAATTATAGTACCAATACATTATTTAAAAAAACTGAGGAAATAGCAAAAAAATTCAAAAAATTTAAATTTTATAAATTTAAATTAAAAAAAATGAATAATTTTTATGCTTTTGTTCAAAATAAAAAAAATAATAACATTAATAAGTTATCAAATAGACTAGTTAGAGAATTATTTAAATTTAGGTCACCTCTTACAAAAAAAGAAATTGATAGAAGAAATCCCTCTAAACTAAGTAAATTACAATTAAATATTTTATATAAATGGGGATACCCCTATTTAATGTCAGAATTTAATTTCCATATGACCCTTGCATCAGAGGTCACAGGAAACAAATTGTACCTTGAGTTAAAAAAAATTGAAAGAAACAAAGAAATCATTTTAAATGAAATAAATAATTTTGATAAAATATATATATTTGGTGAAAACCAAAAAGGAATGTTTGAGAATTTAGAAAATTTTTCACTTAGCTAAAATTATTTTTTTCAATTTATTTGCACCTATAGCTATTGATTTATTATTATTTATAGTAATTATATTTTTCGGTAGTAAATTAATTTTTCTTTTTATCCTTTTATTAATTGATTTTTTGTCTTCTCTAGCTCGATTTACAAGTCTCTTTTTAATAATTGTTGATGGGGCAAAAATATTAATTATTTTAACGTTATTAACTTTTTTTTTTACTTTAAAAAGTACTTTTCTTGATCCATTAAAAATTACTGTTTTACCTTCCTCTATTTTTTTTATTTCCTTAAATGGAATACCGTATGAAAAACCATGAGCTTTCCAGTAAACAAAGAAATGTTTTTTTAAAATCTTATCTTCAAAATTTTTAATTGATATGCTGTAATGATCTTCATTTTTAATATCTTTTTTCCTAGTAATGTACCTTTTTACCAAAATGGAATTAGGAATTTTTTTAATTACTTTTTTTAATAAAGTATCTTTTCCTGATCCTGATGGTCCAACGACTACGATAAGCTGACCGTTATTTTGCATCTGATATTTTTGTAATATCTATTTCCCTAGCATTTAAATATTTACGTGAATATTCATCATGAAAAATACCAATTATTGAAGATCCACTATCTTTTTTTTCATTAATCAAATTCAAAACAATATCTTTGTTAACACTATCTAAACTAGCAGTTGGTTCATCTAGTAATAAACATGGATAATTTCTAATCAGTCCCCTAGCAACATTAACTCTTTGTTGTTCTCCACCTGAAAAAGTTAGTGGCGATAAATTCCATAAGTTTTTATCTATATTAAGTTTTAGTAAAATTTTTTCAGCTTTTTCACGAACTTCATCTTGATCTGAATTTATTTCTAATAAGGGCTCCATAACAATTTCAATTGTAGGAACACGAGGTATCACTCTTAGAAATTGACTAACATATCCTATTATATTTTTTCTAAGTTCAATAATATTTCTCGGATATGTATGATCTATGTTGTGATTATTAATTTTAATTTGTCCTGATTGAAAAACATAGTTTCCGTAAATCATTTTTAAAATACTAGACTTTCCAACACCTGATGGTCCTGTTAACGCTACAATTTCTCCAGGATTAATTTTCAAATTCAAATTATTAAAAACTAATATGTTTGTTTTGCCCTGATTATGAAGTGTAAATTTTTTTGTAATTTTATTTAGTTCAATCATATTTAAACCTGTAATACTGAACTAACTAATAACTGAGTATAAGAATGTTGCGGATCATCTAATACCTGATCACAAAGTCCAGACTCAACAGCCTCCCCATTTTTCATAACAATAATTTTATCAGCTAACAATCTAATCACTGCTAAATCGTGAGAAACGATTACAACTGATAAATTTAATTCTCTAACTAATTTTCTTAACAAATCTAAAATTTTTGCTTGAACAGAAACATCAAGACCTCCTGTTGGTTCGTCCATGAAAATTATTTTAGGACTCGTAACCAAATTTTTTGCTATTTGTAATCTTTGCAACATTCCACCAGAAAATGTTCTTGGAAAATCATCTACTCTACTTTTATCGATTTCTACTTTATCTAACCATTTAAAAATAGTTTGCCTAATATTTCCATAATTTCTTTGTCCAATCGACATTAATCTTTCACTAATATTTCCACCAGCACTTACATCTAATCTTAAACCGTCTCTAGGATTTTGGTGAACAAAAGCTAATTCAGTTCTTATCAATAACCTTTTCAATGACTCAGATATTTCTAGAAAATCAATCGTTTCATTACCTGTTTCAATTAAGATTTTTCCACTATCAGGAATAAGATTGCCTGATATGGAATTTATAAAAGTTGTTTTTCCTGAGCCAGATTCTCCTACTACACCAACGACTTCCCCAGGATATAATGTCAAATTCATATTTTTGCATCCCACTTGATTACCGTAATATTTGTTTAAATTATGAACTGACAAAATTGGTTGCATTTAATTATTTTCCATTCTTTGATTACAATAATTTGTATCTGAACATATAAATGATCTATTACCGTCATCATCAGTAATTATTTCATCTAAAAAACTCTCATTTGATCCACAAATAGAACATTTATGAGGTGCCTTTGAGGGATCAAATGGATAATCCTCAAAATCAAGACTCGTTACTTCAGTATATGGTGGTATTGCATAAATTCTTTGCTCTCTTCCTGCTCCAAATAATTGAATAGCAGGGTTATTGTTCATTTTTGGGTTATCAAATTTTGGAATAGGTGATGGGTCCATTATATATCTTTCATTTGTCTTTACTGGATAAGCATATGCTGTTTCTATATGACCATTTTTGGTAATATCTTCATATAACTTTACATGCATAATTCCATATTCTGATAGTGCATGCATTTTTTTAGTTTCTTGATATCTTGGTTCTAAAAACGCAAGAGGTTCTGGTATTGGAACTTGATAAACAAGTATTTGTTTTTCTTTTAACTTTTCTTCTGGAATTCTGTGTCTTGTCTGAATTATCGATGCTTGGCTTGTTTTTTCTGTGGTCTCAATATTAGCAGTTTTTTTAAAGAAATTTCTAATTGAAACTGCGTTTGTAGTATCATCTGCTCCTTGATCAATAACTTTTATCACATCGTCAGTTGTTAAACATGACGATGTTACTTGAACCCCTCCTGTTCCCCATCCATATGGCATAGGCATTTCTCTAGATGAAAATGGAACTTGATAACCTGGTATGCAAAGAGCTTTAATCAAAGCTCTTCTTATCATTCTTTTTGTATTTTCGTCTAAATAAGCAAAATTATATATTTCATCTTGAGCTGCAACATCAGTTTTTTTATTTTTAAATTTAAGTACGTTGTTCATTTTTTTTATACTCTTCTCTAATTTTTCTTACTAAATCCAATTCCGCTTGAAAATCTACATAATGAGGTAATTTGATATGTTCTAAAAAACCTGTGGCTTGAATATTATCACAATGAGATATAACAAATTCTTCATCTTGAGCAGCAACACCCAAATACTCCTCACCAAATTCTTTCCATCTCATTGATCTATCAACTAAAGCCATAGAAATAGCTTTTCTTTCTAATTGACCAAAAACTAAACCATATCCACGGGTAAATTGAGCAGGTATTTTTTTACTACCTTTAAATTGGTTTACTGACTCACACTCAGTAAACATGACATCAGCAATATTTATTTCTATTCCTAATTCTGGAATTTCAAATTGAACCTCAACGTAACCAGTTCTTAATTCACCAACAAATGCATGATTTCTAGCATACCCTCTCTGTGTTGAATAAGCTAAACCAAGAAGAAAACCTTCATCTCCTCTTGAAAGAGATTGCAATCGTTCAGATCTTGTTAAAGGAAAATTAATTGGGTTTCTTGTAATATCTTTAGATGTCTTGCCACTAGGTATTTCTTTCTGAATTAATCCTTCTTTATTTAAAAAGCTTAAAACATGTGGGATTTCTTTATCATCATATTTTTCAATCTTAGCTTTTTCATACTCTCCATCAGCAAGAAGCTTGAAATCAAGTAAACGGTGTGTGTAGTCAAATGTTGGGCCTAACTTTTGTTTACCTGGGATATCTTTAAATGTTGCAGATATTCTTCTTAGACATAACATTTTGCCAGTTTCGATAGGTTTGCTTGAACCAATTCTAGGTAAAGTAGTTCTATAGGCTCTCATTAGAAAAATTGCTTCAATCAAGTCACCTCTAGACTGTTTGATTGCAAGAGCAGACAAATCTTTGTCATATAAAGATCCTTCTGACATAACTCTATCAACACTTAAAGTTAGTTGTTCACTAATTTGTTTAATATTTAGTTCTGCTATATTTACATCCCCTCTTCTTATTTCGGATAACCAGGAATGTGCGTTATTTATTGCCTTTTCCCCACCTTTTACTGATACATACATTTTATAGCTCTCCTATTTTCAATGATCTTGGTATTGAATAAAATTTATCATTATCAACAAAATAAAAATCAAGTCCTAATGGAAATTGCTGGTTATTTTTTTTTATAACCTCTCTATCAGGTAAAAATATACTTTTAGAACTTTTAATACCAGGGCCAGAAATTATGGCATTTGGTTTTTCAAATTGGGACTGGCAAATAATTGTACACGATTGATCAGGATTTTGCTCGTCCCCCTTTTTAAATTCATCTAATGGTAAAAGATCATCCCAAGTACCAATTGCAAAATTTGCATTTTTTTTATCTGTAATGTTTGCACCTGTATTAAATTTAATCCAATCAATAGTTTCTTGATTGTTAACTTCACCACCTAAAAAAATATTTGAATAACTATCACAAAAAGTTTTTATTATTGAACAACTAGCTGAAAACATATTCGAAGGGGGATCTATATTTTTTAATGTCTCAATTGAACCGGGATATGAGGTTGCAAACAAAATACTTCTAAAATAATCAGCACTTACTTGAGAATTATTTTTTTTAGAAACAACTTCCATAGATTATTTATCCTCACCTCTTACCAAGGTAAAAAAATCAACTTTAGTAGCTTCTGTTTTAGATAATATTTCATTTCTTTTGTTATTTTTATATTTAATTAATTTATCAATTATATTTCTTTTAATTATTTCTTTTTTTTCAGTTTGCATCAATGCATCACACAAAGCTGCAATTTTGGATTTATATTTATTTCTACCTTGAACATAACCATGTCCTTGAATTTTTTTATCTAAACTTAATGAACATCTCGTTATAGTTACTTCTCCAACATTAAAATTATCACCTGTGACGCCTGCTTTTCCTTGAACCATAACACTGCCAATCTCAGGTTCTCTTAACCAATTATATTCTATTTTCATATTTAAATTGTCCCAAAGCGATATTAGATAATTTTCATCTGCTGTTGCTAAATAACTTAACCATTGTTTTCTTGATTTATTTTTCATAATACTATACAACTAGACAAGTACTAAAATTAAAAATAATTTCAATATATTATTTATTAAAATTTTATGACAACAAAAGATTTGCTTTGGAAGGAAATATACAATTCAATCAAAAGAGAAATTGTTTTAAATAAGTACAAAATTAATAAAAAGTTAGATTCTGAGAATGACTATGCAAAACAATTCAATGTCAATAGACACACTATAAGAAGAGCTTTTAAAGAACTTAAAGATGATAATTTAATATATTCAAAAAGAGGTCTTGGAGTATTTGTTAAATCATCAAAAATTAATTACTCAATTAGTAAAAACGTACGATTTACTGAGAATATACTTCAAGAAAACCAATCAGTAAGAATTGAAATAAAAAGTTTTGATATTGCTGAATGCAATCTTTTTGAAAAAAAAGAACTCAACTTAAAAAAAAATGACAAAGTTACACGCATAAATAGCATAGGTTTTGTCAACAATTCACCTTCTGTAATAACTTTCAGATCGATTCCTTATAAAAAATTTCCAAAATTTATTAATTATTTTGTTAAAAAACAATCAGTAACCAAAGCTTTTAATTTATTGAATATCAAACTAATTAAAAGATCAAAAACTCTAATCAATGCTGAAATTGCAGACAAAATAAAATCAAATTTATTAAATATAAATGAGGGGGAAGCACTATTAAAAACTACATCTGTTAATGTCGATTTTAAAAACAATCCTATAGAGTTAAGTGAAAGTTATTTTATTGGATCTAAAATTCAATTTTTAATAAAAAATTAGATTTTCTACCTTAGGTTTAAATTTCATATAACTTAAACAAAATTTAAAAGATTCATTAATAATATTTTAACATTTATTAAAGATTAGAGGGTTAACAAATTCTTCAAATGATTATTGAAAAAGTTAACAAATTTTTCGGTGATAATCATGCCGTTAAAAACGTTTCTTTTGAGGTTAACAAACCTCAAATGATAGGAATCATAGGTAGATCTGGGGCTGGTAAATCAACATTACTAAGAATTATAAATCGACTTACCGACGCAACAGATGGGTCTATTAAAATTGAAGGTCAAAATATTCTAGATTTAAAAAGTAAGGAAAAGAGATCATGGCAAAGAAACTGTGCAATGATTTTTCAACAATTTAATTTAGTTCCACGATTAGATGTTCTAACAAATGTAATATTAGGCAGATTAAATTATCAGGGCTCATTTAGAGCATCTTTAAAAATGTTTTCTCGAGATGAAAGAGCTGATGCTCTGATTTTACTCAATAACTTAGGTATGGCTAACACTGCCCTTCAAAGAGCTGAAACGTTATCTGGAGGTCAACAGCAACGTGTAGCTATATGTAGAGCTTTGATGCAAAATCCTAAAATGATTTTAGCAGATGAACCAATTGCATCTTTAGATCCAATGAATGCAAGAATGGTAATGGAATCATTAAGAAAAATTCATGACGAAAAAAATTTAACAGTTATTTCAAATCTTCATACACTTGATACAGCAAAAACTTATTGTGATCGAATTATTGGAATGAAAGATGGTGAAATAGTCTTTGATGATTTGCCTGAAAAATTATCACATAAACTTGCAAGAGAAATTTATGGTGCAGAGGCTGATGAAGCTTTTGAGCCACAAGTAACATCTACAGAGCTTAAAACAAAAAATAAATTAAATGGAGATGTTGAGAAAGAATTTGCAACTGCATGAGATCAATAACTCATCGTTACAAATAAGTCGTTAGACTAAAATTATAAAAAGGAGATAATTATGTTTAATAAACTAACAAGAGTTATTGCACTTTTGGCTATGGTGTTTTTTTCAACTCAAGCTAATGCAGTAACTTACACAGGTCCAAAAATGGACTTAAGTAAATACCAACCAGAATTTAGAGTTGGTTTTTTAGGTGACGAAGCAGCTCAAGATATTATAGCTAGAAATGAATGTTTCATGCCGTATATCGAAGCCGCTTATGGTGTACCAGCTAAATTTTTTACTTTTAAAGACTACGCTGGAACAATGGAGTCGATGCTAGGTGGTAATCTAGATTACACTTGGTTCGGTTCTTCAGGATATGCGGGTATGTATTTAAAAGATCCAACTGCAGTAGTACCAGTACTAACAAGAATGCAGCCAACTGGTGATATGGGTTACTACTCTGTTGCAGTAGCAACTAAATCATCTGGAATTAAATCAATGGAAGACCTTAAAGGTAAATCCTTTGGTTGGGCTGACCCTAACTCTACATCAGGTTTTTTAATTCCGTCAATTGAATTAAAGGCTATGGGTATGGATCCAGATACATATTTTTCAAAAACACAGTTTTCTGGAGGACATGAAAACAATGTATTAGCGGTAATGAATGGTGATGTTGATGCTGGTGTAACATGGGTATCTGGTGTTGGTAGCTGGGAAGAAGGATATTCGTCAGGGAATTTAAGAAAAATGGTTGATAAAGGGATTTTAAATATGGACGACATTGTTCAAATTTGGTCTTCAAAATTAATTCCTAATGGTCCAATTGTGATGCCTACTTTTTTACCTGTTAGAGCACACCAAGTAATGATTGGTTTAAAGCAATGGATACACGAGAACGATCCAAAATGTAGCGAAAACGTTGCAAACGGGATTGTAAAAAAATGGGTTCCGGTGGATCATTCTTTTTACGAGTCAGTTGTAGCTGCAAGAAAAGCTAAAATTGAAGCGCAAAAAAATAATTAATTAAACCCCCTATAATTAGAGGCAAAGACTGTAAATCTTTGCCTCTGATTTATTTTTAAAAATTATGGCAAAAGCCTTACCTGCCAACCTAGAACAAATTGAAGTTAATTTAAAAAAATTAACAAACCAGAGAACTAGGTCCTCGCTACTTGGAATTGCAATTCTAATATTAATTTTTTTTGGTGGTACCTTGGTATCGTTAGAAGCAAATGCAGGGTCTTTTGGAAGAGGTATAGCTAATTTTTTTAACTACCCTAGAGATTTATTTGTAGACACTTTTGAGATGGGATGGAAATATTGGCCAAGAGTTATTAAGTATATTCCTGAATTAATTATTACTTTAAATATTGCTTTATTTTCAACTTCTATAGGTTTTATTTTAGCAATTATATTTGCAATTTTTTCAAGTAGGAACCTAATTAGAAACAAAAGAGTTATTCAATTTACAAAATTTTTAATGGATGTGACAAGATCATTTCCAACATTAATAATAGCAATGGTGTTTTTATATCTAATGGGTAAATCATCTTTACCAGCTGTAATTGCTATAACAATACATACTGCTGGAGCACTTGGTAAATTATTTACAGAGGCTATAGAAAATTGTGATGGAAAACCTATTGAAGGTTTAAGTTCTGTTGGTGCAACTTGGACACAGAAGATAAGATTTTCAGTTCTTCCCCAGGTACTACCTTTGTTTTTAAGTTATGGAATATTGAGGTTAGAAATTAATGTTAGAGAATCTACAATATTAGGTTTTGTTGGTGCAGGTGGAATTGGAGAAATGTTAGCGGCTCTAATTCAGTGGAATTATGGAGCTGATGTTTTAGCGTGTATGCTCTTACTGGTTGGTACGATAATTGCATTAGATTATTTGTCTGCATATTGGAGACATAAATTAATTGGAGCAAATCAATGAGTTCTAGTTTAGCTATTCAAAGAGAAAATATTCGTAAATTATTTCCTGACACATTTAAACAAGCCAGAAAGAGTAGATTAAGAGGCCAAATAATTTTTTTTCTCGTCTTAGTATATTTAATAGTAGGTTTTTTTACTTTAGATGTTGTTGATATCCCAAAAAAATGGAAACCACAAAATGCTGCTATGTTTGTCTTAGACACATATGCACACAAAGATCATGTAACAATGAAATGGGAAAATCATGAGGATATTAAAATAGCTTTTGAAGGAAATTATAGAAGTGTTTATGGAAGAGATAATCTTGATAAATCAATTCCAGATTGGTTTTACAAAAATTCTGATAATGTTGGCAATGTAGTTGAGTTTAATAATAAAGGTAAGGCAATATTATACAAAGATAAAGTCGAGATTGTAAATTTTCCAAAATATGAGAGAGATTTTACCATAAAATTAAATTCTAATGGTAAACCTTACCTTGTAGGTTCAGAGGATTTGGTCATAGAAGATTTAAAAGGTTTTAGAATCACAGAAAATAGAGTTGAATTTAGACCCACTTTGTATGAGAGAATTCAAGTATATCCAAAAAAAGTTGAAATTCATCGTTACAGTATCGGATGGAAATATTTTTGGTTTGATTTCTCAAGTCCTTTAGAACCATATAGCTTTTTCGAAGCATTAGGTTTGACTTTTTCTAAAGAAAGAGTTGTTCCTGAAATGTCTAATTTAAAACTTTTCTTAACAGAGATTAAGGATAATGAAGCATTTATGCACGGTAGAGTTTGGTGGGCAATGCTCGAAACAATAGTTATGGCTGTACTTGGGACAATGTTTGCTACAGTAATGGCTCTGCCCTTGTCATTCCTTGCTGCATACAACGTTACACCTATTAAAGCTCTAAGATTTACGTTAAGAAGATTATTTGATACTTTAAGAGGAATAGACTTTTTAATTTGGAGTTTAATATTTTTAAGAGCTTTTGGTCCAGGACCCTTCACTGGTATTTTTGCGATTGGTTTTACTGATACAGGTACTTTAGGTAAATTATATTCTGAAGCAATTGAAAATACTGAGAAGAAACAACAAGAAGGAGTTCAATCTACAGGGGCTAGCAAATTTCTACAACATAGATTTGGTATAATTCCTCAAATACTTCCAATTTTTGTATCTCAATCCTTATACTATTTAGAGTCAAATACTAGAGGAGCCGTAATAATAGGTGCAATGGGCGCAGGAGGAATTGGTTTACAATTTTTAGGTGCACTAGGTACTGGAAATGATTTTGAAAATGTCGCCTACATGGCAATATTAGTTTTGGCTGTAGTAATATTTATGGATAGATTATCTGCTTGGCTTAGAAGAATATTAATTGGATCAGATCAATTAATTGTAAGGTAAATAGAAAAAATACCTTTATCAAAAATTTTTCTAGAAATTTTAATTTAAGAATTTAAAAAGATAAAAATCAATCTTTCCAGAATTTCCACCAAGGTTTTTCTTCCTTTGTTATCTCATTATTGTCAACAACAACTTTAGTTATAGATGGATCCTCTCCATCTACTAATCCTGCTCTAGCAGTTGTTTTAGCGTCTTCTAATTTTAGTTTTGCCTCAAAAACTCTGTTTTCATTACACAATTTCATGCCCTCTTTCATTAATGCTTCTGCCTCAGATGCTTTTTCGGGACTAGATCTTGAAATATCATTTTTAACAGTGGCTCTTAACATAAGTACTCCAGGGTCTTCACAATTCCCTATTTCATTTTTAAATGTATCCTCAGTATTTTGTGAATAACTACTGCCGGCTTGTTGCTCTGTTATTTTAGCATGATTGTCAGCTTGAGTAATAGAAATTGTGGATAAAGTTAATATAAATGAGATTAGGATTTTATTCATAATAATCTATTAACTTACTTTTGTTAAAAAAATGTTAAAGAAATAAAAAAATTTGTGAAATATTTGTCTGCATTTTTAATAGGTATATCAGTTACCTTTTGTTACAGCAGTTGTATGTACCTGTTCTCAGCGTTGTTGCTAACTTGGGAAAACGAACTAGGTATTTCAAGAAACAACTTAACTTTTATTTATTCCCTAGGCTTAGTTGTGCATAGTTTACTTTTACCTTTTCTAGGTAAGATTGTAGATAGAAATCTAAGTTTTCCAATGATGTGGACCAGTCCTATACTGTTAGGACTAAGTGTAATTTATCTTTCATCAGTAGATACATATGGTGGATTTTTACTTGCTTGGATACTTGTCAGTGCAACCTCGGGTGGCTGTCTTTATACGATGCTTTTTAGTGTCATTACTATTAATTTAAAATCAAAGGCCAAAACATCTATTGCAATAATTACTTTGTTTGCTGGATTTGCAAGCACATACACATTTCCTACTGCTACTTATTTAACAGAACAATATGACTGGAGGTTTACTGTATTTATTTTTGGAATATTAAATATATTGATTAGTTCACCAGCTAATTATTTTGGTTTCAAAAATATAATTATAAAAGAATTTAAAAAAATTGAAAAGAAAACAGATCAAAATTCAAAGCTTAAAATAATACTTAAAGATTATAGATTTTGGTTATTTAGTTTTTCATTGTTTGTTATTGGATTTAATATTGGTGCTATTACAACTCATGTAATTCCAATGTTGCAGGAAAAAGGGATGAGTCTATCCCAAGCTGTATTGACAGCATCTCTGTTTGGACCAGGACAAGTAATAGGTAGAATTTTAGTTATGATATATGGAGGTGATAAGTCAAATTTAAAATTATTTGTAATTTGTTTTTACTCGATGGTAATTGGAATGATATTTTTATACTTTATAAATATTAATCATTACTTAGCATTTTTATTTGTTTTATTTAATAGTTCAGCATATGGCAGTATGGCTATTTTAAAACCTTTGGTTCAAAATGATACTTTTGGCCAAAAAAACTTTGGCAATATTCATGGTATTTTAGCTTTACAATATATGATTGGTAGTATTGCTGGTCCATGGATAGGTTCCTTGATATGGAATGTAGGGGGGTATGATTTGTTAATATTAGTATTTTTTGTTTTAGCAATATTTGGTAACTCGACAGCAATTTTTCTAAACAAAAAAAAATTTATTTAAAACTGCTTTCCACATGTTTATAAAAAAAATTTATATTTGGAATTTCTAAATTTTCAACTTTAGCAAGATCATCATATTTCCTTAGTCTAACTGCATCTTGCATAAAAGGTTGTTTAATAAATTCGTTTGCCTCTTCTTCAGAAAAACTACCACCTTGAACATCCAAACTTCTTTTTGAGGCAATAGATAGAGCCTCATAATATCCTTTCTCATAATAAACTAAATATCTTTTAGCTGGCACATGCCCTTTAATTAGTCTTGTAACATCTTCTGGAAAAAATTTAGAAAGAAAAAAGGATCCTGAATTCTCATGCTTTTTATCTACTCCTTTTTTGATGGCTTCTTTATCATTATTAATTAAGTGACCAATATCATGGAATAGAGCTGCAGTTATAAAAAAATTGTTTTCATTATTTTTTTTTGCCAATAATGCACATTGAATTGCATGTTCTAGTTGTGAAACTTTTTCATTTCCATATTGTTTGTCTGATCCAATTTCTTCTATAATTTTAAATAAATTGGTTATATTTGATTTAATATCCACAATGTTATTTTAAATTAAGAATGTTTCAGTTTTGTTACAATTTAGATTTAGCATTCATTAAGTATAGAAAAATAATATATAGTAATAAAAGTTAAAAATGAAAAAACTTTTATTTGTTTGTACCGGCAATTCTCATAGAAGTATATTGGCTGAAAGTGTAGTTAACAAATATCATAAAGATAAATTTATTGGCTACAGTGCAGGTAGCAAACCATCTGGAATAATTAATAAATATGTCATTAAATATCTTAATGAAAATAATTTTGATACAAAAAATCTATCTTCTAAAAACTTTAATAAATTTTTAGATGAAAAAACAATATTTGACCAGGTATTTACCGTATGCAACAATGCCAGTGATGAAGTTTGTCCAGTCTGGCCATCTCCTGAAAAAATAGTTCATTGGGACATTGAGGATCCTGTTCATATCATTAATGAGTTAGAAAATAGTGATAAACCAAATAAAGAAGAGCTGATTTCAACAGAAATACATAAAACTTATTCCAATTTAGAAACCAGAATAAATGATTGGATTAAAAATTATTAGCTTAAAGACTCATCAATTTTACTGTCAAACTAGAACCACAACTAGAACTTTTGGAGATGTTTCAAGGTTTTGTAGTAAATGAATGAAGATAATCGGCGTAAACTCTGGAAAATTATTCAGGAAGCTGGCGATTATTTGCGGGATTAGAGGGACACATTATTCTACACTAACCTACATTAAACTAAAGTATTTATGCGGATACTAAAAAGTTAGCTTAAAATAAATCGAGATGATTGTTTAGAATTTGCTAAAAAATATAGTTGGGAAGAAACAGCAAAAATTTTCTTTAAAAATATTTCACCTAATAACTAAAGACAATATTAGTTACATTTGTTAAAACATATCCATGTTTTGGACAGAGTTGATACTTATATTTATAGTAATTGTTTTATTATATTTTTTATTTAAAAAAAATATTAAGCCAGAAAACATTGCTCCTACTATTAATAAGACAAATAAAGACGACTTAGGTAAAAGAATAATAATAGAGGAATTAGAGGATCAATTTTTTGCTTTAGACAAATATAACTTAATTAAATATCTTAACAAAAGCGCAAAACAACGTTTTGGAGAAGGTTTAATTGATAAAAATATTTCAAGTGTAATAAGAGATACAAAATTACTTGAAACAATCGAAAATGCTATTAAAGATCAAACTACAAAAAATGTAAATGTAGAAATAAATTTACCATCTTATCAACTTTACAAAATTTATGTTATACCTGGCCCCACTCATTTGTTTCCAGAAGCAGATTCTGTCGTATTATTTTTAAAAGATTTTACAGAAATAACAAAAGCACAAAAATTAAAAACTGATTTTGTTGCTAACGTAAGTCATGAGTTAAGAACCCCTTTAGTATCAATCAAAGGTTCTTTAGAAACTATTCTTGGACCAGCTTCAAATGATCAAGAAGCGCAAAAAAAATTTATGTCGATCATGTCTGATCAAGTATTAAGAATGGAAAATCTTATCAACGATTTATTGATTTTAAGTAGAATTGAACTAGAAGAACACATTAAGCCTAATAAAATAATCAACTTAAATGATATTTTTACAAATATAAAAAGTAATTTTGAAATAATATTAAAAAAAAAAAGTATTAATTTGCATCTAGATCTTATGAAACCAACCTTAGTGTTTGGTGATAATGATAAATTGTTAACTGTGTTTTCAAATTTAATTGATAATTCAATAAAATACTCTCAAAATGGCAAAAATATATATGTAAATAGTCAAAATAGCGAAGGTAAATTAATTGATAAAAATATTGTAATTAGCATTAAAGATGAAGGTGTTGGAATACCTCAACAATTAATTCCAAGAATAACTGAAAGATTTTTTAGAGTAGATGAAGAAAAAAGTAAAAAGGCTGGTGGTACAGGTTTAGGTTTAGCTATCATGAAACATATTATATCTCAACATAGAGGTGATTATGAGATTCTCAGTAAAGTAGATAAAGGTACTGAAGTAAAGATATATCTTCCAACAAAATAATAAATTTAAAAACTTGTTTAAAATTAACACTTATTCAATCAATTTTTAACAAATCTTTTGTTGATTAGTATCTTAGTTAAATTAAAATTTTAATATGACTAAGGTGTTAAATTGTATTTTGATTATTATATATTTTTCAATATCAATGATTGCGAAAAGTAATGCATCTGATATTTCTACAATTTTAAAAAACCAGCAATTAACCGTTTTTGATATTGGTATTTTTAGATTGCACGAAGACTTAAAGAGTGCATATCCTGAAATTAAAAAACATAAAGATGTACCATACGAAGATATATACATAGATGTTCTTAGTTCCTATTGGAGAAATACAGTAGATTTAATTGTTTCAATTCCAGTAAATGAAAATTTAAAAAAAGAGAACTACATGTCAGATTCATTGAGATGTCGAAACATATTTAATTCTGTTAGAGATCATTTACTGAGAAATGAAAATATGAGTAATTATAGGTTTACTATGGCGACAAGCTATTTAACAACTATCTTTTCTACTCCATCTAGTTGGCCAAAATGGCGTTATGATCAAAGCGTGCTTGAAGAATTGGTTAATTTGGTAAAACTGGAAGTTGTTTTAAGACCTACTCCAGATCTTGCTTTTAAGGATAATGTTAATCCAGTCTCATGCAAAGGTGGTTTGGAAACCGAAAATAACGAGATTATTTTCTCAATGAAATACAACTAAAAGGTTATGTTTTTAACAAAACTGTAACAATTCCGTAATATTTAAGATTCAATTAATTTATAGGAGTCTAAAATCTTTTAATAAACTATGAAAGGATTAAAGATAATGAAAAAACTAACTATAATAATTGCTTCGCTTGTTGCTTTAACGGTCGCAACAGTTGCTCAAGCAAGAGATCAAATTAAAATAGTTGGTTCATCTACAGTATTCCCTTACGCAACTGTTGTTGCTGAAAGATTCGGTGGTTCAGGATTTAAAACTCCTGTAATCGAATCTACTGGTACTGGTGGAGGAGCTAAACTATTCTGTGCTGGTGTTGGTGAGCAACATCCAGATATTACAAATGCATCAAGAGCTATGAAAGATAAAGAGAAAGCTCTATGTAAGAAAAACGGTGTAAATGAAATTGTTGAGATTGTGATTGGTAACGATGGTATCACACTAGCTTACAGCAAAGATGCAAAACCAGTAAATTTTACTAAAGAACAATTATATTTAGCACTAGCTGCTCATACAGTTGTTGATGGTAAATTAGTTCCAAATATTTATAAAACTTGGGACCAAATTGACCCTAGCTTACCAAAACAAAAAATTTCAGTGATGATCCCGCCAGGAACATCAGGAACTAGAGATGCTTGGAATTCTTTAGTAATGAAAAAAGGTATGACTAAAGAAGCTAAAGCTCTTTATAAAGCTGGTTTTGAAGCTGGAAATAAAAAATATAAAAAACCACAAAAACTTTACAGAGAAGATGGTGCTGCTATTGAAGTAGGAGAAAACGATAGTTTAATCATCCAAAAGTTAACTCAAGATAAAGATATGTTTGGTTTCTTTGGTTTCAGTTATTTCTTGGCTGCTAAAGATAAATTACAAGCTGCTAGCATAGATGGTGGACAACCCTCTCTAGCGAGTATTCAAGACTACAGTTATGCAGTTGCAAGACCATTATTTTTCTATGTGAAAAAAGCTCACGTTGGCGTTATTCCAGGATTACATGAGTTTGTGAAAGAATTCACAACAAAGAAAGCTATTGGAAAAGGTGGTTATCTAGCAGACATTGGTTTAGTGCCATTAGATAAAACGTTGTATAAAACAACCAGAACTAATGCCACCAAACTAGTTGCTATGGGAGATTAATTATTTCTTTAATAACAAATGATAAAAAAGGGGTCTTTTTAGGCCCCTTTTTTTTATAAACAGAGTAAAGTCTTTATTAGTGGAGATTCTTTGAACTTAATATTATTTACATTTATTGTTCTTCTTGGTTTCACAAGTTATTATTTTGGACGAAAAAAAGCATACACAATTCAATATACAAAAAAAAGATTAACTGCATTACCTCAATTTTATGGTTATTATCTTGCGATTTGGTGTGCAATACCGGCTTTTATAATTTTTTCTTTATGGGCAATTTTTGAGCCTACAATTGTAAAATTGCTTATCTTAAGTGATTATTCAAATCAAGGTTATCTTGATAATGAATTAAATTTAATTTATGAAAAAACAAAATCATTGTCTCGAGGTCAATTTACTGGAGAAATTACACCCTTCATTGAAGCTTCAGCTAAAAAATACATAAATCTTCGATCAATAGCCCAAAGTTCAAAAGTTGTTATAGTGTTATCAGCAATTATTGCGTCTGGGGCCTACGCTTATAAAAGAATTTCATCTAATTCTAGAACAAGAGAGCCAGTTGAAAAATTTTTGAAAGCAGTTTTATTTACAGCTTCTTTAGCTGCAATATTAACTACTGTTGGAATAATTTTCTCACTTATATTTCAAACTATAGATTTTTTTAAAGTAATCCCATTATTTGATTTTGTCTTTGGAACTCATTGGTATCCTGCAAAAGCTTTTGTTAGAGATTCATCTGAGGCTTTAGATCCGTCAATGTACTCCGATACTTTTGGAGCAGTCCCTATTTTTGCGGGAACTTTTTTTATTGCTTTCATAGCTATGTGTGTTGCTATTCCTATTGGATTAATGAGTGGAATTTATTTGGCTGAGTATGCATCAGTTAAAGTTAGACAATACGCAAAACCTTTAATTGAAATTTTAGCAGGTATACCAACAGTTGTTTATGGATTTTTTGCTGCTCTAACAGTTGGACCTTTTTTAAAGGAAATAGGTAATAGCATGGGTTTAGACGTTTCAGCTGAAAGCGCTTTAGCGGCAGGCGGAGTAATGGGCATTATGATTATACCATTCATTTCAAGTTTAAGTGACGATGTGATTACAAGTGTACCTCAAAGTTTAAGAGATGGAAGTTATGCCATGGGAGCAACCAAATCAGAAACAATAAAAAAAGTTATTTTTCCTGCAGCATTACCAGGTATTGTTGGTTCTATTTTATTAGGTGTTTCAAGAGCTATTGGAGAAACAATGATAGTTGTTATGGCCTCTGGTTTAGCTGCTAATTTAACTTTAAATCCATTAGAATCTACTTCAACAATTACAGCGCAAATTGTTGTAATATTAATTGGAGATCAAGCTTTTGGCGACCCAAAAACGCAAGCTGCATTTGCTTTAGGTATGTCATTATTTTTAGTAACGCTCTGTTTGAATATTGTGGCCTTACGAGTAGTTAAAAAATATAGAGAAAAATATGAATAAAAAAAAAGAACAATTATTAAATAAAAGATATAAAGCTGAAAAGAGATTTCGATTATACGGTCAAAGTGCAATTTTTATGGCACTTTTATTTTTAATAATCTTTATTTTTAAAATTTTTTCGACAGGCTATTCAGCCTTTCAAAAAACTTGGCTTATTGTTCCAGTTACTTTTGATGCTGAATTAATGATGTTAGAGCAAAATCCTTCTAAAGAGGATTTAAAAGATGCTGATTATTACGATATAGCATTAAAATCAATGGCTGATTTAGATCCAAATGCTAATGAGAATCAAGAAAATGAGCTGAAGAGAATGGTTTCTTACTTTTTCGAAAGAGAGATTAAAAGAGAACTTTTAAATGACCCTTCATTAATTGGAAAAACTAAAGATGTTTATTTAACTGCCTCAGATGATTTAGATCAAGTATTCAAAGGCAATTATCCAAGAGATTTACCTGAAGATCAAAGAAGAGTTACGGATTATCAATTAAAGATTTTCGATCAACTTGTAGAACTAGGAAAAGTTGAAAGTAAATTCAATTTAAGTTTTTTTACATATCCTGATTCAAGAGAAGCTGAATTAGCTGGTATAGCAAGCTCATTTATGGGATCAATATTTTCTATACTTGTTTGTTTAATGATAGCGTTTCCTGTAGCAGTTCTAGCAGCTATTTATTTAGAGGAATTTGCTCCTAAAAACAGATTTACTGATTTTATTGAGGTAAATATAAATAATTTAGCAGCAGTACCTTCAATTGTTTTTGGTCTTTTAGGACTGGGTATTTTACTTGCTGTATTTCAATTACCTAGGTCAACACCTTTAGTCGGTGGAATAACTTTATCGTTGATGACTTTACCAACAATTATTATTGCTTGTAGAGCATCTTTAAAAGCAGTTCCTCCAAGTATAAGAGAGGCAGCACTTGCAATGGGTGCTAGTAAAATGCAAACTACAATGCATCATACAGTTCCGTTATCTATGCCAGGGACTTTATCCGGTACAATAATTGGTTTGGCCCAAGCATTAGGCGAAACGGCACCTTTGATATTGATTGGCATGGTGGCTTTTGTAAATACAATACCAGGATCTCCTTTAGATCCAGCTGCAAGTTTGCCAGTGCAAATTTATATTTGGGCAGAGAGTGCTGAAAGAGGTTTTGTCGAGAAAGTTTCTGCCTGTATTATGGTTCTATTAGGATTTTTAATTATAATGAACTTATTTGCACAAATAATTAGACATAAATTTGAAAAAAAATGGAGTTAAGATGATAAAGATAAGTTCAAAAAATGTAGATGTTTTCTATGGAAAAAAACAAGCTCTATTTAATATAAATTTAGATATTGAAGAAAATCAAGTTACAGCACTAATTGGGCCTTCAGGTTGTGGTAAATCTACTTTTTTAAGATGTCTAAACCGAATGAATGACGTAATTGATATATGTAGAGTAAAAGGGCAGATTATAATCAATGATTTTGATATCAATGACAAAAGTTGTGATGTTGTTAGATTAAGAGAAAAAATTGGGATGGTTTTTCAAAAACCAAATCCTTTTCCCAAAACTATTTATGAAAATATTTCTTATGGTCCAACAATTCATGGTATGGCTCAATCAAAGAATGAAATGGATGAAATAGTTGAAACTAGCTTAAAAAAGGCAGCATTATGGGAAGAGGTTCAAGATAGACTTCATGAGCCGGGCACAGGGTTATCAGGAGGTCAACAGCAAAGATTATGTATAGCAAGAGCTATTTCAGTTAAACCTGAAGTTATTCTCATGGATGAGCCTTGCTCTGCTTTAGATCCCATTGCTACAGCTCAAATTGAAGAATTAATTGATGAACTAAAAAAAGACCATACTATCATAATAGTCACTCACTCAATGGCACAAGCTGCAAGGGTCTCTCAAAATACAGGTTTTTTTCACTTAGGAGAATTGATTGAACATGGCTCTACTGATAAAATATTTAAGAATCCTGAAAATAAAAAAACTCAGGATTATATCACTGGGAGGTTTGGATAATGACCGAAGCACCGCATACTGTAAAGTCTTACGAAGAAGAGCTTAAAAATTTAAATAGCAATATAATTAAAATGGGTGGTTTTTGTGAAAAGTCTTTAGGGAAGGCTATTCAAGCTATTACCACTAGAAACAGTGATAATGCGGAAGCTGTTATAAAGGATGACGAAAAAATAGATAAGTTTGAAACTTTAATAGAGCAACAGGTAGTAAATCTTATTGCTTTAAGACAGCCAATGGCTATAGATCTTAGAGAAACAGTTACTGCTTTAAAAATATCTTCTGATCTTGAGAGAATAGGTGATTTAGCAAAAAATATTTCCAAAAGAACCCTTTTGTTAAATGAGAATTTACCAAAAAATTTAGTAGATGCTATCATAAGAGTCTCTTCTGATGTTCAAAAACAATTAAAATCAATATTGGATGCATACCTAGAAAGATCTTCGGCTATGGCAATTAATGTATGGGAAAGCGACGAACAAATTGATGATTTAACCAATTTATGCATGCAAGAAGTGATTAAATATTTAAAAGAAAATGAAAAAAACTTAAGTGATGGAACGCACTTATTATTTGTAACTAAAAATATAGAGAGGATAGGTGACCATACAACTAACATTGCAGAGCAAATATACTATTTAGTTAAGGGAGAATATCTTGAGGGTGATCGACCTAAAGGTACAGAACCTATTGTTACAGGAGAAAAGTAAAATATGCCGGCTCACATTTTTATAGCTGAGGACGAAACTTCGATAATAACCCTTCTAAAGTATAACCTTGAAAAAGAGAGTTACAAAGTAAGTTTCTGTGAAAATGGTGAACAAGCGCTTAAACAAATTAAAGATAAGCATCCTGACTTAATTTTAATGGATTGGATGTTGCCTGATTTATCGGGTGTTGAAGTATGTAAGAATTTAAAGAAAGACAATAAGTATAACGACATACCAATAATAATGTTGACAGCAAAAGGTGAGGAAGAGGACAAATTAAGAGCCTTTGACACAGGTGCTGATGATTATGTTACAAAGCCGTTTAGTCAAAAAGAACTTAATGCAAGAATCAAATCACTACTTAGAAGATCAAAACCATATTCTTCAGTTGATGTTGTTGAGTTTACAGATCTAAAAATAGACAGAATAACAAAAAGAGTTTATAGAAATAACGTTGAAATCTCTTTGGGTCCTACAGAATTTAAATTATTAGATTTTTTTATTAAAAATCCAAAAAGGGTATACTCACGAGAACAGCTTTTAAATAATGTTTGGGGTGAAAATATTTATGTAGAAACTAGAACCGTCGATGTACATATTAGAAGATTAAGACAGGCTATTAATATAGATAAAACTAAGCCTTTAATAAGAACCGTAAGATCAGCAGGTTATTCTTTAGAAACTTGAAGGTCTTTAGGTCTCATAAATTCCTTAATTAAACCATTTCCATCTATTTTATTCCATTCATTAAAATCAAAATAAATTTTTGCAAAAGCAGATGTTGGAAATTTAAAGTTTAATAACTTAAAATGGTTGTTGTTATGATTTTTTGTCAGTGACTGGACTAGATTTCTAACAGCAGGCTCGTGATTAATTAAAAGCACAGATTTAAATTTTTTAGGTATTTTTTTTATTATATCTATAATTTTATCTTCACTTGTTAAGTATAATTTTTTTGAGGAAGTAATTTTTTTCGGTTTTTCAATTTTTTTTAATAAAATTTTTAATGTTTTCTTTGTTCTTTTTGATGATGAAAGTAATATATAATCAAATTTATATTTTTTTTTAACAAAAAATTCACAAATCTTTTTTGCATTTTTCTTGCCACGCTTACTTAAAGTTCTTTCATGATCGTCAAGATTTGGATGGTCCCAGCTAGATTTTGCATGACGCATAACGTATAATTTGAGCATAAAGTTTAAATATATGACTGCATTAAAAAAACAAGATAAAGAAATACTTAAATCTAAATATATAAATAGAGAATTATCTTGGCTTAAATTCAATGACAGAGTTCTTCTAGAGGCTCAAAATATAGAAAATCCTCTTTACGAAAGAATTAAATTTTTATCTATAGCTGGATCAAATTTAGATGAATTTTTCATGGTACGTGTTGCAGGTTTATATAGTCAAATCAAGCAAGACGTAGACTCTCTTAGTTCTGATGGTCTTACTCCTGATGAACAAATGAATGAAGTTATTTTGGAAACTAACAATCTTCTTAATAAACAAAATAAAATATATAAAGATTTAATTCTTCAATTAAAAAAAGTAAATATAAGTATAGTTAAACCTGAAAATTTAAGTAAATCGGATCAGAAAAAATTATTTAAAGTTTTTAACGAAGAAATTTACCCCTTACTAACACCATCAGCAATAGACCCAGCTCATCCATTTCCATTTATTGTCAATCAAGGAAGAGCATTAGTTATGAGATTAAATAAGAAAAATAAAAAAAGAGTTTTAAATGCAATAATAGTAATTCCAAAAGCTTTATCAAGATTTATTGAAATAGATGGAAACAAAAGTTTTAAAAAATTTTTAATTATTGATGATGTTATAAGTTTTTTTGCTTCTGAAATTTTTCCCGATCATGATTTAGATAAAAAAATGTTATTTAGAGTTATAAGGGATAGTGACGTAGAAATACAAGAGGAAGCTGAAGATTTAGTAAGATCTTTTGAATTGGCATTAAAAAGAAGAAGAACAGGTGACATAGTACGTTTAGAAATTTTAAAAAATAGTAATAATGACTTAATTAAGTTTATAACAAATAAGTTAAACGTAAATTCTGAATATATCTATGAAACCGAAGGTATTGTTGGAATTCAAGATATCGATCAAGTTTGTAAAATTAAAAATTCTAAATTAAGATTTAAAAATTTTAATCCCAGGGAGGTTGAGAGATTAAAGGAATTTAATAATAATTTTTTTGATACTATAAAAAAAAAAGATTTAATAGTTCATCATCCTTTTGAAACATTTGATGCTGTAATTGAGTTTTTAAATCAAGCTGCATATGATAAAAAAGTTATAGCAATTAAACAAACTCTATACAGAACAACGTTAGACTCTCCAATTGTTAAAGCCTTAATAACAGCAGCCGAAAACGGAAAGACAGTGACTGCTTTAATAGAGATCAAAGCAAGATTTGATGAAGAAGCAAATATTCAACTTTCCAGAAGTTTAGAAAAGGCAGGAATTCAAATACTTTATGGTTTTGCAAAATATAAAACACATGCAAAATCATCTTTAATATTAAGAAAAGAGCAAGGAAAAATTCAAACCTATATACATCTGGGAACTGGCAATTATCACCCAGTTAATGCAAAAATTTATACTGACTTATCTTTATTTAGCTCTGACAAAAAAATAGCAACTGATGTGGAAAAATTTTTTAATTATGTAACTGGTTATTCAAAACCGCGAAACCTTAATAAAATATCCATATCACCAATAAATCTTAGGGAAACTTTAAACAAATGTATTGCTAATGAGATAGCAAATGTCAAAAAAGGAAAAAACGGTGAAATATGGGCAAAAATGAATTCCTTAGTAGACCCAGTGATAATTGATAAATTTTATGAAGCTTCAAATGCTGGAGTGAAGATATTTTTATTTGTAAGAGGTGTTTGTTGTTTAAGACCTGGAGTTAAAGATAAATCAGAAAATATAATAGTTAAAAGCATGATAGGAAGATTTTTAGAACACTCAAGAATTTATTGTTTTGCAAATGGAAAAACAATGCCTAGTAGAGATGCAAAAGTCTTTATTTCATCAGCGGACTTAATGCCAAGAAATTTAAATCGAAGAGTAGAACTTCTAGTTCCAATTGAAAACCAAACAGTCCATGAGCAAGTTCTTGATCAAATTATGCTAGCTAATTATTTAGATAAAAAACAAAGTTGGGAACTCGATGCGAGTGGAAATTATAAAAAAATTAAATATATTGAAAATGATTCTTTTTCAGCTCACGATTATTTCATGAATAATCCTAGTTTATCTGGAAGAGGTAAAGCTAAATTAAAAATGAAACCAAAAAAATTAAACTTAAAATTAATTAAAAGTGGAAATTAAAGTTTATAAAAATAAACAAAATTTAAAATTAAAAACTGCTAAATTAGCAGTTATAGATATAGGATCTAATTCAATTAGGATGCTGATTTATGAAGATTTTAGCTCTTCTCGTGTACCATTTTTTAATGAAAAAGCTGTTTGTGAACTTGGTAAAAATTTAGATAAATCAAGAAGGCTTAATAAGTCAGGCGTTGATTATGCTCAAAAAGTTTTAAAAAGATTTTCGGAGATTTTAAATATTTCTAAAATTGATAATTTAAAAATAATAGCAACTGCTGTATTACGTGAGGCAACAGATGCAAAACCATTTGTAGAGTATGTAGAGAGCCTTTTTAAAAAAAAAATCGAAATTTTAAGTGGTGAGGAAGAAGCAATTTGTTCAGCAGAAGGAGTTAAAATTGGATTTGATAATGTTGATGGGTTAGTTGCAGATCTCGGTGGAGGTAGTTTAGAATTATCGAGAGTTGAAAACGGTATGATCACCAATAAAACATCTCTACCCTTAGGTGTTTTAAGATTAATTAATAATCCAATTGTAAAAAAGAGAAACCTTTACAAATATGTAAAAAAACTTTTGAGAGAGGAGAAATGGTTATCTAAAAAAAAATTTGAAAATCTTTATTTAGTTGGCGGAACATGGCGAGCTTTATTTAAACTTCATCTTTTTCAAAACAAACACCCTGTCCACATAATCCATCAATATTCAGTAAATTATGAAGATTTATCATTATTTGTGGAAAAAATTTCTTCATTCAATAAAGCAAAATTAAAAACAGTTGAATATATATCTAAATCTAGAACTCCCTATCTACCTTATAGCTCCATTATTTTAAATGAGATCATGACAGTAACAAATCCAAAAAACATAATATGCTCTATAAGTGGTATCAGAGAGGGGTCTCTCGCAAAAGATTACTTTAAAGATATTGATAACTCTCAAGTTTTTGAAAAATCATTAGAATACATTTCAAAAAAAAGAGGTGATTTGGGACTAACTTACAAAAAATATCACGAATTTATCAAACCTGTTTTTGATGGTAATGAACATTTTGATGAAAAATTGCTTAACTTGGCTTGTGTTTTAAGTCATATGGATTGGGGACTTGGTGCTTTTCAAAAGGCAGAATTAGTTTTTCAAGAAACATTAAATACTCCTTTATTGAGACTTTCACATAAAGAAAGAATTCAAATAGCTCTTTCATGTTATTGGAGGTACTGTAGCATTAAATACAACCCTAAAATAGAATATTTGACTTTTTTAAATAATAATGAAATTTTTTCTAGTAAACAAGTTGGTGCAGCTTTAAGATTTGCTCACTCCCTAACATCTATTTCAACTATTTTTTTAGAGGAATTTAAATTATATAAAAGAGGTAACTCTGTATTTTTAAAAATTCCATCACAACATCAAGAAATAATTTCCAAACAAGTTACAAAAAGATTTAAAGCTCTTGCGCGAGAATTATTTTTAGAGCCGAGAGTAATTTACTCAAATAATTAAAATTTAATTTAATCTATTACAACTTATAAGTTAGTGGCGTTACTCCCGTAATAAATTTTTTAATTTTATTGAAATATATCATTAATCCAAATGTCATATTTTTATGTGAGGTTTAGAATTGGTTAATTAACAATAGACCCCTGAAATACGCTCGATAATTTATCGAGCGTATTTTTTTTTATAAAATAAAAACATACCGATATGAGAAGCATTATTAAATTTGCCATTCTTAACTAATTTAATTATTTGTTGATCTGAAACTAAGTGTATTTTTATTCCTTTTTCAGGCTTTGAAATTTTAATAAGATTATTACAAAAAAAACCAGTAATTTTAGTGGTGAGTCGACCTGGCTCAGAATAAAACGAGGTAATTTTTCTCAATTTATTTCTTGATTTATATCCCGTTTCTTCAATTAATTCTTTTTTAGCAGATATTAAGGCTGTTTCATGTTTTTCAATGATACCAGATGGAAACTCAAAATTAATTTGATTTATAGGAATTCTTTTTTGTGAAACCAAAATATACTTGTTTTTAATTTTAGGTATTACAATTGAAAGATTTGGAGTTTTAAAAAAATGATAAAATTCATTTTTTTTAAATTTTTTATTAATTAATTTAATATTGTTTGTTAGTCTTAAATTTTTCAATTTTTTTCTAAGAATAATTTTTTTGCAATATAAACAGCAATTACCATACCAATTAGTTCTGCAACTATATAAAAAGGAGTGTTTAAATAACTTATACCAGTAAAGGACTCTGTGAATGTTCTTGCTATTGCAACAGCAGGATTTGCAAAAGAAGTTGAAGAGGTAAACCAATAACCAGCTGTAATATATAACCCAACAGATGCAGCTACAGTAATTTTACCTGACTTCATGGATCCAAAAATAATGATTATTAGTCCTAATGTTGCAACAATTTCTGATACAAAAATATAGATACCATCTCTTGATTTTGTCGATAATTCAAAAATCTGATGTTCAAAAAAGAAATTAGCTAATGCTACACCTAGTAAACATCCAAGTATCTGAGCGGAAATATAAAAGGGTAGAAGTTTTTTTTTTAACTTTCCTGTAATTGTCATAGCAATACTTACAAATGGATTGAAATGAGCCCCGGATACATCAGCAAATACTGTTATTAGCACAAACAAACCAGCTCCAGTTGCTATAGTATTTGCAATTAGCATTACCGCTGTATCATTGGTCATATTTTCTGCCATTAAACCTGATCCAACTATGATCATTACGAGAAAGCAACTTCCAATAAATTCTGAAAGAAAATATTTATTTTTATTTTTCATCTAGCCAATCTTTAATTTTATTACTTATAACATTGAAAGTGTTTCTAATGATTATTTGCTTTTCTTCATCATTTGCATTTTGAAGTTTTTTTACTGGATCTTCAATATCCCAGTGTATAATTTGATTTTTATCAGGCCAAATAGGACATACCTCATTATTTGCGTTGTTGCATACTGTTATTACATGATCCATTTTTATTTCTTTATTGATAAATTCTTCAAAGTTTTTAGAACTATAATTAGTTAAATCATAACTTTTATTTTTCTCTAAAAAATTTTTTACATCTTCATTGATTTTTCCAGATGGATTACTACCAGCACTAAAAGCATTAAATTTATTTGAGTATTCATTATTAATAATACTCTCAGCAATAATGCTTCTCGCTGAATTTCCTGTGCATACAAATAAAATATTTTTCATTAAAAAATAATTTTATAAATACCAATTACAAATAAAGGAATTTGTAATCCAAAATTTGTTAAAATCGCCTTATCTTTTGAGATGAAACCTGCAATCGTCCAACCGACTACACCAAGACCATGAAAATATATATTTATCGGATATATATTTAAATTTGTTAATAATATTCCAATTAGAACTAAAAAGGTACTTATCCACTTAAGATATTTTTTTAAAAACATATAGCTCCTTTCGTATTACTTATGACACTTATGTTAAAGATTTGTTAAATATGTTAACTTTATAAGAAATTAACTATGTATCTATGGATAAAATATCCACCGATTAGAAACATTAAACCTGCAATATAAATTATGAAAAAATTCATATTAAAAGATTTTGCAAAAAAGAAGGGCACAAAGAATAAGTAACTTGCTGGCACTGCAATAAATATACTTTTCGTAAACATTACTGTTTTTTCTGTATCATTGTGCTCATAATACGAAAACAGTATCGCTATTAGTGATACCAAAGGTAATGCTATAATAAATCCAGCCAGCTTAGGATTTTGACCAGCCAACCAGCTCGAAAAAGCAACAATTAAACCTGCACCAACAACTTTTAACAAAAAAAATAACATTAATAATCCTTATTTAATTCAATATAGAAATACGAAATAATATTAGCAACCTTAAAATTTTGCTAAAATATTTCTAAGTAAAGTAAAATATAATTATTTATTTAATGCATCCTCAAGATAATCTAACCTGTCTTGACCCCAAAAAATCTCATTATTAAAGACATAAGTTGGGGCACCAAATACATCATTATCAACTGCATCTTTTGAATTTTTTTGGTACTTTAAGTTAACATCCTCACTTAACGCTACTTCTTTTATTTCTTCAAAATTTAAGGATAATTTTTCACAAATTTCCTTGAGGGTATTGTGATCAGAAATATCTTTTTCTAAAGACCATAAACTTTTTTGACATTCAATTCCAAAATTAAGTTTATTTCCTTTTAAGTTTGAGGCTATCGCAAATTTTGCAGGTAGGTGTGGGTCTTTAGGTGGAAAAAACTTTGGTTGTTTATTTATTTTTAATCCATGTTTATTCGCAATTCTATCCAACTCCAATAGTCTATATTTTTGTCTAGCTGGGTGTCTTTTAGGAACTGGCAACCCCCCAGTATTTGGAAAAATTTCACCTATTAAATCAAAAGGTTTTTCTTGAACGTCTAAATCATATTTGGTGACAAGCTTTAAAAATCTTTCTGCTCCTAAATAACTAAATGGAGATAAAACACTAAAATAATAATCAATTTTCATTATTTTTTATTTTATCGCATTTCTTGCATAGACCAAAAAATTCCAAATTGTATTTATTATATCTCATCCCTTTATTGTCTTTGAAATCTTTTAAATGTTCAGACAATTTGTGGTCATGAATTTCAGTAACATGTTCACATCCTTCACAAATTGAAAAAACTGTAGCTTTAGCAATTTGACATTTAGAATTTTTGCAAGCTATAAAAGCATTTCTACTTTCTATTTTATGTATCTTTCCAATTTCTACTAATTTGTCTAAAGCCCTATACACTTGTAAAGGTGCATTAATTCCTTTTTTTTGAACATTAAATAAAATTGAATATGCTTTTAATGGTTGAGAGGATTTTTCAATTATATCTAATATAATTTTTTGGTTTTTAGTTAGATTTTCTTGTTTTTGCATTCTATTATTTTTTACAACAATCCATTAGTTTTTCAATTGTATCGTTTGTTTAATTTTTAATAGTGAAATTATGAACAACACTAAAGCAGCAGCAATTATTGATGGACCAGATGGAGTATTAAATTCTAAAGAGGAAAATAATCCTATAAATACAGATAATAATCCTCCAATTACTGAAAATATTACCATTTTTTGTGGGTTGTCTGAAAGATTTCTAGCCATAGCTGTGGGTATAATTAACATTCCTGTAATTAATAGAACTCCAACTAATTTAATTGAAATGGCAATTATTGCAGCCAATAAGATTGTAAACACTGCTTTTGCTCTATCTGGGTTAAGACCTTCTGCTTGTGCTAACTCATAATTTACAGTTGATGCGAATAAAGGTTTCCATATAAATCTTAAAACCAACAAAATTAAGGCTGCACCGATCCATATAGTTAATAAATCTTTTTTGTTAACTGCTAATATATCTCCGAACAATAATCCCATAATGTCAAATCTAATAAAGGTTAAAAATCCAATCACAACTAATCCAACTGCCAATGATGAGTGAGCTAACAGACCAAGCAAGGCATCACTTGGTAGATTAGTTTTTCTTTGTAGTTGTATTAAAATTAATGCAATTACTGATGAAATTAAAAATATTGAAACAGCAATATTAAACTCTAAAGAATATGCAATTGTAACACCAAGTAAGGCTGAATGAGCAAGAGTATCCCCAAAATAAGACAATCTCCTCCAAACAACAAAACAACCAAGAGGGCCCGCCACAAAAGCAATACCTATACCTGCAACCAATGCTCTTATAAAAAAATCATCAAACATATTAGTTTTTCTTTATATCCCCATCACTTGTATGAACATGATCGTGCTTGTGTTCATAAATTGATAGTGTTTGAGCGGCTTGATCACCAAACAATGCTTTGTATTCGTTGTTTTTTGCAACTTCTTTTGGTGAACCTGAACAACAGACATGACCATTTAAACAAACAACATAATCTGTAGCACTCATTACAGTATGGAGATCATGTGATATTAATAATATACCGCAATTTAATTTTTCTGAAATTTCTTTAATTAATTCATACAGAGCAATTTCTCCTGTAAAATCTACACCTTTAACAGGCTCATCAAGCACTAACAATTCAGGTTTTTTTGATATAGCTCTTGCAAGTAGCACTCTTTGAAATTCTCCACCGGACAAATTTCCCAAACTTTTGTCCTTTAGATCAACTACACCAGTTAAGGATAGAGCTTCTTCCATTGTGTCTTCTTTAAGTTTATCAGTTAGAAGCATAAAGTCTCTAACTCTAAGGGGAAGTGTCCAATCTATTGATATTTCTTGAGGCACATACCCAATTTTATTTGTAAATTTTTCAACTTCACCTTCAATATTTTTTAATAATCCTAATGCAATTTTAGCAGTTGTACTTTTACCTGATCCATTAGGACCAATTAAAGTAACAATTTTTGCTTTTTCAACTTGAAGAGAAACACCTTGAACAAGCCACTTTTGGTTTTGTCTAAACCCAACATTATTTAACTTTACTAAAATATTATTTCCCATGCTCATTTATTCTCTTGACTTAGATATGTTATATTATTACACAGCGTTATATTATAACAATTAACAATAACAAAATATTATGAAAAACCTAAAAAAAACATCAATAATCCTATCAATATTATCATTTTTAACTTTATTTACATCAGCAAATGCTGAAATTAAAGTTGTTGCATCAATAAAACCAATACACTCGTTAGCTAGTTATTTAATGGATGGAGTAGCTAAACCTGATTTAATAGTTGATGGATATGCTTCCCCACATGGTTTTGCAATGAAACCATCACATGCAAAAATGCTACAAAATGCGGACATTGTTTTTTGGGTTGGTGAAGATTTAGAAAATTTTTTAGAAAAACCACTTAATTCAATTGCTACAAAAGCTGAAAAAATTGAATTTATGGATTTGAAAGGTTTAGTTAAATTAAAATTCAGAGAGAGAAATATTTTTGATGATCACGATGATCATGACCATGATGAACATGCAAAGAAAGATGATCACGATGATCATGACCATGATGAACATGCAAAGAAAGAGGATGGACATGACGATCACGACGATCATGATGGACATGAAGGACACCATCACGGTGAATTTGATCCGCACATTTGGTTAGACCCAATTAATGCAAAAACTATTTTATTTGAAATGTCTAAGCACTTAATTGAAAATGATCCAAAAAATGAAGCTACTTATAGAGCTAATTTAAGTAAAGCTTATAAGGAAATTGACAAACTCACGGCTAATGTATCCTCTGAACTTACGAATAGTGTAGCCTCAATTGTATTTCATGATGCTTATCAATATTTTGAAAAAAGATTTGATGTAAATATTCTAGGAGCATTTACAGTAAATACAGATGTTTTGCCAGGTGCCGAACAACTTGCGGAAATACGAGAAATAATCGAGCATGATAAAGTTGCTTGTGTATTTTCAGAGCCCCAATTTAATCCCGATATCATTAAAGCAGTTGCTAAGGATATGAATATTAAAACCGGCGTGGTAGATCCTTTAGGAGCAACCTTAAATCCTGGAAAAGACTTATATTTTGATTTAATCAAAAATATGTCTAATTCCTTTAAAGGATGTTAATTTAATTAATGGAAGCGAGTAACAAACAAGTACCAGTTACCGTTTTAACTGGTTTTCTTGGTGCAGGTAAAACCACTCTCTTAAATAGAATATTAACTGAACAGCACGGAAAAAAATATGCTGTAATAGTTAATGAATTTGGCGAACAAGGAATAGATAACGATCTTGTAGTTGACGCTGATGAAGAAGTTTTTGAGATGAACAATGGTTGCATATGTTGCACTGTTAGAGGCGACTTAATACGTATTTTAAGTGGACTCATGAAACGAGCTGATAGACTTGATGCCATTATTGTAGAAACTACTGGATTAGCTGATCCAGCTCCTGTAGCACAAACATTTTTTGTGGACCAAGATGTTGCTGATCGTACGAAGTTAGATGCAATTGTTACTGTTGCTGATGCTGTTCATTTAAGTACTCAATTAACAGATCATCATGAAGCAGAAGAACAAATTGCATTTGCAGATGTTGTATTATTAAACAAAATCGATCTTGTTGAAGAAAGTGGTTTAAATATAGTTAAGGATAGAATTAAAAAAATAAATCCTTTTGCAAAAATCATCAATACCAAGAAATGTGGAGTGCCTCTTAATGAAATACTTGATCTTGATGCATTTAGTCTAAAACGTGTTTTAGATGTTGAGCCTGATTTTCTAACATCAGATCATGACCATGAACATGACGATGATGTAACTAGCTTGTCGTTTGTCACCGATACACCTTTGGATATGGAAAAATTTCAAGATTGGTTTAGCAAACTATTACAGACTAAGGGTCAGGATATATTAAGAACAAAAGGCATTCTTGACTTTAAGGGAGAAAGTGATCGATATGTATTTCAAGGTGTACATATGCTGATGGATGCTTCACCAATGGGTAAATGGCCTGAGGGAAAAGATCGTAGTTCACGTCTTGTATTTATTGGTCGAAATCTTGAAAATATGAACTTAAAAGAGGGATTCGAAAACTGTAAATCAGCATGAAAGCTGACACAAGCCAATTTCCACAATTAGATAAAACTAAGTTTGAGCAAAGAGGAAAAGAATTTGAGTTTGGAATTCCAATTACTAACTCAGTTTGCCTGGGAAACTCAATTGCGGTAGGTTTTGGAGATGGAACTGTAAGAATTTTTCGATCAGGTAAAAATTCAAAAACTATAAAAGCACATAACGGTGTCGTTCTATGTATGGCCGAGGATGGAAATAATATTTTAACAGGTGGTGATGATGGTCGATTTTTAAAAATTTCAATTGATGGTCAAATAAATGAAATTTATAATTTTGGTACACGGTGGGTAGACCATGTGGAAGCAATTAATGGGAATATAGCATGTTCATCTGGTAAGGATGTTTATTATTGGGCAAAGACTAGTAAACAACCAAAAATATTTAGTCACAACAGCACTGTTGGAGGCTTATCGTTTGATACTAAAGGAAGAAGATTAGCCGTTTCAAGATATGGAGGAATAACTTTATGGAAGAAAGATTATACCAATAAATGGACATCATCTAATTTACTTTGGAAAGGCTCACATAATAAAGTAATTTTTAGCAAAGACGGAAAATATTTGATTTCTTCAATGCAAGAAAATCAACTTCATTGCTGGCGTTTAAAAGATAAAATTGATTTTGCTATGTCAGGATACGGTTCAAAAATAAAAAGTTTTTCCTTTACAGATAACTCAAAATACTTAGCTACATCAGGTGCAATAGATGCTATTTGTTGGCCATTTGATGGAGATGGACCAATGGGTCGCAAACCTGTCTGTATTCCTTATGTGGGAAATAAGAAAGTTTCATTTGTTGAAACTTTCCCAAATGAAAATGCAGTTTTTACAGGCTTAAGCGATGGATCAGTTTTTTTATCTGAAATTGATAAAGAGGATAACACAATTATTATAAGAAGTTTTACAGAACATGAAGTATCAGCAATTTCAATTACTAATGATTGTTCAAATTTATTAATTGGTGATATGGGTGGCAACATTTTATGGACTTCAGTTTGGGATAACTAATAATTAATTTATGTTTAACAAAAAAAAACCAAATGTAGAAAATATTAGAAATTTAAAAATAATAATTTCAGAAAAATATAATATTCCAGAAAATTCAACTTTAAGTATAGCTGAGCTAGCCTGTCATGAACCTAATTGTCCACCTATTGAGACAATAATTACTGAGAGAAATGAAAATGGAAAAGTAAGAAATTGGCGTATAGCTAAACCAATAAATGATATTCAAGAAACTGATATTAATAATTTAAATAACTCAGAAAACCATAATCATTAAAAAAATTTAATTTTAAATATAATACTTGATTATAATTGATCTTTTAATTTAAATGAGATCTAATATTATTTGTGGCAACTGTATCTCTATCACTCGATGAAATCTATAAATTAGCCAATAAAACATTACTAGCTAATGGATGTGATCAAGAAACAGCTGATATTTTATCAGAACTAATTACCAATGCTGAAAGGGATGGTTCACTCTCACATGGCTTATTTCGTTTACCTGCATATGTTTCAGGTTTAAAAAGTGGAAAAATTAATGGCAAACAAAAACCAGATATAAAAAAATTAACACCTTCAGTAATTAAAGCTGATGGCAAAAATTGCTTAGCACCAGTTGTGTTAAATAAATCGATACCAGAGTTAGTAAAAGCTGCTAAAGAAAATGGTGTAGCAGTTCTTGCTATAATTAATTCACACCACATGGCCGCTATGTGGCCTGAAACTGAAAAAATAGCTGAAGAAGGTTTGGTGGCATTTGCATGCACATCCTATAAACCCGCAGTTGCTCCTGCAGGGGCTATTAAACCATTATTTGGCACAAACCCAATTTCTTTCGCTTGGCCAAGAAAAAATAATACACCAGTTGTTTATGATATGGCCACAGCTTCAATGGCTATGGGAGAAGTGCAAGTTGCAAAGCGAGAGGGACACAAAGTTCCATTAGGTACTGGACTTACAAAAGATGGCAAAGATACAACTGATCCTGCAGAAATTGCTGATGGCGGTGTTTTATTACCTTTTGGAGGTTATAAGGGTTCAGGAATTGCAATGATGGTTGAGTTATTAGCAGGAGCTTTGGTTGGAGATAATTTTAGTTACGAAACAGCAGCTAAAGATAATAATGATGGCGGACCTCCAAGTGGTGGAGAATTCATATTAGCAATATCTCCAGATAAACTCTCAGACACTAATTGGGATAAACATGCGAATGAATTTTTTGAAAAAATGAAATCAATGGGGGAGGTCAGATTACCTGGAGAGAGAAGACACAAAAATAGATTGGATAAAGGACCAAGAAATATAAACGATGCACTTGTTAATAAAATTAGATCTTTAAGCTAATTCAATTTCTATAGGAGTGTGATCAGAAGGCTTTTCTCTTCCACGAGGATATTTATTAATTTTTACATTTTTAACTAAATTGATAATTGAATTAGAAACTAGGAAATGATCAATTCTCATTCCATTATTTTTTTGCCAAGCACCACTTGTATAATCCCAAAATGTATAACCTTCTTTATCAGGATATTTGTATCTATATGCATCATGGAAGCCTAAATTAATCATTTCTCTTAATCTTTTTCTAATTTCTAATCTGAACAAGGCGTCGTTTTCATAACTTTTTGGATTATGAACATCTTCTGCTGCTGGTATTATATTAAAATCTCCACCAATAATTATATTTTCGTTCTTATTTAAATAAGATTTAAGTTTTTTGATTAAACTATCTAACCAATAAATCTTATAAGAATATTTATCTGTATCAACTGGATTACCATTTGGAGTGTAAATATTTATTAGCTTTATAGTTTTAGATTTATGTTTTATGTTTGCAGTAATTATTCTTGATTGCTTATTTTTATCTTTAAAAATATCCTTCTCAATTTTTTCAATTTTTTTTTTTGAAATTATAGCAACTCCATTATAACTTTTTTGACCGAATACATGACTTTCGTATTTTAGCTTTGATATATCATCAAAAGGATATGTTTCCTCTTGAGTCTTTATTTCTTGCATCATTAATATATCAGGTGAGAATTTCTTCAGGTATTCTTGAATATTAATAATACGTGCTCTTACAGAATTTACATTCCATGAGCTAATTATCATTAAAGTGAGAATGAGACGCCACAACCACACGAGGATTTGCTTTGCGGGTTGTTAATTTTAAATGAATCTCCAATTAATTCTTTAACAAAATCTACCTCAGAACCTTTTAGTAGGTCAGCTGAAGTTTTATCTATGAGTATATTTTCATGTCTTAAATCATCTTCATTTTGTGATTTATCAAAAGAAAAATCGTACTGAAAACCTGAGCAACCACCTCCTTTAATTGCGATTCTAAAGAAAGATCCGTTATCTTTTGATGATAGAAGGTGCTTTATTTGTTTTAAAGCATTTTCTGTAAATTTAATTTCTTTAATCATGACTTAACACTGATAATACTAATATAATGTCATTTTACCAAATTTAAAGAATGAAAAATTATTCAAATTTAGGACTGTTTAAATCTAAAGGTAGATTGATTTTTGAGCCTAAGAATAAATACAGATCACCATTTCAAAGAGATAGAGATAGAATTATTCATTCAGCTTCATTTAGAAGGTTAAAGCACAAGACCCAGGTATTTGTTAATACAGAAGGAGATCATTATAGAACAAGAATTACACATTCTATAGAAGTTGCACAAATTGCACGATCTATTGCCAAGTACCTAAATGTGAATGACGATTTAGCAGAAACATTAAGTCTTGCTCATGATTTGGGACATACGCCATTTGGTCATGCCGGCGAAATCGCATTAAACGAATGTATGTCAAAATACGGTGGATTTGATCATAATTTACAAACTTTGAGAATTGTTATGTTTTTAGAGCATAAGTATTTAAAGTTTAAAGGATTAAATTTATCTATTGAGACACTGGATGGATTAATTAAACATAATGGCCCTTATCGTGAAATTTCCAAACTTAATAAAATTATTGGAAAAAAAAATTTTAAAGGAAAACTTAATTTTAACAAAAATACATCGTTAGAAGCACAGATATCAGCAATATCAGATGATATAGCTTATAATAATCATGATATACAAGATGGAATTAAAGCCAACCTATTTAAATTAGAAGATTTAATTGAAATCAAATTTTTTAAAGAAATTTACAAATCCTATAAATCAAATATAAAAAAAAGTAAGAAAAATATAATAATTTATCAAATTATCAGAGACTCTATAAATCTTATGGTTGAGGATGTAATCAATAATACTTTACTAAATATAAAAGACAATAAAATTAAAAAGTATAGTGATATTATTAATAATAAAAAACAAATAGTATCATTTTCAAATAAATTCAAATCAATTGAGCAAGAAATTAAATCATTTTTAAGGTTAAAAATGTACAACAATAGAAGTGTATTAAATAAAAATAATAATGGAAAAAAAATTATTACTAAATTATTTTTAGAAATTTCAAAAAAACCAAAAAAATATATAAATAATTATCAAAATAAAGATCAATTTAGATCCATTTCTGACTATATATCAGGAATGACTGATCGATACGCTATTCAACTTCATAAATCATTAAAATGAACATTTTTTCGGATTATCTAATAAAAATATTAAAATTAATTCAAAAAGCATCTAACGATAATCAATTTAAACTTCCAGAAAAATTATCTAGTATAAATGTTGATATACCACCAAATAAATTTGATGGAGATTTATCAACAAATGTTGCAATGGTATTATCAAAACCCAACAATACTCCTCCCATGGAAATTGCTAAAACAATTAGTAAGCTACTTAAAGAAAATGACGATAATATTGAGTCTATAGAAATAATTAAACCAGGATTTATAAATATAAAATTTAATTACAACTTTTGGGGTGAGTTTTTAAATAATATAATTAATCAAAAAAATTATGGATCTACTAACGGAGAAAATAAAAAATATTTAATTGAATTTGTGTCTGCGAATCCAACTGGCCCTTTACATGTAGGTCACTGCAGAGGAGCAATTCTAGGTGATGTTATTTCAAATTTATTAATATTTAATAATAACTCTGTTACAAAGGAATATTACGTAAATGATCATGGAAACCAAATATTATATTTTACAAAGTCTGTTTACTTTAGAATTCGTGAAATTTTATATAAAGAAAATTTCCCATCTGATAATCCTGATCTTTATCCAGGGGAATATCTAATAGATATAGCAACAAATATTTTAAACCAAAAAAAAGATATCGATTTTGACAACTATGAAAATATAAAAAGCGAATTAACAATTTTATCTGTCGATGAGTCTTTAAAGCTAATTAAGCAAAATCTTAAAAAACTCGGAATTCACCATGATAACTTTGCTAGTGAAAGAAATTTAGTTCAAGAAAAAGAAGTAGAAAAAGTTATTGAAAAGCTTAAATCAAAAAAATTTGTTTATACTGGAAAAATTAAAGCGCCAGAGGGGGAAGATACGAAAAATTGGGTAGAAAGGGATCAATTATTATTTAAATCAACAGAATTTGGTGATGACAAAGACCGTGCTTTACAAAAATCTGACAACACATGGACATACTTTGCAGGTGATGTTGCATACCACAATAACAAGCTAAATAGAAATTATGATATTTTAGTAAATATTCTAGGAGCGGATCATGCAGGTTATATAAAAAGAATTACCTCAGTTGTGGAGGCATTATCAGGAGATAAAAATAAATTAACTTGCAAAGTCAGCCAATTAGTAAAATTAATAAAAGATGGCAAACCTTTTAAAATGTCAAAACGTAAAGGTGATTATATAACTGTTGATGATTTAATCGGCGAAGTTGGAAAAGATGCTACTAGATTTATTATGCTTAATAGAAGTAGTGATGCAGAACTAGATTTTGATTTTACCAAAGTAAAAGAAAAATCAAAAGACAATCCACTTTATTATGTTCAATATTGTTATGCTCGGATTTCATCAGTATTTAGAAATATAAGTAAAAATTTAGAAGATGAAATTTTAATTAAAAATGAACTAAAATATTCTAAAGATGAAATTAAGATTTTTAGAAAAATATCTGAGTGGCCGAAATGTATTGAAATTGCAAGTAATAAATTAGAACCTCATAGACTACCAGTCTATCTTTATGAATTATCATCTGAATTTCACTCGTATTGGAATATGGGAAGAGATGATAAAGATAAAAGATTTATTGAAGAAGATGGTACTATAAAAATTGAAAAATTGGTGTTTTTAAAATCTATCGCAAATGTAATTAAAACTGGAATGAATATTCTAGGAGTTGATACTCCACAAAAAATGTAATGTTTAAGGAATTTAAGTATCTTTTATTTCTAATTGTTATTTTTTTCTTTATTTTTTTTACTGTGAGATATTACTTTTCAGATGAAAATAAAAAAAAGTCATATAGATCTTTCAACCAAATTGATAAAAAATTAGAAATTTCTACAAAAGATTTAATTATATTAAATAGCGATACTGAGAATATTATCGATTTTGTAGAATATAAAAACAATAAAAAAACAGAAAAATATTCATTTTGGGAACTTCTCTATAATGATTAATAAGAATACTAGATCATTTATATGTGGCATTAAAGGTTACAAGCTATCTAAATCTGAAATAAAATTTTTACGTAAATATAAACCCTGGGGTATAATTCTTTTTTCGAGAAATATAAAAACTATAAAACAAACCCAATTATTAACAAAGTCATTAAAAAATATTTTACAAAATCCTACACTCCCAATTTTAATTGATGAAGAGGGTGGTAGAGTTTCACGATTAAGAAAATTTATAGATAATTCTGTATTTACAAATAAATATTTTGGAGATCTTTATAAAAAAGATAAAAAAAAATTTAATTTGTATTTTAATGTCTACGTTAAACAAATTTCATATTTATTAAGACTTCTTGGTATTAATGTTAATACAGTTCCAGTTTTAGATATATTAAGAAAAAATTTACACCAAATTGTGGGTGATAGATCTTTTTCTTCAAATAAAAAAATTGTTTCAAAAATTGGTGATATTTGTATTGATAAATTTCATAAAAACAAAATTGCAACAATAACAAAGCATATGCCAGGGCATGGCTTAGCTAAGGTAGATAGTCATTTAAAGCTGCCAATTATTGATAAAAATCAAGCTTATTTGCTTAAAAATGATTTTAATGTGTTTTCTAAAAAGAAATCTAAAATAACCATGACGGGTCATTTAATGTTTAAAAAATTGGATAGCCAATATCCAGTAACACACTCCAAAAAGATAATTAGGATAATCAGAAACAAAATAAAATTTAACGAATTGATTATAACAGACGATATTTCGATGAAAGCATTAAACAACAATATTGAAGATAATGTTATAAAATCATTCAGTGCAGGTTGTAATTTAGTTTTACATTGTAATGGAAAAATGAGTGAAATGCTTAGGGTAGCAAAAAATTCACCTAAAATTAATAATTTTATAATTAAAAAAACATCACAAATAACTAATATTATAGGCTAAATTTATTTAATGAATGATTCTTTAGAATTTAATGTTGAGTTAAATGCTTATACTGGTTCTCTAGAAGTATTGTTAGATCTAGCTAAATCTCAAAAAGTTGATTTAGAGCAAATATCTATTACTAAACTTGCCGATCAATTTCATGAGTTCATTACCAACTCAAAAAATCTTAATCTTGAAATTGCTTCTGAGTATTTATTGATGGCAACTTGGCTCACATATTTAAAATCAAAGTTACTGTTACCTGAAAGTGAAGAGGAAGAATTTAAAGCTTTAGAAGTTGCTGAAAAATTAAAATTACAATTAAAAAAACTGGAGTTAATAAGACTTCTCTCGTCACAGATGTTAAGCAGAAAAAGACTGGGCAGAGACGTTTTTATGCGAGGTTCAAAAAGTGGTATTAAACCAATTTATGATTCTAAATACACTTTAACATTGTTTGAGGTTTTGAAAACCTATGCCAATATAGTTATGACCAAAGATTTTCAAAGAATGAATATTCCAAGGCTACCAGTTCTTACAACAGAAGAGGGCATTAAAAGAATAAAAGAATTTTTTGGTAAATTATCAGATTGGAAAGATATGTCTGAATTAATCCCAGATAATTTCAAATCTACAAAAAATTTAAAACGAACTGGAAAAGCAGGAATTTTTGCTGGCTCTTTAGAGTTAGCTAAAGAGGGTAATATTTCTATAAAGCAAAAAGAATTATTTGATAATATCTATATTAAAGAGAAAATATGAATAAATTAAAAAAAGATAACGTTTTAAATTTTCCTTCAAAAATGACTGAAATAGAAAGAGAAGTTGAAGCTATTGTTTTTGCAGCTGCAGAACCACTAAGTATAGAAACAATAGAAACTAAAATTTCAAAAAATACTAATGTTTTAAAAATATTACAAAAACTACAAACATTCTATACAAACAGAGGTATTAATTTAGTTTGTATTTCAAACAAGTGGTCTTTTAGAACGGCACAAAATTTATCATCATTAATGTCTCAACAAAAAACTGTTGAGAAAAAGCTATCAAAAGCGGCTATAGAAACATTAGCAATCATTGTGTATCACCAGCCTGTTACACGAGCGGAGATAGAGGAGATACGGGGTGTTGCTTTTGGTACCAATACTTTAGAAATCCTAATGGAATTAAATTGGGTTAAGCCACAAGGGAGAAAAGATATTCCTGGCAAACCTATTCAGTATGGAACTACAGATGACTTTTTAAGCCATTTTAATCTTCAAAAATTATCTGATCTTCCAACAGTGGATGAACTAGGGACTGCTGGACTTATTGATACATCTTCTGTTGATGCATCGATATTTGGTACCGGAAAGTTTTATAAGGAAAAGCAAGAAGACAAAAAGGAAAACATATATTCTGATATTGATGAAATGTTAAATAGCACTCTCAAACCAGAAAGTGATGAGTGAAAAAGTTTCTTTAAAAAAACAACTATTAAGGGTATAAACTCAATATGAGTATAGGATTTTGGCAGATAGCAATTGTAGTTATACTAGTAGTTTTACTGTTTGGGAGAGGTAAAATCTCTAGTTTGATGGGTGATGTCGCTAAAGGAATTAAAAGTTTTAAAAAAGGTATGGCAACTGACGCTACAGAAGATACACAACCAAAAAATATCACAGAAAACGAAGACTCAAATAATCAAGATTCCAATAACAAAGAGTAATAAATGCCACAAATTGGCTGGTTAGAAATTTTAATAATAGTTTCTATAGCAATCATTGTCGTAGGACCTAAAGACTTTCCTTTAATGTTAAAAAAAATGGGATCTTGGATTGGATCAATTAAAAGATATGTAAGTGATGTACAAAATCAAGTATCAGAAATTACAGATAACTCAATGGAGGATGAAAATAGTATTAAAAAATCATCTGGAAAAAATGAAAACATAAAAGATATAAATGGATAAAGAAACTGGATTCATAAGTCACCTAGTTGAACTTAGAAAAAGATTGATACATTCATTAATATTTTTATCTATATTATTTGTAATTTGTTATTTTTTTTCAGAGTACATTTATGGGTTTTTAGTTAACCCATATGCTGAAGCAGTTAGAGATGATGGTATTGAAAGAAGATTAATATTTACAGCTTTACAAGAAACTTTTTTAACTTATTTAAAAGTATCTTTTTTTGCAGCTTTTTTTATCACTAGTCCATTTATTTTAATACAGATTTGGAAATTTATTGCACCTGGACTTTATACGCATGAAAAAAAAGCAATTATGCCTTATTTAATTATTACTCCAATTTTATTTCTTTTAGGAGGAATGCTTGTCTATTATTTAATAATGCCACTTGCGATTAAGTTTTTTTTATCTTTTGAAAGTTTAGGAGCAAGTACAAATTTACCTATTCAACTTGAAGCAAAAGTTAATGAATATCTGTCATTAGTAATGAAATTGATATTTGCTTTTGGTTTGAGTTTTCAACTCCCTGTAGTTTTAAGTTTATTAGCAAGAATCGGAGTAATTAATTCAACTTTTTTAAAAGAGAGGAGAAAATATGTTGTAGTTATGATATTTGGAGCTGCAGCAATTTTAACTCCACCAGATCCAATTACACAAATTGGTTTAGCTGTTCCGCTGCTTATTTTATATGAATTATCAATTTTTTCTGTAAATATAATTGAGAAAAAAGCAGAAGAAAAAAATGCATAATTTAAAAGAAATAAGGGAAAATTTAGAACATTTTAAAACCTCACTCAGTCATAGAAATTCTGAAGTCGATTATGATCAAATTTTAGACCTTGATAAAAAAAATCGACAGTTAATTCAAGAAAAAGAAAAATTTGAGATGGAGAAAAAAAATATTTCTAAATCAAAAGATGAATCTTTATTTGAAAAATCTAAAGAAATATCTAAAGAAATTGAAAATTTATCAAAAAAACAAAAAATTATTAAAAACGAACTTGATAATTTATTAAGTTCAATACCTAATTTACCATTGGATGAAGTTCCTGTTGGTAAAGATGAAAATGATAATGTTGAAGTTACTAAATCTGGTGAAATCAAAGATTTTAAATTTAAACCATTAAGTCATTATGAGTTAGGTGAAAAACTAAATATGCTAGATTTTGATTTAGCTACAAAAACTACTGGCTCTAGATTTGTATTTGTTAAAGATAAATTAGCTGCTCTTGAAAGAGCAATTTCTAATTTTATGATCGATTCACATATTCAAAAAAATGGATATACAGAAATATCACCTCCTTTGATGGCAACTGATGAAACTATGTTTGGAACAGGGCAATTACCAAAATTTGAAAATGACCAATTTGAAATTAAATTTGACGATAAAAATGATAGAAAATTTTTGATACCAACAGCCGAAGTAATATTAACAAATATGGTTAAAAACCAAATTATTGATAAAAAAAAACTTCCAATGAGGTTAGTTGCATCAACACCTTGTTTTAGAAAAGAAGCTGGCAGTTATGGAAAAGATACAAAAGGAATGATTAGACAACATCAATTTTATAAAGTTGAACTTGTAAGTATTGTCGAAAATAATCAATGTATGCAGGAACTAGAGAGAATGACCGAATGTGCAACTAAAATATTAGATGATCTAAAATTACCTTACAGAAAAATTATTTTATGTACCGGTGACATGGGTTTTGGAGCAGAAAAAACATATGATTTAGAAGTTTGGCTTCCTTCAGAAAACAAATACAGAGAAATTTCGAGCTGTTCTTCATGTGGATCTTTCCAAGCCAGACGAATGAAAGCTAGATATAAAAATAAAGATAATAATATCGAATTTGTGGGTACTCTTAATGGCAGTGGATTAGCAGTAGGTAGAACTCTGATAGCCATTCTTGAAAATTATCAACTAGAGGACGGCTCAATTATAATTCCAGAAGTCTTGAAACCCTATATGGGAAATATTGATAAGATTTCGAACAATTAGGAGTTGTCATTAAAAATTAGATAGTATAAATAATCTTAAACTTTAGAGGATCATATGGACAGTGGAATTGGACAATTTATACCGTTAATTTTAATATTTGTTATTTTTTATTTCTTTTTGATTAGACCACAACAAAAGAAAGTTAAAGAACATAAGGCAATGGTTGAAAATTTAAAAAGAGGGGACAAAGTTGTAACTTCAGGTGGAATTGTTGGTACTGTTGAAAGAATAATTGATAACGATAAAGTTGAAGTACAAATCGCCGAAAATATTAATGTCGAGGTAGTTAGAGCTACTGGAATACAAGGTTTAATAAATACTGCAGAGCCAAAAAAATAACATTAATTTAAATGTTATACTTTTCAAAATTAAGAATATTTAGTGTAATTATATTTACCTTAATTTTATCTTATTTTTCCCTCTCAAACTTTTTTAAGATAGATGATAATTTTTTTTCAAAAAATATAAAACTTGGATTAGATCTACAAGGTGGTTCATACTTACTACTCGAAATTGATAATAAGCCTGTAATTACTCAAAAACTACAAAACAAAGTTATGGAGCTAAAAAATTTTTTTAAGGATAAAAATATTGTTACAAGAAATTATACAGTAGATGATAATTCAATTATTTTTGATACCACCTCAGACAAATCTGATGAATTAAATAATATTTTAGATGACGATGAAAGTGAAATTAATCCTTATTATCAACAGTACAAGTCACATGAATTTGATTTTGTAAAAAATCAAGACTCATTTAAATTAACTCTTTCTAAATATGGACTTGTTCTATTAAAGAATGCTTCTTTAGATCAAGCAATTGAAATTGTAAGAAGAAGAGTTGATGAGGTTGGAACCAATGAACCAAACATTTTAAAAAGAGGGAATGATAGAATTTTAGTAGAATTGCCAGGTTTAGATGATCCTGGCAGAATAAAATCTTTATTGGGAAAAACTGCTAATTTGACTTTTCAATTTATTACTCAAAATACTGAGGAGTCTTTTGGAACTGAAAAATTAGAATTTGAAGATGGCTCTGAGAACGCAATTGTTAGTAAGCGTATTATCTTAAGTGGTGACAACTTAGTAGATGCAAAACCATCTATGAACTCACAAACCAATGAAACAGTTGTATCTTTTACTTTGGATAGAGTAGGTGCAAAAAAATTTGGAAAAGCTACTAGTACAGGAGTTGGAAAAAGACTTGCAATTATACTTGATGGTAAAATTATTAGCGCTCCATCAGTAAGAGAACCTATAATTGGTGGATCAGGTCAAATATCAGGAAATTTTACCTTTCAATCTGCAACAGATTTAGCTTTATTATTAAGATCTGGAGCTTTACCTGCACCTCTTAACATTATTGAGGAGAGAACAGTGGGACCTGATCTTGGTCAAGACTCTATTGATGCTGGGATAATGTCATTAATAATCGGATTTATATTAGTCGTACTATTTATGATTTATAAATATAGAGTTTTTGGTGTCATTGCGAATTTAGCATTAATTTCAAATTTGTTTTTACTAGTTGGTGTATTAACCTTATTTGAAGCTACTCTAACATTACCAGGTATAGCAGGAATAATTTTAACAGTTGGAATGGCAGTTGATGCAAATGTTTTAATTTTTGAGAGAATAAAAGAAGAGATTAAATCTGAGCGAAATCCAATTATTGCTTTCGACTCTGGTTATACAAAATCAAGAACTACAATTTTAGATGCAAATATTACTACATTAATAGCAGCTGTAATATTATTTTTTATGGGATCTGGTCCAATCAAAGGATTTTCAATAACATTAGGTGTTGGAATTTTAACTACGCTATTCTCTGTATACTTCATAGCGAGACTTTTTACTGCATTTTATGTGATCAAAAATAAGGAAAAGGAGAGTTTAATTTAATGAGAGAAATATCCTTTAATAAGTTTTACAAATCATTCAATATTCTATCAATTGTTCTTATTGTTACATCGCTAATTCTATTAGCATTTAAAGGGTTGAATTATGGTGTTGATTTTAAAGGAGGTACATTAATTGAATTAAGAACTGATTTAAATTCTGCAAATATTAAAAAAATTAGAGACAGTTTTAATCAATTAAATCTTGGAGATGTGTCTGTTAAAAACTTTGGAAATGACACTGACTTTATTATTAAATTTGAAAAACAAAATTCAAATGATCCAAAATTTATAGATAATATTAAAACTAAACTTTCAGGCTCAATTGGAACTGTAGACTTTAGAAGAGTTGAAAATGTTGGTCCAAAAGTAAGCGCTGAACTCTTACAATCAGGCGTTATAGCTATTGCTTTATCTTTAGCAGCTATGCTTTTATATATTTGGATAAGATTTGAGTGGCAATTTAGTTTGGGAGCAATCGTTGCACTTTTTCATGATGTAATAATTACACTTGGAGTTTTCTCCCTTTTTTCATTAGAAATAAATTTATCAATTGTAGCTGCAGTGCTTACCATAGTTGGATATTCAATGAACGATACGGTTGTAATTTTTGATAGAGTTAGAGAAAATCTAAGAAAATTTTCTGATATTAAAATTTTTGAATTAACAAATATTTCAATTAACCAAACACTATCTAGAACAATTATAACCTCCGCTACTACTCTATTAGCACTTTTATCAATTTTTATTTTTGGAGGTGAAATTCTAAAAGGATTTTCATTAGCAATGATCTTGGGTGTTATATTTGGAACTTATTCCTCAATTTATATTGTAAACCCAATTTTAGTTGTTCTAAAAGTATCGCAACGAACAATAGTAAAAGAGGATAAAGATTAATATAAATTTTGAGCAGCTACCATTGAAAGCAGCATAGGCAACGAAAGAAGGGTATTTGTTCTAGAAAATAACATTGCAGTTTTTGCAGATTTTGCTTTAATTTCAGGTTCAGCCTCAACAATACCTAAAGCTTTTTTTTGATTAGGCCATATAACAAACCAAACATTAAAAGCCATAATCAATCCTAGCCACATACCAATTCCTATTGCTGTATTTTTACCGCCACCAGAACCAATACCTAAAGTCATAGCTTGATGAACATATCCATTTAAATACGCAAGAATTAAACCTGAAACCACAGTAACTAAAGCCGCCCATCTAAACCAGAATAAGGCTGATGGTGCTATTACTTTTCCAATAGCAGGTTTTTGTTCATCTGGTATTTTTGGCATATTAGGTATTTGAACGAAATTGAAATACCATAGTAATCCAATCCACATTGTTGCAACAATCACGTGAATATATCTGAATACCCAACTCCAGAATAATACATCAATGTCAAATCCACCATTTCCAAAGTATAAACCTAAAAAAAGAATAACAGATATTCCTAATGATAAATGTACTGTTTTTGATAATGATTGTAGAATTGAAGTCATTTAGTCAATTATACAATATTTTTTTTTAAATATTAAGCAGTTTTTTTAAATTTTGTGTTTAAAAGAGGTTTTAGGAATTTTCCTGTGTAACTACTGTCAACTTTTGCCACATCTTCAGGTTTTCCTTCAGCAATAATATTTCCTCCCTTAACACCTCCTTCTGGACCCATATCAATAATATAATCGGCAGTTTTAATTACATCTAAATTATGTTCAATAACAACTACACTATTTCCTGTAGCAACAAATGTATGTAGAATTTCTAACAATTTCTTAATATCATGTTGATGTAAACCAGTTGTAGGTTCATCTAAGATATACATTGTTCTTCCAGTAGATCTCTTTGATAATTCTTTTGCTAGCTTAATTCTTTGTGCTTCACCGCCTGAAAGAGTAGTTGCTTGTTGTCCAATTTTTATATAGCCAAGTCCAACTTTTTTAAGTGTTAGAAGTTTTGTTTTAATATTTGATATATTCTCAAAATATTCACAACCTTCATCAACTGTCATATTCAACACATCAGCAATACTTTTATCTTTAAATTTAATTTCTAAAGTTTCTCTATTATATCTCGTACCCTTACAATCGTCACAAGTAATATATACGTCAGGTAAAAAATGCATCTCATATGTGATTACCCCATCACCTTCACAAGCCTCGCACCTTCCACCCTTAACATTAAAAGAGAAACGACCTGGTTTGTAACCACGACTTTTAGACTCTGGCAAATTTGTGAACCAGTCTCTTATTGGCCCAAATGCACCTGTGTATGTAGCTGGATTTGACCTTGGTGTTCGTCCAATTGGAGATTGATCAATATCGATAACTTTATCAACTAACTCAATACCTTTAAAACCTCTAAAAGGTTGAGGAATTTTTCTAGACTTATTATTGTTTAGTGTAAGATTTAAAGCGTTGTAAAGAGTTTGAAGAACTAAAGTTGATTTACCACTTCCTGACACTCCTGTAACACAAGTAAAACTACCTAATGGAATTTTAAGATTAACATTATTTAAGTTATTACCACTTGCACCATTGATTTCTAAAAATCTTCCATTTTTTGCAAGTCTTCTATTTTTTGGAATTGGTATAAAGCTTTTATTTGATAAATATCTTCCAGTAATACTATCGTTATTTTTTAAAATTTCTTCATAACAACCTTGTGCAACTACTTGACCACCTTTATTCCCAGCTTCTGGTCCAAGGTCGATTATATGATCTGCGTTTTCCATTGTTTCAGTATCGTGTTCAACAACAATCACAGTGTTACCAAGATCTCTTAATCTTTTTAAAGCATCAATTAATTTAACATTGTCTTTTTGGTGTAATCCAATTGATGGTTCATCTAAAACATATAAAACTCCTGTAAGTCCTGAACCAATTTGAGATGCTAGTCTAATTCTTTGAGCTTCACCACCTGATAGAGTTCCAGACTCTCTTGAAAGAGTTAAATAATCCAGACCAACGTTTAATAAAAAATCTAACCTTTCGTTTATTTCTTTTAATATGTGCTGTGCAATTTTTAATTGTCTTTTATCTAGATTGTTATTTAAAGATCTAAACCATTCTTTTGCATCGTAAATTGATTTTTCTGTGACTTCGCTAATGTTAAGTTCGTTTATTTTGACACATAAAGCCTCATCTTTTAACCTTTGACCGTTGCATCTTTCACATTTTGTATCAGATTGATATTGAGCTATTTCCTCTCTTTTCCAATCACTATCAGTCTCTAGATATCTTCTCTCTAAATTATTAACAACGCCCTCGAAGGTTTTCTTATGAGAATATTTCTCATAACCATCATCATAGCTAAATTTTATTTCCTCATCGTCTGACCCAAAAAGAATTACATCTTTAATTTTTTTTGGAAGTTTTGACCATTTTTCATCAAGTGAAAATCCATAATGTTTTGCTAAAGATGCTAAGGTTTGTGCGTAATACATAGATGAAGATTTTGCCCAAGGTTCAATTGCTCCATCTGCAATACTTTTTTTTTCATTTGGAACAACTAATTTTGGATCTACATTAAGTTTTATACCAATACCTTCACACTCTTCACACGCACCATAGGGACTATTAAATGAAAAAAGTCTAGGCTCAATTTCTTCAATGGTAAATCCACTTTCTGGACACGCAAATTTTGTAGAAAAAATTAGTTTTTCTATTTTTCGGTATTTTTTTGGTAATGTTTCGTTTTCATATTCAACAAACAATAATCCATTTGCTAAATTAACAGCAGTTTCGACACTTTCGGCTAATCGATTTCCAAGTGAGGAATTAATAACAATTCTATCTACTAATATAGATATATCATGTTTAACTTTTTTATTTAATTCTGGTACATTATCAATTTCATAAAGCCGGTCGTCTATTTTAATTTTTCTAAAACCTCTTTTTTTATAATTTAAAATATCTTTTCTATACTCACCCTTACGACCTCTAACAACTGGTGCATATAAAAAGATTGTAGATTTTTTTGGCAGTTCTTTAATTTTATCAACAATTTGACTTATAGTTTGAGATGTAATTGGTTTACCAGTAAATGGTGAATAGGGCACACCAGCTCTTGCATATAGCACTCTCATATAGTCATAAATCTCAGTTACAGTTGCAACGGTTGATCGTGGATTTTTTGATGTATTTTTTTGTTCAATTGAAATAGCTGGACTTAATCCTTCTATCAAGTCGACATTTGGTTTTTTCATTTTATCTAAAAACTGTCTTGCGTACGCAGATAGGCTTTCCACATATCTTCTTTGACCTTCAGCATATATAGTATCGAATGCTAGAGAAGATTTTCCAGAACCAGACAGACCAGTAATAACAACAAATTTATCTTTTGGAATCTCTAGTGAGATGTTCTTTAAATTGTGCTCTTTTGCACCCTTAATAACTATCTTTTTAAGCATAATTTTTGTTGCTTTAGATTAATAAAATTAATATTCAATTTAATAAGTGATATAAATAAACATATCAGATATAAAATATTATGGCAGGTAGTTTAAATAAAGTACTTTTAATTGGTCGATTAGGCGCAGATCCAGAAGTAAAACAAATGGTAAATGGCAAAAGTGTTGCAAGATTAAGCCTAGCAACCAGTCAATCCTGGAAAGATAAAAATACAGGAGAAAAAAAAGAGAAAACAGAATGGCATAGAGTGGTTGTGTTTAACGAGGGATTAGTCAATGTCGTTCAGCAGTATCTTAAAAAAGGCGCACAAGTATACGTTGAAGGACAACTTTCAACACGAAAATGGAAAGATGAACAGTCTGGTCAAGACAAGTATTCAACAGAAATTCTAATACAAGGCTATAACTCTTCTTTGACTATGTTAGGTGGTGGAAATCAAAATTCAATTCCTTCTCAGGATAATAAACAAACTTTTGATGACAATAGCATTGCTCAAAATGATATGGATGATGATATTCCATTCTAGTTTTTATGCAAAAAAACGAGGCACCTAAAGATTTAAATATCAAACCAATTTCAATGTATGATGAAATGAGTTCGTCATACTTGTCTTACGCAATGAGCGTTATAATAAGTAGAGCTCTACCTGATGTAAGAGATGGTTTAAAACCAGTACATAGAAGAATTTTGTATGCAATGCATAAGGGAGGTTTTGATTGGTCAAAACAATTTAGAAAATCTGCAAGAATAGTAGGAGATGTAATTGGTAAATATCATCCCCATGGTGATCAAGCTGTATATGACGCTTTAGTTAGAATGGTTCAAGATTTTTCAATGAGCCTTCCATTAATTGATGGCCAAGGAAATTTTGGATCTATTGATGGTGATCCACCAGCCGCTATGAGATATACAGAAACAAGATTAGCAAAAATAGCTCAATTTTTATTAGACGATATTGAAAAAGATACAGTTTCATTCAAAAGTAATTATGATGAAACAGAACAAGAACCAGATGTCCTTCCCTCACAGTATCCAAATTTATTAGTTAATGGAGCAGGAGGAATTGCCGTTGGTATGGCAACAAGTATACCTCCTCATAATTTAGGTGAAGTTGTAGATGCTACTTTGGCTTTAATCAAAAATAAGGACATAAAACTAAGTGAATTAATGAAACATGTCCCTGGCCCAGATTTTCCAACTGGTGGTATTATTATTGGCAAAGATATTATTAAACAAGGTTATAAATCTGGCCGAGGTTCTTTTAAAATCAGAGGAGATATTAAAATTGAGCAAGTTAAAGGGGGTAGAGAAAGATTAGTAATAACCTCTATACCTTATCAAGTAAATAAATCTGTTTTAAATGAGAGGATAGCTGAATTAGTAAGAGAAAAAAAAATTGAGGGAATTAGAGATATAAGAGATGAATCTAATAGAGAAGGAATAAGAGTTGCAATTGATTTAAGATCAAGTGTTGAACCTGAAACAATTAAAAGACAATTATATAAATACACATCCATTGAAAGTTCATTTGGCTTCAACACTTTAGCTATTGTAGATAACAAACCAAAGACTTGTAATTTAAAAGATTTTTTAGAAAATTTTTTAAAATTTAGAGAGGATGTAGTAATAAAAAAAACTAAATATGATCTCAAAAAAGCAGAAGACCGTGTTCATATTTTAATTGGATTATCTGTTAGTGTTGAAAATATAGATAAAGTAATAAAAATTATAAGACAATCCAAAAATCCTGAAGAGGCTAGGAACTCTCTATTACAAACAAAGTGGAAGATAAACAAGTCAGCAAAATTGATTAAATTAGTTGATAATAAAAATTATAAAGGAAATTACAGTTTATCTAATGAGCAAGTTGTATCTATTCTTGAGTTAAGATTACAGAAACTTACTGCTTTAGGAATAAACGAAATTGAAGTAGAAATAAAAAAATTAGCTGAATTAATCACTCAATATAAAAAAATTATTAATTCTAAAGCAGAGTTACTAAAAGTTATTAGTGCTGACTTGCAACAAATTAAAGATAAATTTTCTGAACCAAGAAGAACTCAAATAATTGATGCTGTATTAAATTATGATATCGAGGAAACTATTCAAAAAGAGGCTGTTATCATAACAATTACTTTACAAGGATATATTAAACGTGGTGCATTAAGTAATGTAAAACAACAAAAAAGAGGTGGAAAAGGAAAAACAGGTATAAAAACTAGAGATGAAGACTCAGTTGTTCAAACCTTATCAGTCAATACACATACCTCAGTTTTATTTTTCTCTACAGAGGGATTAGCATATAAAATTAAAGCTTGGAAAATACCTGAAGGATCTGCATCATCAAAAGGTAAATCTTTATTTAATATTTTACCTCTTAAAAATCATCAATCTATTAGCTCAATTATGCCTTTTCCTGATGAAAATGTTGATACAAAAGGAATGCATATTATTTTTGCTACAGCCAATGGAAAAATTAGAAAAAATAATTTAGAGGATTTTAGTTCTATTAATCAATCAGGTAAAATTGCCATGAAATTAGATAGTGATGACAAAATTATTGGCGTAAAAATTTGTAAAGATGATCAAGACATTATTTTAAGTACAAGGTTTGGAAAATGCATAAGATTTGAATCAAAAAAATTAAGAGTATTTAAAGGCAGATCATCTAAAGGCATTAAAGGTATAAATTTATCTGATAAAGACGAAATTGTATCATTATCTATAATTGATCATGATCAAAAAATTCCAAAAAAATCGTCAAAAGATGGAGCATCAGAAGCTAAGGCTAAAGAAAAATTTATACTCTCAATTACAGAGAATGGTTATGGAAAAAGAACTTCTCATTATGATTTTAGAGTAACTAACAGAGGTGGAAAAGGTATAATTGGAATTGTCAACTCATCAAGAAATGGAAATGTATCATCTTCATTCCCAGTTTTTGAAGGTGATCAAATATTAATATCAACAGACAAAGGTAGAGTTATCAGAACTACTGTTAAAGAGATAAGAGTAGCAGGAAGAAACACCCAAGGAGTTAGAATATTTAAACTTTCTGGTGATGAAAAAGTAGTTTCGGCTATTAAATTAGATGATAATTTAATTTAATGAAAAATATTGCAATATATCCTGGTACTTTTGATCCTATAACCTTTGGCCATATAGATGTAATTAAAAAAGCTTTAAAATTTGTTGACAAAGTGATTGTAGCAATTTCAGACGGAAACCAAAAAAATTTTTTGTTTCCAATCGATGAGAGAGTAGATATCGTTAAGAAAGCTTTGTTCTCTGATCTTAAATTTACCAAAAAAAATATCCATGTTATTACATTTAATTCACTAACAACAGATTTGTGCAAAAAATATAAATCAAATATTATTCTAAGAGGTCTTAGAGCTGTTTCAGATTTTGAATATGAGTTTCAATTAGCTGGAATGAATAGAAAACTTTACAACAAAATAGAAACAATATTTTTAATGTCTGATGTTGAAAATCAAATTATTTCTTCAAGATTTGTAAAAGAAATTGCTCAACATAATGGAGATTTAAAAAAATTTACAACTAAGAGTACGATTAAATCTTTAAAGGAGAGATATGCTTAAATACATAAATATAATTTTATTTATTTTATTAACTTTAACTTCAAAACTAAATGCAAAGGAGAATATAATGATTTTAAAATTAAAAGATGGAGATGTTAAAATAGAGATGTTTCCAGACGTTGCCCCTAATCATGTAAAAAGAATTACAGAGTTAGCTAACAGTGGTAAATATGATAATGTAGTATTTCATAGAGTTATTGATGGCTTTATGGCTCAAACAGGAGATGTAAAATTTGGAAATTCCTCATCATCCGATTTTAATCTGCAAAGAGCAGGAATGGGCGGATCTGACTTACCTGATTTAAAACAAGAATTTAACGATTTGCCCCATGAACGTGGCACTGTATCTATGGCAAGATCTTCTGATCCAAACAGTGCTAATAGTCAATTTTTTATTTGTTTTGAGTCAGCGTCTTATTTAGATAGAAATTATACAGTCTTTGGTAAAGTTATTGAAGGAATGGAGTTTGTAGACAAAATTAAAAAAGGTGATGGTCCTAATGGATCAGTTTCTGAACCAGATAAAATAATTAGTTTTAAGTCTGAATAAAAATGAATGGCATTAAAAAAATTTAATTTTAATGTCAATCATACTGAAAACCATTCACGAGTAGGAGTTATTGAAACTCATAGAGGTAATATTAATACACCTGCTTTTATGCCTGTTGGTACACAGGCGACTGTAAAAGGCGCATTCATAAAAGATGTTGTTCAGACTGGAAGCGAAATAATATTAGGAAACACCTATCACCTAATGTTAAGACCAGGTGTTGATAGAATTTCAAGTGTTGGAGGTTTGCATGAATTTATGAATTGCAATCTTCCTATACTAACTGACTCTGGTGGATTTCAAGTAATGTCATTATCAAAATTTAATAAAATTGACAGAGAGAAGGGTGCTATTTTTCAATCTCATATTGATGGTAATAAGTTTATTTTAAGTCCTGAGGAGAGTATTAGAGTTCAAAAGGGCCTCAACTCAGACATAGTAATGGTAATGGATGAATGTCCAAAAAAAACTGATGATTTTGAGAAAATTAAAAAATCAATGGATTTATCTATGTATTGGGCAAAAAGATCAAAAAATGCATTTGGGGACAACCCTCATAAAGGTTTATTTGGAATAGTTCAAGGTGGTTTGTTTAATGACTTAAGATTAAAGTCACTAGAGCAACTTATAGATATTGATTTTGATGGTTATGCGATGGGTGGTTTGGCGGTTGGAGAAACCCAGAAAGAAATGTTTGATGTATTGGATGGAGTTAAAGATTATTTACCAAAAGATAAACCTAGATATCTTATGGGCGTTGGTACCCCCTCAGACATAATTGGCGCAGTTAAAAGAGGTATTGATATGTTTGATTGTGTATTACCAACTCGATCTGGCAGAACTGGTTTGGCATTCACATGGAATGGGAGAGTACAAATAAGAAATGCAAAATACCAAAACGATAATTCACCTCTAGATTTAAATGTTTCTAAATTTGACTTAAATAAATACTCAAAAAATTATTTGAATCACTTATTTAATTCCAATGAAATGTTAGCGTCTATGCTGTTAACTTTAAATAATATTAACTTTTATCAGGAGTTGATGAGTGAGATAAGAAAAAATATTAAAAATGGAACTTTTGAAGAATTTCACGATAAGTATATTAACATCCTGTAAAAATTATCCATTGATAAATGGATAAAAATCAATATAAGGACCCCCGTTGGGCCGTTAGCTCAGTTGGTAGAGCAATTCCCTTTTAAGGAATGGGTCGATGGTTCGAGTCCATCACGGCTCACCAATTTAAGAAATTGGTGGATATTCTAAAGTAACCTCATTTATCCAAGAGGTGATATTATTTATTCTATTGGTTGAGGAAGGATGTGTACTCATGAATTCTGGTGGCTCTTTACCTTTATTCGCTTCTCGCATTCTCTCCCAAATTTTTACTGTCTCTCTTATGTCATAGCCAGATAATGATGAAAATATTAAACCCAAGTAATCAGCTTCACTCTCTTGTTTTCTATTAAAAGGATTCATAATTCCAATTTGTGATAACAAACCAATTGTATCCATCCCAGTTGTTCTATTTACATTAGATACAGCACCTTTAGTTGCAATATCTAAAATTTTTGTGCCTACATTTAATAATGTTCCTCTGCTTGCTCTTTCAACTGAGTGTTTTGCTACAGCATGAGCTATTTCATGACCCATTACAGCAGCTAATCCGTTATCATTTTTTGTAATATCAAGCATGCCAGTATAAACAGCAATTTTTCCACCAGGCATACACCATGCATTTTTAACTTTTTTGTTTTCTATTAAAATATACTCCCATCTAAAATTAGCTGTTGGATCTGGTTGATTACTTCTTGCAAAATATTCAGTTATTGAATTTTCAATTTTTGCACCAATATTTTTTATTTTATTTAAAGTTGCAATATCTTTGCTAAGCTTCTCTTTTTCTTTCACTTTTTCGTATAACTGTTCTGCTTGAGCATTAAGTTTTGCCTCAGGTATAAGTCTCAGCTGTTTTCTTTCTGTTATTGGAACACTTGTACAGGCGTGAAGACCAAAAGATGCACATCCACAGCCCATTAAATATATAAAATTTCTTCTATTCACTTTTACTCACAATTATATTACATGTAACTAATAAACAACTATATGATTTTAAATAACAAGATTTTAGTTTTCTTATTTGTTCTTGCAGTTTCATTTGTAATTTACTCAAGTTATAATTAAAATATGGCAAAATTTAAAAGAAAAAGCATATCTTTGTTTGCTAAATTAAGAAATTATTTTATCACAGGAATAGTCGTATTAATTCCAATTGGTATTACACTTTATTTAACAAAATTTTTTATTTCAGTTTCTTCTAAACTAATACCTTATGAGCTAAACCCAAACACATATTTGCCATTTGCTATCCCAGGTCTTGAAATAGTTCTTGCAATTATTTTTATAACTTTAGTTGGAAGTTTATCTCTATCATTTATAGGAAAAAAAATTTTACAATTCGTAAACGATTTATTTAAAAGAATTCCTATTCTTCGAACAATTTATTCAGCAATAGGACAGATGACAGAGTCGTTAGCTCCTAAAAAGGGTGACAGAAAAAGTGTAGTTTTAATTGAGTATCCTAGAAAAGGAAGCTGGGCAGTAGGATTTGCAACTAAAGACAATGAAGGAGAAATTTCAAAAAAAACAAACAAAAATCTTGTTAATGTATTTGTTCCAACAACACCAAATCCAACCAGTGGATTTTTACTAATGTTTCCAAAAGAAGAGGTTTTATATTTAGATATGAGTTTTGAGGAGGCGTCTAAGTTTATTGTTTCTGCAGGCACCTCAAACCCTCAAGCTAAATAATATCATTTAAGATTGAGGCACGGTCATAAAGTTTAAGTAATTTATAATAATCACCAATCTGTTTATTTTGTATCTCAATCTTTTTAACTTCTTTTTCAGCTAATATAAAAAGATCTTTATGTAAAATAGGATCTGCCAATTTAAATTTTTTTAAACCACTTTGTTTAAATCCTAAGACATCTCCATAACCTCTTAAAACCATATCTTGTTCTGAAATTTCAAAACCATCATTTGAGCTTTTTAAAATATTTATTCTTTTTTTTGCATTTTCACTTAAATTTGACTTAAACATTAAAATACATGTACTTTGTTTGTCACCTCTTCCAACTCTGCCTCTGAGTTGATGTAATTGTGATAACCCATATTTATTTGCATTTTCAATGATGATTACATTTGCATTTGGGAAATCAATTCCTACTTCAATAACAGTTGTTGACACCAACACATCAATTTTTTTATTTAAAAAATCATCAAGCACTTTATTTTTTTCATCTTTTTCCATTGATCCATGAATTAGACCAATCTTGTTTTTAAATAATTTTTCTAATAATTTACTCTTTTCAACAGCTGACTGATGATCAAGTTTCTGTGATTTTTCAATAAGCGGGCAAACCCAAAATATCTGATTGCCAGAGGAAATTTCTTTTTTACAAAATTTTATAATTTCATCTACTTTTGTTTCTAATTTACTATAAGTGGTTATTGCTTTTCTATTTTTTGGTTTTTCTTTAATCAAAGTAACATCCATATCTCCATAGATTGTCATTATCATAGTACGAGGTATTGGGGTTGCAGACATAACAAGTACATCACAATTATTGCCACCTTTGTCTGACAATTCTTTCCTTTGTTTTACACCAAATTTATGTTGTTCATCGATAATAATTAAACCAAGATTTTTATAATCTACCTTTTTTTGAAAAAGGGCATGTGTGCCAATGATCAATTTTATTTTATTTTGTTTTATATTTTCTAATGTACTTTTTTTTTGTTTATATTCAGTTTTTCCTGTTAATAGTTCTATTGATATATCTTTTCCAAATAAATCTGATGCAAAATTATAGTGTTGTTTAGCTAGTATTTCAGTAGGAACCATCAAAGCTACTTGAAAACCTGATTTTATAACATTCAATGCAGCAATTAATGCAATTATTGTTTTTCCTGATCCTACATCACCTTGAAGCAACCTAAACATTCTTTGTTTTGATTTGAGATCATTATTTATTTCTTTCATTGCCTTTATTTGATCATTTGTAAGTATAAACTTGAATTTTTTTAAGTATTTTTGATAAATATTTGGATCAAAAATCTTTTCTTTTTTTTTTATCTTCTTAATTTTTTTTCTTATTTCAGATGAGATTAAAAAGTTTGAGATAATTTCATCAAAAATTAATCTTCTTAGGTAATCTGAATTCTGAAGATTTTCAATTTCCTCACTATGAATCTTTCTAATGGATTGATCCCAACTTACATTATTGAAATAGTTTAAAATTTCTGCGTTATGCCATTCTTTAAGTACAGGCATATTATTAAATATAATTTCAATAGTTTTATTATATTTTGAAGCTGTGAGTCCTTCTGTAAGACTATAAGTATTTATATCTTTTATATTTCCATCCTCTGTCTCTGACACTAATTTTGGATTAGTTATTTGATATTTACCTTTATAAAAACCTACTTTTCCATAAACAATTATTTCTTGATCCAGAGGAAGTATTTTTTTTATGTAGCCTTCAAAACTATTAAAAAAAATACAATCTATTTTCTTTTCAGAAGACAAACAATTAACCCTATTGGGCAAATTTCTAATTCTAGGAAAATTATACTTTTTCGGGACTAGTTGTATTGATTGAGTTTTGCCTATTTGTAATTGATCAATGTTTACTGTTTTTGAAGTTTCTATTTTTGAAATAGGTGCGTGCCATAATAGGTCAAAAATATTTAATATTTTTTTTTTAAAAAATAATTGTGCAGTTTTTTTACCTATTCCTTTAATGCTACTAATTTTTGATAAAAAATATTCATAATCCTGCATAAAGTATATATAAATCTATATTATATGGATTCAAACAGGCAAAATCTTATTAATAAAATAAAATATAGAGCTCAGTATAGAGGCACTAAAGAAATGGACCTATTTGTTTATAAGTTCGTAAATGAAATTGTTGATAATTTAAATTTAGAAGAATTAGAAGATTTGAATAAATTAATTAATCTTGGTGATGAAGAATTAATTAAAATTTCTGAGTCAAAAGATAACCAAAATTTATCCAAAGTCATAATAAAATTACGAGAATTTAAAGAAAAATATTAATGGCGGAGAGACTGGGATTCGAACCCAGGAAAGAGTTGCCCCTTTGCCGGTTTTCAAGACCGGTGCTTTCAACCGCTCAGCCATCTCTCCGTGAGCTAGGTTTTATAAGTATTAATATATATTTCAACAATAAAATAGATAAGTTATTAATCAAAATCTTTTTAATAATAATTTCTTTATGGATAAAAAAAGTTTTAACCAAGGTTTGTTTTTAAGTGCAGTTGGATCTTTCTGGTGGGGTTTTTTTGGTGTTTTATATTTTAAGTATATTTCTTTTGCAGGTCATACAGAAGTTGTTGTGCATAGAAGTTTGTGGACTGCAGTTACACTTTTAGTAACAACAATCATTTTTTCAAAATGGAAGATTTTTAAGGAAATTATATTTAATAAAAAACAATTATTTATTTTATTTTTATCAGGGATATTAATATTTTTAAATTGGGCAGTTTGGATTTATGCAGTTTCATCCAATCAAGTAATAAATGCAAGTTTTGGATATTTTATCATGCCGATATTAAGTGTTTTTTTAGGATATTTCTTTTTTAAAGAAAAATTAAATAAGAAAAGATTTATTTCTATTTCTTTAGTTTTAGTTTCAATAGTTTATATCTTTCTGATTGACTTTAAATCTATACCGTGGGTTGGAATATCAGTCGCTTTAAGCTGGGGTTTTTACAACTTACTCAGAAAAAAAATTTCAGTGTCAACAGATATTGGTTTATTTATAGAAAGTTTATTTATCTTACCTTTTATACTAATAGTTTTTTATTTTATTACTCAAAATAACGTTAATGACTTCTCACTATCAAATCCTATTTTGATGTTAATTCTTATGATGGCAGGTCCAATAACAGTGATTCCATTATTTTTATATGTAAGAGGTGTAGAATTGTGTGGTCTTGGACCCACAGGTATGATTTTTTATATTACACCCACATTACAATTTATTTTAGGGTATTTTTTGTTCAATGAGCCTTTCAACATTAACCAGTTAGTTAGTTTTATTTTAATATGGATTGCTGTATTCATTTATCTCAGAGATTTATATGAAAATAACTAAAGTATTTACAATAAATATAATCTTTTTTTTATTTAGCTTTAAATTTTTAACTGCCTCAGATTTTGAAAATTGGAAAATTGACTTTAAAAAAAAGGCTCTAGATGAAGGTATTAGTATAAAAACACTAAATAGAATAATAGATAATTCAAGATTTCTTCCTGATGTAATTAAATATGACAGATATCAACCTGAATTTTATGAGGATACTTATACTTATATATCAAAACGAACATCTCAAAAAAAAGTTGCCAAGGGCAGAAATATTTATAATTCAAACCAAAAATTAATTGAAATTGTATCTAACGAGTTTTTAGTTGATAAAAATCTTTTATTAGCGTTGATGGGTATAGAAACTAATTTTGGTACATATCTTGGAAAAATGGACATTGTTTCTTCGTTAGCTACACTTAGTTTTGATAAAAGACGTAGCAAATTTTTTACATCTGAACTCATAATTTTATTAAAATTAGTTGATGCAAATATAATTGATCCTGACACTTTATTTGGATCTTGGGCTGGTGCTTTTGGAAATTTTCAATTTATGCCATCAACAATTACTAATCACGCAATTGATTATAACAATGATAAAAAAATTGATTTAAAAAATATTGAAGACTCATTTGCATCAGCTGCTAATTATATAAAAAACTTAGGGTGGAATAATGATATTCCATGTTTTTATAAAATAAATCTTAAAGATGATATCCCATTAGAATTTTTAAATACTTCAGCAAAAAAACTAAATAATAAAAGAAAAGTAAAATATTTTTCAAAGTACATAGAAAATGGTGATTATTTAAAACAATTTAATAATCTTAATTCAGCAATTATTACACCTGATGTTGACATTGTTGAAAATGCAAAAAAGTTTTCACCCGCTTATATAGTTTTTGATAATTATGATTTAATTTTAAAATGGAACAGGTCATTAAGATTTGCATTAGCTGTTTGTACCTTAAGAGATAAATTCAAAGATGAATTATAAATTTCCTTTTATACTTTTTTTAACTTTTTTATTTGCCTGCGAACAAAGGTATACCAATTTAGAATATAACAGTAATTTTGAGAACTTTTCAAACAAAGGGTTTGCCCTAATTTATGATGAGCAACTTTATAAAAATAAAATTGTTAATAAAAAAATAGATGAAAGATCGCTTATAATTTTTAATAATAAATTGAAATATGATACTCCAGTAAAAGTAACCAATTTATTAAATGGAAAATATATTTTAGCTAAAATAGGTAAAAAATCTAAATATCCTTTTTTTTATAATGCTGTTATATCTAAAAGAATAGCAGAAGAATTAGAAATTGATCTTTCAGAGCCTTATATTGCCCTTCAAACAATAAATACCAGTGGTGCATTTGTTGCTAAGAAAGCTAAAACATTTAAAGAAGAAAAAAAAGTAGCAGATAAAGCTCCTGTAGATGGCATTACCATTGAAAATTTGGGTGATGAAACAAAAATAAAAAAAACAAATAAATTAAAATTAAAAAAGAAGGAGTTTAATTATATCATTAAATTTGCAGACTTATATTTTGAAGATTCGGCTTTAATTCTTAAAAAAAGATTAATAGATGAGTACAACTTAAGTAATATTTCAATAGATAAGATAAATAATAATGTTTATAGGGTTTATAAAGGACCCTTTGATAATATAAAGTCTATTAAAATTGAGTTCGATAAAATAAATCTAATGGACTTTGATAATATAGATATAATTAAATTATAAAATGCAAAATTCTATAAAACTTATTTTAATTTTATTTTCTTTAATTTTATTTTCATCAAAATCAAATGCAATAATTAGCGTAAATGCTAAAACTGCAATACTACAAGATTATTTATCTGGTGAAATTCTTTATGAAAAAGATGCAGACCTGTCTATATATCCTGCATCTATGACAAAAATTATGACTTCAATTATTGCTTTTGATTTAATTAAAAAGGGAGAACTTACATTAGATGAAAAATTTATAGTATCCGAAAATGCTTGGAGATTATCTACAGCAGGATATTCGTCTATGTTTATAATGGTTGGAGATGAAGTATCAGTTGAAAATCTTTTAAGAGGTATAATAGTTGCATCAGGTAATGATGCCTGCATTGCATTGGCAGAGGGTATTGCAGGTACAGAGGAGGAATTCGCAGTATTAATGACTGAAAAGGCGCTTGAGTTAGGGATGGCAAATACTAATTTTTCAAATTCATCAGGTATCAATGACCCAAATAACTACTCTACAGTTCGAGATATTTTAATAATGTCTAATTACTTAATCAAAAATTACCCAGAATATTATCATTACTACAAAGAAAAAGAATTTACATGGGATAGAACCGGTGGTGATCCTATTACTCAAGGAAATAGAAATCCTTTATTGTATAAAAATATGGGAGCTGATGGAATTAAAACTGGTTATCTTGCAGTTGAAAAATATTCATTAGCATCCACAATAAAAAAAAAGAACAGAAGATTAATTGCTGTTGGTAGTGGCTTTAATTCAAAAAATGATAGATCTAGGCAATCCGCAAAG
>CACKMS010000008.1 GCA_902601315.1 uncultured Pelagibacteraceae bacterium
AACAATTATAATTAAAATTATTCTTAATTGCTCACTCATCTTCTAATATTTTAAATCTTCACTTCTTTTCAGAATAAGACTTGGATTTCTAAAATCTTCTTTTCCATATAAAATTTCATTACCTTCAAAATCTGTAATTGTACCTCCAGCATTTTCTAATAAAGCATGACCAGCTGCAATATCCCATTCACATGCTCTAGGTTCAGCAACATATCCATCATATTCTCCTGTAGCTATTACACAAAATTTGTATGAGCTTTTCATTCTCACAAACTCATTAACTCCTAAAAAATTGTGAATTTTTTCAATCTCTGGCTTAATTTTATTTGAATAAGAAACAACTTTGACAAATTCTTTTTTAGTCTTTTTTGAACAATCTAACTTAATTTCTTTTCCATTCGTAAGTTCGTAAGAATCATTCTTGCCATATGTATAAAACATTCTATTTTTTGCTGGTGCATTTATAAGTCCAGCTACAGGTTTTCTATTTAAAATTAATCCAGCATTTATAGTAAATTCCTCTAAATCATTTATATAATCATATGTACCGTCTATTGGATCAACAAGCCAAAAATTTTCTAAATTACTTGAAGATTTATTGTGAGATGTTTCCTCAGATACAATTGGAATATTGGGGGTAAGCTCTAAAAGTTTTTGAGTAACTATTTTATTTACTTCTAAATCACCATTACTCACTGGAGTATTATCTGATTTAATTTCTTTAGTTAATCCTATTTCTCTAAGTTCAAGTGAAATTTTACCTGCATATAAAAAAGTATCTATTAAGTTTATAACTACGTCTTTAATATTAATTTCATTCATTATTGTAGATTTTTTCTAATTCTATATTTTTACAATTTATTACTTTTTTACCTACGTTTTCAAAGTTTACAGTCACCTTTTCTTTTATAATTGATTGAACTTGTCCAATACCCCAGTTTTTATTACTAGGGTTTATTACTTTGTCGCCTGGTTCAAAATCTAAAATCATTTAATTTCACTTATATTAGAATTAAGTATAAATACCACAAAATGAATAATGAAATTAATTCAATTGGTTTAAAGAAAAAACCTTCTGATACAACTGTTGTTGTTGCAATGTCAGGTGGCGTCGACTCTTCCACTGTCGCAGGTATGATGAAAAAAGAAGGTTATAATGTAATAGGCATTACTCTTAAACTTTATGATGATGGTAAAGAAGTTGCTGCTTCAAAACAATGTTGTTCTGGACAAGATATAATGGATGCAAAAAGAGTAGCGCATAAATTAGATATTGAACATAAAATTTTGTACTACCAGAACAAATTTAAACAAGGAGTTATTGATAATTTCGTAGATAGCTATCTTAAAGGAGAAACACCTATTCCATGTGTCCAATGCAATCAAACAGTAAAATTTAGAGATTTGTTTGAAGTATCAAAAGAACTAAAAGCCGATGCTATGATAACAGGTCATTATGTAAAAAGTGTGACCAAGAATGAATCTACAAATATGTATAGAGCAATTGATGAAAATCGAGACCAGAGTTATTTTTTATTCAATACAACTCGAGACCAATTAAATTATTTAAGGTTTCCTTTAGGGGGAATGCTAAAAGATACTACAAGAGAAATTGCAAAAAAACTTGAGCTTAATGTAGCTGGTAAACCTGATAGCCAGGATATTTGTTTTGTTCCTAATGGCGATTATGCTTCTGTAATACAAAAATTTAAACCGGAGTCATTTCAAAAAGGAAATATTAAAAACCTAAATGGAGATGTTGTGGGAGTTCATGATGGAATTATAAATTTTACAATTGGCCAAAGAAGAGGAATAAAGGTTTCAGATAAAGAAGCTTTATATGTCATCCGAATAGACTCAGATAAAAATGAAATAATTATAGGCCCTAAGGAAAAATTAGCTAAAACAAAAATTCATTTAAGAGATTTAAATCTTTTATGCAACAAAGAAGATCTTGAAAAAGAAATATTTGTTAAAGTAAGATCTACAGGAAAATTATTAGAAGCTAAAATTTTATTAAAAGAAAATAATCAAGCAGAAGTTAATTTAGTTAATTCAGAAAATGGAATTTCACCGGGACAAGCCTGTGTCTTTTATAATAAAGACCAAATTGGTCACAAAGTTCTTGGTGGTGGTTGGATTAAAAATTAAAAGGTAGATTATTTTTTCTTATTTTTTTTTCTAGCTCTTCTCTTTTTAGAGCCCATTTTTCTTCGGCCTCTATGTTTTTTTGGGTATCCCATATTCTCCTTAGTTTTACTATTTTATTGACTTATTCGGTTGATATAGCATTGTCCTTAAAATAATCAAATTTAAATATGACTAACACCTTTAAAACATTTTTAAAGCACACAGCAAAAGATTTTCACAATCAGTCAGTTAATCCACCAGTAGTTCGCGCATCGACAATAATTTTTAAGTCAATGCAGGATATAAGAAAAACTCAATCAAAATTTAGAAAAAATCCTATAGGAGGTCATTTTGATTATGGAAGACAGGGGACTTCTACAACTTATATCTTACAAAAAATATTAACTAAACTAGAGGAAAGTTATCACGTTTTTTTAACTCCCACTGGATTTGGCGCAATTTTTCTTGCTATATTTAGCTTAGTTAGACCTGGTGATGAAATTCTAGTATCTGATCCATCTTATAAACCAACTAGAAGGTTCACAGAGGACTTTTTAAAAGATTTTAATATAAAAACAATTTTTTATAACCCTAATGATTTAGATACTCTAAGAAATAATATATCTAAAAATACTAAACTTATTTTTGTGGAAAATCCAGGGAGCAATACTTTTGACTTTCAAGATTTATCTAAAATAATTCAAATTGCAAAAAAACATAAAATTTATACTGCAATGGATAATACATGGGGAACACCATATTTTCTAAAGCCAATAAAATTGGGTTTTGACATGTCAATTGTATCTGCAACCAAATATTATTCAGGTCATTCAGATGTAATGGGAGGATCTTTAGCAGTAAATAAAAGAGTTTTTAGAAAAGTCCAACTTGCTGATAATGTAACTGGATTGCGATTAGGACCAGATGATGCCTATTTGATAACAAGAGGATTAAGAACATTAGATGTAAGATTAGATAAACATCAAGATAATGCAAAAAAAATTGCTGCATTCCTATCAAAATATAAAAAGATTAAATTACTTTATCCATATAAGAAAAATTCTCAAAACTTTCGAATGTGGAAAAAATACTATTCTGGATCTTCAGGATTAATGGGATTAAAAATTAAATCAAAAAATAAAAAATCAGTTACAAAATTTGTTAATTCTTTAAAGCTTTTTGGTTATGGTTATAGCTGGGGAGGATTTGAAAGTTTAGCATTACATCAAACTAATTTCGAAATTGGAAGGAGAAATTACCTTAAATTAGAGAAAGATGAGCACTTAGTAAGACTTCATATTGGCTTAGAGGATCCCAAAGATATAATAAATGACATTAAACAGGCTTTAAAACATCTTAAATGAATACTGAAAAAAAATTTTTTCATTCAAACACTGCTATAATTACCCTTTTCGCAGCATGCTTTGTTGTTCTAATTTCTCTAGGAGTTAGACAGACATTTGGCTTATTTTTTATAGATTTTAATGAAAGTTTAAAAATTAGTAATACAGCATTTGGATTTGCAATTGGTACACAAATGCTTATGTGGGGACTAACTGGCCCAATTTTTGGGGCAATCGCTGATCGTTATGGTGGACATGTTGCTATAATCTCATCCTTTATATTTTATACATTAGGAGTTTATTATTTGTACTCTGGCCCTAATACAGGAATATTCTTTCAAATTCATCTAGGATTACTTATTGGTATTGGATTAGGGGGAACAGCTATAAGTATTCCAATGTCAATAGTTGGGAAACACTTTCCATTATCTACTAGAACAATTGCAATGAGTATTGTTACAGCAGTTGGTTCATTTGGATACTTTATATCTCCAATATTCACAAATTATTCACTTATTAATTATGGTTGGAATTATACATTGTTTTTATTTTCTCTATTTTTGGTCACAGGTTTAATCGTAGCTTTTTTTGTTAGATCTCCAAAAGAAAACGAAATTATAGAAAATAGATCTGATCAATCACTTAAAGAGGCACTCAGTGAGGCATTACAATCAAAGAGTTATATTTTACTTGTATCGGGCTTCTTTGTTTGTGGATTTCACATTACATTAGTTGGAACACATGTTCCAAAATATGTAATTGATAGAGGTTTAGAAGATTGGACTGCAGCAGCAATTCTATCATTAATTGGTTTATTTAATATTTTTGGCTCACTATTAAGTGGTTACCTTTCCACAAAAATTAGTAAGAAAATTCTTTTAAGCGTAATTTATCTTTTAAGAGGTTTTTCGATAGTATTTTTTATATTTACACCTCCAAGTGTTATTTCCGCATTTATATTTGGTGCAAGTTTTGGTTTTTTATGGTTATCAACTGTCCCAGCTACTAGTGGCATTGTTGCTCACTTATTTGGCACTAAATTTTTGGGTCTTCTTTACGGAATTGTATTTTTAAGCCATCAAATTGGATCTTTCTTTGGTGCATATTTAGGAGGTTTATTCTACGACTTATACGGATCATATGATTACGCATGGTATTTGGCTATTTTACTCTCTATATTCGCAGCAATAATACATTTACCAATTATAGAAAAGCCAGTTGAGAGATTACAAAAAATATAAACTAAAATTTAATCCTTATTTAGATAAGCTTTATAATTCAGATAAAAGTTTAATTATTTATAAGGTTACAAACGGTTATAATATTTACACAGATTTTTCAAAAAAGATCATTTTAAACAATAATAACATAAATAGTTTTTTTAATTTTTTTAATAATAAAATATTCAAAAAAGAAACTGATATTCTTATTGGTTTCTTTGGTTACGAAATATTATGTAATCTAATTGGGCTAAAAATTAAAAATCAAAAAAAAATAAATTTTTATAAAGGTATATTTTACAAACCAGAAACAATAATAAAAATAAGAGATAAAATAAGCATAACTTCGAATATCAAGAAACATAAATTTAAAGATCACTTCAACTCAACAAAAATTCTCTCACCGTTTAAATCTAATATAAGTTTTGAAAAGTATAAAAAAATATTTGATTTATTTTCCAAAAAAATAAGAAAGGGGGAGACATATCAAATAAAAATTTGCACAAAATATAAAAATAAATCTCAAATAAATCCTTTAAATTTCTTTTGGAAACTGATGAAAGTAAACGCTGCTCCTGAGTCATTTATGATAAGAGATAAAGATTATTCAATAGTTAGTTGCTCACCAGAAACTTTAATTGAAAAAAAAGGGAACAGCATAATTACTAAGCCAATTGCAGGTACTTTAAAAAAAAATAAAAAAACCTCAATAAAATCTGCGTATAGATTTTTTAAAAATAACATTAAGGAAACTAAAGAACATAACATGATTGTAGATATGGAGAGAAATGATCTATCGAGAATATGTAAGCCTGGTTCAGTAAATATTCAAAAAGAAAAGTATGTAGAAGAATATAAGCACCTTTATCATTACGTTACCAGTATTGCAGGAAAAATTAATAAAAATGTTAAAATTAAAGATATTGTTAAATCAATGATGCCTGGAGGTTCTGTAATCGGTTGTCCAAAGATTAAAACACTTCAATTATTAAATGAGCAAGAAAATGAAGAAAGGAATATTTTCACAGGGAGTTTTGGATATATTAAATTCAATAAAGACATGAGATTTAATTTAATAATTAGATCCATATTAAATTTCAAAAATTATTCAGAGATTTCTGCAGCATCTGGTGTTGTTTTAGACAGTCAGGCAACGAAAGAATTTAATGAAAATTACATAAAAGCAAAATCTTTATTGGAGCTATTTAAATGATTTATATTATTGATCACGAAGACTCTTTTACTTGGAATGTTGTTCACCAATTTTCTGCTTTTGATGAAGTTTATTGTTCTAACTATTATGAAATTGATAGAAAAAAATTAAATAAATCGAGTATTATTGTCTTTTCTCCTGGACCAGGATCACCATCTGATTATCCACTGACCTCAAAAATTTATAAGAAATACAAAGGTAAAAAAAAAATTATTGGCATATGTTTAGGATTTCAGCAAATTTTGTATTGTGAAAATGCAAAAATAATAAAACAAAACAGGATTTATCATGGATATCAGTCTGAGGTAAAAGTTGTGTCTAAAGGATCAATTTTTAGTAAATATAAGAAATTTAAAGTAGGACGTTATCATTCTTTAAAATTAAAAGAGCCTTTTAAATCAGAAAACTTTCAAATTACAATGAGATCGAAAGAATCTAATGTAGCTATGGCTTTTGAAAATCGCAAAGATGATGTATATGGATTTCAATTTCATCCAGAATCTTTTTTAACAACAAATGGTAAAATACTTATTAAAAAAATCTTACAATCGTAAAGATCTTAAGGAAAAAGAATTTAAAGATCTTTGGAACGCCCATGGTGTTTTTACAACAATGTGGATTTATGGCAAACCTCAAAAGATTTTATTTTTTCAAGAGCATATTACAAATCTAATTAAATCAACTAGAACTTATAAAATTTATGACAAAAACTTAAAAGCAAATATATTTAAATTAATCAATTCTAACTTAAATAAACAAAAAAAATATAATCACCTGTTAAGAGTTGCTGTAACTAAAAATTTAATATCAATTTCATTAAGAGATAAATTAAAAATTAAAAAAAATCTTGAATTAAAATTAGTAAATTATAACAGAATTAAACCTGAGCATAAAAATCTTAAATATAAGTTTATCTTAAAAAATTTATCAAAAGTGGATAATACAAAAACTGATATCGCGCTTTGCTCAAAAGGGAAAATCCTAGAGACTGGAACATCAAATATTATTTTTACTAAAAATAATAAATACTTTTCACCAATAAATAGATTTTACAAGGGAGTAAATCTTAAGTTTTTTGACAAACACTTTAAAATAAAAAAAAAAAATATTCGTATAGATAGTTTAAGTCAGTATGAAGAAATTCTTTTGATTGGATCTGGAAAAGGTGTATCTACTGTGAAATCAATTAAAGATAAAAATTGGAATAGAAAAAATTATAAATCATATGAAAATTTTATGAAGAAATATAAATCAAAAATAATGCAACAAAAAATTTTAAGCAATTATTTATGAGAAATCCAAATAATCCATGTATTTTTTGTTTTACAAAAAAGAAAGACTTTCTTTTTGAAAATGAACTGGCTTATGTAACCAAAGATACTTATCCTGTTTCAAAATTTCACTCACTAATTATTCCTAGAAGATGTGTTAAGAGTTATTTTGATCTAACACTAAAAGAAATTTTAGCATGCAATAAACTGATAAAAAAATTGAAAAAAAATATCGAAAAAAAAGATAAATCTGTAAAAGGATTTAATATTGGCACTAATTCTGGCAAAGCGGCTGGGCAATCTATAAATCATTGTCATATTCATCTGATTCCAAGACGTATTAATGATGTTAAAAATCCTCAGGGAGGAGTAAGGGCTGTAATCTCATCAAAACAGCATTATGTTAGAAAAAAGTAAACTTTATTAACATTTTTTTCCTTAGATGGGATTATTAGTCTGTTGAACTATTATTTTTTATAGATTATTAGCTAAGTTTAATATTATATTTAGCGGAGATAATAATATGTTCACAACCAATCCATTTGCTGTTCTCTCTTCAACAGTTCCTTCAATTGCTTTGCAAGGCTTTGTTTTATTGATGTTAGCTTTAGTTGTAATTGGAACACTCATGGACATTATTCATAAAAAAAACGTGAAGTACTTTTTCAATAACGCTAAGAAAGCGAAAAAAGCTGCAAGTAGAGAATTAGGTTTTGGGGAAAAAACGGCAATTATTTCAAAAACTGTTGTTCATGATATTGGAACAACATCTGAATTAGGGTTAGGAAAAAGAAGAGTAGCACATGTTTTAGGAATGTATGGAACAATACTATTCTGGATTGGCTCAGGAGTAATGATATTTGGTTATTCTTCACCAAATGCAGTCACTCCATCTATATGGCCAATTATTTGGCATGTAGGTGCTATATTAACTTGTCTAGGAGCTTACTGGTTTTGGTTTTTTTTAAGAGTGGATGTTTCTGCTGAAGCACACTCAGTTTTTAGAATTATTAAAGCAGATTTATTTGTTTTAGCATTAGTATTATCATCGACTTTTGGTTTAGCGTGGTCCTACTTTCAATACTCTGGTTCATCAGGTTTAAGCGTTTTATTTTTAGTTTTGTTTGCAGTTGCTAATATAGTTTTATTCGGTGGTGTTTATTGGTCGAAATTTGCACACATGTTCTATAAGCCTGGTGCGGCTATTCAAAAAAATTTAGCAGAAGCTGATGGTTCAAGAGATAATTTACCTCCACCAGCGGAAGCTCCAGAACAATATGGTCTTGGAATAAAACGTGAGGCACCAAAGCACTATTAATATGATTGATAAATTTTTTAAGAAAGGTAATAAATAGATATGTCAACATTTGTATATATGACGAGATGTGATGGTTGCGGACACTGTGTAGATATTTGTCCATCAGATATCATGCACATTGACGAGACTATAAGAAGAGCAAAAAATATTGAACCAAATTTTTGTTGGGAATGCTATTCATGTGTAAAGGCATGTCCAAATCATGCAATTGATGTAAGAGGGTATGCAGACTTTGCACCGATGGGTCATAGCGTAAGAGTTAGAAGAGAAGAAGAAAAAGGTACGATCTCTTGGAGAATTAAATTTAGAAACGGTACAGAGAAAAATTTTGTATCACCAATAACAACTAAGCCATGGGGAAAGTTCATTCCAAAATTAGCAGAAGCAGATACTCCTAACCAGGGAGAAATAAATTCACAAATTCTTTATAACGAGCCACAAGGTTTAAATACTGAAAAAGAATTACCAACCTTAGACAAAAATTCATTTAAGCAAGGTGTCTACTATTAATGGCTAAACACAAAACTATTATAGAGGAATGTGATGTTCTTGTTGTTGGCGGAGGCATGGCTGGTACAGGTGCAACATTTGAAGCAAGACACTGGGGAAGAGATTTAAAAATTATCTGTGTAGAGAAAGCAAATATCGATAGAAGTGGTGCAGTTGCTCAAGGTCTTTACGCTATCAATTGCTATATGGGAATGCAGTGGGGCGAAAATATGCCAGAGGACCATGTAAGGTACGCTAGAAATGATTTAATGGGATTAGTAAGAGAAGACTTGGGTTACGATATGGCTCGTCACGTAGACTCGACTGTTCATATGTTTGATGAATGGGGTCTTCCAATGATGAAAAATAAAGAGACTGGTAGATATCAAAGAGAAGGAAAATGGCAGATAATGATCCACGGTGAAAGTTACAAACCAATTGTAGCTGAAGCTGCAAAAAAATCTGCTGACAAAATTTATAATAGAATAATGATTACTCATCTTTTAAAAGATGAAAAAAATCCAGATCGAATAGCTGGAGCTGTTGGTTTCAATGTCAGAACAGGAAATTTCCATGTATTTAAGTCTAGAACTGTTGTTGTATCTGCTGGTGGAGCTTCACATATCTTTAAACCAAGAGCAGTAGGGGAAGGTATGGGAAGAACTTGGTACGCTCCTTGGAGTAATGGATCTGCATATGCTTTACCAATTCAAGCTGGCGCTAAAATGACACAAATGGAAAATAGGATCGTACTGTGTAGATTTAAGGATGGATATGGTCCTGTTGGAGCATATTTTTTACACTTAAAAACATATACTCAAAATGCTAATGGTGAGAATTATGAAAAGAAATGGTATGATGCAACTAAGAAACTTGTTGGAGAATATATAGATCATCATCCAACACCAACATGTTTAAGAAACCATGCATTTATTCAAGAAACAGCTGCAGGTGGTGGACCAATTCACATGGTTACCAAAGAAGCATTCCAAGACCCTCATTTAGAAACAGTTGGATGGGAAAATTTCTTAGGGATGACAGTAGGACAAGCAGTCGTTTGGGCATCTCAAAATATTGATCCAAAATACACAAATCCAGAGTTAACAACTTCTGAGCCATATGTAATGGGATCTCACGCAACATGTTCTGGAGCATGGGTAAGTGGACCAGAAGATATTGCTCCTGATGAGTATTTCTGGGGATACAATCGTATGATGACAATAGATGGATTATTTGGTGCTGGAGATGCAGTTGGTGGAAGTGCACATAAATTTTCATCAGGTTCATTTACGGAGGGAAGATTGGCATCTAAAGCTGCTGTTAAATATATTCAGGATAAAAAAGCTGATGATATTCATGTTTCTGATGAACAATTGGAGAAGTTGAAAGCGGAAATATTTAAACCGATAGAAAATTATACAGTTGGAAGGAACGAGATAACTGGTGGGACTGTTTCCCCAAGCTATATACTTCCTATTCAAGGTCTTCAGAGACTTCAAAAAATTATGGATGAATATTGTGGTGGTTTGACTAATAATTACATGACCAATGACAATCTTCTTAAAAAAGGTATCGAACAACTTAAAATGTTAGAGGAAGACCTGGAAAATGTTGGAGCAGAGGATTATCACCAATTAATGAGAGCTTGGGAGCTTAAACATAGAGCTGTGACCTCTCAGTGTGTAACTCATCATACTCTTTTTAGAGAGGAAACACGTTGGCCTGGATATTATTACAGAGGCGATCATATGAAGCTTGATGATGAAAATTGGCATTGTTTAACTGTTTCTAGAAGAGACCCTGAAACAGGTAAATTTGAAATGGAAAAAAAGCCGGTTTATCATATTGTTGATGATAAAGAGAAAAAACAAGCCTCTTAGAGACCAACCCTAATAATAATGAGTATTGTCGATAAATCTGATACTGAAATTATAAGTATTGCAGATCCTATATGGCAAAATCTTGTTAAATCCTCAAATATTAAAGATTATGGGGGATTTACAAAGGATTTGTCTTCACAAATGCTTTATGGAGCAAATGAAGTCGAACTTGGCAAACAGTGGTCGACTAATAAACTTTTGTCGTCATTATCTGAAGGATGTAAGGCTATAGGATGTCTTAGAAGAGGGAAGTACGTCACCATAGTCTATAAACAGACAAGCACCGAAGTGTCTGGAGATTTTTTAGGTAGGCTCGTACTAGGAGATGAGGGAGACGAAGTCAAAGTCTTCGGAGCAACAATTTTTTAATCTTAGTAAATATTTCTTGCAAAGTATTGAACCTGTGCTATCTGGCAGTTGTGACTAAAATATTTATACAAAAATCAAAAAAAATTAAATCAGTCACAATCAATTATTTCATAAATCACGCAAAATCATTTGTATTTTTCGGCTTAGGCATTTACTGGTCAGTGATCGTAATAAGCACATTTTTAGGGTCTTAATCATAAGCAAATTGTTGACTTTATTTCCTTAGAGGAATATCAAAAAGCATGGAGTATTTTCTTCCAATTGCTCAAGTCGAAATAAATTTACTTTTTATATTTGGATTAAGTCTTGTAGTTGGAATTTTATCAGGATTATTTGGTGTGGGCGGAGGTTTTTTAATGACACCTTTTTTAATATTTTTAGGTATTCCACCCGCTTATGCAGTTCCAAATGAAGCAAGTAATATTTTAGGAACATCTGTTTCAGGATCTACAACACATTATTTAAAGGGTACTTTAGATTACAAAATGGGTTTAATGATTGTTGTTGGTGGAACAATTGGAACATTGCTTGGAATTTTAACTTTTTCTTATTTTAAGGATATAGGAAAAATAAATGTAGTTATATCACTGGCGTATATGTACATTTTAGCAATACTTGGAACATTAATGTTAATTCAAGGTGTATCCGAAATTGATAAGGCAAGAAAAAAAATTGTAGTAAAGAAAAAATTGCATACACACTATTGGATACATGGTCTTCCTTTAAGAATGCGATTTAAAAAATCAAAATTATATGAGAGCGCATTTACACCAATTATTATTGGATTGGTTGTTGGATTTATTGCTGCAATCATGGGTGTAGGAGGTGCATTTATTTTAGTTCCTGCCATGATTTATATAATTGGAATGCCAACAAAATTAATCCCGGGAACATCTTTATTTGTAACTATATTTGTAAGCGCAATTGTTACAGTTTTACACGCATTAAATTATGGAACAATTGATTTAGTTTTAGTTTTTGTACTTATTTTAGGATCAATTATAGGAGTACAGCTAGGTCAAAAATTTGGAGAAAAAGTTGATAGCTCAGAATTTAAAACAATTTTAGCAATTCTTCTTCTCCTTGTTGGAATTGCAATTGCTTACGACACCTTTATTAAAGAAGAAAAAATAGTTGAAACAGTAATTAATGGATCAACAAGTCTTGGAAAAATTGGAGAATTTATTTTAAATTATTCTAAAGACTTACCAATATTTTATGGACTTACTTCAGTTATATTGGCAGTTGGTTTAGGAGTAGGAGCTGCTATAATTAGAAACTATTTTTCAAAATGGAATGCTGCTAGAGAGGCAAAACTAAAGGCTTCTTAATTTAAAACTATTTCACTAAAATAATTAATTGAAACCAAACTTACAAATCCAACAGTTAATAGAGATACAAATCCGACTATAAACGGCTTGTATCCCATTTTATTTAAATCTTTTAAATTAGTAGATAAACCGATTGCAGCCATGGCCATCGTTAAAAATATTTTTGAGGACATTTTAATTGTGTTTACTAAGTCGATCCACATTTCCTTGCCTGATACATTCGTATTGTAAAAAAATACATCTCCAACATTTCTCAAAATAATAAATGCTATAAAGCCTAATACAAAATATGGAAAAATTTTAACAATCGAATATTTTTGATCATGATTTTGGCCTCTATTATAAAGATATGCAAATAAAGGTATCATTATAACAAGAAATGTATTTCTAATTAACTTTGTAACTGTTGCTATATTCAGGGTTTCAGGGCTGTTAAATTGTTGATCGTATATAAGACCAGCTGCTGCTACTTGTGAGGTCTCATGTATTGCAGTTCCAAGAAATAAACCAACAAACAAAGGATCTCCCTCAAAATAAAAGTTGGCAAAATAAGGATAAATTAACATCGCTAGAATACCGAACAATGTCATATTAGCTACAGCATACGCCACTTCACTTTTTTTTGCATTTATTACTGGTGCTGTTGCAATAATAGCTGTTGTTCCACAAACAGTGCTACCGATCGCAATTAGGTAGGACATTCCTCTTGATATTTTAAGTTTTTGAATAAGAAGTTTTATGATGATCAATACACTAATAATACATACAATTATTAAAGGAATAGCTATTGATCCAAATTTTATAAATTCGAAAGGTTTTAATTGAATTCCTAAACAGATGATACCAAGCTTAAGAATTTTCTTTTGAGTAAAGTCTAATCCAATTAAAAAACCTGCCCTAATATTAAAAATATTTCCTAAAATTAATCCTAAAATAATAGCAATCATTGCTGTTGAAATAGGACTTTTTTCATACCCCAACAATTCAATTCCAATAATATTATTTAAACCTTCAGAAAAAGAATAAAGTATAAAAGCTAAAATTATACCAGGTAATAAATTTAAAGGATATTTTAAAGTCAATTGTTATTAAAGTTTATGCACTTCTATAAAGCTTAGTCATCACAAATTCTTTATGACCTAAAGCTTCAGCACATGTAAGTCTACCATTAGCTACTCTTAATGTAGCTTTAATAAGTTCGTCTCCAGCTTGATCTAAGTACATTTCTCTTGAAAGTATTTTAGATACATCAACATCAATATGTTCACTCATATTTTTAGCTGTTAATGGGTTAGCCGTTAACTTTATAACTGGCTCGATTGGATTTCCTATAATATTTCCTTGTCCTGTTGGGAATAAATGAATATTAAAACCACCTGCTGCTTGCAAAGTAACGCATTCAGCGGCAGCTGATGAAGTATCCATAAAATATAAACCAGGACCTTTAGTTGGTTCCTCAGCAGGTTCTAAGACATCTATGAATTGTCTTGAACCAATTTTTTGAAAATTTCCAAATGCTTTCTCCTCAATTGTTGTGAGACCACCTGCAATGTTTCCAGCGGTAGGTTGACTTTCAGATAAATCATCCGTTGCTTCTTTTAAAATAAAATCATTATAAGCGTTCCAAGTTTTTTTAAACTTTTCTTGTGCCTCAGGGGTTTTTCCTCTTTTTTCACAAACAGTCTCAGCTCCAGTTAGTTCAGATGTTTCTCCAAAACACAAATGAACACCAAGAGGTTCTAATTTATCCATTAAGTTTCCAACTGTTGGGTTTGATGCAAGTCCAGATGTTGTATCTGATTCACCACATTTTACAGAAATCCATAAATCACTTATTGGTCTTTCTTCTCTCTGTTTTTCAGAAGCCCAAATTGAAAATTCTTGTGCTTTTTTTGAAACTTTTGCAATTGTATCAATATCTCCAACACCCTCAATACTAAAACCTTCAACAGGTTTACCAGTTACTGCAATTGCATCTACAATTCTTTTAGTCCATTTAGGTTCAATGCCAATAACTATCACTGCTGCAACATTTGGATTTCTCCCTGTCCCGATCATTGTTCTAAAATGTAATTCCAGATCAGCACCAAATTGCAATCTTCCGTAAGAATGAGGTAATGCTATTGTTCCTTTAATATTATTTGCAACTGCTTCTGCACAAGCGTTCGAGATATCATCTACGGGAAGTATTATCACATGGTTTCTCGTTCCAGATCTACCATCTTCTCTTTTATAACCTAAAAATGTTTTTGGAATTTCCATTTACCACTTCTTTGTTTTAACATTATGAACATGAACATGTTCACCTTTTTTAATTGACTTAACTACTTTGCCGATATCGTGTCCATATTTTAAAATCGTATCACCTTCATTTAAGTCAATCATTGCTATTTTATGACCTAAAGGGATTTCATCTTTTGATTGAATTTGAACAGATTTATCACTCCCCATTACCCAACAATTACAATCTTGACTTGGTTTAATTTTTTCTATGACAACCACGCCCACATTATCTTTTTCGTCATGAATTATTATATCTGTGTTTGCCATTGTGACGATTTCTTTGTTTGAAATTTGCAACAACTTATATATTAATCGAGCTATTTAACAATTAAAAAAACAGAATTTAGGACATCAGTATTATGACTAAAATGACAACCGAAGAAGCTTTTGTAAAAGTTCTTCAGATGCATGGCATAGAACATGCTTTTGGAATTATTGGATCTGCGTTCATGCCAATTTCAGATATCTTTCCTTCAGCAGGAATTACTTTTTGGGATGTAGCACATGAAACAAATGGAGGATTGATTGCAGATGGATACACAAGAGCGACAGGGAAGATGTCTATGGTCATTGCACAAAATGGACCAGGAATTACAGGTTTAGTTACACCAATTAAAACTGCTTATTGGAATCACACACCTTTACTTTTAGTAACACCACAAGCCGCGAACAAAACTATGGGGCAAGGTGGTTTTCAAGAAGTCGAACAGATGAATTTATTCAAAGACATGGTTTGTTATCAAGAAGAAGTTAGAGATCCTTCTAGAATGGCTGAGGTTTTAAACAGAGTTATTGAAAAAGCATTCAGAGGATCAGCCCCTGCACAAATAAATGTACCAAGAGATTACTGGACACAAGTTATAGATATTGAATTACCTCCAATTGTAAGATTTGAAAGGCAAGGTGGGGGGAAAGATGCAATTGATAGAGCAGCAAAATTATTATCAGATGCAAAATTTCCAGTTATATTATCAGGTGCAGGAGTAGTAATTGGTGGAGCCATAGAAGATTGTAAAAAATTAGCTGAGAAATTAGACGCTCCTGTTTGTAATGGATATCAACATAATGATAGTTTCCCAGGAAGCCATCCATTAGCAGTAGGACCATTAGGATATAACGGATCTAAAGCAGCAATGGAATTGATCTCAAAAGCTGACGTAGTTTTGGCATTAGGCACAAGACTAAATCCATTTTCAACTCTTCCAGGTTATGGAATAGATTATTGGCCAAAAGATGCAACTATAATTCAAGTAGATATGAATCCAGATAGAATTGGATTAACAAAAAAAGTTACAGTTGGAATTTGTGGAGATGCAAAATTAGTTTCACAACAAATTTTACAAAAACTTTCATCTAATGCTGGAGATAACAATAGAGAAGAAAGAAAAAATTTAATACACAAAACAAAATCAGCATGGCTACAAACTCTTACTAGCCTAGATCATGAAGATGATGATCCAGGGACTGTTTGGAATAAAGAAGCAAGAGAAAGAGACTCAGATCGAATGTCTCCGAGACAAGCATGGAGAGCAATTCAAGTTGGAATGCCAGATGATGTAATTATTTCAAGTGACATAGGAAATAATTGTGCAATTGGAAACGCTTATCCAACTTTTGAAAAAGGAAGAAAATACTTAGCACCAGGCTTATTTGGTCCTTGTGGATATGGTTTCCCATCGATTTTAGGAGCAAAAATTGGATGTCCTAATACACCAGTAATTGGTTTTGCAGGTGATGGTGCATTTGGAATATCTATGAACGAGATGAGTTCGTGCGCAAGAAAAGAGTGGCCAGCAATTACAATGGTTATTTTTAGAAATTATCAGTGGGGTGCAGAAAAAAGAAATTCAATATTATGGTTCGATGATAATTTTGTTGGAACAGAACTTGATCCAGAATTAAGTTACGCAAAGGTAGCAACTGCTTGCGGTTTAAAAGGAGTTACTGTTAAAACAATGGAAGAAACTACAGCTGCAATTAAACAATCTTGTGAAGATCAAAAACAAGGAATTACAACATTTATTGAAGTTATCTTAAATCAAGAATTAGGCGAGCCGTTTAGAAGAGATGCAATGAAAAAACCTGTTCGTGTGGCTGGGATAAAAAAAGAGGATATGAAACCTCAAAAATCACTCGCAAATTAACTAAACAAATTTAATAATTATGTATATTGTATATACATAATATATTTTCATAATCTGTAAAATTTTGAGACTAATTAATGACAACAGCTGTGTTTGGATAAACCAACTTCAAGCTAGGAATAACACTAAAATATTATCGGAAAATTTAATTTGTGATTATCTTATTGTTGGAGCTGGATATACTGGTTTATCTGCAGCTAGGAAACTATCTGAAATTAAAAGAACATCAAAAATTATTGTAATAGATGCGCAATTGGCAGGTGAAGGTGGTAGTGGAAGAAACTCTGGTTACTTGGTGGATACAACTTTAAATGATGGATTTACGTCAAACAAAGATATTAATAATTACAAAACTAAAACAAAAATTTATGATTTAGGTATTAAAACTGTCAAAAAATATATTAAAGAATTTCAAGTCGATTGTGATTGGAACGAATGTGGAAAATATTTTGCATCCTCAAGTCTAAAAGATGAGGATAAAGCAAGATTATTTAGCAAACTTCTAAATGAGCTGGGTTTTCAAAATGAAGTATTAGATAAATCAAAAATTAAAGATAAGTTAGGAACCTCTTTTTACAAAATTGGAGTTTATACAAAAGGTGGAATACTTTTAAATCCTGCTAAATTAGCAAGATCAATGATTTATACTTTGCCAGACAATGTTGAATTATATGAAAATACAGAGTTATTAAATTGGAAAAAAGTTTCAAATAATATTGAGTGTAAATTTGAAAAAAATCAAATTAAAGCAAAAAAAATAATATTTTGTACTAATGGGTTTTTAAAATCATTAAATATTGAAAAAAATTTTTGTTTTCCAATTACTCTTACTGCTAGTATGACACGCCCTCTAACAGAAAATGAATTTAAAGAAATAGGGTCTCCAAAGGAGTGGGGGGTGTTACCAATTAGACCTATGGGAGCAACCATCAGAACCACGAAAGATCGTAGAATATTAATTAGAAATACTGCTGAAGTTAAAAACCCTTATTCAATGGAGAGATCAATATTAACTAAAAAATCTAAATTACATCTTGCTGGGATTAAAAAAAGATATCCAAACTTGCCTGATAATATAATAGAAAATAGTTGGTCTGGTATTGTTTGCAGAAGTGGTAATAGTTCACAAATTTTTAAAAAAATCGATAATAATATTTATGCTGCAGGCTGTTACAACGGTTCAGGTATTGGAGTAGGAACTTTATTTGGTGAACAAATAGCATTAATGGCTACTGACCAACAATCTGATGAAATATCTATTATAGATGAAAGACAAAAACCCAATTGGTTACCACCTCAACCTTTTTTAAATCTAGGAATTCACACTAGATTAGTCTACGAAAGAATTAAAGCAAGGTCTGATGTTTAAAATTAATAATAACTTAAAAATTTTTTTACTTGTATTAATAGCTATACTTATTCTTTTTTTTACAAAAGGAAAATATGGAGAATTTAGTAAAAGCAAATCAATAAAGGCATGTATAATTGCACAAAAAAGTAAATCCAAAAATAAACCTATCGAAGAGATTAAAATCTTTTGTGAAAAGGAAGTGACAAAAAAAATAGATTAATGAAAAAGTCCAATAGATCAAATGTTGATCCATTCATTGTAATGGATGTGATGGAAGCTGCAAGAAAAGCAGAGCAGTCTGGTAAAAAAATTGTTCATATGGAAGTTGGTCAACCTGGAACACCTGCTCCAAAAGTTGCTAATGAATATATTACAAAAGAATTAAAAAATAATAATCTTGGATATACTGTTACTTTGGGCTTACCTCAGTTACGATCTAGAATTTCAAAATTGTACGGTGAATGGTACAACATTGATTTAAATCCAGAACGAGTAATTATCACAACTGGTTCCTCTGGAGGGTTTATATTGTCATTTGCAACATTATTTGATGCAGGAGATAGAGTTGGTATAGGTTCTCCAGGATATCCAAGTTATAGACAAATCCTTAAAGCTCAAAATTTAGTACCTGTTGACATTGAAACAAAACTACAAAACAAATATCAACCAACTTCAGAAGATATAAAGAAAAATAATTTAAATGGGGTTTTAGTAGCCTCTCCAGCAAATCCAACTGGGTCAATGTTAGATAAATCTTCTCTTACAAAATTAATTGAATGTTCTGAAGAATATAATGTAAGTTTTATTAGCGATGAAATATATCATGGTATAGAATATGACAATAAAGCTGTCTCCGCGTTACAAATTACTAATGATTGTTATGTAATAAATTCTTTTTCAAAATATTTTTCAATGACTGGTTGGAGAGTTGGGTGGATGATTGTTCCAGAAGATCATGTAAGACAGGTTGAAAAAGTTTCACAAAATTTATTTATCTGTCCTCCACATGCTAGTCAAATTACTGCTCTTGCTGCGTTAGATGCTAAAGACGAATTAGATAAAAATGTTGATGTTTATAGGAAAAATAGAGAAATTCTTTTGAAAGAATTACCAGAAGCTGGCTTTACAACTTTTTCTCCACCAGATGGAGCTTTTTATATTTATGTAGATATTTCTGAATATTCAAATGACAGTTTGTTTTTTTGTAAAAAGGTTTTGGAAGAAGCTAATGTGGCTATAACTCCAGGAATTGATTTTGACCAAAAAAGAGGAAATTCTACAATACGTTTCTCATATGCAAGAAGTACAGAAGATATAATTGAAGGTGCTAAGAAAATTAAAGAATTTATGTTAAAAAATTATTAGGAAGGGGGTCAGCTCTTTTAAGTAATACCAAAAGAGCTCCCCTTTTATGCCTTTTTGGTTAAATCCATCAAATGAATTTAATTTGTTATTAGTTTAATATGTAATATCTCACCAGCTAAGTGTCAGGTGGCGTTATTTTATACATTCGCACCTCCATAACTTAAAAAATAATTTTTTGTTAGGTTGTATGCAACAAATTTATTTATATTTTTTATGAATATATAATTTGAATACAACCTGATTGTTTTGTATTATCTCGACATTCAAATTAGCCACATAGACTCATTTACAAATTAAATATTTTTGTTACATGATAAAAATAATTTTTAATTATTAAAATATATGAAAACAATATTTGTTGTAGGATCAAAAAAACATACTTTAAAATACACAAGAAAAATGCCTGAAGGCGAAGTAAAGAAAATGAAATCTTTTGTAACAAATAAAGGTCAGAAATTAGAAAAAACTTCAAAATTTAAAATCTTAAATATTTCTGATGACAAAAATTCAAGAACTTTCAAAATAAACCTTTAATTAGACTAATGAATAAAATCGTGTGGTTTAGGAATGATCTACGTGTATTTAATAACGATGCTTTTAATGAAGCCACTAAATTAGGAAATATTCTTCCAATTTTTATTTTTGATAAAGAATTTTACAAATTACCAACTTCAAGTTCATTTCATCTTGATTTTTTAAAATCATCACTACAAGATTTAACTAAAACGTTTAGTAAGAAATACAACTCCAAACTCAATATTTATTATGGAGATACATTAGAAATTTTAAATCATTTAATCGATAAATTTAAAATAAATGAAGTTTATTCTAATATAATATTTAAGAATATGTACGTAACTAACTTAGACAAAGAGGTTAGTTTTTTATTTAAAGAAAAAAAAGTTAATTGGAGAATTTCCAATCAATTTGGTGTTCAATTAAATCACAGAATTAGAGATAAATGGTCATATAATTGGAACAAATTTATAAATAGTAAACATACAGGCTCCTACATTAATTGTGGATTTATTAAAGATGATCATGTTGAGGATTTAACTAAAATAGAGACAAACAATATAGAGAATGGAGATATTCAGGTAGGAGGAAGGCAAAATGCAATAAGACTTTTAGATACTTTTCTCGATGACAGGTCTGAAAATTATCAGCGGGAAATGTCTTCTCCCATAACAGGTGAAGTTTCATGCTCAAGATTAAGCCCGCATATTGCCTATGGAAATATTTCGATTACAGAAATATTTAAAAAAACAAATGATAAATTAAAATCTGAATTATCATATACAAAAAAGAAATCTTTAATTGCTTTTAAGAGTAGATTGGCATGGCACTGCCATTTTATTCAAAAATTATATGACGAGCCTGAAATAGAGTTTAGAAACATGAATAGCGCTTATAATGGAATTAGAGAAAATGATTTTAATGAGAAGTTTTATTTAGCATGGAAAAATGGGACTACAGGATTTCCATTTGTAGATGCTTGTATGAGATATCTAAAAAAAAATGGTTGGATTAATTTTAGAATGAGAGCAATGTTGGTTTCATTTGCTTCATACCAATTATGGTTAGATTGGAAAAAAACTTCTAAACATTTAGCAAGATTATTTACTGATTATGAGCCAGGAATTCATTATTCTCAATTTCAAATGCAATCTGGTACAACAGGAATAAACTCAATAAGAATTTATAATCCTATAAAACAATCAACTGATCAGGATCCAAATGGAGATTTCATAAAAAAATGGGTTCCAGAGTTAAAAAATGTTCCTGGAAAATTAATTCATGAACCTTGGAAGCTTACATATATTGATCAAAAAGGAATTAATTTAGAAATTGGTAAAGATTATCCATTTCCAATAGTTGATAACCAACTATCAACAAAAATTGCTAGAGATAAAATTTGGAACGTAAAAAAATCTAAAGAAGCTAAAATTGTTTCAGCAGAAGTTCTAAAAAAACATGCAAGCTTATCTCAACGAAGATAGAATTTATAGTAATCGTTTGATGACTTTCAAAAAATATCAATGGAAATGTAGGTTACTCGTTTTAAACACACCTAATTACAGTCATCCAGAATTTAAGAGATCAAAAGTTTTATATCAAAAAGATATAAAAGGTTTTCATAAAAGGTACATAAAATTAATCACAAAATTGAGTAAGTCAAAAAAATTTAAAGTTATTTTAATTGATTTTAATGGTTCAAAAATTAATGAATTGGATAAAGTGTATACAAAAAAAATCTTTGAAATAGTTGATAAAATGCCATTGAATAAATTAATTAAAGGTAAAAATTTTAAACCCTTAAATCTTTCCTTATTTTCAGATTATAAACCAGAAACAACTTTAAAAGGCTTAGGCTTTAAAGATAAGGAAAAAGCATTATTTACTATTTCAGCTATAAAAAAAAGACCAATAAAGTATCAAGTAAATGTTATTGCGACTATGCTAGGTAGGGCTAAAAATCATCCAAATAAAACAAAAGACATGAATGATGCTATAATTGTTTTTACCAAATGGATGGAAAATTATAAAATCAATAAAAAAAAACAAAATTAAGGGATTTTCATAAATAGAATTTTTATTCGTTTTTGAAATTATATTGGGCAATAATGCCTAAAAGGAATATCGTAAATGAAAGAATAGTAACTGTTTCCAATATTGTTAAAGTTCAAGAAATTATTTAAATATTTACCTAGAACTAGATTACTGTAATTTTTTTTGTTAATAGTAGTTTATGGCCTTATTAAATGAAAAATTAAAAATGATAACCTGTTCAGATTTTAGGACATTCCTAAAAAAGATGATTAAAGATAAAATTGAAAAAGAATGGACAGAAAACTTTGTTGAAAACCTAAATTTAGTGATGGTATCAAGAAATACAATTAAAAGAAGATATGAAGATAAAGGTATTGATCTCATAAGACTTATTAATGATGTTAGTTATTATAAACATGTAAAGAAAAAAGTTAATTCTAGAGGAAATTTAGAATTTCAAGACCAGCAATAAAAAATGTCTAAAAGATATAGTGGTAAATCATTTAAAGACTCTAGTGTGATGAAAAAAGCAAAATTAACTCTTAAAGAAAAGAGAAAACATAAAAGAGATAAAAAAAAGTCTAATTAATAATTAATGAAAAATATTTTAAGGACAAAATTATTAGGTATTATTTTATTTGTTCTTTTTTTTTCTAATGACGCCAAAGCATCTTGTTCAACTACCATATCTGTAGCAACAAGTGCTCAATTAACTTGCAATGTTGGTGATGTCTTAAATATTTCATCAACTGGATCAATTATACGTAGTGGAAGTAAAGCAGTTGCTGCAAATAATGGTGTTGGTGCATCAAGTACAACCGTAATCAACCATGGTTTGATAAGTGCAACGAATGAGACCATAAATATGAAAAGCGCCAGTGGAACAAATAAAATTACTAATTCAGGTACAATAAATACAGCTCAAAATGAAAATGATAGCAGTGGCATTGCTATTGTAGTTCAGAAAACAGATGGAACTGAGATTGTTAATAGTGGAACTATTCATGGAGGAAAATATGCTATACAAGGTCTAGAAACTGACGATGTAACCATTACAAACAGTGGTACTATTTCTGCAAATTTAAATACTTCTCCCGCCATTTACCTTACGAATGGAACAGATGCAACAATAACAAACACTGGAACTATTACAAGTTTAAGACATGGAATTAGACTTGGTAAATCTCATGGTTCATTCAATAATGCTACAATTATTAATTCTGGTTTAATTGCTGGAACAACTCATAATAATAGAAATTCAATATATGTTAGCGATGATAACAATGTAACTTCAGGGTTTAATTTAATAACAAAAGGAGAAGGACGTTATGATGGTAAAATTCTACTTAGTGATCAAAATGAAACAACCGGTGAAACATTTTTCGACTTTACTTTAGATTGCAGCATTTCAAGAGATCAGACCATAGAAATTCATGAGAAAAAAAATATGAGGGTAATTAATAACCTATGTGGAAACGATACTTATGAAATTCTAGATTCGAATTTAGATCCAGATCCAGATAATTCAGAAACTAATGGTTATCTTAGAATTTATGGAGAAGATCTAGATATTGATAGTCATAATCAAAAACACAGAACAGAAATATTTATCTCAAATTTAAATAATATTTTTGAAAATTTAAATAACTATAATGAAAAAAGTATTTATTTTTCAAAAACTAAAAGAAATAATATTTACACTAATACTGAAAATGGAGTTACAGGATACTTTGAAAATAAAATTGATGAAAAATTTGCCCCATTTATAAGTTACTCAACTCAAAATGTATCATTTAATAATGGAGAATATATAAATAATGACAAACTTTCACTTGGATTTAAACACGAGGTTAAATATCAAGATAATAAAATATCATTTTTACCTTTAATTGGTATTTCAAGAAATAATATTACTGATGTTGAAACTGAAACAAATCAAGCAATTGAAAAAAATTCCTACAGCCAACTTGCAGCAATAAATATAAATACGAAAAAAATTAAAAAATTTAATGATAAAAACAAACTATCGATAGAAGTTGAAGGAATTTACGGCATTCATAGATTTTCAAAATATATGTCAAGTTTTACAGATGGTGATTTGACTGTTGATGAAGCAGTTGACCAAGTCTTAGGCGCTGGGTTTACAGTAAAAAATTCAAGCCAATTAAAAAACGGTTTTGTAATTGAGCCATATGGAAAATTTTCCTTAAATAATACCTTAAGCAATGACATTAATATAACTGCAGATGGAGAAAATAAAGAAGCGGGACATGTTATGAATGGAGTTTTGGCTAAAAGAGCCGGTATTAATTTATCAAAGAATAGTGATGAAATTAGTTTTAAACTGAATATCGAACATAATAATCAAGATGGACTTATTGGAAATCTAGTCAATATCTCAGTAAGTAAAAAACTTCAAAGAATGGCTAAAATAAAAAGAGAAAAAGAAAAACCAGATCCAAAACTAGAAAAGCTTTTCGATCAATTAGTAATTGTTAAAGAAAATGAAAGATTGGCTAAATTAGCTGGGAATAATTTAAATGAAAATAAAATTTTAAAAGAAATGATAATTCAATTAATAAAAGAAAATCAAAAATTAAAGACAGTAAACAAATTATTAAAAAATTAAGTAAATTAAATTTAAAAAGATTAATTTGTTTTAGTCAACAGCATAATTGATACCCCTAAAATAAATATTAATATTCCAAACAATTCAATCTTGCTTAATTTTTCTTTAAATAAATACTTTGAAGAAAAAAAACTAAATAATATTTCTATTTGTCCAACTGCTCTTACAAATGATGACTGAATAAGTGTAAAAGCATAAAACCAAGACAAAGTAGCTAAAAAACCAGATAGACCAGCTAAACCACACTCAAACTTATTATTATATAATTTTTTAAATTCAGATCTTTCAAAAATAAGAAGGTATATAGTCATTATAGATGTTTGAATTAATAGTCCAAAGAATAGTGTAATTAATGCTTTTGCAAAGTTAGATGAAATATTTTCTAATGATAATGCTGCTGCTCTAAAATAAACAACACTTAAGCCTAAAAATAATCCAGTTATAAGCCCAATTAATGTTGTTTTTGAAAATAAATTTTTTACAAAAAAATTTACATCTTTGATTGTCATTATAATAACACCAGAGGTTGCTATTACTATACCAATTACACCTGAAATATTAAGTTTGTCATTTAAAATAATGTATTCAAAAATTGCAACTTGAATTACCTCGGTTTTACTTAGAGAGGTTCCAACTACAAAATTTGAAAATTTAAATAAATACAATAAGCTTAAAGTAAACATTATCTGAAAAATAGAGCCAAAAAAAACAAAACTTACAAAACTTGAATTAGATAAAATTACAGAAATTATTTGAAAATTTTGAAAGTAAACAAAAAATAATATCGTGGCAAAAGGTAAAGCAAAAACAAACCTAACGTAGCTTGATGAAATTAAAGAAAGATCTTTATTTAATCTTTTTTGGAGAGATGATCTTAAATTTTGGAAAAAAGCCCCCAAAAATGTAAATATAATCCAATTCATAATTTGCTTAAAATTTAATTAATAATTTAAAATATTTCAGAAAGTTTTTTTAATGCAAACATTCCAGGATCGTCAAATTTTGTTGTTTTATCTTCAAACATTCTTGCTCTACCTACTAATATTTTTTTCCCCTTAAAATTTTCCAGAGCCTTTGTACATGCAGATTTTATCTCATGGTTATAATTTTTACTCTTTTTAATTTTATGGATTATTAAATTAAGAGTATCTGCTATAGTTTTGTCACCTAACTTTGTTTTACCTCTATCCAAGATAGTTTTTAAAGCTATTTCAAAAATAGTAACTATATCATGATGATCACACTTTTTTTTACCATCAATTTTTTTTGAAATATTCATTAATGAAAATGCTATAAGTGTTCCAAAACTAGATCCTGATCTTTTAACAAAAGCTTTTGAACAAATCATAAAATTTTCTCCCATATCATTGTTAAAAGACACCTTATTTTTCTGAATTTCTTCTAATCCATGAAGAATAGTAATACCTAAATCTCCATCTCCAATTTTAGCATCGGCAGAGTTAAAATCATCGTAATATTTTTTGGATTGGTCAAATAATTTATCTAATATTATTATTAAATTTTCTTTATTTAACATTTTAATTTGTCCAGAAAGGACAATTAGTAGGAGCTAATAAATTTTCTTTAATATTGTTATTAAGCTTTAAAACAGTAACAGACATTCCTGCCATTTCCATGGAAGTTGCATATCTTCCAACATAATTTTTAAAAATTTTAATATTTTTTTTATTAAAATTTTCGACAACTCTTCTTGATACAATGTAAAGTTCTTCAAGTGGAGTTGCTCCTAGACTATTAATCATTAACCCTATTTCTTGATCGGATAAATTAAAATCATTTATTATTCGATTACATATATCATCTGTTAAATCATTTGCTGACTTTAATTTTTCTCTAGAAATACCTGGCTCACCGTGAATACCCATTCCTATTTCTATTTCATCATCATTAATTTCAAATGTAGGTTTTCCAGCTTCAGGTAATATACAAGGGGAAAGTGCCACACCTAATGTTCTAATATTTGAATTAGTTTCAATTGCTATTTTGAAAACATCTTGAAGAGATGCTCCCGTTTCAGCTAATGCTCCTGCAATTTTAAAAACAAATATCATACCAGCAATACCCCGTCTTTTTTCTTTTTCTTCACGTTTTGCGCTCGCAATATCATCTGCAACTATAACAGTTTTAGTTTCAATACCTTCGTCTCTAACTATTTCACAAGCCATTTCAAAATTCATTACATCTCCACCATAATTTCCCAAAATGCATAGTACCCCATTACCATTGTTTGCATTTCGAATGGCAGAAGCTATTTGTTCAACTGATGGTGACGCAAAAACAGATCCAATCGCACAACTATCCAATAATCCTTTTCCAACATAGCCAGTAAAAACTGGCAAATGACCAGATCCTCCACCTGTCACTAAACCAACTTTATTTGAGGACTTTATTGCACGAGTAATAACTCTAGTATTATCTGAAGCTAGTGAATAAATATTTGGGTGAGATTTTATGAGTCCATCAATTGTTTCATCAACAAAATTACTTGGATTGTTAATTATTTTTTTCATTAAACTATTGTATATTAATTTAAATTATATCAATTAAAGAAATTTATATTAATTTTTGTTTTAATATGCAGCAACAGAAAAAATCACAAATTATAATAATAAGTATTGTAATTTTACTTATTGTATATGGAATTAATCAAATTTTTCAGAGCAACAAACAAAAAGATCGAATTATGAAACATGATATGATGATAGGAGTTTGCGCTAAAAATAAAGCAAGTGTTGAGTCTAATAATTATGAAAAACTTAAAACTCATGAAGATATTAAATTAGAACTACGGACTAATGAATTTTTCAATAAATTATTTAAAGAATGTGAAAAAGAATTTAAAAAAGCACCTAAAGATTTTAGAGCTAAATGGAATTATAAGGCAAAATAGAACGGTAACTTAACTATTATTTAAAGTGAAAAAAATTTTATTATTTATATTTTACAGTATATCAATTTTTAATTATTCTAGCGTGATGGCAAGCGAGGAAGCAAAATACGATATTATAAAATCAACTGATGTTTATGAAATTCGAAAATACGCAGATCGTTTGGCTGTCGAAGTAGTGAGTACAACTGGAGACAATAGTTTTAGAAAGTTATTTAATTATATCTCGGGAAAAAATGAGAAAAATCAAGAAATAAAAATGACAATTCCAGTAACCCAAACAGAAAAATCTGGAAATAAGGCGATGCAGTTTTATCTTCCATCAAAATTTAATAAAAACAATGTACCAGATCCTACAAACTCTGATGTAGAAGTTATTAATATTGAAGGCGGGTATTATGCTGTAATTAGATATTCTGGTAGGGCATCAGAGAAAAATTTTATTAAACATAAAAGTATTTTGGAAGATCAATTAACTAAAGATAATATTCAAATTCAAAGCCCCCCAATCAAAGCAACTTACAATAGCCCTTTTACTCTACCAATAATGAGAAGAAACGAAGCAATGTTTAGAGTTGAATATAAAAATTAGAGAACGACTAAATCTAATTTTTGTTTACCTAATCTTTCATTGCCATTTTCTGTCACAAGATAAGTCTCTCCCAAATTCATTGCTAAATTATTCTCCGAATCCATCAAAATCATGTGCATGAAGAACACGTTACCTGATTGAATTATATATGGATTTCCAGTGTAAAGCATTGGCCAATCCATCCAGTTAGGAGAAAAAGTTGCTCCTAGTGAATAACCGCAAGCATTCATTCTTGCATTTTTAAATCCATGATCGTCAAAAGTTTTTGCGTGAATATCAAAAACTTCACCAATTTTGTTTCCAGGTTTTAATTTATTTTCACAATTTGTTAATGCTTCAACACAAGCTTCATGCATCTTATAATGTTTTTGATTTGCTTTGCCGATTTGAATAGTTCTAAACATCGCCGAATGATAATGTCTATAAGTACCTGCCCACTCAATAGTTAATTGATCTTCTTTGTTTAAAATTTTTTTTTCAGATTGATATCGACATAGAAGGGCATTTTTTCCTGAGCCAATAATAAACTCATTAGCTGGATAGTCACCACCACCTTCAAAGATAACTCTATTCATTTGAGCTAAAATTTTAGCTTCGCTTGCACCAGATTTTGCATATTTCCAAACTTCATCAAGTGCCAAATCAGCTAGGTTCGCAGCCTTTCTAACATATGTTATTTCCTCATTAGACTTTACCACTCTTATTTTTGTAATTAATTCTGATTTATCCTCTATTGAACAGTAATTTTCTAAAGATTGTTTTAATTTAATTGCATTTCTACCGGTCAATCCATATGCTTCATACTCAATTCCAATTTTTTTACCTTTTAAATTTAACTCATCTAAAATAATTTTTAGATCATCAGTTGGATTTGAACCATCTTTATCAACCCAAATTCTAATATCATTAATGTTTGATGTATTTTGTGCTTGCCTTAGATCTGGCGCTCTTGTTAATAAAATTAAATTTCCTTTTTGATCTAAGACTAAAGTTTGAAAAAAAACGTAGCCAAATGTATCATAGCCAGTTAACCAATACATAGACTCTTGTCTAAACATCAACAGAGCATCGATGTTTTGCTCCCTCATTGAATTTAAAATATTTGATTTTCTAGATTTAAATTCCTCTTTAGAGAAGTGAAGTGCCATTACCTAATATTAACACTTACAGAACCAATTTTATCAATAGTACCTTTGTATAATCCTTTTCCTTTAAAGGGCACAACACCTACAGTAGAACCCGTGAAAACATAAAAGTCTTTATTTAAGTTTATTTTTTCTTTTTTAACTTTATTTAAAACAAATCTTAAACAATTTAATGGATTGATATAAACAATATTTGTATTACCATTTATTTTTAAACCATTTTTTTTACTTTCTAATGAAGTTTTTAAATTATTTAAGTTAAGTTTTTTAAATTTAATTTTTTTTCCCACTATAAACTTAATATTAAATCCAAAATCACTACAAATATCACCTAGATAATTAAATTGTTTATTTCTTTGTCTAAATCCAACAATTTCAAAACAAGGCCCCATAAATTTTATAAATTTAGAAATATTATTTTTTGTAATTTTACCTTTAAAATCGAAGAAAGATTTCTTTATGAAGTAATAAACCTCAACTTCTATACCTTTGGTATTTTTATAAATTTTTACGTTTTGACCTGACTTAACAAATCTTTTTTTAAAAATTTTTGCAATAAAAGGCTCTTTTTCTCCAAGTTTTTTAAGAGCTTGAATTCCTGTTCCACCTGCTTTTATACCTATGGTTTCATCACTAACTTTATCTTCACATAGTTTCCTAACCTTATTAGCTAGATTAATATTTTTACAATATTTTATTGGGATGGGATTTATAAACGTATTTGTATTATAAGCTTTTACTAATTTATCAGCAATTTGATTAATTTCACTTTTCATAATTAGAGCTTATTGAAGAATACTCATAGGATCAAGTCTCGTTTGAAACCAATTTATTCTAAAATCAAGATGTGGACCCGTTGATCTACCAGTTGAACCAACTGTTCCAATTATATCGCCCTGTTTAATCTCATCACCAACATTCACCATTATGTCCTCTAAGTGTGAATATATGGTAGATATACCATGACCATGATCCATTATTATTGTCCCACCTGTATAATATAGGTCATCCTCAGCCATAGTAACAATTCCAGACCCTGATGATTTTATTTTCGTACCTTTTTTCGCTGCTATATCAATTCCATAATGAGGCCACTTAGGTTTTCCATTGAGAATTCTTTGACTTCCATATACTCCACTTATTACACCTTTTACAGGCATAATAAATTGATTAGTAAAAAATGTTAGATCTGAATTAATTGCTCTTGCTTTTCCAATCCTACCATTTTCCTCTTTAATTCTTTTATAAACAGACTCAGGTGGTGTAACTTTATTTTCAGGCAAACCATCTATTCTTTGAATGTTATATTTTCTTTTAAAGACTTTTTTAATTACATTATTTTTTTTTCCATTAATAATTTCTGTAATTTCCAAATCAAATTTTCTATCTCTATCAATTCCAAATACAAAATATCCATCTTTAGATACTTTAACCTGCTTCTTATCAATAAATACTTTTGAACCTATTTTTGCTTTACCTAAAATGAAATGTCCCTGTAAAAACTTACCTTGAAATTCAAGTGCTTGTGTATGAGTAGAGAATATAATTGCTATAAAAAGCAATATTTTCTTCATTATTTAGCTGTCCATCCTCCATCTATAAGAATAGATGTTCCTGTAATCATTGCAGCAGCATCAGATGCTAAAAAACATACAGCAGTTGCAACATCGCTCTCTTTAGCAGCTTTACCCATTGGTATTCCGTCAAGCGCAAGTTTTTTAAATTTTTTGTTTTTAAAAAATTTTTTAACCATTGGCGTTTCAACAAAAGTAGGGGCAACAGTATTTACTCTTATATTTCTATTTGCTAATTCAACACCCATACCCTTAGTAAGACCTTCTATACCAAATTTAGTCATGTTATAAACATTTCGACCAGACATCCCTACATGTCCAAGCTGTGAAGACATATTTATAATAGATCCACCTCTTTTTTTATTTTTAAGCATTTTCTTCACAACTAATTGCGCAACGTTAAAAGCAGATTTAAGATTAAGATCTACTAGATAATTCATACTTTGTTGTTTTACCTTTTCAAATGGTTCTGGTAAATTTGTACCCGCATTATTTACCAAAACGTCAATAAATTTTACTTTTTTTAACTTTTCATTTAAATCGCTATAATCCATTACATCGCAGTGAATTTTAATTAGTTTGCTTTTTGCTTTTTTTATATCTTTTTCTAATTTGTCTAAATCTGATTTTGTTCTACTTAATCCTATTATTATTGCGCCAGCTTCAGCTAATGCTATAGCACATGCTCTACCTAAACCTTTACCTGCTCCAGTGACTAAAGCATATTTATTTTTTAAATTGATTTTTTTTAAATACATTAAATAAGTAATTTTATATCAGTATAAATTAGATCTAAAGCCACAATTAATATTGCAAATAAACCTAACCACGCAATCCATTTATATTTCTTAATCCAGTTTGAAATTAACGTTGCAGCTGTAGCCATTAATATGATCGATAAAACTAGACCAAAAACTAGCAAACCATAATGATCTTTAGCAGCACCTGCAACGCCTAAAACGTTATCTAAACTCATTGTAAAATCTGCAAGTAAAACAGTAAATATTGCTTTAAAGAAACTTGAGTTATCTACTTTTATATTATTTTTCTCATCATCACTATTTTTTATGACATCGGTATAAAGTTTGTAAACAATATAAAGCAATAACAATCCTCCAATTAGTCGTAGTCCAGTGATTTGGAGCAAGTAGGCTGTAATCAAAGTTAAGATAATTCTTAAAATTACAGCACCTCCAATTCCCCAAAATATAATTTTCTTTCTTTGATCTGGGGGAAATTGAGAAGCAACCATTCCAATAATGATCGCATTATCACCAGCTAATACTAAATCTATAAAAATTATTTGTAAAAGGATTGTAATTTGTTCAGGTGAAAACATTTATGAGTTCAATATCATATCTGCACCTTTTTCAGCAATCATTATAGTGGGTGCATTGGTGTTTCCAGATGTAATATTAGGCATTATGGATGCATCAATAACTCTAAGTTTTTGTATTCCATGAACTGATAATTTATCATTAACCACTGCACTATCATCATTTCCCATTTTACAAGTTCCAACTGGGTGAAATATTGTTTGAGTGAAATCACTACCAGCTTTAACTAATTCCTCATCTTCAGTAATATGTACCCCAGGCCTATATTCTTCAGGTTGATATTTTTTAAAAGTCTCTGTTTCCATCATGATTTTTCTTACAATTTTCAAACCTTTGGCAGCAACTATTCTATCATCCTCTGTGGAAAGATAATTCATCTTAATTTTTGGATTATCTCTACTATCATTACTAGATATATTAATTTCGCCTCTACTCGTAGGTCTAATATTTGCAACAGTTGGTGTGATTCCTTCAAAATCATGCATAGGAGTAACCCCAAGAATATCTGTACTTAGTGGCTGGACGTGAAATTGTAAGTTTGGTGTAGCACGTGATGGATCACTTTTAGTAAAAGCACATACTTGACTTGCACCCATTGTTATAGGGCCACTTTGTTTTAAAATATACTGAAGACCCATTAAAAACTTTGAATATAAACTCTCAACATCTCTATTGAGCGACTTTATATTTTTTAATTTATAAACTGGTCGAAACATCAAATGATCTTGTAAATTTTTCCCCACGCCTTTCAGTTCATGTACAACTTCTATTCCATGTTTTTTAATTTTTTCACCATCTCCAATTCCTGATATTTGTAATAAATGTGGTGACCCTATTGCACCAGCTGATAAAATAGCTTCTTTATTGACTTTAATATGATTCAATTTATCTCCAGTAAAAAAACTCACACTATCTACTGTATTGTTATTAAAATTAAGTCTTTGAACATGAGCATTAACAATAATTTTTAAATTTTTTCTTTTTTTTATTGGATTTAAGTAACCTTTAGCAGCACTACATCTTAATTTAAGACCAAACTTACTGTGGCTTGTTGTAAATTGAAAAAAACCAACTCCAAAATTATCACCTTTGTTAAAATCTATTGTTTTTGGAATTCCAACTTCTTCTGCAGCATTCTGAAACTCATCAAGTAATTTTAGATTTATTTTTTTATTCGCTACTGATATTGGTCCACTGTCATTATGGAATTCACTTTTTCCAAGTTCGTTGTTTTCAGATTTTAAGAAATACGGCAAAACATCATTCCAACTCCACCCAGTATTTCCAAGTTGGCGCCACACATCATAATCTTCTTTCTGACCACGTATCCATAGCAAACCATTGATAGATGAGCTGCCACCCAGAGTTTTTCCTCTGGGATATCTTATTGATCGATTATTCATTGTTTCATCAGGCTCGGTTTTAAAGCACCAATCAACTTTTGGATTATGCATAGTTTTATAGTAACCAACTGGAATATGAATCCATGGATAGGTGTCTTTTCCACCTGCTTCAAGTAGTAAAACTTTATTTTTTGGATTTGCAGACAATCTGTTTGCTAAAACACACCCTGCCGAACCAGCCCCAATAATAATGTAATCAAAGTTATTCATAAAATTTTGATAGATATATACATTTTTATCAAAATAAAGTCGATTTGACTTGTATATATTTACAATTTCTGAGAGGATCCATCACTTAAATTTAACAATGAGGGACATTAAAATGAAAAAAATCGTATCAATGTTGTTTGCAGCTACGATGGTGTTTGGATTTATATCAAATGCTAGTGCAAAAACATTAAAATGTCAGACAGTTCTTAACACTAAGGCAGATGAAGTTAAGATGTTAAAGGACTTTACTGATACAGTAACAACACTAACAAGTGGATCTTTAAAATTTGAGATTTTACCAGCTGGTGCTGTTGTTGGTGTAAAAGAAACTTTAGATGCAGTTGATAAAGGTCTTATCGACTGTGGATTTGCATGGACACACTACTGGTCAGGAGATCATCCTGCAGCTATGTTGTTTGGATCTCCAGTAGCAGGTGGTGGAGTTGGTATTGACAATATTGCATTCTTATCATGGTTTCAGTATGGCGGAGGAAAAGAGCTTTATGACAGATTATGGAAAGAAATGGGAAGAGATATTAAAGGATTTATGATCCAACCAGTTGGACCTGAGGCTTTAGGTTGGTTTCCAAAACCAATTAAAGATATGGCTGACTTTAGAAAGTATAAGTTCAGAACTCCTCCAGGAATTCCAGGACAAACTTATAAAGACATTGGTATAGCATCTGTAGCAATGGGTGGTGGAGATATTCTGCCAGCTTTAGAGGCAGGAACAATTGATGCTGCTGAATGGTGTTGTCCAAAACCAGACTTAACTTTTGGTTTCCAAAAAGTTTTGAAGCATTATTATTTACAAGGTTTACACCAAGTTGTTGTAAATGCTGACTTTTATATAACTGGAAAAACTTATAATGCTATGTCTGATCATGAGAAGAAGTCACTTGAGGTTGCTGCTAATGCTTCATTAGCTAAATCTTTAAGTTACAGAATCTATGAAAACGGTAAAGCTTTAAGAGAGTTAACTACAAAGCATGGAGTAATTTTAGAAGATACACCTTCTGATTATTTCACTGAATACATGGCAGCTGCATTAGCTTCTTTAAATAAAAATGCTGAGAAAAATGCGTTTTTTAAAGAAGTATATGATTCTATGAAAGAGTTTGCAGATATAGCAGTTCCTTATTGGAGCGGTGCTCAAATGTCTAATGCGAAGCTAGGAATGGCTCACGCAGAAACATTAAAGTAATAAAATAATTAATCTTGATTTAATTAGAGCGGAATTTAAATTCCGCTCTAATTCTTTAACAACATTTTATGGCAGAAGATCCAAGTAGACTTGATATATCAGATGAAATGATAGCCGAAAGGCGAGGTGGATCAGGAAATATGCCTGAGGACATGCCATCGTGGATGTCAAAATCAATAATCAATATTGATAAATTTAGTAAATGGATTGGAAACATTGTTTGCTGGATATTGATACCATTAATTTTTGCAATGACATACGAAGTTCTTGCAAGAAAATTATTTTTAGCCCCAACTATATGGGCATATGACATTAGCAGATTTTTATATGGTGCATTATTTATGCTAGGTGCAGGATATGCGCTTTCTAGAGGAGTGCATATTAGAGCTGACTTTTTATATAGAAATTTTAAAACAAAGACACAGGGTTTAATTGATTTTTGGTTGTATCTATTATTTTACTTTCCAGGGTTATTTGTATTTCTTTACATGACAATAGGATTTGTAGAAGAGTCTATTAGAAGGGGAGAGCGTGGCATGGATACTACTTGGATGCCATATATGTGGCCAATTAAAACATGCCTCTTAATTGGAATTATATTTTTATTGATACAAGGATTATCAGAACTATTTAAAAGCTATTGGGCAGCAAAAAAAGGAGTTTGGCCTGGAGAAGATAAATGATTGCTGAATTTATAGATCCAGCGATATTAGGTTTTATCCTTGTGGGTGTAATGCTTTTTGCAATCTTTGTTGGTTTTCCTATTTCATTTACTTTAATTTTTTTAGGTTTCGTTTTTGGTTACTTAGGATTTGGTAAATTAGTTTTTTATCTAATGACATTGCAATTTTCTATGGTCATGACCGAACAAACACTTGCCGCCGTACCGTTATTTGTCTTTATGGGAATAATGATGGAACAAGCTGGATTAATGGAAAGATTATTCTCAGCATTTCAGATGATGTTAGCTAGGGTTAAAGGATCTTTGTATTATGCAGTTTTATTTGTTTCGGTCATATTCGCTGCAGCAACAGGTATAGTGGGAGCATCTGTTACAATTCTTGGAATTATGGCCGCTAAATCAATGAATAGATCTAATTATGATGTCAGACTTGCAGCAGGAACAATAACTGCAGGTGGAACATTAGGTATATTAATTCCACCAAGTATAATGCTAGTGGTTATGGGTCCTATTATGGAGATACCGGTAATTGATCTTTTTGCTGCAGCAATCCTTCCTGGAATTTTACTTGCAAGTTTATATGCAGGATACACGACAATAAGATGCATGATAAATCCAAAACTTGGACCAGTTTTACCTGAGGATATGAGAGCTGCTAGCATGAAAGAAGTTTGGATTGAGTTTTTACTCGGATTAGTTCCACCTGCTGCGCTAGTTTTTGCAGCTTTAGGAAGTATTTTATTTGGATTTGCAACACCAACTGAAGCAGCTGGCTGTGGTGCGATGGGTGCATTACTTTTATCTTTAGCATATAAAAAATTGACACTTCCAAAACTACAAGAAGCATTAGTAAAAACTTTAGAGATCACTGCTTTAATAATGGTCCTTGTTGCTGCATCAAATTTTTTTGGAGCTGTATTTGCAAGATTAGGCACACCTACATTACTTACTGAATTTTTACTAGGTTTAGAAATGAATAAATATTTAATTCTTGGAATAATTATGGCAATGATTTTTTTACTAGGTTGGCCACTGGAGTGGGTACCGATTGTAATGATTATAATCCCAATTATTTTACCTTTAGTTGAAGCATTAGGGTTTAATTTAACTTGGTTTGCGATTTTGGTTGCAGTTAACTTGCAGACCGCATGGCTTTCTCCACCTGTAGCTCTTTCAGCATATTTTTTAAAAGGAGTTGTTCCTGAATGGGATTTAAAAGATATTTATTATGGAATGATGCAATTTATGGTTCTACAAATAATAGGGCTAATATTGATTATAGTATTTCCCAAAATTGCTCTATGGTTACCAACACTGCTATATGGACAGTAGTTTATATTGGTTTAATATAACATTGTGATTCAAGTAAAAGACAAATATCAACTTAGAAATTGGGAACTTGTATCAATTAATCCGAACAATAGAGATTGGAGTGGGTTTGATTATTTTAATTTTTGGGCTGTTTCAATTCAAAGTATTATAGGTTTTTCGCTAATCGCATCTTTGTATTTATTATATGATTTAAACAGTTTAGTTGTTTTGAGTGGTACGTTGTTTGCAGGTTTAGTTGTATTTTTTCTAACAAACCTTATAGGAAATATTTCACAAAATAGTGGATTACCATTTCCAGTTATTCTCAGGCTATCAATGGGGTTTAATGGTGCAAGATATCTTGGGTTAATTAGAGGATTTATTGGAATATTTATGTTTGGAGTTCAAACATTTTTCATTTCAAAATCTTTAGGATATATTTTAAGAATCATTTTATTCAAAATAGATAGCCAACTTATCAATCACGAATTTTTCTTAATCTTTTTCTTTGGATTAAATCCTATTGATTGGTTTTCTTTAATAATTTGTTTAATTATTCAATTTATTCTTTTTACTAAAGGCGCTGGTTTCAATAAAAACTTTATAAAGTTTTCTTCTATATTTATTTATATTGGACTAATAACTTTTCTCTTAATTATTATTTCCGAAAATTATGTAGCATTAATTAGCTCTTTATTATTAAGCACAAGCACTGAAAATTTTATTTCTAGAAATAATTTTTTTCCGTTTATTTCAGTAGTTGGAACAATGTTTGCATATTTTTCCATTTTAGTAGTAAATTTTGGTGATTTTGCGCGTTATGCAAAAAACAACAGTGAGATGAAGATAGGCAATCTTACATTATTACTTAATTTAGTTTTATTTTCTCTAGTAGCCATATTAATTTGTTTGGGATCAGATATTATTCTCTCACAAAAATCTATTACAGTTGACAGGTTACTAACAAATCCAAATGATATTATAGGAAAAATAAATGATAATTATCTTACAATAATCTCTTTAATATTTATTCTCATTTCCTCTGCTTCTACAAACTTAATTGCCAACTACATTCCTTCACAAAATACTTTAATTAATTTTGTACCTAACTCTTTAAACTCCAAAAGTGCTGGAATTATAATTACAATTCTTGCATTAATCGTATCTACTTTTTGGCTTTCAATATTTAGCCAAAGATTATCCTTAAGTATTTTTGATACTTTGGCATCTTTTTTGGGACCTATTTTTGGTGTGATAATTGCAGATTACTATTTTATAAAAAAAAAGAAAATTAATCATAAAGAGTTATTTTATCCAGAAGAGACAACAGAATATATTTATAATGGTGGCTGGAATATCAAAGCACTTTATGCAGTGATTATTGGTTTTATAATTTCTGCCTCTACGATTTGGAATGTAAATTTATTGCACTTACAAACCTTTGGATGGCTTATAGGTGCACTTGTATCATACATCCTATATCTTCTTCTTAAAAAATAATGCACGATTTTGATCTTAAAAATAGATACGCAATTATAACTGGAGGAGCCCAAGGATTTGGCTTAGATATTGCTAGGAGATTTATAAAATCTGGTTCCAAAGTAAGAATTTGGGATATAGATGAAACCGAATTAAAAAAAGCTTCTCAAGATATTAATAGTGAAAACTTAAGTTATGATGTACTTGACGTCTCAAATTTTACGCAAGTAAAAAATGCTGTGGAGAAAATTTCTGAAAATACTAATATTGATATTTTAGTTAATAGTGCAGGAATTACTGGACCCACAGCAGAGTTATGGAACTACTCTATTGATGATTGGTCAAGAATAATTGAAATTAACTTAAATGGGATTTTCTATAGCTGTAAAGCAGTTGTGCCACATATGATAAAAAATAATTATGGTAGAATAGTAAATATTGCATCAGTTTCTGGAAAAGATGGTAATGCAAATGCTAGCGCTTATAGTTCCTCAAAAGCTGGAGTAATAGGACTTACAAAATCTTTAGGAAAAGAGCTGGCTTTAAATAATATTGCGGTAAATGCAGTTACTCCAGCTGGAGCAAATACGAGGATTTTAAATCAAATGTCAAAAGAACATGTTCAAAGAATGCTTTCAAAAGTTCCAAAAGGTCGATTTTTAGAAGTTCATGAATTAACTTCAATGGTTTGTTGGTTATCATCTGAGGAAAACTCTTTCTCAACAGCCGCAGTTTTCGATATTAGTGGTGGAAGATCTACTTACTAGGTTTAGATAAAGGTACAATAACTTCATTTATTTTAGCTATTTTCAAATCCTTTGAAATTACAGGTGATAATATAATGATTGACCAATAAATTAATAAACTAAATATTGTAATAGTTTTCATGATTTATACTTACTTCCTAATTTCGAATAATGGATGTTCAAATAATGACAAATTTTTGACTTTTTAAAAAAATATTGTAATCAAAAATTTCTAGTCTATATCAGTGACGTGATAAAAATTATTATTAAATTTGTTCTAATCTCAATATTACTTTTCAAATTTGCCTATGCTGAAAAAATTACTATATTTGAGTTCACAGATATTGAACTTGAATCTTTAGAGGTACGAAAAGTCAGAGGTGCTGATAATAAAACTGCATATTCGCTAGGATCAAATGAAAATGGAAACTATTTAAAAGCAATTGCTGAAAACGCAGCATCTGGACTTGGAAAAAAAGTTAGTATTGATTTAAATTTAACACCATTCATTAATATAACATGGAAAGTAGAGAAAGATTTAAATGGCATTAACGAGAAAAGTAAAAAAGGTCATGACTTTGCAGCAAGAGTTTTTGTAATAAAAAAAACTGGTGCAACCGCTTTATCAAATAGGGCTATAAACTATGTTTTTTCAAGTAATGAAAATATAGGAGATAATTGGCCCAGTCCTTATACAAAAAAATCAATTGATAATGTTTTATCAACAACTAAAGAAAATTTAAATAAGTGGGTTACCGTTAAAGCCAATGTCAAAGAGGATTTTAAAAAATTTCATGATTTAGATGTTAACGAATTAGATGGAATTGCAATTATGGCAGATACTGATAATTCAAAAAACAAATCTATAAGTTACTATCAAAATATCTATTTTTCAGTGGATTAAATTAAAAAATTTAATTTTCCATAATAAAAAAGGTATCTATAAAAAATATAAGTTAAATTAATTATTTACTAATAACTCATAGTTTTTTTTTAATTTCATTAACAATTTTTAGAGCTGAATCATTTTCAGCTTGAGATATGAAATGATTTTCTACTTTTTTTAAAAACTGAATATCTTCATTTGACAATTTATCTATTAAAGATTTTTCATGTAATTTAAGAATTTTTTCATAGTAAAAATGATCTATGACAGATTGATAATATTTAAATGGTGTGGGAAATCCCATATATCTAAAAATTATTATTATCGATAAAATATAGGATAAGTTAACTCCAAATTTGTCAACGAAAGACGCGAAACCAAAAGGTAGATATTTATATAAAAATGGTAAAGACCCAAAAGGCATTTCAATAATTTCTTTTGCGCGTTTATTTACCTCAAGATTTTTGATATATTCCATAGAAGGAAATGTAGATGCGTCCGAAATAATATTTGGTGCTTTAAACTCCTCTTTTAAAATTAATGAAACTGCAACCACAACTGATGGGTCTAAATTTTTTTTGGCAACTAAATCAACAGGCAATGATATGACTTGAATATCTTCTTCAGGGATATTATTTTTTAAATCAAACCCACCTGCTTGAACCACTTCTGGATATAAGTAATCAAATTTCCTTGAAAGTGCTTTTGAAGCGTTAAGAGAAAATATTTCTAGGTTTGGATTTGTGCCCAACTTAAATATAAATTGGTTATTAGCCGGTAGTAAAAAAAAACCTATATCTAAAGTACCATTTTCCATCATATCAAAATGAATAGAATGTGTTTTATCTATAAATGTAGTGTTTTCATTATTTACACCATAAAGATTTAATATTGTTTCTGCCAATAATCTAGTACCTGAATTTTCTGGACCAACACCAAGTTTCAATCCTTTAAAGTCAGCTAAAGAATTTAATTCTAAATCATTACGATAAAAAATAAATAAAGGTTCTAATATTAAAGAACCAAGTGCTTTAACATTTTTAAATTGTTTACCTTTTAAATCTTGAGCAACAAACCCTATGTGAATATTTTTATTATCATCATTAATATCTTCAACTATCTTAATAGTATCTTCACGATTTATTACCTCTGACTCAATATTATAATCTTTTAATCTTGTCTTAAGTAAATTAGCCGAGGTATCAAAAAAACCACCTTTTGGGCCTGCTTCAATATAAATAGTTTTATCTTTGAGGTAACTTAAAAAAAATAAAACTATTAATGAAAATAAAATTATATAACCGAAAATGTATAGTTTTTTTGGCACGTTTAATATTTATTTTTCCCATTCAAATCTTGGAAATGAGTCAAACACTTTAAATATACCCTCAGACCATTGATTACAAACTTTAGAATAAGTGTCATCTGATATATTTAGACATTCAAGAGAAGCAAGTTTGTTTTGATCTTTTTTAAGTATTGCAAAATCTATTGGTGGTCCTACTGTTAAATCACTTTTTAATGTAGAGTCCATTGAAATCAAAGCACATCTGGCAGCATCACCAATAGAAACATTGGGTTTTATTACTCTATCAAGAATTGGTTTTCCATATTTTACCTCTCCTATAACAAGATAAGGTTTACTATCAGCCGGTCTAATATAATTACCTTGAGGATAAACTAAATAGAGTTCATGTTTTTGACCTTGAATTTGCCCACCTACAACAAATGTAGAACCTAACAACACATTGTCAGTATTCATCCCTTGTGGAGAGGAATGTTCAATATTTAAAGATCCGATGTAAGATGCTATTTGGTCAAAATCTTTACAAGTGTTAAGATTCATTATTCCACTAGAATTGTTTAAATCTTTCTCTAAAGATTTGAAAACAGCTTGTGAAGTACCTAAGTTTCCTGACGTTACAATTACTATTGTTCTATCCCCAACATCGTGGGTCATCATTTTTGAATAAATATTTACATTATCCAAGCCAGCATTTGTTCTTGAGTCTGATGCAAAGACTAATCCATCATCAGTTTTAATTCCTATACAATATGTCATAAAATTAATTAATAACGTTTATTTAAATGCCATATATTTGAAATAGAACATATCTGCTATAACTATTACGCATTTGAAAGTTTATCTTAATTATTAAAGAATTGTCAAATGGTGGGTAAACTTTGGAATAATTACAATGCTAGTAAAGCATACGATGGATACTTTACTAATGAAAATAAACTTAGAAAGCATGCAGTAATAATCTCAAGCATACTCGAAAAATACGGAAAAGAAAAACTTCAGGAAATAGAAAAAAATTGTCAAAGTACAATAAGTGCAAGAGGTATAAATTTTAGAGTTTATGCAGCAAACAATAGGGCCGAAGAAAAAAAATGGCCATTAGATATCATTCCAAGAATAATTCCAAAATCTCAATGGAATAAAGTAACAAGAGGACTTCAACAAAGAGTAAAAGCACTAAATTTATTTATAGATGATGCTTATAACCAAAAAAAGATTTTTAAAGATAATATTATACCTAAAGAAATTATTTTTAATTCGCCGTATTATGTGAAAGAATGTGAAGGTTTTTCGCCTAAGTATAAGTCTTGGGCAAACATATCTGGTGTTGATTTAATTAGAAATAAAAATGGTGACTATTTAGTCCTTGAAGATAATTTAAGAGTTCCATCAGGAGTCTCTTACATGCTTGAAAATAGGATGGTTATGAGAGATGTTTTCCCTGAGTTATTTACTCGATATAAAGTTTCATCAATCCATCAATATACTAATAAACTTTTTAATTGTATGAATGAATGTATACCTAGAAAAAATAACAATCCTCACATGGTTGTTCTTACTCCGGGAATATATAATTCAGCATATTTTGAGCATTCTTTTTTAGCTCAACAAATGGGTATCGCTTTAGTGGAAGGAAAAGATCTGTTTGTTGAAAATGATCATGTTTATATGAAAACTGTAAAAGGACCGTTAAGAGTTGATTGTATATATAGAAGGCTTGACGATAATTATTTAGATCCAAAAGCATTCAATAAAAACTCACTCATCGGTGTTCCTGGATTATTTAAATGTTGGTTAAAAAAAAATGTTGGTATTATAAATGCAATAGGAACTGGTATTGCCGATGACAAAGTAGTTTATTCATATGTTAATAAAATGATTGTTTATTATTTAGGAGAACAACCTATTCTTAATCAAGTTGAAACTTATTTATGTCATGATGAAAAACAAAGAAAACATGTTTTAGAAAATTTATCTAAGCTAGTTGTCAAACCAGCTAACGCTTCTGGAGGATACGGAATAATGATAGGTCCCAAAGCATCTGACAAAGAAAGAGGAGAAGTAGCAGAAAAAATCAGAAAAAATCCTAGAGAATATATTGCCCAACCTCTAGAAATTTTATCAACTGCCCCAACTATTACTGAAAAAAATATAGAGCCTAGACATTTGGATTTAAGACCATTTATTTTAAGTGGTAAAACTAATTATGTTACAACCGGTGGATTAACCAGAGTTGCACTTCGTAAGGGAAGTACAATTGTAAATAGTTCACAAGGGGGTGGATCTAAAGACACATTAATTGTAGATTAGTAAATTTAATTATAATTATTGAAAAAATAATTAACGAATCTAAGATATATGAGTGAGAAAATTAATTACAATTCTCAGTTTATTATTTCTGATCTTCGCTTCCAAGTCACTCTCAATTGAAGTTTCATCACTTAAAGCAGAAAAAAGATTAGAATTTACAGAACTATTTCCTAAAAGAATTTGTAACAAAATATATAATCAGAGCTCTTTTGGAGCTGAACAAAAACTATTTGAGGATGTAACATTAAGAAAATACTTTAATTTAAAAAGAATAAATTTAAATGAGGAAAACTCTAATCTAACACTTTTCTTTGATGAAAGATCTTTTTTTTATAAAGAGCCTAAACTCAATATTATAATTTTTAATAATTTATCTGATGATTTTTCGAGTGAAATGGCAGTCATTAATAAAAAAATTATAGAGGCTAAATCCCAAAAAATTGTTGTTTGCGAATATGATTTAAAAAAATCAATTTCTGAAGGAAAGTTTTTTGATTTCCAAATTTTTTTCGAAAATTCAACTAAAGTAGTATCAAATGTCCCTCCTACAATTTTGATATATTATGATGGTACAGTAGAATATATCTATTCTGACGAGGAGGTGACTTATAATATTTCAGAATTCAATTATAAAAAATATCCTTTTGACTCACAAAATGTAAAATTTAAAATTTCATCTAAAATTTATGAAAAATTATATTTTAGAGCTTCAGATAACTTTAAAATTTTGAATAACGAAATGAGAAAGGCCTCTTTTAGTAATATTTCCTCTCCTGGTTGGACCATCAAGCAATATATTTCTTATCCTTATATGGAAAACTTGCTAGATGCCTATTCAGATTATGCAAAACATTCAATAACAACTGAGTTTTTGATTGAAAGAAATTCAGTTAGTTTTATTTATAAATTCATAACACCCATTGTAATGATTATAACACTTACCTATCTAACAATTTTCATTCCATTTGAATTTTATAGGATCACATCATGTATGACTTTGGTTTTATCTCTTGTTGCATTCAATCTTGTTGCCGCGACATCTAAAATTCCAGATATGCCATATCTTAATGTATTTGATTGGTTTATTTTTACAGCTTATGTAAATGCAATTTCAGTTCTCTTAGCAACTTTTGCAGAGTCCATTTATATTGGACATTTTATGGGTTTTGGACAGGGAGAAATTTTAAAAGCTCCAAGAAGTAAAAAACTTAATTTAATAAAGTATAGAAAAATTTCTTGGCTATTTTTATTTTTAACTTTAGCAACTTCTTCATTAGCTGGATATTTTTATGTCTATAATTAATTATGACTAAAAATTTTAAATATAAGTTTAGGATATACTATGAAGACACAGACTCTGTTGGAGTAGTTTATTACGCGAACTATTTAAAATATTTAGAAAGAGCTCGTTCTGAAGCTATATATTCATTAGGATTAACAAATACTAAACTTCAAAAAAATTATGGTACGTTAATAATTGTGAAGTCTTGTAACATTGAATATAAAAAACCTGCAAGATTTGAAGATGAACTTGAAATAATTTCGTCAGTATTAACAAAAACTAAAACCTCCTTTATTATGAACCAAATAATTAAGAGGAGAGATGAAATAATATCAGAAGCTGATGTTCAATTGGTAACAGTAAATAAAGAAGGTAAACCAGTTAAAATTCCTGAGATTTTAGAAAAGTTTCTAAACTAATTTTAATACTTTTTTAAATAATTGGACCATTTTCTTTTCATTAATTCTTCCAGTATTTACATTTCTAGGACTTGGGTGATAACAGCCAATCAATAATATGTTATTAGGTAATTTAAATACTTTATTGTGTTCAAATTGAATATTTTCATTAAATCTATAGTTAGATTTATAAAAGTATTTACAAGCATCAAATGCGATTTTTCCAAAAGCTACTATAATTTTTAGGTTTTTTAGAAAATTTATTTCTTGATTAAAGTATTTAAAACATTGATCTAATTCTTTTTTTAATGGTTTATCCTCAGGTGGAACACATTTTAAAGCAGTAGTAATAAACGCATTTTTTAATTTCAGTCCGTCGTCAAGATAATCTGAGTTTGGTTGATTAGCAATTTTTACTTTGTGCAAGCATTTGTATAAAAAATCTGATGATTTATCGCCAGTAAAAACTCTTCCCGTTCTATTTCCACCATGAGCTGCTGGCGCTAATCCAACAAGCAAAATTTTTCCATTTGTATCTCCGTAGCCTGTAATTGGTTTTCCCCAATATTTTTCATTAATAAATCGCTTTCGTTTTTGAATAGAAATTTTCGTTCTAAAATTAACTAGTCTTTTGCATTTGATGCATTTAATAATAGACTTGTTTAGTTTATTAAAATTTTTGTACATTAAATGAAAATATTTAAATTATTTTTACTTATCATTATATCTTTAACAATTTCAAACCAAGTACTTTCTGAAGATAAAATTTTAGAAAGTTTAAAAGAGGGCGGCAAAATAATATTTATTCGACATGCTTATGCACCTGGTGGAGGTGATCCACAAAATTTTAATATAAATGATTGTTCTACACAAAGAAATTTAAGTGATGAAGGTATAAATCAATCGAAATTGATTGGAGAGTTTTTTAAAACTAATAAAATTAAAATAGATAAAGTTTTATCAAGCGAATGGTGCAGGTGTAAGGATACTGCAAAATTTGCTTTTAACGATTTCGAAACCTTTGATGCACTTAACTCTTTTTTCTCAGCAAAATTTGCAAAAAATGAGAAAAAACAAATTAAGGATCTCAAAAATTATATAAAGAATTGGAAAAGTAATAAAAATTTAATTCTGGTCACGCATTATGTGGTTATTTCATCAATATTGAATATAGCAGTAGGTTCGGGTGAAATAGTTATTTCCGATAAAAATTATGAAATTATTGGATCAATTGATACAATGTAAGTATAGTTATATTTAATTAATATGTCGTCAAAAAGAGCAATGAAACAAGCGCAAAAGCAAAGCTATGCACGATTTAAAAATAATTTTTCCTCAAACAATAATAATCCATTTAAAAAAAAAACTATAAGGAATACGAAATCGAATTTTTCAACAAAAAAATAATATCAAATTGAATTAATTTTCTTTTTTTTCTGCGTAGTATAAGGCAATTGCAAAAATAGCTGTCCAAAGCATTCCTAAAATAGCTTTTGGACTAGTTTCAGCGCTCCATATATCTAATACAAACATCCCAATAACAATACCAATTACATAAATTATAATTGCTAAATTTGTTTTGCTCATTTTGTAAGATTCTTCTTAAATAATGAAATACCTTTGTTTACTTTATGATCATAAGACTCTTTAAAGCTTTCTAATTGCCATCCATTCATTCGTTCTTGAATTTCTTTAAGATTTTTATTTTTCCACTCATCAGTTGTAGCTGGATCTTTCCAAATTCTTTTTTCTTCATTGTTTCTAGCACAGCCATAACAATAGCCAGTCACAGGATCAGTTCTGCAAATACTAATGCAAGGTGAAACAGTCATTTTTATAAATATTATATATACTTTTACACTATTATTCTGATTGGACAAATTAGTTCAATAATATATAAAACTGCATAATTTAACTGGGGCGATGGCGGAATTGGTAGACGCGCTGGTCTTAGGAACCAGTCGAGCAATCGGTGAAGGTTCGAGTCCTTTTCGCCCTACCATTTAAAATTATGAAAGTAACAGTAGAAAATAAAAAAGGTTTACAAAAAGATCTTAAAGTCTTCATCGATAAAAAAACCATCTCTGGATACATGGATGAAAAATACGATGAAATTAGAAAAGAAGTTGTTCTTAAGGGATTTAGACCTGGAAAAGTTCCAACAGAAATTCTTAAAAGACAGTTTGGGAAAGCTGTATATGGAGAGGTAATTGACAAAGTTTTAAAAGATACAACTACAAAAGCACTAGAAGAGAATAAAATTAAACCAGCAGGTCAACCTAAAATAGATTTAAAATCATTTGGTGAAGGAAAAGATCTTGAATACATAATTTCAGTAACCGAACTACCCAATATAGACGTTTCATCAATTAACAAAATTCAAGTAGATGATTATGAAGTGAAAATTGATAATACTGAAACAGATAAAAGAATTGATCAAATTGCAAAAAGCCAAAATAATTTTAAAGAAGTAGATGAAAAATACACCGCAAAAACTAAAGATCTAGTAGCGTTTGATTATAAAGCAACAGTTGATGGTAATGACTTTGAAGGAAACGAAGGAAAGAATACACAACTAGTGCTTGGCAAAGATTTGTTTATCAAAGGCTTTGATAAACAATTGGAAGGAGTAAAAAAAAATGATACCAAAAAAGTAGAGGTAAATCTTCCAGAAAACTTTCCAAAAAAAGAATTAATAAATAAAAAAGCAGTATTTGAATGTAAAATTAATTCAGTAAAAACTCCTGAAGATGTAAAAATTAATGATGATTTTGCAAAAACATTAGGTGCTACGGATTTAAATAATTTAAAAGAATTAATATCAAAACAAATAAATGATGAGTTTAAGAATTCACTTGATTTAATATCTAAAAAACAGATTTTAGAACAAATAGAAAAACAAAAATTAGATGATCTTCCTCAGAATTTAATTGAACAAGAAGTTCAGATTTTATCCCAGGGAATGAAGGAAGATGAATTAAAGAAAAATAAGAAATCTCTTGAAGAACAAGCTCAAAAAAGAATTAAAACTGGCTTAATTCTAAATGCTTTTGGGGAAAAAAATAATATCAAAGTTTCTCAAGATGAAGTGAATACTGAAATTCAAAAACAATTAAGAATGATGCCAGGTCAAGAAAAAGTGGTTAAAGAGTATTATGAAAAAAATCCATCTGCAATTGATGGAATTAGAGGGTCCATTTACGAGGAAAAAATTATCAATGAAATAAAAAAATCAGCTAAAGTAAATAAAAAACAAATCTCAAAAGATGAGGCTGAAAAAATATTAAAAGCTGAAAACGAAAAGAACTTAAAAGAGCAAGAGAAATTAGCTAAACAAAGCAGCGATGAAAAGAAAACAAAAGTCGATGCAAAGAAAGAAACAGTCTTAAAAAAAGCCAAAACCTCCGCAAAGAAAAAAACTGTATCAAAAAAAGTTAGCAAAAAGTAATCACAAGTTGTATAACTTAGTTCGAATCATTTTATGACTTCAAAATTATTTGAACAACTAAATACTCTTGTTCCGATGGTGGTAGAGCAATCCAGTAGAGGAGAAAGAGCTTACGATATTTACTCAAGACTTCTCAAAGAGAGAATTGTATTTGTAGTTGGACCAATAAATGACACAGTTGCATCTTTAGTTACAGCTCAGCTATTATTTCTTGAAAGTGAAGATCCAAAAAAAGAAATCTCTTTATATATAAATAGCCCAGGTGGATTAGTTACAGCAGGTTTAGGGATTTATGATACTATGCAATATATTAAACCTGCAGTTAACACTTTATGTATAGGTCAAGCAGCAAGTATGGGTTCTTTTTTATTAGCCGCAGGCGCAAAAGGAAAAAGATTTTCGCTTCCCAATTCAAGAATTATGGTTCATCAGCCATCAGCAGGATTTCAAGGACAAGCGACAGACATAGAAATTCATGCTAACGAAGTTCTGTCCTTAAAAAAAAGATTAAATGAAATATATTCAAAGCATACAGGAAAATCAGTTGATGAAATTAAATCTGCATTAGAAAGAGATAATTTCATGACACCAGATAATGCAAAAGATTTTGGATTAATAGATAAAGTAGTAGAGAAGAGAGAATAAACAACTATATCTAGTTAATCCACAACCTCCACTTGATTAAGAAGAGTTAATTGTAATAGAGTAATAAAATTGATTCGATATAAAAATTATGAGCAATAATAAAAATATTCTTTACTGTTCTTTTTGTGGGAAAAGCCAGCACGAGGTTAGAAAATTAATTGCAGGTCCAACAGTTTTCATTTGTGATGAATGTGTTGAACTTTGTATGGATATTATCAAAGAAGAAAGCAAAGATACATTTGTTAAACATCAAGATGGTTTGCCATCGCCAAAAGAAATTTGTACTGTATTAGATGACTATGTAATTGGCCAAGATCATGCAAAGAAAGTTTTGTCTGTTGCAGTTCACAATCATTATAAAAGATTAAATTACGAAAATAAAACTAGTAAAACAGTTGAGCTATCTAAATCAAATATAATGTTAGTTGGGCCAACTGGGTGTGGTAAAACTTTACTCGCTCAAACGCTAGCAAGAATATTAGATGTTCCATTTACTATGGCAGATGCAACAACTTTAACAGAAGCAGGATATGTAGGTGAGGATGTTGAAAATATTATTCTAAAACTGTTACAAGCTGCAGATTACAATGTTGAAAAAGCACAAAGAGGAATAGTTTACATAGATGAGGTTGATAAAATTAGTCGTAAATCTGAAAATCCATCCATTACAAGAGATGTTTCAGGTGAAGGTGTTCAGCAAGCTTTATTAAAAATAATGGAAGGTACAGTTGCAAGTGTTCCACCTCAAGGTGGAAGAAAGCATCCTCAACAAGAATTTCTTCAAGTAGATACAACTAATATATTATTTATTTGTGGAGGTGCATTTGCTGGGTTGGATAAAATAATTTCACAAAGAGACAAAGGTTCGTCGATTGGTTTTGGTGCGGAAGTTAAAAGTATTGAGGATAAAAAAATTGGAGAATGGATGAAAAACCTTGAGCCTGAAGATTTATTAAAATATGGTTTAATACCAGAATTTATAGGACGACTTCCTATCACAGCAACATTAGAGGATTTAGATGAGAAATCATTGGTCAAAATTTTACTAGAACCAAAAAATTCACTAATAAAACAATATCAAGAACTCTTTAAGCTTGAAGGTGTAAAACTTACTTTTAAAGATCAAGCTGTAAAGGATATAGCAAATAAAGCAATTAGAAAAAAAACAGGTGCAAGAGGATTGAGATCGATACTTGAAAATATTTTATTAAAAACAATGTTTGATTTACCTAGCCAGGAAAATATAGAGGAGGTTATAATCGATTCTGGTGCGGCGAAAGGTGTTTCTCAACCCGTTATTGTACATTCTAAGAACAAATCTAAGTCAGATAAGACTTCAGCGGCTTAAATATTCGTTAATAAAGACCTATTTTCTATTGCAAAAAATTATTTAATATCCATATTTACTTAATGGAAGTTAAAGTCACAGAACCATTATTGCCATTAAGAGATATAGTTGTCTTTCCAAGTATGGTCATACCTTTATTTGTTGGTAGAGATAAATCTATCACAGCGCTAAATGAAGTTATGAAAGGTGACAAAAAAATTGTTTTAGTAACCCAAAAAAATTCAGAAGTGGACGATCCAAAAAAAAATGATGTATTCTCATATGGATGCGAAAGCAATATCTTACAGTTATTAAAATTACCCGATGGGACAGTCAAAGTTCTAGTTGAGGGAATTAAAAGAGTTAAGATAGTCGATTTTAAAGATGATGAAAAATTTATTTCTTGTGCATTTGAATACCAAAAAGATATTTTGGCTAAAGATGAAGATCTACTTCCTCTCGCACTTACAGCTGTAAGAAGACTAGAAAAATTAACTTCAATAAATAAAAAGGTTTCGAATGAAACAATTAACAATATTAAACAACTTAAAGACTCATCAAAAATTGCAGATAATATTGCATCTCATTTAAATGCAACGATTTCTGAAAAGCAACAGATTTTTGAAACATTAGATGTCAAAAAAAGATTGAATGGTGTTATCAAAATAATGGAAAATGAGACAAGTATTATTGGTGTTGAGAAGAGAATTAGAGGTCGTGTTAAAACACAAATGGAGAAAACTCAGAGAGAATACTATTTAAATGAGCAGCTAAAAGCTATCCAAAAAGAACTTGGTGAAATTGAAGATGGCAAAGATGAAACTACAAGTTTAAAGAAATCAATTCAAAAAGCTAAAATGCCTAAAGAAGTTGAGAAAAAGTGCATGGCTGAACTTAAAAAACTTAAGAATATGAGCCCAATGTCTGCTGAAGCAACTGTGGTAAGAAATTATCTTGATTGGATGATAGATATTCCATGGTTTAAAAAAGATAAAGTTGATATCGACTTAAATAAGGCTTTAAAAATTTTAGATGAGGATCATTTTGGATTAGAAAAAGTTAAAGAGAGAATAATTGAGTTCTTAGCAGTTCAAAAAAGAATGGATAAGATTAAAGGTCCAATTCTTTGTTTAGTGGGCCCTCCTGGAGTTGGAAAAACATCATTAGGAAAATCTATAGCAAAGGCAACGAATAGACAGTTTGTTAGAATGTCATTAGGAGGTGTTAGAGATGAAGCTGAAGTAAGAGGGCATAGAAGAACATACATCGGATCTTTACCAGGAAAAATTATTCAAATGATGAAAAAAGCAGGTACAAAAAATCCTTTATTTCTGCTTGATGAAGTAGATAAAATTGGAAATGATTATAGAGGAGATCCGTCTTCAGCATTGCTTGAGGCATTAGATCCAGAGCAAAATACTACATTTAACGATCATTATTTGGAGGTCGATTACGATTTATCAGATGTGATGTTTGTAACAACTGCAAATACTCTAAATATTTTACCTCCATTGTTAGATAGAATGGAAGTTATAAGA
>CACKMS010000009.1 GCA_902601315.1 uncultured Pelagibacteraceae bacterium
CCAGATAAAACAAAGTCTCCAATACTTATTTCCTCTATATTTCTGCTATCAATTATCCTTTGATCAATACCTTCAAAATGACCACATATAAAATTAATTGATTCAAATTCTGAAAATCTTTTTGCACAATTATGATCAAAAACTTTTCCTTTTGGGCTTAGGTAAATTATTTTTTCATCCTGTGGTAAATTTTTATCCAATGATTTTGCTAATACATCTGCTTTCATTATCATACCATCACCACCGCCATACGGTGTATCATCAACTGTCTTGTGCTTATCCTCAGCATAATTTCTAATATCCACAATTTCTAAACTCCAAATCTTTTCCTTCATAGCTTTGCCAAATAAACCTTTTTCTAGGTAGCCTGGAAAATAATCTGGATACAAAGTGAATACTCGAGACTTAAACATTTATTTTTTATTTTCTCCCTTTGGAGCTTCTGGAGCAGCTTCAGCCTTAGGAGCTTCTTTTGTATTTTCATTTTTTTGTGTTTCGCTAGTAGCATCTTTTTTAGGTGCTTCTGCATTATTATCTGATTTTGTCTCAGTTTTTGCTTCCGCTCCTTCGCCATCTTTTTTGTTTCGTTCTTTTTTAGGAACTGCTTTAAGAGGGTTATTTCCATTAGCTGGCATTTTGATTATCTGGTTCTCACCAAGTATTCTAGCAACTCTAGTTGTTGGTTGCGCTCCTTGACTTAACCAATATTTAATTCTCTCTTGGTCTAGTCCTACTCTTTCTTTTTTTTCCTTTGGAAGTAACGGATTAAAGAAACCTAACTTTTCAATAAATCTTCCATCTCTTGGAAATCTACTGTCAGCAACAACAATTTTATAAACAGGTCTTTTTTTCGTACCACCCATTGATAATCTCATTTTTAACATTTTTTCTCCTTTTTTTATTTAAGTTGATTAAAAAGTTCTGGTGGTATTCCTTTATCCGCCATTCCTTTCATATTTCCTTTAGACATCTTTTTCATCATCTCAGACATCATTTTAAATTGTTTTAACAATTTATTGATAGTGGCAATGTCAGTACCAGAACCATTAGCAATTCTTTTCTTTCTGGATCCGTCAATTATCTTTGGATTTTCTCTTTCTTTTTTAGTCATAGATAAAATTACAGCTTCATTTTGGGTAATTATTTTTTCGTCTACGCCTGCTTCATCCATTTGAGATTTAATTTTTGAAACACCTGGCAGAAAAGACATGATACCCTCGATCCCACCCATTTTCTTCATTTGTCGTAATTGTGATAAATAGTCTTCTAAGGAAAATTGACCTTTTTTTAATTTTTCTTCAGTTTTTTTTAAGTTTTCTTGATCTATATCTTCAGCAGCTTTTTCAACAAGAGAAACGATATCTCCCATTCCTAAAATTCTATTTGCTATTCTATCAGGATAAAAAATTTCAAAATTATCTATTTTTTCTCCAATTCCCAAAAATTTTATAGGAACATCTGCAACATACTTCATACTTAATGCTGCACCACCTCTTCCGTCACCATCTGATCTGGTAAGAACTATACCTGTTAAATTTACAGTATTTTTAAATTCTTTGGCCACATTTGCAGCAACTTGACCTGTTAAAGAATCTGCAACTAATATAGTTTCTGAAGGATTTATAATTCCCTCTATTTGTTTAATTTCACTCATCATTTGAAGATCTATTTGAGTTCTTCCTGCTGTATCAAAAAGGATTACCTCGGAGCCATTCAGGTTTGCTGCACTTAAAGCTCGTCTGCAAATATCTGCAGGTAATTGACCTTCAATAACAGGCAAAGTAATTATGTTATTTTGTTCTCCAAGTAATTTTAATTGTTCTTGTGCAGCTGGCCGGTACACATCAAGGCTAACCATCATTACTTTTTTTTTATTATTTTTTTCTAGAAATTTAGCTAGCTTTGCAGTGGTGGTAGTTTTTCCTGATCCTTGTAATCCCACCAACATAATAGGAACGGGTGGAACAGCATTAAGTAGAATTTCTGAATTTTTATCACCTAAGAATGATACAAGTTCATCATAAACAATTTTAACAACCATTTGCCCAGGTGATGTTGATCTTACTATTTCCTTGCCTAGAGCTTTTGGTTTAACTCTGTTTATGAATTCTTTTACAACATCCAGAGATACATCGGCCTCTAATAAAGCAAGACGAATAGCACGCAATCCTTCATCCACTTGTTTTTCATCAAGAGAAGGTGCTTTTTTTAAAGAGGAAAAAATTTCCTCAAATTTATTTGTTAAATTTTCAAACATAATTTTACACAGCAGGTATCACACCAGTGGGCGAACTCTCGCTGACTGGTGTCGATCTCTTTGTTACCAAAGACACCGCAAATTGCTGTATTTTGCGGAAACTGCGGTAAACTATAATAGAGGTTCAAAAAGTCAATAAATAAGTTAAGTATTTAATCTATGGAATTTGATGCTTTTAGAATGGACGGTTTGGGTAATGATTTTGTCATTATTGATCAAAGAAAAAGATCGGTAAGTCTTACTAAGGATCAAATTATAAAAATTTGTGATCGTAATTTTTTAGGATGTGATCAATTAATTTTTATACAAAATAGCACTATATCAAATGCTTCAATGCAATTTTATAATTCAGATGGCAGTACATCAGGAGCATGTGGTAATGGAACAAGATGTGTTGCATATTTGATTTCAGAAGAGGAGAAAAATAAAAACATAAGTCTAAATGTTGACAATCAAATACTTAATTCTAAAATTTTAGATAGTAAACAGGTTGAAACAATAATTGGAAAACCAAAACTGAATTGGAAGGATATCCCGATTAATAGAGAATTGAATACAAGAAATTTAGAATTAACCATTTCAGATTTTGACAATAATAAAATTACTGGAGGTGTAGGTATCAATGTTGGTAATCCCCATGTAATTTTTTTTGTAAATGATGTTGAGTTATTTGACTTAAAAAAAATTGGTCCACAAATAGAGAATAATGAAATATTTCCAGAAAAATGTAATGTTACATTGGCTCAGAAAATAAGTAACGAACATATCAAAATAAGAGTTTGGGAGAGAGGCGCTGGACTAACAAAAGCTTGTGGTACAGCTGCGTGTGCAACAGCTGTTGCTGCTAACATTGATGAATTGGAAAATACAGTTACAGAAATAGAATTTAAACTGGGAAGATTACAAATAAAAATTGATCAAGATAAGTTTATAACTATGAAAGGACCTGTTTCGGAGATACAAAAAATAACAATTAAACTTTAATGGGAATTTTTGAAAAATTTAAAATCGGATTTAAAAAAAGTGCCGATAATATTGCTTCTGGTCTAAGAGAAATAATAATTAAAAAAGAAATAGACGACAAAACATTAGAAGAAATTGAGGAATTCTTAATTAGCTCAGATGTGGGAATTGATGCTTCTTCAGAAATAAAAGAAATAATAGCACAAAAAAAAATTGATCCAAAAAATAATACAATAAATGAGATTAATAAAATACTTGAAGAATATATTATTAATCTTATGGAACCACTCGAAAAAAAAAACTTTTTTGAAAAAAAAGAGAATTTGAATATTATTTTAATTTCAGGTGTTAATGGTGTAGGCAAAACCACAACGATTGGGAAAATTGGAAAAATTTTTATTGAAAATCATAATAAAGTTATATTTTCTGCATGTGATACTTTTAGAGCTGCAGCAATTGAACAGCTTGAGGAGTGGTCAAATCGAGTTGGGGCTACGATTATAAAATCAAACGCTGGTTCTGATCCAGCCTCAGTTGCATTTAAAGCTGTTGAATATGCTAAGCGAAATAATATCAATCAAGTTTTGATAGATACTGCTGGAAGACTACAGAATAAAAAAAATCTTATGGAAGAGTTTAAAAAAATAGGAAATGTAGTAAAAAAAAGTTCTGAGGGCGCACCCCACGAGGTAATACTTGTTTTGGATGCAACATCAGGTCAAAATATTATTAATCAATTAGAGGAATTTAATAAAATTATTCCAGTTTCAGGATTAATAATGACAAAATTAGATGGTACTGCAAAAGGAGGAATTCTAATTGCACTTTCAAAAAAATATAAAATACCAATTGTCGGACTTGGTTTAGGTGAAAAAGAAGATGATTTGCAAATTTTTAATGCAAAACAATTCGCGAGTGCATTTACTCAAAAGATGTAATTAAGTTTTTTGAAATCAGTGGCTTGTAAATATTACATTCAAAGTTTGTTTTCAAATCTCTATAACCACAGTTTTTTGCAAAACTTGAAACAATAAATTCTAATTTTCCATTTGATTTTGCAGTGGACAAATATTTGTTTGAAATACTGAATTTAAGATTTTTGAAAAAATTTTTTGATGCACTTACTAATATCAATGTATCATTATCATTTAACAAATAATATGCAAAGTCCTCAGGAAACATTGGATATTCGAAGTTGTTTGTGATCTTTTTTACTCTTTTTGGAAACCATTCATAAGAGATAAGAGGATAATCTTTCTTAGTTTTATGGTCATGAATATAAAGGTCTTGGGGATAATCATTGAGATAATTTCTATACTCTCCTTTTGCAATTATAGCCTTTTCTCTAGTCTTAAAATAAAGAGTGAATTTTTTGTCATAAGACTCCATCAGACCAATATGAAAATATTTATTTATTTTTTCTGCATAAGCATTATTGAAAAAAACAAAAAATAAAAAAATTATAATTTTTTTCATTATAATTTTTAACTAAAGAAAAAGATAATGCTTTGGTTAAATTGTGTTCTAATTTAAGCTGGAAATAAATTTTTTAATTGTATTTATTAAATTTTCATTAAAATTCATCATATGATCGTCATTATCACTGAAAAAATTATATTTAACACCGTTAAATTTTTTGTACATTTCTTCGCCCATACTAAAAGGAACAATTTTATCCTCTCTTCCGTGCATTATTAGAATAGGCGAATTTATTTTTGATATTTTTTCAATGGACTTATATTTGTCCTTTAAAATTAATTTAGCTGGTAAGTATGGGTAATATTTTTTAGCTAGGATTTCCATTGAAGTAAATGGTGACTCTAATATTAAACCAGAAAAACTATTAGAGCTTGCAAGATCTACAGCAATTGCTGTTCCAAGAGATTCTCCGTATAATATAATTGAATTGTCCTCTACACCGTTTGAATTAAGCCATTTCTTTACAGCCCTTGCATCTTCATAAAGTCCTTGCTCAGTTGGTTTGCCCTTATTTCCACTGAAACCTCTATAAGCAAATATTAAATAATTAATATCTAACTTAGAAAATTCATTAAGTTTATAAATTCTATTATCTATTTTTCCTGCATTTCCATGAAAAAAAAGAATAGTTTTAAAGTTTTTATTTTTAACAAATCTCCAAGCTACAAGTTCATTTTCAGACTGAATATATACTTTTTCTATTTTGTGATTAAGCGGTCCTTCATCTAAGTAATTATTTTCACCTGGATGATAAAGTAACTTTCTTTGGTAAAAATATACTACAAGCGAGACCCCAAAATAAATTAAGAAAAAATAAAATAATATTTTAAAAAAAATCATTTTATGCTTTTTGTTCATTATCAACTTTTCTTTTAACTAAATATATTCCAAAAAATACTAAGACGGTTCCTAGATAATGGTAGTTTTCTAAATTTTCATCGAATAAAAATATTCCATAAAATGCCCCATAAACAGTGAATAAATATAATGTAAATCCAGTTACAGACGCTCCTAATTTTTGTTGTGTTAAAGTATAAAGTGCAAATGCAATAATTCCTGGTGAAATTGCTGCAAACAATACCCAAAAATAAAAATTTGAGTCAAATTGAGTTTGTACAAAATATATTTCTTCTAATAAGTAGAAAGGTAACAAACTAATGATGCCGCCGAGCGAGATAACAGTAAACCTTGGAAAAACATCTAAATCAGACTTCCAGTAAAATAAGAAAATTGAATATAATGCCCAACCAATTGCAGCCCCCAACATCCATAAGTCACCTTGATTAAAAGTTAAATTGAATAAAAGCAAAATATCACCCTTGATTATAATAATAAGAACTCCGACTAAACAGGAAACTAAACCAAAAATTTTAAGTTTATTAATTTTTTCACCAAAAAATAAAGAGGAAATTATAATAATAAAAATTGGAGAGGAGGTATAAATAATTCCCATATTAATTATCGTGGTTGTTTTTCCAGCTATAAAAGGGAAGGCGCCACATACACCACAGCCCATTGAACCTAAAAATAAAAGTTTCCAGATTTCTTTTTTTATGATCCTAATTTCTCTTTTAATAGAAAAAAAAGTAAAAGATAACAGAATTAAAAAAACAAAAAACCACCTCCAAAATGCTAATGAAATTGGAGGTATAAACTCAACACCCCCACGAGCAACTATTAAGTTGCTTGCCATAAAAATTGGTTGAATAAAAAGTAATAGATAAGGAAAAAGATTTTGTTTGTTCATCTTTATTTCTTATAGTTTAATTTTTATTTTTAAGAAGATATGTTTGGATTGAAAGATTTATTGCTTGTCAAAAAAGGCTTCGTAAATCATCATTATAATTGCTGCACCCATAAAGATATATACAGGTAATACGTCTAAAAAAGTTATCATCATAGATCTAGTTAGAGTAGTAGCTAACCCAACTAAAAAGAATAGAGCAAACGAAATTCCAATAACTGTTGTTAATTTATTCATATTTAATTTTCACATTCCTTCTCTAGCCATCTAGCAACTCCTAAAAATCTGTGATCATCATATTTATCACCGATTAATTGAACACCCAATGGTAATTTATTTTCACCTTCAAGTAAAGGAAGAGAAATACAAGGCGTACCAAGATAAGACCAAACCTTATTAAATTCTGCTGTTCCTGTGCTTTTTAATCCTTTAGGTGCGACCCCTGGACTGGACGGCATTAGTACCCCATGGTAATCCTCAAAAACTTCTTTATAAGATTCATAACTTTGTTTCCTAAAATCAATAGCCTCTGCATATTCTTTTGCAGAGTATTTATTTCCTCTAGAAATTGCATCTTGCATGTATTTAGACAATTTAGATTTAAACTTTTTATAATAAATTGAAAAATTGTTTGCTAAGTCTGTTTCGTGAATTACTTGATGATATTTGTGTATATCTTTAAAGTAAGATGGAGTGTCAAAAACTTCAATGTTTTTGAAAGACTTAATAAAATATTCAAAAGCATCTCTGGATTTTTTTTCAATCATCTTCCAGTGATTTGTTTTATAAAATATAAATTTTGGTTCAAATAATGGGCCTTTTTTTGTCTCTGCTAGAATATTCTCTGATGAATAGTGTATTGAAGCTGGATCCTGATTGTCTTTTTTAATTAAAGCTTTAGCCAATAAAGCGACGTCCTCTACATTTCTTCCAAACATACCAATATGATCTAAAGTTTGAGAGGTTCTCAAAACACCATTTCTTGATATTAAGCCATAAGTTGGTTTATAGCCTACTACACCACAGTAAGATGCAGGTCTTATTACTGATCCACCTGTTTGAGATCCAATTGAAAGGGGTGCCATATATGATGCAACAGATGCAGCTGATCCACTTGAAGAACCACCTGGTGTTCTAGAGTAATCATGTGGGTTCGTAGTTTTTGGAGGTCCAAGAAAAGCTAATTCTGAAGTTGCAGTTTTGCCCATTACAATAGCTCCTTCTGAAATTAATAAATCAATAATTTCTGCATTTTGTGAGTAAGATTTGCCTTTTCTTATACTTGTGCCGCATTCAGTTGGCATCTCAACTGTTCCAATAATATCTTTAACGGCTACAGGTATACCATGCAGGAAGCCAATTGGTTTACCTGACCTTCTGTAGTCGTCTGCCTCTTTAGCTTTCTCTAATAAAATTTTTTTATCAAAAAATGCCCAAGCTTTTACCTCTTTTTCAAATTCATAAATTCTTTCAATATATTTTTCACATAATTCTACTGAAGTTAATTCTGAATTTTTTATTTTTAAAGCAAGATTTTCTACACTCTGTGAAAATATTTCATTCATCAATTTCTTCTTTAATCAGCAAAAAGTACATCGGGAAGCCATAAAGCTATGCCTGGAAAAATGTACATCAATACCATTGCAAAAATCACTATACCTAAAAATGGCATAATCCCTTTGAATATTTCCAACAATTCTACATTTTTTGTTTGTACACCTTTAAGATAATATGCTGACATTGCCATGGGGGGTGTTAAGAAAGATGTTTGCAAGTTTAATGCAATCAACATAGCAAAGAAATAAGGATTAACACCAAAAAATTCTACTAGCGGAAGGAATATAGGTACAAAAATAATTAGAATTTCTGTCCATTCTAAAGGCCATCCTAGAATAAAAATAATTATTTGAGTTATCACTAAAAACTGCCAAGGAGCTAAATTCATAGATTTAAAAAAGTGTTCAAAAACTTCGTGACCACCCAAATAAGAAAACACTGCTGCAAAAGTCCATGATCCTACAAACAACCACATTATCATTGCGGTTGTTTTTGCTGTAAGGAAAACAGACTCTTTAAAACTTTTCCATTTTAAAGACTTATAAATTAAAGATAGGACTAAAGATCCAAGAGCTCCCACCGCTGCAGCCTCTGCTGGTGTTGCAAGACCTGCAAGAATAGTACCTAAAACTAGTATTATTAGAGAAAATAATGGTACAAATGAAACTAAAACCTCTTTTAATATCACTGCTCTTGGTGGTATTTCCTCCTTTGGAGGCTTAGGTGCAATGGATGGATTAAAGTACGCCCTAGTTATTGCATAAATTATATAAAGCCCTGCCAACATCAATCCAGGAAATATTGCTGCTGCAAATAATCTAAGAGGAGATAATTGTGCAATTACTGCGTAGACAATAAGCATAATACTTGGAGGAATTAAAATACCTAAACAACCACCCGAACATATAACCCCCGATGCAAATTTTTTGTCATAGCCTGCTCTTATCATTGCAGGCCATGCAAGTAGTCCCATTAATGTAACTACTGCACCTATAATTCCTGTAGCTGTAGAAAATAATGCACAAGTGACAAGAGCAGCTACAGCCATAGAGGCTGGCAAACCATGTGAAGCTAGTCTAATTGCATTAAATAATCTTGCTACAATTCCTGCTCTTTCAACAAGATAACCCATAAATAAAAATAAGGGGACGGCGGTAAGCACTGTGTTGTCCATTACAGAATATGTGTTTTGAACAAATAATTGGAATATCCTATTATCCAACAAATGATCCATTCTTGACGGATCATAATATGCAAAATAACCAAAACCAATTCCCATTGCCATCAAGGTAAAAGCAATTGGAAAACCTAAAAGTACTGCAAAGAGAAATATACCCATCATCAAGATAGCTATTTCAGGATTTGTCAAACTAAATAACATCTTTTTGGTCCTCGTCTTGAGTTGTTCTCATTAAAATTTTTTCTGTCTCCTCGGCAACAACCATTCTTGCAGGCCAATGACCAGTTTGAATACAAATGATTGATCTGAATACCTCACTTATTCCTTGAATGATTAATAATAAACCAGAAAGTGGTATCAAAGATTTTGCCATGTAAATTTGAATTTGTGCTGGACTATTCCAACTAGTTTCTTTTATTTTCCAAGCCATAGATGCGTATTCATACCCATAAAATGCTAGAGCCAAAACACCTGGAAAGAAAAATACAAAATATAAAATTAGATCAATCCAACCTTGAGTTCTGGGTTTGAACAATCGGTAAATTACATCACCTCTTACATGAGCCTCTGTCGACAAAGTATAAGCCCCTGCCATCATAAAAATGGCTCCATACATTTGAAGACTAAAATCAAAATTCCATAATGTGGGAGCATTAAATGCATATGCCATCACCACCTCATAACAAGTTCCAGCCATTAAAATTACAATACACCATGAGAATGCCTTACCCATTGATGTACTTAATTGATCTGCAAACTTAATAAATGATCTCATAAAAAACTGTCTAAGTAATAACAAAAAGGGGGCTAAAAAGCCCCCCTTTTTTTTCTAATTTATTAAAAATTGTTAGATTTTTACTTTTGCTATTGGACCAAACTCATTTTCGTAAGCAAGTTTGTAATTAGGCTGATTCATCAGCAAGTACTTCATTACTCTCTTAGCATACGCTTTTTGTGAGTCTATGATTTTCTTGAAGAATGGATCTTTTCCAGAAAAGTCACCGACTACTTTGTCCCAACCTTTTAACTGCTCAGAAAGAATTGCATCTGAAGTTTGATATACATTTACTTTATGCTCATTCATTAACTTAGATAAGTCAGCTGAATATCTTACTAAAGCTTTAAAGTAGTTATCAGTGTTCGCAGCATAAGCAGCATTTTTCAATATTGCTTGATGTGCAGGCGAAAGGTTGTTGTATGATTTTTTGTTAATAGGAATTTCAAACATCTCCTGAGATTGGTGGAAACTACCTAAGTGATAATGCTTAGATACATCCTGCATACCAAACTGAGAGTCTGAAGTTGGGTTGTTAAACTCAGCTGCATCAATCAAACCAGTTTTCATTGCTGGTTGGATTTCTCCACCTGGTAACTGTCTAACTACCATTCCCATTGCAGTAAGAACGTTAGTTGCAAGACCAACTGTTCTGTACTTCATTCCTTTTACATCGGATACTTTAGTTACATTCTTTTTAAACCATCCGAATGGTTGAGCTGGCATAGGCATATGAAAGAAACCAACATAGTCAAAACCAACTTTTGCTAAAGTTTCTTCGTACAGAGCTCTTCCTCCACCATATTCCATCCATCCCATTACTTCTTGTGATGACATACCGTATGATGGTCCAGTTCCAAACAATGAAGCCGCAGGGTTTTTTCCATACCAATATGCAGTCACCCAGTGACCCATATCAAGTACTCCTGAACTTACAGCTTGTCCAATTTCGGAAGTTTTAACAACTGCTCCAACTGGTTGTAAGTCAATTTTTAAAGTTCCGCCTGACATCTGATCAACCATTTTCGCATAGTCTCCTGCCATTTCGAAAAAGATATTTGCTCCGCTAGGCCAAGCTGCTTGCATTTTAAGAGTTGTATGACCACCTCCCAATGCAAGATTAGGCATTGCTACCGCTGCTGTTGCCGCTGCACCAGTTGCTGCTGCCGTTTTAAAGAACTTACGTCTTGAAGGAATTTTACCCTTCAAAAGTTTTTTTTCTTTAACCATTTATTTCTCCTCTTTAAAGTTAATTAACTCCTAAGAGTTAAACATGTAAAATTGCTAGAGTCATTCTAAAATCGATTACATTTTTAAATTAAATACAATTTGAGATTGTATAATTAGGTCAAAAAGTCCTAATTTACTTTATTCTTAGAGTCCCCTGTTTTGAAAAATTCGTCAATGTTGTCAATCGCAAGATTAGCCATTGCAGTTCTTGTTTCTTTTGTAGCGCTTCCTAAATGGGGAAGGATAAAAGCGCTTTTATATTTCAGGTAACCTGGATTTAAATTTGGCTCATTTTTGTAGACATCTAAACCAACTGCATAGACTTTTCTTCTTTCAAGTGCATCTATCAAAGCTTCATCGTCTACAATATCTCCTCTTGCAACATTAGTGACAACTGCACCTTTTGGCAAATACTCAATAGTATCTTTATTAATCATATCAATTGTTTGTTTCGAGGCTGGACAACAAATAGATAAAACATCAGATACTGATAATAAACTTTTTAAATTATCATGGTAAACAGCACCTTGTTCTTTTTCCTCAGCTAATTTTGATCGATTATGATAATGTATTATCATTCCTAAAGACTTTGCAATTTTTGCAATCTTTTGACCAATTCTTCCCATACCTAATACTCCAAGTCTTGCACCAGTTAGTTGCTTTCCAATTAAATAATCTGCAGACCACTTCCAGTTGCTTTCTTTAGCAGATTCTATTCCCTCTGATGCTCTTCTGCATGCTCCAAGTATTAGCAAGATTCCAATTTCAGCTGTAGCATCTGTTAAAACGTCAGGTGTATTTGTAACCGCTATTCCTCTCGCCTTAGCTGCCTCCAAATCTATATTTCCAAAACCAACTGCAAAATTTGAAATAATTTTTATAGTTTCTGGCAATTTATTTATTGTTTCAGCATCAAGTTTATCTGTTAAAGAAGATAATATTCCATCTTTTCCTTCACTCATTTCAATTAATTTTTTTTGCGAATATAATTCGTCATTTAAGTTTAAATTAGCATCAAAACTTTTTAATGCTTTATCTTCACAAGATCTAAGTAATTTTCTTGTTACTAGAATTTTTTTCATATTAAATTTTACTCAAAATTTTTGGTTTTGGACCACCTGTATACCAATCTAGCAGTTCTATAGTATGTAAAATTGGTATATTGGTACCATTAGATATTTGGGTGATACAGCCTATATTTCCAGTAGATATAATCTGTGGATTTGTACTCTCTATATTCTTAACTTTGTCTTTTAAAAGATTTTTCGCGATTTCTGTTTGCAGAATATTATAAGTTCCAGCAGAGCCACAACAAAGGTGTCCATTGGGTATTTCCAAAATATCATTGTCAGTTTTTTGAAGTAAGTCGATCGGTTCATTATGAACCTTTTGACCATGTTGCATTGAACATGCAGAATGATAAGCAATTTTATATTTCTTATTTTTCTTTTGTATATTTAGTTTTAAGTTTTCTGATAAATATTCAGTAACATCTTTGCTTAACTCAGATATTGTTTTTGCTTTAGCTTTTAATTTTTTGTCATTTCTAAATATAAATCCATAGTCTTTTAAAGTGGTTCCACATCCAGAGGTATTAGATAATATTGCATCAAGATTTCCCTTTTTATGTTCTTCATACCAGGTTTCAATATTATTTATAAAATCAATATTTGCATCGTCCTCTTTACCTAAATGATGATTTAATGAGCCACAACATCTAATTTTTTTTGGAACAACAACTTCAACGCCATGTCTATTTAATAATCTTATTGTGGACTCATTAATTTGTGGCGATAGTTCTTTTTGCACGCATCCAGTCAATAAGGCTACTCTTGCGATTTTTTTTCCATTTGCTGGATACATTTCCTTTAATTTGATAGTTTTTTCTGGAAAAGAAGTTGGCATCAATTCCATCATGTCTTTTATTTTCTTTGGAAATAAAAATTTAAATAACTTTCCGATCTTAACTAGATAACTTGTTAATTTAAAATATTGAGTATTTGGAAGAACTTTCGATAAAAAATTTCTTAAAATTTTATCAAATAAAGGTCTGTCATAATTTTTTTCAATATATTTTCTGCCATGATCAATCACATGCATGTAATTAACGCCAGCTGGGCAAGTCGTCATGCAGCTATAACATGATAGACAACGGTCTATGTGCTTAACAACTTTTTTGGAGGGCTTTCTCTCATTTTCCAACATATCCTGAATTAGATAAATTCTTCCTCTTGGTCCATCTAGTTCATCGCCTAGTATTCCATAGGTAGGGCAAGTTGCATTGCACATTCCACAATGCACACATTTTTGAAATATCTTTTCTGTAGACTGGTTGTCTTTATCTTTTAGTTGGTTTTCTGAAAAATTGGTTTGCATTAAAGTTCTCTATACATTCTTCCAGGGTTAAAAATTTTTTTTGGATCAAAACTATCTTTTATTTTTTTTGATATCATTAATCTTGTACTATCGATAGTAAACAAAGTGTCTTGAAAATCAAAATTTTCAGATTTTTTAAGAATCGTTAGATATCCACTATTTTCAAGGATAAAATTTTTTATTTTGTTTATTTTTTCATCGTCTTTGTCGAGGACCTCGATCCAAAACAATGATCCACACCAATCAATGTAATATTTATAATTTTTATTAAGAAATTTACTAAATGTCTCACATTTAGCAGGAGGCATAACAGCTCTCAAAATATTATTTTTTGTTCCACTAAATAACTCCAAATTATTGACTTTTTTCCAGAAAGGTACTGATTGATGAACATCTAATATTGAACTTTTGAAATTTGATAAATCTAACTCTATTTTTAACTCTTTTAATCTCTCGTCAATTGATCTCCTGTCTCCTTCAATTCTAAAAGCTAAAAAAGAACCTTCTTGATCCAGATCGTTAAATTTGAAAATTTTATTTTTTGTATGTTCATAGTTTTTATAAGCGGGTTCCTCAGGTATGAATGTTGCTGCTGAAACTTCATTACTAGAGCTTAGAATTTTATCAAATAAATTTGATATTTTCTTAATTTCATCAGAATAAACAATAACTGTAATTTGAGATTGTTTTTTTGGAGAAACTTTTAATGTTATTTCAGTTAAAACAACCAGTGTTCCAAATGAACCTGATATTAATTTTGAAAGATCATAACCAGTAACATTTTTAACTACAGTCCCACCCGACTTTATAATATCGCCTTTTCCATTCACTCCCTTGAAACCTAAAATATGGTCTCTAACACTTCCAACTTTAAATCTTCTGGATCCAGCAAAATTACACGCTACATAGCCACCAATAGTCCCTTTGTTTGTTTGACCATTTATCATGTATCCAAAATCAATTGGTTCAAATGCTAACTCTTGATTGTTTTCCTCTAATATTTTTTCAATGTCTTCAATAGGAGTTCCTGCTTTTACTTTGATGTAAAGTTCTTCTTTTTGATAGTCAATGATACCAGAAAGTTGTGATAGGCTGAGTTTTTTTGCAGTTTGTAAATTATAACCAAAAACTTTTTTTGTTCCTGTTCCTGTTATCTCTATAGGAAGTTTTTTTGAGTAAATTTCTCTTACTATTTCTGATACTTCTTTTTCAGTACTTGGACTTAACGTTTCAGAATCTAGGGAGATCTGGGAATTTTTCTTCTCCTCTGTGGACATGGACTCTTCCTTCCTCTGCACATTTTCTCAGTATCGGATAAACTTTTCCTGGATTTAATAGGTTTTTTTCATCTAAAGACTTTTTGATATTTAATTGTTGTTGAATATCATCGTTATTGAAAGCTTCACACATCAATTCTCTTTTTTCTATTCCTACACCATGTTCGCCTGTTAATGCTCCACCATGCTTTACACAAGCTTTTAAAATCTCCGCACCAAATTCTTCAGTTTTTCTCAACTGTTCTTTATCACTACCATCAAACATTATTAGAGGATGCAAGTTTCCATCTCCGGCATGAAAAGCGTTTGCTACAGCCAAGTTATATTTTTTTGAAAGTTGATTTATTTCTTTTAAAATTAAAGACAGCTTTCCTCTTGGAATAGAGCCATCCATACAATAATAATCTGGGGCCATAGCTCCACAGGCTGGGAATGCAGCTTTTCTTCCTGACCAAAAAGCTAATCTCTCTTTTTCATTATTACTTAACTTCATACTGTTAGAGTTATTTTGTTTTGCAATCTCACTTACTTTGTTTAAAAGACCATCAACTTCAGATTTGGTACCATCAAGCTCAACGATCATTAAAACTTCTGCATCTTTTGGATAACCAGCTTTTGAAAATTTATCTGTCGCATCAATCAATGCTTTATCCATCATTTCCATACCAGCAGGAACTATTCCGCTAGATATAATATCAGAGACACAATTGCCTCCATCCTCGACGGTTGGAAAGCCAATTAAAGCTGCTCTTACAGATTGCGGTTTTCTTAAAATTTTTACTGTTACTTCTGTAATCACTCCCAAAAGTCCCTCGGATCCACATACTAGTCCTAATAAATCATATCCTTCTTGATCTAAAGTTTTACCGCCAATTCTTGTAATCGTTCCATCCATCATTACCATTTCAACACCAAGAATATTATTTGTGGTTGTTCCATATTTTAAAGAGTGAACACCCCCCGAGTTTTCAGCTACATTTCCTCCAATTGAACATGCTAACTGACTTGAAGGATCCGGAGCATAGTAATATCCTTTGTGTTGAACAGCATGAGTAATTCCAAGGTTTGTAACTCCTGGTTGGGTTACTACACATTTATTATCAAAATCAATTTCAAGAATTTTGTTAAATTTACCAAGTCCTAACAATATTGCATCTTGAAGTGGTAACGCTCCACCTGACAAACCTGTTCCTGCACCCCTTGGGATCACTTTTATGTTTTCTTCATTACAGAATTTTAGTATTTCACTTACTTCTTTTGTATTTTCTGGCAAAACAACTGCTAGTGGGGTCTGTTTATAAGCAGCTAAACCATCAGTTTCATATGGCTTTATTTCCTCGTTTTCACTTAAGACATTTTCTTCATTAGTAAATTTTTTTAATTGAGAAACTATAAGACTTTTTTTTGAAACCGTAGTCCTATCTATTTGTGGTAAAGCTAATTCAGTCATAAATTATCCAAGCATCTTTTTGATATTTTCCAAAGCTTGAGAGATATTATCTCTAGATGCCGCAAAACTAAATCTAACGTATTCATTGCAACTTTTACCAAATGCTGTTCCTGGAACTATTGCAACTCCAGCTTCATGCATTGCTTTTTGACAAAACTCTGAACCATTCATTCCAGTTCCAGTAACTTTAGGGAAAGCATAAAAGGCACCACCTGGAAGACTACATTCAACACCTGGCAAACTATTTAAACCTTCATGGATTAATTTTCTTCTAGCGGTAAATTTTTCCATCATTTCATGTATTGAATCATCTGGGCCATCTAAGGCTGCTATTCCAGCAAACTGTGCAGCCGCATTAACACATGAAACACTATTAATTAGAAGTTTGTTTACATGTTCAACCAAATGTTCAGGCCAAAAACTCCAACCTAACCTCCAACCAGTCATTGAGTAAGCTTTGCTCCAACCTTCTAAAACTATTAGTCTATCTCTTAATTCTGGGTAATTGAAGAATGTAGGCATTTCTTTATTATCAAAAATCTGTCTACTATAAATTTCATCACTCAAAATTGTTACATGTGGAAATTTTTCTAATCCCTTCGCAAGTTTATCTATTTCAGGTTTTTCAACAAAACTCCCAGTTGGGTTATTTGGATTGATTAAAATTAAAAGTCTTGTTTTAGCAGTTATCAGAGATAATATTTTATCGGCATTGAATTTCAAATCTTTATCTTCTGTAAGATCATAAGGAACTGGTGTAGATCCAGTATAATTAATCATAGACTCATAAATAGGAAAAGCTGGTGTCGGATGTATTATCTCTGCACCTGGTTCTCCAAAACACTGGATTGCATACGTCATGGTAGGTTTACCACCTGGCATAATTAATATTCTTTCAAAATCAACATCTGCGCTGTATCTTTTTTTAATCCATCTAGTTACAGCTTGTCTACACTCAGGAATCCCGTTTGACATTACATATCCATGGTGTCCATCATCCAATGCTTTTTTTGCAGCATCTACAACATGCTTTGGAGTTTTAAAATCTGGTTGTCCAAGCCCAAGATGGATCATGGGATGACCTTTCGCTTCTAGTTTTTTAGCCTCAGCTAGGACACTAAAAGCAGTTTCTGTACCTAATCTATTTAAGCTCGCAGCTAATTTTATCTCCATAATCTATCTCCTATATATTATTCTGTCCTGGTTTAACTCAGATAAATTTTTGCAACCCATTAATATCATATTTCTTCTAATTTCAGCTTGCATATTATGTAGCAATCTTTCAACACCTGCTTGTCCACCAGCTCCAAGGCTAAAAAGAAAAGCTTTGCCAAAACTACATGCTTTTGCGCCTGCTGCAAGGGCTTTTAACACGTGTGTTCCCCTTCTTACTCCACCATCTAGTATTATCTCTAGCTTGTCACCCACAGCATCTGAAATTGCTTTGACTTGATCAAATGGGGATCTTGATCCATCCAATTGCCTACCGCCATGATTTGAGATCATTATAGCAGTACATCCAATATCCACGGCTCTTTTAGCATCTTCAACTGACATAACACCTTTTAAAGCAAATGGTCCATTCCATTTCTTAATACAATACTCTGCATCACTCCAATTCATTTTTGGATCATATTGTTCATTAATATAATCAATGACAGATTTAGCAATGTTCGTGCCTTTGTCTGTTTTATGTTTGATATTTGCTAACTCAAACTTTTTATTTGTTAAATAATTTAAAACCCATTGAGGTCTCATTGCAAAACTCAATAAACTTTCCAAGGTAAATTTAGGTGGTGTAGTAAATCCAGTTCTATGATCTCTTTCTCTATTACCTGCAACTAAGGTATCTACAGTTAAACATAGTCCATCAAAGTTTGCTCTTCTACATCTATCAATTAGGTCATCAGTAAAAGATTTATCTTTATGAATATAAAGTTGAAATAATTTAGGTCCACTTGAAACATTTGCAATCTCCTCAATTGAGAATGAAGCCATAGTAGACATACTGTACATTGTATTAAATTTTTCCGCTGCTCTGGCTGATGCTTTATCACCATCTGGATGATATAGACTTTGCATTGCTGTTGGGGATAAAAAAATAGGCATATCAATTTTTCTACCAAAAATTTCTGTCTTCAGATCGGGTTCCCCTACACTTGTTAAAATACTTGGAACTAAGTCACAGTCGTTAAACGCGTTTGTATTTCTTTTAAGAGTTGCTTCATCATCTGCCCCTCCATCAATGTAATGAAATATTGGAGCAGGTAACTTGCTTTTGGCAAGTTTTCTAAAATCCTCAAAATTATAACAATCTTTAACTCTCATCTTTTTAAACCTACTAATATATTTTTATGAAGTTAAACATATAACTATTAGCCCCAGGATTTTTATCTCCCAGGCTTGCATTTGATATATGATTATATGAAAAACCGATCTCGCTTTGATTTGAAATTTCATAAGATATCTGAACTTCAGTTTTAAATTCGATTACATGTCCCAAATCTTTTCCGTCTCCTTCGTCATAAAGTCCTGGTGTAAAACTTGGCGTAAATGTAAAAGATCCATTTTTTTTTGGTACTTGAAAACCTGTATATATATATTTTGCGTTATCTGCTGTAATGAATGCACCTGTAACTGGCTGCAGAATGCCAAAAGAGGTTTCTCTGTATAAATCTTCATTTATATGTTGAATACCATATAAATTTGATTTTTTTCCATCATCACTGAAATCAAACATGCCTATGTAAAAGTTCCATTTGTCTCCAGAATTTTCGGCCTTCACAAAATTTGGAAACAATAAAACATAAAAAACAACAAAGCTGGTTAATACTCTCATATCAAAATAGTTACTTTATAGTTACTTTTCTAATAATTAAAAGACCACCAAAAATAAATAAAATAAGGGGTAATCCCCATAAAAAAATTGTGTTTTTATTCACTTCTGGATCATAAACAATCCACTCACCGTATTTTTCTTTTAAAAATTTGTATATCTCGTCTTCGGTATCTCCTTCTTTAATTTTAATTCGGATTAATTTTTTCATACTCAATGCAAAATCTGATTGAGAGTCATAAACAGACTGACCTTGACAAATTAAACATCTTAAATTCTTGGTTATATGATCAATATTCTTTTTTTGATCTGCAAAAGAGATATTGGAAAAGAAAGTGGTTATTATTAATATTAGGACTGTTAAAGTAATTTTTTTCATTTTTTAATTAAACTAATTATATTTTCATAATCATCTTGGTTTAATGGTCCAATAAATTTTTTGATAATTTTATATTCATTATTAATCAAGTATGTTTCAGGAACCCCTATAGCACCAAGCTCAATTGATTTTATTCCATCACTATCTACCAAAACCTCATCGTAGGGATTTCCAAGATCAGATAGAAATTTTTTTGAATTATCTAAGTTATCTTTATAATTTATACCTATTAATTTTATGTCAAATCTCTCATTCAGATTTATCAAATAAGGGTGTTCAGCCTTACATGGCAAACACCAAGAGGCCCAAATATTTATTAAATTTAATTCATTTTCTAACAATAAATCATTTAGAAAAATATTTTTTCCTGAATAAAGCTCTTTGAGTGAAATTGAATTATTTAATTTTTTTAAATCTGACTGTGGGGAATAATTTTTTTCTTCTTTCAATCCTAAAAGCAAAACAAAAAAAATTGCTACTATTAAAATTACAAGAAAATAAAAAATTTTATAATTTTTCATTTAATTTAAAGAAACTCAATACACCACCAAGTGACATCAATAATACAGATATCCAGATCCAGATCATCAAAGGCTTATGTTGGTATCTAACATTAAAAAAACCATCATTTTTAATAAGGCTGAAAACCAAAAAATTATCTGAAAAAAGTGTTGATGAAATGTCTGCCTCACTTGTGATTGTTTCAGGTTGGCTATAAACTCTAATTTCCGGTCTAAAATGGATAATGCTTTCATTTTCCTTTAGTTTGAATTCACCAATTAATTTTTTGAAGTTTGAATCACTTTCAACTTTTACATTCTCAAAAATTAATTTTTTGTTCAAAAAGTTTATTTCATCACCAACCTTCATATTTGCTGAATTTTCTTTTGATAAAATCCCATTGAATAAAATACTAAGCATAAAAATACTAAAACCAAGATGAGAAACTTTTTGAGATAAATTAGAATTTTTTTTTTTAAAACTTTTTATCACATTAAAAAATAAATAAAAACTGAATGTGAATAATAAAGTTGAAAATAAATAATTAGTATTAGTATTAAAAACAATAAAAAAGGAAATTATAAAACATAAAGTAAAAATAATAATTTGTGATATATTTCGTTTTTGTATCGTATCCTTTATCCATTTTATATTTGGTCCTAATGCCATAAAAAATAAAAAAGGGATAAGAAATGGAACGATTAATTTATGATAAAATGGAGGTCCTACCGAAATTTTGGCGTCATTAATAACTTCAAGAAAAATTGGATATGCAGTGCCAACTAATACTACTGATAAAAAAAACATCATAAACCAGTTATTGATTAATATGCTTGTCTCTCTACTAACTAAAAATGATCTTTGGTAAGTATCTGGAAAATTTTTCTGATTAAAAAAGAAAATAAAAACAGCCAGTAAAACAAGAAATAATAGGAATGTTAATATAAACACTCCTCTGGATGGATCATTAGCAAATGTGTGAATTGAATTGAGTATTCCTGATCTAACTAAAAATGTTCCACTCATACTTAATGAAAATGTTGTGATTGACAAAATAACAGTCCAAGAGTGAAAAACATTTCTATTTTTAAGAACTATTATTGAATGAAGCAATGCAGTCAAACAAAACCAAGGCATCAATGAAACGTTTTCAACAGGGTCCCAAAACCAGAAACCACCCCATCCTAATTCATAGTAAGCCCATATAGACCCTAGAAGTATTCCCACTGATAAGAATATCCAAGATATTAGAATCCAGTTTTTAATATGAGATGCCCAAACTTTATCTACAGTTTTAGTAATTAAGGCTGCTAAGGATGCAGAAAAAATTATAGAGGTTCCAACATAACCCACATATAAAAGTGGTGGATGGATTGCCAGTGCTGGATCTTGCAAAATTGGATTTAAACCTAAACCTTCATCAGGTATTGGTAGAATATTTAAAAAAGGGTTTGATGTAAAAAGAATAAAGAGTAAAAAACCTAAAATAATAATTTCCTGAAATAAAATTGTTAAAATCCTATATCTCACATTCATTTTTTTTGAAGTAACAAAAAAAATAAACAAAAAGAAATTTAGTACTAATAACCACAACAGTAGACTCCCCTCATGATTGCCCCAGGTTCCTGATATTTTATAAAAAAGAGGCTTTAACGTATGAGAATTATTGAACACTGTAATATTTGAAAAGTCAGAAAAAACAAAAGCAATGACTAGAGTAAAAAAACTTAAAATTGTCATAAATAGTTGCACTGACAAAGTTGCAAAAAATGTTTGATTAATTTTTTTGTCAAAATTTTTTGAGGAAATATATGATTTAAGTATTAAGTATACAGATGCAAATAAACATATGTATAGTGAATAAGCTCCAATTTGATTAATCATTTCTAATTTCCTTGCATTGCCTCTTTAACCTCTGGAGGCATATAATTTTCATCATGTTTTGCTAAAATTTTTTCTGCTTTTAAATATTTTCTATCTTCTAAATATCCCTCTGCAACTACTCCTTTTCCCTCTTCAAACAAATTGGGTACAGCTCCACTAAAAGTTACAATTATCTCATTTTTAAAATCAGTAATTACAAATTTTAAATTTTTATTTTCAATTTCTATTGAGTTTTTTTTAACCATCCCACCAACTCTTATTTTTTTACTTTCTATTTGATTTAAATGATTAATGTCAGTCGGTGATTTAAAATATACTACATTTTCTTTTAATGAATTTATCACTAAAAAAGTGATAAGAATTGCTGAAAAGAATGCTAAAATAATAAAAAAAGCTCGTATCTTGACTTTTTTACCATACATGAAAATCTAAAGTTAAATTTTAGATGATGAAGTGCTTGATAAAATTCCTCTGTAAATTTCTTGCTTTTTTACAATTTCAGCTTTTTCAGCATCTAAGTTTTTAAATTTAGCCTTAAAGTTCCTTAACTCTTTATTTAGCTGAATTTTAGTTACGAAATATAAAGTACCAAAACTTAACAAAGTAAACATAAAAGATGACCAAACATATAAACCGTATCCGTTCATGTTTAAAATTTCATTAATCATAATCTATCTAATCCTTTATTTTTAATCTTTAGCAGTTCTGTATGATATTTCATTAAAAATATTAAAATTGAGAAAAGTGCAAATGCCGCAGTCATTATACCTAATGGCATAAGCATAGTTGAGTGAATAGTTGTTTCCTTAAATACATTTACAGAAGACGGTTGATGTAAAGTTGACCACCAGTCAACAGAAAATTTAATTATTGGAATATTTATTAATCCAAAAATTGCAATGTATGAACTAAGTTTAATTGATTTCTTTTCATCCTCAAAAATTTTCCAACTCAGCATGAACATCAAGTAAAATACAGCGAGAAGTAACATTGACGTAATTCTAGCATCCCAAGCCCACCAGGTACCCCATGTGGGTTTCCCCCAGATTGAGCCTGTAACCAATGCAATAATGTTAAATACAAAGCCAGATGGTGCTAAACTTTTAGAAATTAAAATAAAATTTTTATTTTTAAAAATTAAAATTCCAAAAGATAAGATTGATATAACAGAAAATATGCCAAGTGAAATCCAAGCTGCAGGAACATGAACATACATTATCCTCACAGAGTCGCTTTGTTTATAATCCTCAGGAGAAAGTACCAAGGCTTCAAACAATCCAAGAATTAAAACTGCAATAAATAATGCAAAAATAAATTTCTGTAGTTTATTAATAACCTTTAAAGTGTTACTAGGATTAAAATAATTTAACATGAGTTTTTATAACATAAATAATCGATATAAATTTTGATAAATCGTCTGACTGAGAATACTGAGGGAGATAAAAATGGAATTAATAAGCATTCTCAGCCAGATATGAGTTGATAATATTTATAAGTTATGACTTCTGTTTGTATAAAATGTGTTAAAAAATTGGCTTTTGATTAATTTGAAGGTTTAAAATAACTTGAGCCTTTTTTCCCCGAAAAAATTTCATTTATCAATGGATGTTTAATCGGTTCTTCAGAGTCGTCTGTTAAAAGATTTTGTTCTGACACATATGCTTCATAAGTTATTTCATCATTTTCAGCGAGTAGGTGATAAAAAGGCTGGTCTTTTCTAGGTCTAACATTTTTGGGTATAGATTGATACCATTCTTCTGAATTATTAAATTCAAAATCTACATCATAAATCACGCCTCTAAATTCGAAATGCCTATGCTTTACCACATCACCTATTGAAAATTTAGCTTTTTGGATACTCACGAGACAAATATGGATATTTGAAAAAAAAAATCAATAAAAAAAATATGATTGTTTTATTAATCTGATAATATGTAGCAGTGAACAAATCTTTCTTAAAATTTATTACAGATATTGGACCTTTAGTAATTTTTTTTTTCTTTTACTATAATAACGATAAAAATTTAAAAATTGCCATACCTCCACTAATAGTTGCAACTATAATTGCAGTTCTTGTAGTTTGGATCCTGGAGAAAAAAATTCCAATGGTTCCACTTACAAGTGGAGTGTTAATTACATTATTTGGTGGTTTAACTATATATTTTGATAATCCAGTTTTCATTTACATGAAGCCCACAATAATTAATATTTTTTTCGCGTTAGCCTTATTTTTTGGAAAATATTTTACAGATGAGCCTATTTTAAAAAAAATTTTAGGAAAATCTTTACCATTAAGTAACGAAGGCTGGAAAATCTTAAATAATAGATGGATGTATTTCTTTTTTGGTCTTGCATTATTAAATGAAGTAATTTGGCGAACACAAACAGAAGAGTTCTGGGTTAACTTCAAAGTTTGGGGAATGCTTCCAATTACATTTATTTTTACAGCTTTTCAAATTGGTCTTATTAACAAGTACAAATTAAATGAATAGAAACTTAAAACTTGTTGTAAATAACTTAAAAAAAGACGAGCAAATTAATTATTTTTTTGAAAAGAACGAGTTAAAAATTATTCTGGATCTCTATGCTAAAATGGTATCTGAAGGATCTTGGAGAGACTACGGGCTTTCTATCTCTAGCAAACAAGTAAGTTTTAGTGTTTTTAAAAATGCTGCTGAAAATGCTCTCTATAAAATTAGTAAAAATTTTAAACCATCAAACAAAAACTTAAGATATTTGATCACCGATACCAATGGTAAAATTCTAAAAAATTCTTTTGATCTTGAAAATTTATTAAAGAATACTAATTGGAAAAGATTAAAAAATTAATTATCTTCTCTGACCAAAGAGTCTAAGCAACATTATAAATAAATTAATGAAATCTAAATACAAAGTTAATGCACCCATAACTGCTTTTTTGCCCATTAATTCTCCAGAGTCTGAAGCAACATACATATTCTTAATTTTTTGAGTATCATAAGCAGTTAAGCCCACGAAAATTAATACTCCAATTATAGAAATTGCAAAATACATCATAGAAGATTTAAGAAAAATATTAACTAGTGAAGCAATAATAATTCCAATTAAACCCATCATCAAAAAAGATCCAAATTTAGTTAAATCTCTTTTTGTTGTATAACCGTAAATACTCATTGCACCAAAAGTTGCTGAAGATATGAAAAATACTCTAGTAACACTTAAACCTGTGTAAATTAAAAGAATTGAGGACAAAGAAAGCCCCATAAGAGCTGCGAATATCCAAAAGGTAGTTTGAGCTTTCGACGAACTCATTTTATTTATTCCAAAACTCATATAAAAAACAATTGCAAGAGGTGCAAGCATTACTACCCACTTTAATCCTGACAAATATATAGCATTACCAAATTCAGTTAATGCAACAATTGAACCATTAGCATCTGTAACAACTGACATTTTGAAAGATAACAGTGCTATTATTCCAGTTAAAAGAACACCTGTAGCCATATAGTTATATACTTTTAACATATAGGCTCTTAAACCTTCATCCATTACAGCTGCTTGTTTCGCAGTTGTAGATTTATTTAAAATATTTTCTTTATTGAATTCCATAGGATTTATATAATATCATATTTCTATATTTTCAAGCCACCAAAATATAAGTAAAAATAACTTTAAAGAATGAATTACAAAAAATTAGGAAATACAGACCTTAAAGTAAGCACAATTTGTCTCGGTACAATGACCTGGGGAGAGCAAAACACTGAAGCGGAAGCCTTTGAACAAATGGATTTTGCATTAACTGAGGGCGTAAACTTTTGGGACACAGCTGAACTTTATGCAGTTCCTCCGAAAAAAGAAACTTACGGTCATACTGAAAAAATCATAGGCAATTGGTTAAAAAAAAACAAAAAAAGAGAAGATATTATTTTAGCAACAAAAGTTGCTGGACCATCAAGGGATTACTTAAGAAACGGTGAAAATAGTTTTGTAGGTAAAAATTTAGAAAATGCGCTTAATGATAGTCTTAAAAGATTGAACACTGACTATGTAGACTTGTATCAACTTCATTGGCCAGAAAGAAATGTCAATAACTTTGGAAGATTAGGTTATGAGCATAAAGAAAATGAATGGAACCAATTCGAAGACGTTCTTAATCAGTTAAAAAAATATGTTGATAAGGGTAAAATCAGATATGTAGGGCTATCAAATGAAACTCCTTGGGGAGTGATGAATTATATTAAACTTTCTAAAGATAAAAATTTACCAAGAATGATGTCTATTCAAAATCCCTATAGTTTACTTAATAGATCTTATGAAATCGGACTTGCAGAGGTGTCTATTAGAGAACAGATAGGATGTCTCTCCTATTCACCTTTGGCAAGTGGATATTTGTCAGGAAAATATAGAAATGGAGAGTTGCCAAAGGGCTCAAGAATGGAGAGAGATTATGATTTTTGGACCAGATATAGAAAGCCCAATACTGAAAAAGCAGTAGAGGAATATTTCAAAATAAGTGAAAAATACGGTCTAGATATGTGTCAAATGTCCATTAAATTTTGTGAGGAGCAAGAATTTATGACAAGCGTGATCATAGGTGCAACAACCATGGATCAGTTGAAAACTAATATAGAAAGTGTAAAAGTCAAACTAGATCAAGAAGTAATAAACGAAATAAATAATGTTCAAAAAATATTTCCAAATCCATGTCCATAATTAGATACTGCATTATTATTTTATTTTTTACATTTTCATCAAGCTTTGCTGAAGAAGTTAAAAAAATAGGAAAGTTTAAAGATTGGGAAGTAATTCAAGTGTTGAATACAGGTGGAAAAATTTGTTTTGCTCAATCGAAGCCTGTTTTACAATCTCCAAAAAAAGGAGATAGAGAGGCAAGATTATTTGTTACATTTAGGCCAACTGATAAAATTTCAGATGAGGTAAGCACTACATCTGGTTACGAATATAATAGCCAGAATTCAATAATAGCATCATCTGGAAAATCTAAATATAAATTTGACATTGCACAGGAGGACTTTGCATGGATTTCCAGCAATAAAATAGAAAAAAGAATTATAAAAAGAATGAAAAAAGCATCTAGAATTATGGTTACTGCATATAATAAATCAGGATCTCAAACAATTGATCATTATTCATTGATGGGTTTTACTAAAGCATACGATTCAGCAAAAAAAAATTGCACATAAAATCATGAAGTCAAAAAAAAGAATAGTGCTCGCCTATTCTGGAGGGTTAGATACTTCAATAATTTTGAAGTGGCTTCAAGAGAATTATGATGCAGAAGTAATATGCTACACCGCCGATATTGGCCAAGAGATAAATAAAAATAAAATTATTAAAAATGCAAAAAAACTTGGTGTAAAAAAAATAATAATAAATGATTTAAGAGATATTTTTGTAAAAGATTACATTTACCCAATGATTAGAGGACATGCAATTTATGAAGGTGTCTATTTACTTGGTACATCAATTGCACGCCCATTAATTGCTAAAGACCAAATAAGAGTTGCTAAGAAATTTAAAGCTTATGCTGTTTCGCATGGATCTACAGGAAAAGGCAACGATCAAATAAGGTTTGAACTAGGTTATCATTATTTTGGTTCAAATATTAAAATTATTGCACCATGGAGAATTTGGAAATTAAAATCAAGAACTGACTTAATTAATTACGCAAAAAAATACAATATTCCAATTCCAAATGATAAGAAAGGAGCTCCGCCTTTTTCTGTGGATGATAATTTATTTCATACTTCGACAGAGGGTAAGATCTTGGAGAACCCTAGAAACTCAGCTCCAGAATTTATTTTTCAAAGAACTGTTTCACCCGAAAAAGCACCAAATAGACCAACTTATGTTACTATAAATTTTAAAAATGGTGATCCTTTTGGAATTAATGGAAAAAAAATGTCACCCGCTAAGTTACTGTCAAAACTTAATAATTTCGCTGGCAATAATGGAATTGGAAGGGTTGACTTAGTTGAGAATAGATTTTTAGGCATCAAATCAAGAGGCGTATATGAAACACCTGGTGGCACTCTTTTAATTAATGCACATAGAGCAATTGAGTCCGTTACTTTAGATAAAGTAACCATGCATAAGAAAGATCGAATAATGTCTCGATATGCTGAGTTGATTTATAATGGTTATTGGTATTCGAAAGAAAGATTTAAACTTCAGAAAATTGTTGATTTAAAAAGAAGCAAAGTTAACGGAGCAGTAAAGCTTAAATTGTATAAAGGGAATATTACAATTCAATCAAGAGTTACTAATAGCAGTGCTTACTCAATGAAGAAAGTTTCATTTGAAGAGAACAAGTCATTTAATAAATCTAACGTTGAAAGATTTATCAATTTTCATAAAAAAAAGCTTCGTTAACAGTAAAGTTTAGGGCAAATTAGCATTTGTTTAAATTAAAAAAAATTATATCTTCAATATATGGAATCAATTAAAAATTGGATGAGAGATGCTGCAAATATTTTATTTGATGATAGTAAAAATGATCTACGTGCACTTCCTAAAACAGTTAGACTACAAATTCTGTTAGTTTTGAGTTTTATTTGGACTACAGTTTTTAGTTTATATGTTTTTTCATATACAACTTTTGCATTTGGGTGGGCTGGTCTTTTTTTAGCTCATATAGGATTAATATTTGCTGTCTACATGACTTTTAAACAATTCCATAAAGCAGAAGCAAGGTCCGCAAGTGTATTTCAAACAAAAAATTTTGACCCTTTTAAAATAATGGTAATTGTTTTTGTAATAGTATTTATCTTTATTTTTTCAAAAGGTATTGAAGTTTTAACTAGTCCGAATCCAAATTCTTATTCAATTCCATATGATGGTCCTTTAAAATCAGCATTTGAAAAATGGCTACCATTTACTAAAGGTAAATAATGGACAATATCACAAAAAACTTACAATTGGCCTTGATGTGTATTATTTTAGTAAGCACTGTTATTGCTGTTGGCATAGAAATTAAAAATATGTTCACCAATCAATTAGTAACATTAGCTGATTTACTTTTAATGTTTCTATACTTAGAGGTACTTGCTATGGTTAGAGTTTTTTGGAACCAACAGTCTATTAGTATTACACTTCCATTACTTATTGCGATAACGGCTCTTGCCCGGTTTATTATCTTACAAGGTAAAGAGATGGATCCTACTGCACTTGTTTACGAAGCAGTTGCAATTTTGTTAATTGCTGCGGCGATTGTTGTTTTAAGGTTAAGACACAGTGATAAATTAGGTCTAAAGAAAAAAAAATCGAAATAATTAAAAGTAATGTTTGAAGCTTCGAGGGCTAAGGCCATAAATCAATTAAATAATTTTATTGAAAATAATCTTGCAGAATATTCTAGATTAAGAAATTATGATTTTGGTCCTGAAAAGAGATTTAATGTGTCTTGTTTATCACCATATATCACTCATGGAATAATTAATGAGAAAGAGGTGATACAAAAATCACTAAGTAAATTTTCTTTCTCAAAAAATGAAAAATTTATTCAAGAAGTTTTATGGCGAACCTATTGGAAGGGTTGGCTAGAATTAAGGCCAAATGTTTGGAATGATTACTTAACAGAATTAAAGAAAATCAAAATAGAATTTAAAGATAATAAGGAATATTTAAACGCTATTGAGGGTAAAACGAACATTAATTGCTTTAATGCCTGGGTATATGAACTCAAAGAAAATAATTATCTTCATAACCATAGTAGAATGTGGTTTGCAAGTATTTGGATTTTTACTCTTAATTTACCATGGCAATTAGGTGCCGAATTTTTTATGCAGCATCTTTATGATGGAGATGCTGCATCAAATACCCTTGGATGGAGATGGGTTGCTGGAATACAAACACAAGGAAAGCATTATTTGGCAAATGAATGGAATATTAAGAAATTTACTGACAATAGATTTGAGAATATTAATTTGAACGAAAATGCACCACCCAAAGTTAGTGGGAAAATATATTCAGCGGTCTTAAAGAATTTTAATAACCCAGTGAATTTAGAAAAAAAAAATTTAATTATATTTGAAAATAACTTATCTTTTGAGTTCACAGATTTCAAAGATCACAAGTTTAAAAAAATTTTTTTAGTAAATAACAAAAATGATAATAGAGAAATTAAACTTAGTGAAAAAACATTAAAATTTAAAACAAATTTAATTGACGACCAGAGAAAAAGGTTGCACGAGATATCTTTGGATTGTGAAATTATTGACATAAGTGAACTGAGATCAATTAAGAATACTTATCTTCTATATCCCTGTGTTGGAGAAAACTTAAATTTTTTAAACTCTCAAAGTATGAATAACGGAGAATTTCTCTACCGTAATTTAGATCTAAACTCTTGGAAATATTGTAATAAAGGTTTTTTTAATTTCAAAAAGTATATACCAACAATAATTAAAGAATTTTTTTAAAGAAATATTGAAAATTATTAAAAATATGAGATAACTATTTCATGAATAGCCCACAAGTACTTGAAGTTATTAAAAACCTTAAAGGTAGAAGAGATTATGAGGAAAAAAAAGCCTCTAAATTAGGTTTTAGCTCTCTACACGCTTACATTGAAAATAAACTGTTAAAAGAAAAAGAAGCTGCTAAAGCAGAAACTATTAAACAATCAGTTGTTAAAAAAGACATGGTTGAAGAAAAAAAACCTGAGAAAAAGAAAAGTTGCTCTTGCTGTTAATTAATTAATTACTTTTAGAACATTTTTTAGAACAGTATTTCACTTTATCCCAATTAAGTCTCCATTTTCTTCTCCAAGCAAAAGGCCTCTTGCATATAGGACAAATTTTTGTGGGTAAGTTTTCTTTTCTCACTATGAAGTATTTTGTAAAATGAATTTTTCTGCTTCAGCTAAAATTAATTTCTTTCTATCAGGTTTCATTTTATCAAATATTCTAACCATCATAGATAATCTTGGATTTTTTAAAAAGAATGCTCTATTTCTGTTTATAAATCTCCAATAAAGCCCATCCATGGTATTACACCATTCTCCTTTTTTAAAATCCATCATTTTCATAAAATATGCGGAACCACAAATATATGGTTTTGTTGCAAAAATTCCTCCATCACTAAAAAGACCCATGCCGTAAACATTGGGTACCATTACCCAATCAGAGGAATCTACAAACATTTCCATGAACCATTTATAAACAAAAATTGGTTTTACCTCACATAAGTTCATTATGTTTGATAAAATCATTAACCTTTCAATATGATGTGACCAACCATAATTTACTGCATTTTTAATAGCGTAATCTAGAGGAGGCAACCCTGTTGTTCCTTCATACCAAGACTTTTTCATTTTTCTATTTTGTTTAAAAAAATTTCTGCTTTCCATTTCTTTTGAATAACTTTGATAAATTCCCCTCATAAATTCTCTCCATCCAATAATTTGACGAACATAACCCTCTAAAGAATTTATTTTTATTTTATTTTTGTTATGAAAATCTAAAACTTTTTTGACTATGAATTCTGGAGTGATAAGACCTAAATTGATGTAAGGGCTTAAGGCGCTATGGAATAAAATATTATCTTTCTGATCAACTGCATCTTCGTAATCTCCAAACAAATTTGATTTTTCTTTAATGAAAAAATTAAGTAATTTAATTACATCATCATATTCTGTAGCAAACCAAAAATTATCTGTATTTCCTGGGTGATCCCTGAATAATTTTTCAATGATAAGTTTTAATTTTTTTGTATGATGAGTTTCGTTGATTTTGGGAAATTTTGGAATAGATATATTTTTAGGAAGTTTATTTCGATTTTCTTCGTCAAAGCTCCATTTGCCTCCTTCTGGATTTCCATCCTTTTTCATAAGTATATCCAAATCTTTTCTTGTCTCTTTATAATAGACAGCCATAAAAGGTTTTTTTGATGTAGATAAGTAATTTTTAAATTTTTCTCTGGAATTTAAAAACATTGGAGTTTGAATGATATTCCAATTAATTTTTTCTTTTTTAAAAAAATTAGAAATCTTAATCTCAAAAAATTTATCCTCTATTTCAAAACTAGAAACTTCTGTAATTTTTTTTGCTTTAATTACTTTTTTTAGTTTTTCTGTGTAATCCTGTTTAAAAGATTTATCCTCTATCGAGGAATACACTAATTTAAATTTTTTTTTTTTTAATTTTTCCGAATGCGACCGCATAGAGGACAAAAATAATAATATCTTATTTTTGTGGTGTTTTTCATAAGTACAAAGGTGATAATCTTCAGCCATAAAAAAAGTATGATCTTTCTTATATTTTTCGAGATATTTTTCTGAAAAAAGCTGATTTCCAAGTAGAAAAAATAATTTCATTAACTATATATAGCTCTTTAAAAATTTATGTCAGAAAAATATTTAGTAATAGGTGCGACAGGATCTATCGGTTCGAGTTTAGCAGAACAATTATACGCTGCTGGTAAAGAGCTACATCTAGTTGGTCGAGATGAGGAAAAAACAAAATCTTTATCTGAAAAATTAAACTGTAAATATACAGTTACTGATGTATTGGAAAACGGATTTGTAGATAAAATTAAATCAGAAATAGATGATGTAAAAGGTATAGCTTATTGTGTAGGATCAATAGATCTTAAACCATTAAGAATGGTTTCAGAAGAAGATTTTACCAAATGTATGAAACTAAATTTATATTCTGCAGTTAATTTAATCAAAGGTTATCAGGATATATTAAAAAAAAATAAGGGCTCTATCGTTTTATTTTCTACCGTTGCCGCTCAAAGAGGTTTTACAAATCATTCGATTATAGCATCGACAAAAGCTGCTGTTGAAGGATTGACAGTTTCTTTAGCAGCTGAGTTTGCGCCAAATATTAGAGTGAATTGTATTGCTCCTAGTTTAACCAATTCAAAAATAGCTGAACCAATGTTAAAAAATAAAGCAATAGCAGATGGTATTGCTAGAGCTCATCCCTTAAAAAGACTTGGTGAGGGTAAAGATTCTGCTTCTCTTGCAAAATTTTTAATTTTAGAAGAAAGTTCATGGGTAACAGGACAAATTATTGCTGTAGATGGTGGTAGATCAAAACTTTCATAATTTGAAAAAATTTTTATTTTTTCTTGTTTTATTTATTTCAGTTCCACTAAATTCTTTTGCTAAACAATTTGATTTCAAAAAAATAATTAATTTAGAAGCTCCTTGGGGATCATCGTTTATTAATGATGAAGAATTAATAGTTACAGAAAAGAGTGGTAAAATTAAACTTATCAACATAATAAATAATAGTGTTAGTGAAATAAGTCATAATCTAAATTTTTTAGAGTATGGGCAAGGAGGTTTATTAGATATTCTTTATAATGATAATTATATTTATATTTCTTATACTGAAAATAGAAATAATTTCAAAACAAGTACATCTATTGCTCGTGCAGTTTTAAAAAAAAAAAGACTGGAGTTTGAAAATATTTTTCAAGCAAATCCACCAATAGACTCGCCCTATCATTTTGGATCTAGACTAGCTATTAAAGGTGATCATTTATTTGCATCAGCAGGCGAAAGAGGTGAAGGCATGATTGCACAAGATGTAAAGAAACATCCAGGTAGCATCATAAGAATAAATTTAGATGGCAGTATTCCAAGAGATAATCCTAGATTTGAAGGCAAGTCTGACTGGCTTCCAGAGATTTATCAAATAGGGGTTAGAAACCCACAAGGTCTTGTTTTATCCCCATTTGATCAGAAAATTTACATCAGTAATCATGGAGCTAAAGGTGGTGATTGGTTTGGAGAAGTAAAAAAGGGAGAAAATTATGGCTGGAAAATTCTTGGTTGGGGAGGAACAAACTATTCTGGGACACCAATCGGACCAAAATGGAAACCAGGGTTTACAAAAGCAATTAAATATTGGGTTCCCTCAATAGCAACTAGCGCAATCACAATTTACAAAGGTAAAGAGTTTGAAGAGTGGAATGGGAACGCATTAATAACATCTTTGAAAGACAAATCTTTACGTAAGTTAGATTTTAATGACATATCTAACGTTAAGGAAGAAGTAATATTTAAAAACAAGATTGGACGTATCAGAGATATACAAATTCACCCCATTAGTGGAAAACTATTTTTTTTAAGTCAGAACGGGCTTTGGTTAATGCAAAAAATTAATTAAAATCTATAAGATCTTTTAGTAACTTAAACTCTCCAATTTTATAAATAATTGCGTCGTCTCTTTTAAAACCATACTTAGTAGCATTATCTTTGAACCTTAAAGGTGGTTCCGCTATAGGTTCTAATGACAAAACAAAAGTACCCCAATGCATTCCAATTACTTTTTTACTTTTTAAGTCTCTAGCTAAACTAAGAGCTTCTTCAGGATTTGTATGGTAAGTAGACGAGTCTTTAACGGGAGCCATAGGATAAAAATTGTATGCTCCAATGTTAATAAATGTTAATTCAATTGGACCATATTTTTCCCCTAACTCTTTATAAATTTCCCCAACACCTGTATCACATGCAAATAAAATCTTTTTTCCTTTATAATCGATTAGATAACTTCCCCATAAGGTTTTATTTGTATCTGTAAGACTTCTCTTTGACCAATGAACTGCAGGCAGAAAAGTAATTTTAATATTATCCTCTATTTTAATTTGCTCATACCAATCCATTTCATTCACATCTTTGTAACTATTCCTAACAAAATATTTTCCTAGTTTTAAAGGAGTGAGAACTTTGACATCTTTAAAAGGAAATTTTCTTATTGTGGTCATATCCTGGTGATCGTAATGATTATGAGTAAGTAAAAAAACATCTGTTTTAGGAATTTCATTTAACTTTAAAGCAGGTTTAGTGAATCTTTTAGGTCCAAAAAATAAAGGTCCAGCATTTTTTGAGAAAACTGGATCTGTTATTATAGTTGTTTCACCAAATTTCATTAAAAAAGTTGCGTGACCTATCCAGACAACATAATCTTGGTTTTTAAAATTTTTCAAATCAGACAAAACTTTTTCTTTTTTAACAACATGCTCTGGAGGAAGTGTCATATCTATTTTCTTTTTTTCTTTATTAAATACTTTAAATGACCAATTAAAATTTATGTCTTTGACTTTTGAACCTTCTGGATTTCGAAATGTTCCATTATCTAAATGATGATATTTTTTTTTCATATATTAAAAAGTTGATTTTAATAGTTTTCTAAAATCATATTTTGTATTGTATTACTTATAACAATAGTGCCTTCTTTGTTAGGATGTATTCCATCTTGTTGATTTAGATCAGCCTTTAAGGCAACGCCCTCCAGTAAAAAAGGAATAAATGGAAGACTGTATTTTTTTGATAATTTTGGATAAATCTGATCAAATTTTTTTTTATATTTAGCCCCATGTGTAGTAGGAGCAACAATTCCCGCTAATATAATTTCAATTTTTTTATTTTTGGCAATCTTAATAATTTCCTCTAGATTTTTTTCTGTCTCGTTCGGTTGGATGCCCCTAAGCATGTCGTTTGCACCTAGACTTAATACTATCAGATCAATGCCAGGTTCTGATAAGCTCCAGTCAGCTCTATTTAATCCACCAGATGAGGTGCTTCCAGAAACACTACCATTTATTACTTCAATATTTAATCCATTACTCTTCAGATTGTTTTCTAAAACTAAGGATAAATGTTGCTCTTTAGGTAAACCATAACCTGCCATTAAACTATCTCCAAATAATAATACCTTTTCTATTGCGCTTGCGTTTATGTGCACTAGAAAGAACAGCAAAATTTTTATAAATAAAATTTTATTCATGACTACACTTCTTAAATTAAAAAAAATAAATCTCAAATACCAAACTGGGAAAAAGAATATAAGTGTTTTAAATAATATTGATTTAATAATAAAAAAAAAAGAAACAGTTTCCGTAGTTGGGGAAAGTGGATCTGGAAAAACAAGTTTGATTATGTTAATTGGTGGACTAGAGCGTCCAACCTCAGGCAAAATTATTTTCAAAGAAAAAGAAATAACAAGTCTAACTGAGGATGAAATCTCCGAAGTCAGAAAGAAAAGTATAGGAATTATATTTCAGTCTTTCTATTTAATTCCAAATTATACTGCTCTTGAAAATGTAGCTTTAACTTTAGAACTTAATAAATTCAAAAATCCTGAGAAAGAAGCAAAAATATTATTAGATCGATTTGGTTTGAAACACAGATTTAACAATCTTCCTAGTCAGCTATCAGGAGGAGAACAACAAAGAGTAGCTATCGCAAGAGCTATTGCAATGAAACCAGACTTGATATTAGCTGATGAACCAACCGGCAACTTAGATACGGAAAATTCTTTAATGATTTCTGATATATTATTCAAATATGTTAAAGAGGAGGGGTCTTCTTTAATTATGGTTACTCATGATCCAAAGTTAGCGGACAAGTCAAAACGAAAAATAAATATAAAAGATGGAAAAATTAAATAAATATTCTGAATTTACTTTAATTTTCAAATACGCTTCAAAAGATTTAGGTAGAAACTATAAAAAAATATCGAGCATCATTTTAACATTGTTTATTAGTCTTTTTATATTAAGTGCAATATTTACAATTGAAGATAGTTTAAAAAAAGAGCTAAATGACAATGCTAAAGTTTTATTAGGAGGAGATCTTGAGATTGATTACAACAGAAACCAAGGAAATCTAAATTTAGTAAATAAAGTCAAAGAATTTTCAACTGTTTCTCAGATGATAGAATTTAGCACAATGCTATCAACAGTAGGTAGAACAAAAAATAAATCATTATTTACGAGAATAAAAACTGTTGATGAAAAATACCCTTTGTATGGAAAAGCTATTTACGAACCAAAAGGTGCATTTGATAGGATGCAAGTAGAACCAAATACAATACTAATTAATGAAAGCTTATCGAAAACATTAAAAATAAAGATAAATGAAAAGGTAAAAGTACAAGATCAAATTTTCACTGTAATTGGAATAATAAAGTCAGTGCCAGATGTCAGCGGATTTGTTGCATTCGGTGACTGGGCACTGGCAGGAAAGCAAACCTTGGAAATATTAAAGTTAAATGGAATAGGAAGCTTTCTAAATTATGAATATAAAGTAAAGTTTAATTTAAATGATGATCCAGATAAAATTGAGAAAAGAATTGAAAATATTTTTAAAAATGATGAAAAAGTAAAGCTTAGATATCCTGAAAACTCAGCGAGTGGTCTTAAAAGAATAATTAATAGTTTTTCTCAGTTTCTTTCTTTGGTCTCAATAAGTGCGATCTTAATTGCAGGTATAGGTATTGCTAATACTTTACTATCTTTCATAAATCAAAATAATATGTCTATTGCAGTGAGAAAAGCAGTTGGATTTTATTCAGTTAATATAAAAAATTTATATTATCTTCAATTATTAATCTTATTATTTATCATTACAGTAATTTCTTATGTTTCGAGTTTTTTAATAATACCTGTTGTTGATAAATATTTATCTGATGGACTAGGACTAAATGTTTATCCAAAATTTTCATTGATAAATTTTATAAAAATTTTTTTAGTGGGATTATTAGTTCTAATTATTTTCTCCATACCAACAATAAGCTCAATTGATCAAGTTAAAGCTTCAAACTTATTTAGAAATGTTTTTCAAAATCTACAATTTTATTACTCAAAGAAATCAATAACATTAAGTATAATTTTACTATCGGCTTTAGTGTTGATATTTACATTTAGTTCTGAAAAGGCCACATATAGCTTTGGATACTTTGTGGCATTTTTTAATTGTTTAATTATTTTTTTTCTGCTTTCAAAAATTGTTATATATTCACTCAAAAAGTTTAATTTTAGCTCTAATATCCTTTTAAAAGTATCAATTAAAAATATTACCCAAACTAAAAGTATTACCCCAATTACGGTTATGTCTTTGGGGTTGGGTGTAACTTTGCTTTTAACTTTAGCATTAGTTGGAACAAATTTTAAAAGAGAAATTGCCAAATCTATACCAAATATTGCTCCTGATTATTTTTTTGTTGGAATTCAAAAAGACGAAAAAGAAAAATTTGAAAAAGGTATTTATAATATGGATCCTGATGCAAATATTGAGATTGTGCCTATGGTTTCATCCGGAATAGTTAAAATTAATGGTGTAAATCCTAATACATATATCAAACCAGACAATGATAGTTATTGGGTTATTGGTAGTGAAAGAAGATCATCTTGGATTGAAAATGTTCCTAAAGATAACCTCATTTTAGAAGGAGAGTGGTGGGATTTATCTAAGCCCAACGAGCTTCAAATATCTCTTGATGCAAAAGTTGCAAATGATTTTAAAATTAAATTAGGAGATATTTTTACTTTAAATATTTATGGACGTGAGATTGATGGCAAAGTAATTAATTTTAGAGAAGTTGATTATCGTGATTTGAGCATTAACTTTGCTATGTTATTTAACCCACAGTTTGCCGAAAATATTCCTCATGAATATTTAGCAACCACTAAATTTAATGATCCAGACAAATTCGATGAAACAGTAATGTTAGAAGTATTGCCTAGTTTATCCATGATTAAAATTGCAGATTATTTGAGCAAAGTAACTGCTGTTTTAAACAAAGTTTTTATAGCAGTTACACTCATATCTGCAGTAACAATAGTTATTGGGTTAATTGTTATAACAAGTGCAATAATGGTGCAGGGTAAAGTTAAAGAGTACCAAAATCTTGTATTTAAAATTTTAGGTTTTTCAAAAAAAGATATTGTATACTCCTCTATAATAGAATTTTTTATTATTTTTATGTCTGTAATATTAATTGCAACATTTTTTGCAGTGACTGGTTCAAAATTTATTATAGAAAATATATTTGATTTACTATGGAAATTTGATTTTAAAGTTTTAGTTTACCTAGGTTCTTCAGTAGGATTGGTGACTTTGGTTTTAATTATGGTTACGAATTTAAAATATTTAAATCCTAAAGTGTATCCTTTAATAAGAAATCAATAGCTAAATTTATTTATTTGCTCTCTTAAAACACTCAATTGTATTTTTTAACAAACAAGCTATTGTCATTGGCCCTACACCACCTGGAACGGGAGTGAGTGCCTTAGCTACTTTTGAAACTTCTTCAAAAGCTACATCTCCAACTATACCTTTTTCAGTTTTATTAATTCCGACATCTATGACAATCGCATCTTTTTTGACCCAATCACCTTTTACTAATTCAGGGATACCAACTGCTGCTACTATTATATCTCCCTCTAAACACTCTGCTTTTAAATCTTTTGTTTTTGAATGGGTAACAGTAACTGTGCAATTTTCTTTTAGTAATAATTGTGTCATAGGTTTACCGTTTAAATTTGATCTTCCAACTATAATCGCTTTTTTTCCGTTCAAGTTAGGTTCAATTTTTTTAATGAGTAGATAACATCCAAGAGGTGTACATGGAATTGAGCTTTCATATCCGGATGACAAATTTCCAACATTCATTGGATGAAAGCCATCAACATCTTTTGTGGGATCTATGGCCTCTATTATTCTCTGTTTATCAATGTGCTTTGGCAAAGGAAGTTGAACTAGAATTCCAGAAACACTATTATCTCTATTTAATTCATCAATTTTTTCCAAAACAGTTTTTTCCTCAACTGAGTCTGGATATCTTATTACATCAGATTTTAAGCCAACCTCTATTGCTGATTTCTCTTTATTTCTTACATAAATTTGACTTGGAGTTAAATCTCCTATTAATATTACTGTTAAACCTGGTACTTGATTGTATTTTTGTTTCAATTCAGAAACTTCCTCTTTTAGCTCCAGTCTAAGTTCAGCCGCAGCTTTTTTTCCATCGATTAAAATCATAAATTAGTTAAAAATTATTGGTGCTAAGTAGAGTTTCATACACATTTCTATAAACCATATCAACAAAAGAAGAATGATTGGTGAAATGTCAAAAGCACCTAGATTAGGGAGAAACCTTCGAATTCTTGAAAGTGCTGGCTCAGTAAACCTGTAGCCAAACTGTAATATAGAATAAACAAATCTGTTTGTTGTATTTATAATATTAAAACCAACCAACCAGCTTAAAATTACATAACCAATGACTACGTAAGAGTATAATTTCAGTACCTGTAGAGCCAAATAGTAAAAGGCTATCATTTCTTTTCTACGTATATTGATTGGCTTGGGAATGCAAAAGAAGCTTTGTTGGTTTCAACTATTTGCTTTATTGAAAGTGCTAAATTCTCCTTAACTTTTAACCATTCGTTCCAACTATTTGTTTTGCTGAAGCATCTTACATACATATCTATAGAACTGTCCGCAAATTTGTCTACTCTTACAGCAACTCCAATAGATTGATTAAAATCTTCACTTTTATTTATATGTTCTTCTATTTGATTCCTAATTGTTTTTAGTTGATCAACTGTAGTGTCATATTGAAGTGTAATTATCCAACTTATTAACCAGTTCGTGGTTTGACTAACATTTATTACAGCATTTTCTGCAAATTGAAAATTTGGAATTATTGCAAGTGATTTATCAAATTTCCTAATCACTGTAGATCTAAATCCAATTTTTTCAACAACTCCCTCTATTATTCCATCTACTCTGATCCAATCACCCATCCTAAATCTTTTTTCAACTAGAACTAAAATTCCCGAAATTAAATTTTTAAATAAGTCCTGCGCACCTAATGCAACAGCAACTCCAAATAAACCTAAGCCAGCTATGATGGGTCCAATTTTTATTCCCCATAATTCAAGAACTGCGGCAGCACCCAAAATAAATATAAGAATTTTTAAAGATTTGATAATCCACCCAATTAATTCTCTAGTTAAAATCTTATCTAATCCACTTAAAATATATGAAATTGGCTCTATGATTTGATGGATAACCCAAAATATTAATATTGTAATTAATGTTCTATTAAGGTTATCAATAAAATCTCTCATATCATCTGAAAATGACATGTAATAACTTGCAAAAAAAACTCCTAGTACGATTGGGAGAAACCTCGCAGGTCCCATCATTGATTTTACAAATGTATCGTCGAGTTTATTAGTGGTACGTTTAGAAATTAACTCAAGTTTTTTTATAATTAATCTACTTATTAAACCTCTAAAAATAAGAAAAAGAAGAAAAATTCCCAACCCAACTAGTATTTGGAAAAAATCAATTCCGAGAATACCTTTTTCCCATACTGATAAAAATAAGCTTTTAAAATTGTTTAAGACTTCCATAATTTAAATTTTATATAGTAAATACTCCTCTTCACCAGGGTTAAATAAAAATATTTTTTTCCACTTTATTTCATTAAGAACAGCTGATGATTTCTCGCCTAAACACATTAAATTTGTATCCATCCAGTTATCAATTAAATTATATTTTTTAAGTAAGTTTAGATAACTACGAGCGCTATTTTCAGAATAAATAAATACTATCTCTGGTATAGAATTTTTTAATTGCCCTACAAATTCATTAGATAATTCTTCATTGGAACTTACAGAATAGTTAATAATTCTTTTCACATAGTAACCTTCTAATTTTAACTCTTTGTCCAATTCATAAGAAACTAGCTCTCCACTTATATAAAGTAAATTCCCGTTTTGAGGATCGAAGTTTTGTATAATTATTTCTTTCAGATTTGAAACATTTCCTTCAGCAGTAAAAATATTTTGAAAACCTTTTTCTTTTGCAATTTTCTCTGTTGCATTTCCCACACAAAAACAAAATATATCTTTATTTATTTTTGAAATGTCTAAATTTTTAATTGCATTAGAACTTGTAAAAATTATTCCTTTGAATTCATTATAATTTGGGTCCTCATAATCTTTCTTTTCAATTGTTATTACCGGCAAATGTGAAACTTGATGACCTAGTTCTTTAAACCTCATAATCAAATCTTTTGAATCTTCTAGAGGTCTTGTTAACAGTATGTGCATTTTAACCTTTATATGATCCTTTAGATTTAATCTTCAAGTCTCCTGCAATCTTTTTTGCTAAAATCATGTGATTTTCTATGTCATCATCTTCCTTGATAAAAAATCTGCTTTTTCCATCAACAGAGAATAATTCTGCTGTGAGTTCAATTTTATTGTTCTTTATCATTGCAAAAACGCCTATGGCTGTATCACAATCCCCCTCTAATATTTTAAGAACTTCTCTTTCTGTATTTGCAATAATTCTAGTTTGATTGTCATTTATTTTCTCTATTAATCTAAGTATGTCTTGATTATTTTCATTGCACTGTACTGCTATTATACCTTGTCCAGCACATGGAACTATTTTTGCAACATCAAATTCATCTGTAATTTTATTTTGTAAATTTAAAGAGTCTATTCCTGCTTTTGATAAAATGATTGCATCGTACTCATTATTTTCTAATTTTTTAATTCTTGTATCAACATTTCCTCTTATCAATTTATATACCAAATCAGCTCTAACATTTTTTAACTGATATTCTCTTCTAAATGAAGACGTACCAATAACTGATCCCTGATTAAGATCATTAAATTTTAAATTTTTACTGATTAGTATTTCATTTGGTGAATTTCTTTTCAAAAAGCAATTTGTGATTAATCCTATAGTATCGGCAGATGGCATATCTTTGAGAGCATGAACGGCTATGTCAATTTTATTTTCTAATAGTTCTTTTTCAATATTAGTCGAAAACATTCCTTTTCCACCCACACTTGAAAGTCTTTCATTTTGATTTTGATCACCGGTAGTTATAATTTTTCTTATCTCAATTTTTCCAGAATAGAATTTTGATATCTCACTCTTAACTTTTTCTGCATAAATTATAGCAAGCTTACTTCCTCTTGATCCAATTATGATGTTATCTCTTTTCATAAAATTAATTTCTATTACATTCTTATAATTTAATTGTATTAATTAAAAAAAAAATTTTATGACAGAAAAACCAATAATATTAGGTATAGAGACTAGTTGTGATGAAACAGCAGTTTCATTAATTCAAGATAATCAAAATGGAACACCAAAAATTCTATCAAGCATTATCTCAAGTCAATTTGATATCCATAAAGAGTTTGGTGGTGTAGTTCCTGAATTAGCTGCTAGATCACATGTTGAAAAAATCGACCTTATAGCGAAAAAAGCAATTAGCGATAGTGGAATTGAATTAAATAAAGTTTCTGCGATAGCGGCGACTTATGGTCCTGGTTTAATAGTTTGTCTCTCGGTTGGACTAAGTTTTGGTAAAGGATTAGCATCAACTTTGGGCATTCCCTTTATAGGGATAAATCATTTAGAAGGACACGCTTTAAGTCCAAAACTCCACGATAAAATTGAATATCCTTATCTTCTACTATTGATTTCTGGAGGCCACAGTCAGTATCTATCCGTAAACGGTTTGGGAGATTATAAAAGACTTGGTACTACAATTGATGATGCATTGGGGGAAGCTTTTGATAAAACTGCAAAATTGTTGGGTATAGATTTTCCCGGAGGGCCTAAAATTGAAGAGTTTGCTAAAAAAGGAAACCCAGAAAAATATGTTTTACCAAAACCAATAATTAATAAAGGTGGATGCAATCTATCTTTTGCAGGACTAAAGACTGCAATTTTAAGAATTGTAAAAAACATTAAAAGTGATCAGGAAAAATTTGATCTTGCAGCATCATTTCAGAAAACAATAGAAGAAATATTGTTAACAAAAACAAAAGTTGCATTAGATGAGTTTAAAAAATTAAATTCAACAAACAAAGGTTCATTTGTAGTAGCTGGAGGAGTAGCTGCAAACAAAGGTATAAGAAAAAAATTAATTGAAGTAAGTATGCAAAATAATTTCAAACCTATTTTTCCTGATTTACATTTGTGTGGTGACAATGCTGCAATGATAGCAATGGTAGGATTAGAAAAATTTAAAAATAAACAATTTGATAATTTAGATTTACCCGCAGATCCAAGACTTCCTCTAGATGCAAATGCTAAATTCCTAAAAGGAGCAGGAGTAGAATTATAATGAGATACTGGTTATTAAAACCAACACTTGTGATACATCGTTAAGACTCTACCGACTCCCACTAACCTTTACCTTATCTTTTCAATTTAAAATGTTGATTAAAGCTATTTAAAATCAGCGAATGTGTATTACGTTGTGTAGTACGACTTTTTCTTAGATAAATTTAATTTGATTTGTTAGAATTAAATATATGGCAAAAAATGATAATATAATTATCGATTTTATCAGTGGTGTTGAAGTAAAAAATACTCCAGAGGAAAGAGAGGCGACCCAACCATTTTCAAAAATTTTAGTGGAAGATTACGATTATCCTATAGCAAATATACAAACTAGACCGCAATATAGGGTAAGGGAAAGACCATCAGCAGAAAAATCAAGTTACCCTGTTGATATTGCTATATTTAAAAATTCAAAAAAAAAGGACGAAGATTTAGAAATAGTAGTTGAATGCAAACAACCAGATAAAAAATCTGGCATAAAACAACTTAAAGATTATTTAAAATTTTCAGATGCGAGTATTGGAATTTGGTTTAATGGTGAAGAAAAATTTATATTACACAAAACTTATTCAAAAGGTAAGGTTTTCTACAATGAATTACCTGCTTTTCCTAAGTATGGTGAACGACTAGAAGATATAGGTAATTTTAAAAGAAAAGATCTAAAGCCAGCAAGAAATCTAAAAACACTATTTAAAACAATTAGAAATTTTTTAGCACCTAATGTAGTTGGAGCAACAAGAGATGAAGTTCTTGCTCAACAAATGATTAATTTAATTTTTTGTAAAATATATGATGAAAGATTTACTAAACCTGAAGATGCACCAAAGTTTAGATTGGGAACTGATGAAGATCCAAAAGTAGTGAAAGATAGAATTTTGAAGATTTTTGAAGAGGTTGTAAAAAAATTTGATGATGTAATAGATAAAAACGACAAAATAACTCTGGATAAAATTTCTTTAGCGTTTGTGGTTGGAGAAATACAAAGATTTAGTCTTTCAGATTCTTCTAGAGATGCAATTGCTGATGCTTTTGAAGTATTTATTGGACCTTCATTAAAAGGGGGGCAAGGGCAATTTTTTACACCAAGAAATGTGATTAGAATGATTGTAGAAATGATAAATCCAAATGAAGATGAATTAGTTTTAGACCCAGCATGTGGTAGCGGTGGTTTTCTTGTAGAAACCCTAAAATACCAATGGAATAAAATAGAAAAAAATGGATCAAAGTTAAAATGGCCAGAGTCACAAATTGAGGCTGAGAAACAAAAAATTGCTATTAAAAATATCAGAGGAATAGATAAAGATAATTTTTTAAGTAAGGTTGCAAAAGCATATATGGCACTCTTGGGAGACGGTAGATCTGGAGTGTTTTGTGAAAACTCTTTAGTTAAATTTAGCGAATGGCAATCAAAAACAAAAATCGAAGTTCAGCCTGAAAAATTTGATATAATTATTACTAATCCACCCTTTGGTTCTAAAATGAAAATCTCCAATAAAGAAATACTATCACAGTATGAATTTGGATATATGAGAAAAAAAGATAAAGCTGGAAAATTTGTTAGAGGTTCATTAAAAAAAGATGAGGTTCCACAAATATTGTTTATTGAAAGATGTTTTGAATTGCTTAAGGAAGGTGGAAGACTTGGTATAGTCTTGCCAGACGGAATTTTTGGTAACGATAAAATGTCTTATATAAGAGATTATTTAATTAGGCATGGCCAACTTCTGGCAATAATTGATATTCCTATAGAAGCATTTGCTCCACATACAACAACCAAAACAAGTGTTCTTATTTTTAAAAAAACAAGTAATCCAAAAAAAAATTATAAAGTTTTCATGTCTATTGCAAAATTTTGTGGTCACAATAGAAGGGGTGATCTAATTGATGAAGATGATTTACCAATAATTACAAAGAAGTTTTTACAATGGAGTAAGCAATGAACCACTTCGAGATTGATTTGAATTCGATAATTCAGGAAAAAAGATTTAATCCTAGATATTTTCATTTTCTTAAAGCAAGAGATAAATTTTTAAATAAATCAAATATAAAATTTATAAACCTTGGAAATACTGAATATTTTCCACTGGTTAGTGATGGAATTCATACTGGTGTTAAACCCATAACAGATGGTGAAATAAAGTACCTATATGTACATAATTTAAAAAATGGAATTATAGATGTAAGAGATAATATATTTTTATCTAAATTGGATAGCGACAAGTTTAAAAATAAAATTCTTGATAATGATACTGTACTTTTATCTGTAGTTGGAACCGTTGGTTTAACGGCAATTTTTAAAGATTATGTCAAATATACAACCTCTCTTCCAAGAAATATTGCATATATAAAAACGAATTCATCAAAAATCTTGCCAGAGTATTTAACTTGCTTCTTTATGTCCTTTTTTTCAAAAATCCAAACATACTCTAGTAGTGGAGGAAATAATCAAGGTTTGGTTTCATTGAATAAATTAAAAAAATTTAAAATACCATTATTGAAGATGAACAAACAAAAAATTCTTGCTGATATTCTTTTAGAAATAATAAAAATTGAAAAAAAATTTTTAAATTCAATTGATGAAACTAAGAAAAATTTTAGAGATTATTTTAAATTAAATGACAAACTATTCGAGAAAATTAATATTTTTTCTGCCGAAATTAATAATATGAAAGATTCAAATATATGGAATGCTACTTTTTTTGATCCCACTTGGGATAAGATTAAGGCTCATATTAAAAAAAAATATAAGATTGTAAAATTAGATAATTACATCGATCCAATAAAAGGTGATGAGATTGGAAGTATTAATTATGAAATTTATACTGAAAAATCTGATGATAGTTTACCATTTATCAGAACATCTGACATATATAATAATCAAGTTGATTTAATTCCTGATTTTTTCTGTGATAAAAATTTTAAAAAATTACAGAATAATAAATTCGATAAATATGACCTTATTATCAATAATGATGGAAAAGTTGGAATTCCATCTATTCTCACGAATACTGATTATGTTTTTCAAAGTCACATACGTTCTTTAAAAATTAAAAATAAATCAGATATTTCACAATTTTATATTTTTGGTTGTTTACTTTCTGAATTTATAGGCGAAGTACAATTTAAAAAAAATACTGTAATTCAATCGACTATTCCAACCCTTGCGAATAGAATTAAACAGTTTGAGATTCCTCTGTCTGATAAAAAGTTTCATGATTTTATTTCTAAAAAAGTTAAACAGAGTTTTGATTTATTATCCAAAAAGAAAATTTTAACTGAAAAAATAATTAAATATATTGATGAGGAAATAAATTTTAAAGATTTTTATAATTAATAAATGTGTAGTACTTTGTGTTGTACGTGTTTTAAAAAAACCAAGGAAAATGAGAGTCCGATGATTCAAAAATGGCGTAAACATTGGAGAAACAATTAGATGAAGTACTGGTTATTAAAGTCAGAACCAGACGTATGGTCTGTTGATCAACAAATCAAGGCTGGATCAAAAGGTGCAAATTGGGATGGAGTTAGAAACTATCAAGCAGCAAATAATCTAAAAAGTATGAGGAGGGGTGATCTTTGTTTTTTTTACCATTCTAATATTGGTAAAGAAATTGTCGGTA
>CACKMS010000010.1 GCA_902601315.1 uncultured Pelagibacteraceae bacterium
AGAACTCTTAAAAAATATTCTATAGCAAAAAAAATAGCAAAAAAATAATTCAGATAATAAAATACCTCATTGTATTTTATGTAAATATTTTTTTCAGTTTCTAAAACTACTGAAATGATAGATAAAATAATGATAATAAAAATAAATTTCTGTAGATCATTAAACTTATTATTTGTTTGGTGAAGTTTTTTTATAAAATCATTCATTAAATAGTTAGTTTTTGTCTATAATAACTTTAAGTTGAAGAATTTTTTCTTCTACTTCATCAATAGACTTATGAATTAATTGTTTTTCTTTTTGTGATAATTTTTTACCAAGGTCACTATCATCACCAATAGCTTTTTGAGTAGTTTCCATTAATCTACCAATTTTTGCTCCAATATTAATTAATGTATTTGATGTGTCCTCAAAATTATTTAATTTTATTCTCTCAGCCTCTAAAATACTTTCATGTGCTGTTAACATAGGATTTCCATATCCTTTTTTTAAGCAATACTTATCTATTTCAATAGAATCTTTATGATGAATATTATTATCCTTATTATTTTCATCAGTACATTTTCTAAAATGAGATTCACTTTTTCCGGTAGCTTCTTTTAAACCTTCATCTTTGAGATCATTTATTGCATTTTTTAATGCATTCTCTATTGAAATAAGCTTTCTTAAATAACCAGCCATAAATTAAATCATATAAATTAATTTAATAATTATCAATCCAGATAATAAAATTATTTTATTATGATTTCATCAAAAAAATTTTTTTTTATTAATATATTCATCATATGTTTAAAAAATTAAAAGAAAGTATTTTAGTAGAATTGTTATTCGTAACATTAGTTATCTTATTTCTTTTTTCTATAAATTTAATTTCTCTAGTGTAAAAAAAATTGACTAATGATTGATTCAGAAACCCATATAACAGAAGTAATTAGCTTTTTACTCAAAAAATATAGAAATAAAAAAGTATATAAAGATATGGATGTTATTTCAGAACTTATACTTACATCTAGAATTCTTTACAAAAGATTTCAAATTTAAAAAGGTATAAAAGTTAAAGAAGACAAATCAATGACTTCGATAAAAAATAAAATTTTAACAGAAATTAATAAAGATGTGTATTATAATATTATAAAAAATTATTCTCTATATAAGAATAATTTTATAAATTAATACTAGAAAAATTAACGATTTATCAAATAAAAAGTTTTTATTTAGCATGATATATTGTATGATTATTAATGGCTAAGTACCAAATAACAGTCAAAATTCCTGTATCTCAAAATGGTCCAAGAGTGCCACAAAGAATTATTATAGAGGCAAACAACCCCTTGGAAGCCATAAGAATCGCAAACGGTCAATATGGTGCAGAACATGTATTCCAAACTGCAACAAAAGTTTCTGACTAAATAAATATGGATAATAAAAGCTCTTATGAATTAGCAAAATGGGTATCTACAAGAGTTTATAGTATAGATTTAGAAACAAGAGCAGTAATTTCCAATGAATTAGATAGAGAATTTTTAGAATTAGAATCTAATGCTGCTGTATTATGGCAAGAAATTTTAAATAATGAATATAATTTTACACCAGAGTTAATTTCTAAAAATATTAATAAACCATTATCAGAAGTTAGTAAATTTATAGAAAAACTTGAAAGTTTAAATCTTATAAAAAAAATAAATGATAAAAATGAAAAGCCATTAATACAAGTTGAAAAAACTAATTTTAATTCTTCTGACAGATATACAAGTGGAGATTATAATGAACCTACACCCGGGGGTACAAATTTAGAGGCAGAATTCAAATTAATGGAGTGGTGTGTAGAGAAAGGTTTTTTGTATGCTAGCTCATGGGAAATGACATATAGATGTAATGAAAGATGCATACATTGTTTTAATCCAGGCGCTTCACATGTTGAAGGCGATAAAAGTTTTAGAAAAGTCAAAGAACTTACTTTAGATAAAATAAAAGAGACCTTAGATGATTTAAAAAAAATTGGAGTATTTAGACTTTTGATAACAGGTGGAGAAATTTTCTTAAGAAAAGATTTTTTTGAAATTATTGAATATACAAGAAAACTTAGATTTTCTTTTACAATATTTACAAATGGAACACTTATGTCCCGCGATGATATTGATCGTTTAAAAGATAATTTTCCTCAAAGAATTGAATTGACATTGTACAGTCATGACCCAAAAATCCATGACAGTATCACAAAATTAAAAGGTTCATGGGAAAAAACACTTAATACAGCAAAATATATCAAGCAAAAAGGTATTCATGTAATTTTAAAAACTACAGTAATGAATGAAACTGTAAATGATATTCAAAAATTTGAAACTTTTGTAGACAACCTTGGTTTTGAATACTCTGTAGATTTTAACATGTCACCAGGTGTTGACGGCTCTGTATATGCAGTTGAGAATCTTTTACCTAAAGCAAGTAATCTTATTTTTCAATGTCTAAATGAAACTTCACCTTTATATGTTGGAAAATTAAATAAACCCAATAAATTTGATCCTAAAAAAGATGTGGGGAATCCAGTCTGCGGCGCTGGAAGATCTTTGATGAATATTTCTGCAGAAGGAAATATATCACCTTGTAATAGTCTTCCGCTCGAGGTTGGAAATCTGAACGAAGTAAAAATGTCAGAAGTTTGGAAAAATTCATCAATTGGAAAAAAAGAAAAAAAAATTAATTATGATAAAAACAAAAGTCTTAATGGAGAAAATTCTGAAAAACTTTCTTCATGGCAAGGTGTTGTTAGAGGTGTGTATGATGTATGTGGAGATTTTGAAAGATGCTCATGGTGCCATAAATGCCCAGGAATGGCTTATCTTGAAACTGGATCTGAATTAAAACCATCTACTACCAACTGTAGAAATGCAGCTGCAAGAATGATTGCATATGATTTGCTTGAAGAATTTAAAGATAATAAAAACATACTAAAAAATTTTGATGAAAAAAAAATCGAGGATAAATATAAACGAGAAGTTGCATTATGGAATCCGCAATCTTCAATATTAAATAATCAAGATAAAGATCAGAGAAAAATTATTCAAAAAAGAACTAAATCAACAGCACTAGATAAACTTTTGGAAGCTGAAGGTTTGCTGTAAATAAACAACTTTATTTTTCTATCACAAATGTTATGTTTAAGTATCTAATTAAGGAGGTTTAATGTTTAAGATTAAAACTAGAGTTAGATACACTAAAAGACCTAGACAAGGTTGCACAAGACAATCTGATGCGAATTGTGGAATAGGTACAAGAGGCGCTTAAAAGTTAAACATGTGAGCAGATTAAATCTGCTCACATATATTATCAAACATTGCATATTTTTTTTAGAAAAATTATTAAAAAATCTAAATTTCTAAAGAATATAAATATAGACGAACAATACATTTCTTATATTCACGGAAGAGAATGTTGCATTAAGATTACAAAAGACAAATGGCTTTCAATTAAAGGGTGTGGATGGCAAATCGGTCCACCAACGATTTATTACTCAAAAAAAGACCCATTATTTTTTGGTATCTTAGATGCAGTCAGAGCAAATAGAGAATTTCAAGTATCGAAACGTTTAAATTCTCAATTAAAAAACGTTTTTGCAAAATGTGTAGATATAGTTAAATATGATGTTAATAAAATTCAAAATGAATTTAAAATAAAACTTCCAAAAAATTATTCACCTTGTATTTTAATAAGGATAGTGAAGAGCCCTTACAGGCTTGAGGATATTGCATTAATGCATAAAAAAAACCTTGCAAAAATTTCTTTTCAAAAAAAATTTGGATATGGATATTCAGGAATTGTAAAATTTCAAAAAAAATTACTTAACAATATTTTAAAATATCATAGCATCGGATGTGTAAATGACACACTAGAATGGAACAATATAACAACATATGGTGAAATTATTGATTTAGAACTATTTCATCATCCCAAAATTTATTCTATGAAATCAATCACAAAAATTAATACTAATCTTAAATATAGAATTGAGAAAGAAGTAATATATTTTATAGAAATTATTTACAAACTAAGTGAAATCTTAGGTTACAATACGAACTTAAGAGAAATATCAGAGTTAAGCTATAAAATGGTACCCAATAAGAATAAAGATTTAAGTTTTAGCAAAATTTTATTAAAAATATCAAAAATGAAATAAACATTTATTACTTAACAACATTCCATTTTCCATTAATAAAACATTTAATCCCTGAATTTTCTTCATACCTTTCATCAACAGTCGAAATATATGAAAAAGATTTACAATTTTTATATTTAACACCATTTTTATAGTAAACACTTTGACTTTGCTCGGTGCAAACTAAAATTTCTTCACCATTAATCGTTTGGTATTCACAAGGTTTTTTTTGAATAACTGCTTGATTATTGCTACAGGCAGATAACAAAATGACAAAAAATAAATAAATAAATTTATCGACCAATCTTCTCTATATATTTTTTTGAAACTAAATAAATTTCTTCCTTAATTCCTACTGAAGTTAAAGAATTAATATTTCTTATTTTATTTGTAGTTTCAATTGTATTTTTCATAATTTTTTTAGAGTTATGATTTTGACAAGAAAGAGTTGTTAAAAATAGTAAACAACTAAGAAATCTTTTCAATTGCATCAAATAATTCTTTTGTATTAAATTCAATTTCAACAAATACCTTATAAAAATCTTTATCTTTATAAATTACCTTATTTGAAACTCTGTAATCTGTTATTTGAAATCCTGAAACTAATTGAGTTATTTTTTCATTAATTTTTTCTTCACCTTCGGTAAAATTTGAGTTATTTTTTCTTTTTATTTCTTCTTTGATTAAAATTTCTTTTAATACATCAATTTCACTCTTAAGTTTTAGAATAATATTACTAACCGCCAAACCTTCTGCTTTTCTTGTTGCAATTTCCAAGCTGTCCGACTGAGCCATTGCTTTACCAAAAACTTTTTTTCCTACTTTTTTATCCTCTACATACCATTTAGGTATTTCGTTCTTATATTTTTTAACATTATAATTTTTTGCTGAGCATGCACTCAAGAATATTGAACATATAATCAACAATAAGTATTTTTTCATTTTTTTCTCCTCGATAATTAAATTAGTGATTATTAAAAAAAATTTTAGTGAAATTAATTTTATTTAATTTCACTAAAAAAAATTGTTTTTATTAACTATATTTCGAATATGAAAATAATTGAAAAACTTAAACAGAGTATATTTTTGGAGTTATCTTTTTTAATGACTATTGTTTTTTTACTAAAAATAGTTGGGATAATTTCATTTTCATAAAGATGGTAGGAAAATTAAAATAATGAAAAATCTGCTAATTATAGTTTTTGTAGTTGTGTTGTTTGCTCAAGAAGTTCTGATTTTTAAAAAAAAAAATTGGAATATGTTGGTTGAGAAAGTTGGAGAAAATAGTTCAAAAATTATTGATAACTTTAAGAAATAGATGAATTTGATAAAATTCTCTTCTCTTTTATTTTTAATTACCCTCTTGAACGCTTGTTCTTCTACTTACTCAAAGGCATCCAGAAATGGATGCCTTGGACCTGGTGCTAATTATTATACTCAAGATGCTATAAATTTTAATGAAAGAACTAAAAGGTACCAATATCAAAGTCCTATCGTGTTTGTTAAAATTTTTAAGTCAATGTTTGGTAAAGAACTTGAGTTTAAAGATAGGTGTGAGCATACAAAAATTTTAAAAAAAGCATTAAATAATCCCAATGATCTTGAAAGTTACAAATGGGAAAACAAAAAGCTTCAAACTTACGGTAAAGTAAAAATTTTAAAAACTACACCAAAACCCATGTCATTTAATGGCGAGGTATGTAGAGATTATATTTCATTTATTGGAATAAAAAACAAAGTAAAGAAATACAGTTTTAGAGCATGTAATTACAGACTTAGTTTATTTAATGGGGCTCCTGTTAACAGTCAAGGATTTACCATACCTCCGCTTACAAAATTTGATGGCTGGGAATTTTATAATCTAAACTTGTTTGGATAAAATAATGAAAAAAATAAATATTATTTTTTTTCTTATTTTTTTTTTGATTTCTGCTTGTCAAAATAAAAAAATTGCACAAGTAAAATCTCCTTCATTTAAGGAAAATAGAAATATTTGTAATTACTCATCTAAAAGTAGCTCACAAAATATTTTTACTGAAATAGAATGTGTTAATGGATACAGGGTAAAAATTCGAAATGAAGGGTATGATGACAAGTCATGCAGGATCAATCAATATAAAATGAAATTAAAAGAAGTGTGGTATCTAAAATACAATCTTAAATGCTATGATTTTAATGGGGAGTATATTTATAGTGTATATTAAAAATTTATTTTTAATCATCTTTTTAATTTTTCTCTCAAATTGCAGCTCCAATAAGCAGTTTTCCTATTTTGCAGATGAACCTATTTATAAAAATCCGGATGGAGAATTCGAAGGTTTTGTAATTGATTACTTATACGATAATTTAGTTGTTTATTCATATACTTTACCTATTGAAGAAAAAAAATTACACAATAAAGCAATCTTTAGTGCTCTTTCAGATGAAAATCACGGAAAAATTTATGAATGGCAAACAAATAAATATTTTGGAAGGGTTAAGGTTTTAATTTCTATTTATGAAGGCGAAAATATTTGCAGAAGCTGGATGGAGGAAATTGGACTTATTAGGGGTAGAAATAAATTAGGTATCAGCAAAGCATGTTTTAATCCAAAAAGAGGTGGATGGGAATATGTTGATTATTTATATCACTTAAAAACATAAGAAATGAAATTAATTATTTATTTATTTGTAATTTTAATAACAATAAATGTAAAAGCTTTTGCAAATAATAGTGAATTTATTTGTTACAGGTTAACCAATGAAATTTTTTATGAAGTAAATAATAATAAAGATTTTCTTGGTTTTTATCAAATGAATGGAAGCTTTACTGCTAAATTAAAATTAAATAATAAAAATATTTCTTTTAAAAAATTAAATAATTCTTTTACAACTATTGATGCAGGCTTTATAAAATCTCATTACTTAGATTTATTTGGTTTAAATAATAAAAGTGGAAAAAAACTATCATCAAAACATTTAAATGATTATTATAAATCAAATAAAAAAAGTGTCCTTAATAGTATCTTTAATAAAAATAAGGAAGATGTATATTTTCAAGTTAAGTTGATAAGAAATAGTAATAACTATGACCAAATAGATTATATTTCATTGGTGGTTTTTAGGAAGCCTATCAACCTTAAATTAAAGCCAATTCAAAATGCAAACTTGAAAACACATATCTATCCCCCAAAAATAAATGCAAGTGTGGTCGATATTTTAAATTATCCACCTGCATTTTTTACTGATACTGAAATCTTAGAAAAAATTGAGAATTATTCTTGTGAATAAATTAAAAAATTAATTATTTAATGAATAAATCAATGTTCTTGTAATTATTTACTGTTATACAAAATCCAGACATCAAATGAATTTATGAGTCAATTAGAACAAAATTAGTCCTATGAAAATTGTGAATAAGGTGCTAGTTATTTTACAAATCGGTACCTGGAAGGATGGGTGAGCTGGTTGAAACCAGCGGTTTGCTAAACCGCCGTACGCTTGAAAAGGTGTACCGAGGGTTCGAATCCCTCTCCTTCCGCCATCAATATAATAGGTTGTTTTTGAAAAAATCTTTTAAATATATTGGTTTTTGCGACAATACATATCTGTAGACATTATAATTCTCTAATACTCTTTGGACATAATTTCTAGTCTCTTTAAAAGGTATTAATTCAATCCAATCTATATAATCAGTTTGTTTTTTTTGTGGGTTCTTATTTAATTTTTTCCAATATTTAACTCTCTTAGGTCCTGCATTGTAAGCAGCCATAGAAAAAGGGTAGGATCCATCGTATTCAAGAATTAATCCAGCTATATAAAATGAACCAAGATTTATGTTGTACTCAGGGCTTTTAGTTAATCTTGATTTTGAATATGAAAGTTTTGCCTGCTTTGCTACAGTTTTGGCAGTGTATGGCATTAATTGCATTAAACCTTGAGCACCAACTCTACTATTTGCGCTTGTATCAAACTCACTTTCTTGTCTAATGATGGAAAGGATTAAAGCCGACTCTGGTATTTTTCTTCCACCAACTTTTGTTGGAGTACTTATAATTGGATAATTATATTTATTGTGAAATCTTTTTTGATATGAAGCAATTTTTGAAACCTGGATTGCAAAATCAAATCTACCAATTTCTGTTGCTAACTTTGCAGCAAGCACTTCACTACCTTTATCTATATTATCATTAGCTAAATACCTTAAAATATGCTTAGTATACTTATCTTTATTAAGTTCATCTAATAAATGGACAGTAGCAACAATTTTATTTCTATAAAAACTTTCAGCATAATTTTTATCAATTTGCATTAATTCTGATAATTCAAATTTCTCTCTAGGCTTTGCCTTCATGTGAGATAATTGACCATAATATGTTGTTAGATATTTAGAACCAATTACATACCATTTCTTTGAATTTTCTTTGTCTTTTAATTTTTCATAAGTTCTTCCTAACCAATAAGCACCTCTTGATAGACTGATTGGGTAGCTGACATTTTTATAAAATTTAATAAAATGATCTTTTGCTAAAATTGGATCGTTTAAAAAACTTAAAGCTATCCATCCACTTAACCATTCAGCTTCAGCAAGTTCTGGTCCTTTAAACAATGCATTCTTACTAGTTACTTTATACGCCTCTTCATATCTTTTTTTATAGATTAATTTTCTTGCGATTTTAGATCTTTCACCCCACCATTTATCGGGTCTAACCATATATTCTTTAGTATTTTTTATATTAAATAAAATATCTAATGAGCTATCAAGCCTTCCTCTTTTTGCCCTCCATTTTAATCTGTCATAATTTAAACCTGCATCATTTTTTAATTTTGATGGTACTTTAGATATCGCAGTATCAACACCATATGAATTACTCATAAGTATTTGTCTTGCTGTGTATAAAAGTTGGTAATCTTTTGGCAAATATCTTAACATTCTCTTTAGGTCCCAGTGTTTATTTTCCCAAGCAAGATGATCAGCCCTTTTTACATAATCTTCTGAAGTCAAATATTTTTTAAATTTTTTTCTAAAATTAATCAGATCACTTTTTGTTAAATCAGCTCTAATAAATCCTTTTTTTATTAATTGAATTCCTTTTTGCTTGTTACCAGATTTAATTAGGCTTTCTCCTAAAACCATCTCCCCAAAGCCACTTGTGTATGGATGTTTTTCAAACCACTTAATTATTTCTTTAGGTGATTGATTTTTAGTAGATAATTTATGTTCCGCTAAATATTTAACACGACTTAAACGTGGATATGTTTGAACACTTTCAATAAAGCTTTTATAATCATAAAATGTTGCTCTGTTGCCTGGTGTTAGCAAATGTCGCCATTGTATAAAATTATATATAGACTTAGCTCTAGCTTTTTTTGCTACTTTTAAAGCATCTTTCCAGTTACTTTTCTCCATAAAATCAACTGCTTGTCTTGCGTAATTAAGATCTCTTTCACTGTAATATTTGGACTTTTTAGCAGTGCTTAATCTTTTCTTATGGACAATAAGGGGTTTATTTTTTGGAATAATTATTCCATCAATTCTTTTGACAACAATTTCTTTTTCTTTATCTAGTTTTTTTAAAAGCTCTAATTTATCCTTTGTTACATATGTTCCTGGTTTAAATTTTGGTATGATTAATCCTGAAACATTTTTTTCTTTTTTTTCCTTTGTTAAATTAGGTTTTGGCTTAGGAGTTATTATATTCTCACAAAATGCTGATTGAATAGTAAACAAAAAGAAGATAATTGTAGTACAGATTTTAAATGATTTTTTCTTCATTTTTAAAATAAACGACAACTTATGATATAAATAATTATGTTTAAAGGTTCAAATGTTGCTTTAGTTACACCGTTCAAAGATAATAAATTAGATGAAGAAAGTTATATTAAGTTAATCAATTTTCATCTGGAAAATGGCACACATGGACTAGTTCCAGCTGGTACAACAGGTGAATCTCCAACCTTAAGCCATAAAGAACATGAAAAAGTTATCGAAATTTGTATAAATGAAGCAAAAGGAAAAATACCAGTAATCGCAGGTACTGGATCTAATTCAACTGAAGAAGCAATAAATCTTACAAAGCATGCAGAAAAAGCTGGTGCTGATGGTGCATTGGTAGTTACGCCATATTATAATAAACCTACCCAAGAAGGTTTATATCAACATTACAAAGCCATAAATGATAACTGTGGAATACCTATAATTGTTTATAATATTCCAGGAAGATCTGTAATTGATGTTTCAGTTGATACAATGGCAAGAATGTTTGAACTTAAAAACATTGCTGGAGTAAAAGATGCAACTGGAATTCTTGAAAGAGTAAATCAACACAAAAATAAAATGGGATCGGAATTTATTCAGCTAACTGGCGAAGATGGTTTAGCTTTTGAATACAATAAAAGAGGTGGTGTTGGATGTATTTCTGTTACAGCAAATGTCGCTCCTAAACTTTGTTCTGAGATGCAATCTTTATCTACTTCTGGGGATCAAAATAAAATTAGTCAAGCAGAGAAAATTGATAAATCATTACAACCTCTTCACAGGTCACTTTTTATTGAAAGCAATCCATCACCTGTAAAATATGCTGCTAAACTACTAAACTTATGTGATGATGCTGTAAGATTACCACTGGTTAAAATTACGGATACTACCAAAAAAGAGCTAGAGAAGGCACTTAAAATTGCAAAATTAATTAATGAATAAAAAAACCTTAAGTGGTTTAAAAATCATAACATTAAATAGAAAAGCTTCTTTTAATTATTTCTTTAAAGAACTTTTTGAAACTGGAATTGTATTAAGAGGATCTGAAATAAAATCTATAAGAGATGGTAAAGTTAATATTGCAGATTCATATGCAGTTGAAAAAGATGGTGAAATTTATTTAATTAATTCTCATATTCCTATTTATAAACAAGCTAGTTATTCAAATCATAACCCATATTCTGAGAGAAAATTATTATTAAATAAAAAAGAAATTAATAAATTGATTGGTAGAGTTAATGAAGAAGGATTTACATTGGTTCCCACAAAAATGTATTTTAAAAAGGGGAAAGCAAAGCTAGAAATTGCTGTTGCAAAAGGAAAAAAACAGCATGATAAACGAAATACAAAAAAAACTAGGGATTGGAACCGTGAAAAAGCAAGGTACTTTAGAAAATCGAGCTAATTATGTGTATTTAGCACTAGGTTCCAATCTTGGAAATAAAATTGGTAATTTAATTAAAACCCAGCAATTAATCATGGAGAGTAACATTCAAATTTTGAAATCTTCAAGCTTTTATAAAACTGAGTCCTGGCCTAACAAAAATTTTCCATTTTACGTAAACTCAGTGATATTAGTGAAAACCTCTTTTAATCCTATTAAATTATTTAATATCATCAAATCAATAGAAATAAAGATTGGTAGAAAAAAAGCTAGAAAAAATCATCCTAGAGTTTGTGATATTGATATTATTGATTTTAATGGGAAAGTTTATAATTTAGAAAAAAATAATCAAAACCTTTTAATCCCGCATAAGTCAATGCATTTAAGGAATTTTGTTTTATTTCCACTATTTGAGATATCAAAAAACTGGTCTCATCCAATTTTAAAAAGAAATATTAAAGATTTAATATTTTCTTTGCCCACAGACGAACTAAGAACTATTAAATTAATCTAAAAAAATGATATAATATAAATATGATTAATTCTGAAGATCTCATTAATAAGGTTAAATCTTATAACAAATTTCTAAATCCTGATGCTTTGTCAAAAGCTTATGAATTCGCCTTGAAGGCGCATAAAAACCAAAAAAGACATTCTGGCGATCCATACGTTATTCATCCAGTTGCAGTGGCTAATATATTAACAGATTTAAAACTTGATAGTGCTACAATAGCAACTGGTTTGTTACATGATACCATAGAGGATACTCATGCTACTTACAAAACTATAGAAGAAGAGTTTGGTAAAGAAGTTGCAGATCTTGTTGATGGTGTAACTAAGATTTCCGAGTTTGAAAATCAGGCCATATCAAATTCAAAAGCTGAAAATTTCAGAAAGCTTATTCTAGCCACTTCTAAAGATATAAGAGTTTTATTAGTAAAACTCGCTGACAGATTACATAATATGAGAACTTTAAAAGCAATAGATAAAATTGAAAAACGTCAAAGAATAGCAAAAGAAACTATGGAGATTTATTCACCGTTAGCAGATAGAATGGGTATGAATAGAATAAGAGATGAACTTGAGGATTTATCTTTTGAGGTTTTGAATCCACAGGCAAGAAAATTAATTAAAGATAGACTAAACCAAATCAAAGATAGCAATTTAGTTAATTATAATAATGTATTGTCTGAATTTGAAAATTTATTAAATGAAAATCATTTAAAATTTAAAATATTTAGTAGAGAGAAAACACCTTTTTCAATATGGAGAAAAATTCAAAAGAAAAGAACTTCATTAGAGCAAATAACTGACATTATTGGTTTTAGAATTATACTTGATGATGTTGAAAACTGTTACAGAACCTTAGGAGCTTTACATAGTAAATGGAACTGCATACCAGGAAAATTTAAAGATTACATATCATCACCAAAAATTAATAACTATAAATCTATTCATACTGCAATCATAGGTCCCAACCAAAGACCAATTGAAATACAATTAAGAACAAGTCAAATGCACGAATTTGCGCAAAGAGGTATAGCATCACATTGGAAATATAAATCATCAGAAAAATTTAATTCACTTACATGGAAAGAGTATGATTGGTTAGCAGATCTTGTGGAGATAATTGATAAAAATGAAAATCCAGAACATTATTATGAATATACAAAACTACAAATGTTCCAAGAAAATGTATTTTGTTTTACTCCAAAGGGATCTGTTATTAAACTTCCAAAAAATGCAACACCAATTGATTTCGCATATGCTGTACATACTCAAGTTGGTGATACAGCGGTAGGATGTGAAGTAAATGGTAATGAGCAAGCTTTGCAATCTGTACTCAGAAATGGAGATGTCGTTAAAATTATAACATCTAAAAAAGTTTCTCCATCATTGCATTGGTTAACTAGTACTAAAACAGGTAAGGCTAGGGCAGCAATACGGAGATATTGGCAATATAGAGAAAACACAAAACCTTTAAAACAGAAAAGATATAATACTACACTGTGGATTTCCTTAGAAGATGAGCCAGGTAAATTAGGTGATGTGACAACTATGATAGGTATTAATAATGTTAATATTTCAAGTGTCGAAATGGTGGAGAAGACAAAAAAAAATATTAATTTTAGATTTAATTTAATTATCCATGATTTGAAAAACTTTACAAAACTTATTAGTGAACTAAAACAGAAAGATTACAATTTTAAAATTATAAGACATAAGAACAAAAAATATGCTTTCTTTAAAAGACTCTTTAGCGGTTTTAAGAAAAACTAATGCTCTTTTAGAAGGTCATTTTGTATTATCTTCGGGTCTTCATTCACCAAAATATGTACAATGCGCAAAACTTCTAAGCTATCCACATCTATCCAAAAATTTCTGTAATTCATTAAGTAAGAAAATTAAAAAAAATTTTAAAAAATTTGACCTTATACTTGCACCTGCCATGGGTGGCATTGTTATAGGATTTGAAATAGGAAGAATACTTAAAAAGGAAACAATTTTTTGTGAGAGAGTAGAGGGGAAATTCAAATTACGAAGAGGTTTTGATATAAAAAAAAATTCAAAAGTTTTGATAATTGAAGATGTCATAACAACAGGAAAATCGAGTTTAGAATGTTTTGAGCTTATAAAAAAAAAAAAGGCTAAAGTTGTAGGTTATGCATGTTTGATAAATAGATCAAATAAGAAAACTTTAAAAATTAAAAAAGGAAAAATCATATCTCAGATTAGATTAGATGTTCCTACATTCAGTAAAAAAAATTTACCAAATTTTCTAAAAAAAATTCCTATCACAAAACCAGGAAGTAGATTTTTGAGATGAGTATAAGATTAGGTGTAAATATTGATCACGTAGCAACTTTAAGGAATGCAAGAGGTGAAAAACATCCTGATCCATACTCGGCAGCAGTATCAGCCTTAAAATATGGAGCTGATTCAATTACAATTCATTTGAGGGAGGATAGAAGACACATAAATGATGTTGATTTGAAAAAAATTACAAAAAATAAAAAAATACCAACTAATTTAGAAATAGCTGCAAACGAAGAAATGTTGAAAATAGCAATCAAATCAAAACCTAACTTTGTTTGCATTGTTCCTGAAAAACGACAAGAAATAACGACTGAGGGTGGATTAAATTTAAAAAAAAATTTTAAAAAAATTAAGAGAATTATTCAAAAATTGAATAATTCTAAAATTCGTACAAGTCTGTTTATTGATCCAAATATTGAAGATATAAAGTTTTCTAAAAAAATCGGCACACACTGTGTTGAATTACACACTGGTAAATTATCTTTAAAAGTTAAAAATAAAATAAATTATTTTAATGAACTCAAAAAAATTAAAAAATGTTCAGAATTAGCAAATAAGTTTAATATTGAAGTACATGCTGGTCATGGCATGGATTATAAAACAGCAAAAATATTAAAAAAAGTCAAATTTATTAAAGAATTTAATATTGGTCATTTTATTATTGGGGAGTCAGTTTTGTTTGGAATGAATAAAGTAATTAAAAATTTTAAGAAAATAATTAGATAACATGAATATAATAGGAAATGGTGTTGATATTGTTGAAAATAAAAGAATTAATAAATTAATCGACGATAAGAAATTTATCAAAAGAGTTTTTACAAACAAAGAAATAAGATTTTCAAAAAATATAAAAAATAAAACGAATTATTATGCAAAAAGATTTGCGGCCAAAGAGGCATTCGTCAAAGCTTTAGGCACTGGTTTTAGAAATAATATAAATTTTTCAGATATAGAGGTAATAAATAATAAATTAGGAAAACCTAAAATAAATATTTCTAAAAAGGTAAAAGCTTTTATTAAAAAAAAATTTAAATTAGATAAACCAAAAATATATGTTTCATTATCAGACGAAAATAAGCATTCTATTGCTTACGTAATACTTGAAAACACTTAATGAAAAAATTTATAATAGATAATACTAAAACTCTTATTTTTGCATTAATAATTGCAGTTTTTATTAGGTCAATTCTTATACAACCTTTTTATATACCATCTTCTTCTATGGAACCTAATTTACTTGTGGGAGACAGACTATTTGTAACAAAATTTTCTTATGGATATAGTAAACATTCTTTTCCTTTTAGCCCACCAATATTAAATAGGCGTGTATTAAGTGATAATCCAGAAAGAGGAGATGTTGTTGTCTTTAAAACGCCTGCTGATAACAGAACCGACTATATTAAAAGATTAATAGGATTACCAGGTGATGTTTTGCAGTTTATCGATGGAGATCTGTATTTAAATAATAATCAAATAGTTAAAACCATAAAGAATAACAATGATTATTTATTTTGTGGAAACAATGAAATAAGTGTTTCAACATACGAGGAAAAATTACCAAATGGAAAAAAATATTTTGCATCATATAGAAATGACATATCCTTTAAAAATTCTGACAAATTTATAGTCCCAAAAGATCATTATTTTTTTTTAGGTGACAATAGAGATTGTTCAAAAGATAGTCGATTTTTATCTGAAGTTGGTTATGTGCATAAAAATAATTTAGTTGGTAAAGCACAAATATTGTTTTTTTCTTCTGATCCGAGAAAAGGTAGTATTTTTTTAATTTGGAAATGGAACGAAATAATGAGATTCAACAGATTATTTAAAAAAATTAATTAGTGAAAAGCAAATTAAAAAATTTAGAGAATAGAATAAATTATGTATTTAAAAATAAGTTTTTTTTAATAACTGCATTGACACATAAAAGTTCAGACTCTGAAAATAATTACGAGAGACTAGAATTTCTTGGTGATAGAGTTTTAGGAATAGTAATTTCAAAAAAATTACTTGAATTATATCCAAATGAAAAAGTTGGTAGTCTTGATAAAAAATTTGCATCTTTAGTAAATAAAAATATGTGTCTAGAAATTGGTAAAAAATTGAAAATAGATAATTTTATAAATATTGGAAAGGATAAAAGCAGGAAACAAATTGAAAATAAAATAATTTCAGATTGTTGTGAGGCATTGATAGGTGCAATTTTTTTAGATTCAAATTTGGATCAAGCAAAAAAATTTATACTAAACAATTGGAGTACTCATTTGAAATCTTCTTTTGATAATGTTGTAGACGCAAAAACCAAATTACAAGAATATTCACTTAAAAAATTCAAAACTCTTCCTAGTTACAAACTAATATCGAACACAGGCCCTAGACATAAACCAACTTTTAAAGTTGGAGTAAAAATTAGTAACACAAATTATATTTTTTCTACTGGATCTTCTAAACAAAAAGCAGAGCAATCTGCTGCAAATGAATTACTAAAATCACTTAATAAAAAATGAATTGGCAGGATACAGGTTTTTTACTCTCTAAAAATAAGTATAGTGAAAATAACTCTATAGCAGAATTTTATACCAAAAATCATGGAAAAGTTACTGGTGTAATTTATGGATCCACATCAAAGAAAATTAAAAACTACTTATTAATAGGTAATAAATTTCATTTGAACTTTAATTCTAAGAATGACTCGAAGGTTGGCTACTTTAAATTAGAGATTGACCAAGTAGTCACACCATTATTTATGGACGATAAAAATAAATTATTATGTATTTCCTATGCAATGAGTTTAATTAAATTATTAACTGTTGAGGATCAACAAAATGAAAATGTTTTTTATCTTACTGACAATTTAAAAAATATATTAAATCATAACAAATGGCTTTTAGAATTTATTTTTTGGGAGCTTAGTTTTTACAAATGTGTTGGTTATGATATTGAATTTAAAGATTATGTGAGTGAAGAAATTGGAACTAATGGTAACAAAAAATATTTTGTAAAATCTACAAAAAAAAATGTTCCAAACTTCCTAATCAATAAAAATTTTGAAATTGATAACTATAATGAGTTATTGATCGGCTTTAAAATTGTAGGTGATTATTTAGAAAAAACTATACTAAAAACAATTGGCATAAACTATCCTAGTTCAAGATCTAACCTATATGCATCTATTAAAAATCTAAGTTTATTTGATCAGCAAAATATGAAATTATAGCGTTTGATCCAGCTCTTTTAAATGCCATAAGAGTTTCATAAATCACATTATCGTCTATTATTCCTTGTTTAATACCATTAGCTATAAGGCTGTACTCTCCTGAAACCTGATAAGCTAAAACTGGAATTTTAAAATGTTCTTTAACGTTTTTAATTATATCTAGATAAGGTAAACCTGGTTTTACCATTACCATATCTGCACCTTCTTTAATATCGATTGAAACTTCTCTTAATGCTTCATTAGTATTTTTAAAGTCCATTTGATAAGTTTTCTTATCTCCTCTTAAAGCACTTTTTGATCCTACAGCATCTCTAAATGGGCCATAGAAACTCGATGCATATTTTACCGCATAAGAAATTATCTGAACATCTTCAAATTTGTTTTTATCTAACTCTTTTCTTATTTTTCCAATTCTTCCATCCATCATATCTGATGGTGCTATTACATCACAGCCCATTGATGCCTGTAACAAAGATTGCTTAACTAAAATATTTATTGTTTCATCATTAACAATTCTATTATTTTTTAACAATCCGTCGTGACCGTGAGAAGTATATGGGTCAAGAGCAACATCACACATTATACCAATTTCATTTTTATATCTTTTTTTAATGTATCTAATAGCCTTACATACTAAATTATTTTCGTTTAATGCCTCAGAACCTAATGGATCTTTTAACTTAATTTTGGTTTGAGGAAAAAGTGCAATCATAGGAATTTTTTTTTTAATTGATTTGTCTATTATCTTTGAAAGCTTATCTATTGAATATCTATAAATGTTAGGCATAGATTTAATAGGAATTTTTTTGTTAGAACCATCTGTTAAAAAAATTGGAAGAATCAGATCGTTATAAGAAAGACTATTTTCCTGTACAAGCCTACGTGACCAACTATTTTTTCTTGATCTTCTCATCCTTAAATTCGGATATTTTCCTGTGATAATCATTATTAATTATATGTATGATGCGACAAAAGTTATATGTTATATATAAAATAATAAAGTATTTATTTAGCGCATGAGCAACGTATCTTATCTTAAAGAAGTAAAAAAAAGTAATTCTAATAGTGATTTTCACTTACAAGACGTAAGTTTTGACATTGAAAAACTACAAGCTGCTTGCGATGAAGTTTTGAACATGAAGGGCTTTGACACAAGTTTAGGAATTCCTCACTTTGCTGGTATATCATTAAACCAAATACCAGGCGACCCTGACTCAATTAAAGGAAGCAAGGTTAGAGGAGTATACTGGACAAAACCGGATTCAACTGGGAAAGAAGTTAGCCGTGATGTTGCAATAGAAGAGGAAAAATATACTGAATTTGTAAAAGATTTTGAACATACTTATTTTAAGGAAGTTTACGATGTATTAACCAAAAGATACAAACTTGGGAGAATGAGATTATTGTTAAAAGAACCACGATCAACTTTAAGTTGGCATAGAGACCCTGAGCCAAGACTGCATATACCAATATATACTAATCCTGGTGCAATTATGGTTGTTGATAAAGTTGCTCAACACATGCCTGCAGATGGTTCTGTCTGGATTACAAACAACACAAAGTATCATAATGCGTTTAATGGAGGTGAAGAAAACAGAGTTCACCTAGTTGCATGCGTTTTAGATTACAAATTTAATTAGTTTGAAAAAAATTTATATTGCTTCAGATCATGCAGGTTATTCCCTTAAAAACTACATTTTTGGAAAACTTAAAATGAAATTCGATATTATGGATTTAGGAACTAACAAGAAATCTGTTTCAGTAAATTATCCCATATATGCACATAAGTTGAGCAAGATGGTATCAAAAAAAAAATCTAATGTAGGTATATTGGTTTGTGGTTCAGGATTAGGAATGTCTATGGCTGCAAATAGACATAAGAAGATAAGAGCTGCATTATGTTATTCCATTAAAAATGCGAAATTATCAAGATTGCATAATGATGCAAATGTTATTACATTAGGTGAAAGACTAACTAATAAAAGTTTAGCAATGAAATGTGTTAACACCTTTTTAAAAACTCATTTTGAAGGGGGAAGACACTTAAAAAGAGTTAAAAGGATTTAATATGTCTAGTGAAAGCAAATATATAAATAATCAATACCAAGATTTTTTTGAAAAAAGTTTAGAACATAGCGATCCAGATATTTATAAAGCAATTAATGATGAATTGATAAGACAACAAAATCATATTGAATTAATTGCATCCGAGAATATAGTTTCACAAGCAGTACTTGAAGCACAAGGTTCTGTTTTAACAAACAAATATGCTGAAGGTTATCCAGGAAAAAGATACTATAATGGTTGTGAGCATGTAGATGTAGCTGAGGAATTGGCAATAGAACGATTAAAAAAACTTTTCAATTGTAAATTTGCAAATGCACAACCTCACTCTGGAGCTCAAGCTAATGGTGCTGTATTTTTAGCTTTACTAAAACCAGGCGATACGTTTATGGGAATGAGTTTAAATTCTGGTGGACATATTACACATGGATTAAAAATATCTATGTCGGGAAAATGGTTTAATGCAATTGGATATGATGTTGATAAACAATCTGAGTTGATTGATTATGATAATGTTGAGAAATTAGCTTTAGAACATAAACCTAAATTAATTATTGCTGGTGGTAGTGCTTATTCACGAGTAATTGACTTTAAAAGATTTAGAGAAATAGCTGATAAAATTGGTGCTTATTTCATGGTTGATATGGCACATTTTTCAGGTTTGGTTGCTGGTAAAGGTTATCCAAATCCAGTTGACCATGCTCATGTAGTTACATCAACTACGCATAAGGTATTTAGAAGTGCAAGGGGTGGTATAATTTTAACTAATCATGAGGATCTTGCAAAAAAATTCAATACTGCCGTTTTCCCAGGTTACCAGGGTGGTCCATTAATGCATATTATTGCTGCTAAAGCCGTAGGATTTAAAGAGGCTCTAAAACCAGAGTTCCAAGATTATATAAAAGAAGTTTTAGCAAATGCTAAAATTTTAGCCGAAACCTTAAAGAATAACGGTTTTAAAATTTATTCAGGTGGGACTGATACACACTTGATGTTAGTTGATCTTAGACCATTTAATGTGAAAGGTAATCTTGCAGCTGAAAGTTTATCTCGAGCAAATATCACTTGTAATAAAAATGGAATACCTTTTGATACGGAAAGTCCAATGGTTACATCTGGTATAAGATTAGGTTCACAAGCAGCAACAACAAGAGGATTTGGATTAAATGAATTTAAATTAGTAGGCGAGTTAATAACAAAAGTTATTAAAGGTTTATCAGATAATCCAAATGATAATTCAAAAATTGAAGAAAAGGTTAGAAAAGAAGTTGTAGATTTATGTTCGAATTTTCCTATATATAAACATTTAGGATAATTAAAACATGATATGCCCATGCAGACAAAGAGGGGACACCTCAGTAGTAGATTCACGACCTACAGAAGATGGCACAGCCATAAGACGACGTAGATTATGTGTATGTGGTAAAAGGTTCACTACTTTCGAAAGAATTCAATTTAGAGAGTTAACTGTAGTTAAAAAAAATGGAAGAAAATCTTCCTTTGATAGAGAAAAATTATCTAAATCTATTTATGTAGCTTTAAAGAAAAGACCAATTGATACAGAAACTGCTGAAAAATTCATTTCTAAAATAACGAGATCCCTTGAAGAACTAGGTCAGAGTGAAATATCTTCTAATACAATTGGGACTATGGTCATGGAAGGATTAAAAGATTTAGATCCAGTTGCTTATGTAAGATTTGCATCTGTTTATAGAAATTTTAGAGAAGAAAAAGATTTTGTTCAATTTGTAGATAAAATTGATGTCTACAAAAAAAGATAACTTTAAATTATCTGACAAAAAATTAATGAAGCTTGCAATTAGTCTTGCTGAAAATCAAAAATATTTAACGGGCACAAATCCTTCAGTAGGTTGTGTTATTACTAAAAACAATAATATAATTTCATATGGTGTAACTGGTACAAATGGAAGACCACATGCGGAAATAAATGCAATTAATAAAAAAAAATTAAAAGATTTAAATAATTCGTCTATATATTTGTCCCTCGAACCATGTACCCACTATGGAAGAACACCACCATGTACAAATACTTTAATTAAAAATAAATTTAAAAAAGTTTTTTTTTCACATACAGACGAAGATATGAGAACAAAAAACACTGCTAAGAATATATTGGAAAAATATAAAATAAATGTAACAAAAAATTTTATAAATAATAAAACAAAAAAATTATATTCTGAATATGATTTTATTAGAAAAAATAATTTCCCACATGTCATTGGAAAACTAGCGATTTCACAAAATGATAGAATCTACAAAGATAAAACCTCCATATCTAATATCTATTCAAAGGATATCACACATATCTTAAGGTATAGGTGTCAAGCATTGCTAACATCTTATGTAACTATCAATAACGACGATCCTAAATTAACTTGCAGACTGTATGGTTTAGAAAAAAATTCTCCAACTATTATTATTATTGATAAAGATTTAAAGGTTAGATTGTCTTCAAAAATATTCAAAAATAAGAATTTGAAAAAAATAATATTTTCTAAATGCAATAATAAATCTAAAATTAAAAAATTAAGAGATACTAATGTGGAAATATTTAATATTAGAACTTTAGGTAAAGAATTTGACTTGAAACATATTCTTAGTATTCTTCACAAGAAAAATCTACACCAGATATTAATTGAGTCTGGCCCAACTCTTTTAGAAAATTTCATTAACAATGGTCTAGTAAACGAATTTTATCTTTTTAAGTCAAATAAATCTATCCCAATTAAAGATACGATTTATGTAAAAGAACTTTTAAAAATTTTAAATACAAATTATAAAAAAAATAAAATTAATACTTTTATAGATAAAGATAAACTTACTTATTTTAATTAATATGTTTAATGGAATAATATTTAATCAAGGAAAAATAACTAAAATAGTTAAAAGGGATAAAGGTATTAATATTTTTATTAAATCTTCAATTAAAGTTAATAATAAAAATCTTGGGATATCTATTGCTTGTGATGGAGTTTGTCTCACACTAATTACTTACAAAAAAAAAACCTTGGAATTTTATCTTTCTAATGAAACTATTATGAAATCTAAGTTTAAAAATATCAAATTAGGATCAGTTATAAATTTAGAACTCCCACTTAAATACAAACAAAATATATCTGGTCATATTTGCCAAGGTCATGTCGATACAGTCTCAAAAATAATGTCGATTAGAAAAGTTGATAAATCAAAAATTTATGAGTTTAAAATTGAGAAAAAATTTAAGAAATTTTTAGTGCAAAAAGCCTCTATATTAATCAATGGTGTTTCTTTAACAATTGCAAAAATTAAAAAAAATTCATTTGAAATTTGGGTTATTCCTCACACTCTTAAGTTAACTAATTTATATTATTTAAAAAAAAATGATTTAGTTAATATTGAGATAGATATTCTGTCAAAATATGTAAAAAAATTTTTAAATGAAAAAAAATAAATTTAGTAATATTGAAAAAATTATTTCTATCTCAAAAAGAGGTGGAATGTATATTTTGGTTGACGATGAAAATAGAGAGAATGAGGGGGATTTAGTTTTCTCTGCTTCAGATGTTGATTACAAAAAAATAAATTTTATGGCTATGTATGGAAGAGGATTAATCTGCTTAACATTAAACAATTTACATGCAAAAAAGTTGGGACTTAGTTATATGGCCCCTGTTAATCAATCAAGAAATAAAACTGCTTTCACAGTTTCTATTGAAGCAAAAAAAGGAATAACAACAGGTATATCTGCAAAAGATCGTGCCAAAACAATAAAAGTTGCTACTAAAAAAAATCCTAATAAAAAAGAGATAGTTTCTCCCGGGCATGTATTTCCAATTATTGCTAGAGAAGGAGGAGTTCTTGTAAGAGCAGGTCATACTGAGGCATCTGTTGATATAGCCAAACTCTCTAACAAACTTCCAGCCGCGGTTATATGTGAAATTATGAATGAAGATGGGACTATGGCAAAAGGTGAAGATCTATTTAAATTTGCAAAAAAACATAAACTTGCAATTGCAAAGATCGACGATTTGATTTCGTTTAGATTAAAAAAAGAAAAGTTAATTAAATTAAAAAATACATCAAGTATAGTTGTACAAAATCAAAAATATTTTATTAAGATATTTGAAAGTGTTTTAGATGGTTCGGAACATTTTGCGTTATTAAAAGGAAAAATTAACTCAAACTCTACGCCAAGAGTTAGGGTTATTTCATCCAATGTAGTTCAAAATTATTTAATTAATCAAAAATTACCAAATTCATTTAATAAAACATTATCTTACTTTAAAAAATATAATAATTGTGTTCTGGTTTTTATAAGAGATCCAAATTTAAAATCTGTCTCACAAACTCTTAAACAATATAAATCTAAGGAATTTTATAAAAAAGGGTTTGATAAACTCATTAAAAATTATGGTATAGGTGCTCAAATAATTAAAAGTCTTAAAATAAAAAATATGATTTTAGTAACAAGATCAACCAAAAAGGTTGTTGGTTTAGAGGGATATGGAATTAGAATACAAAAACAAGAAATAATAAAATGAAAAATAAAATCTTAATTATTATCGCAGATTATTATAAAGATATCTCAAATGATTTGTTGAAAAGTACTTTAAATAATTTGAACAAAAAACATTATTCAATTAAAACTCTTAAAGTTCCTGGAGTATTTGAGATACCTGTCACTATTTCAAGAAATATAAATAAATATGATGGTTTCATTGCTTTAGGCTGTGTAATTAAAGGACAAACACCGCACTTTGATTTTATTTCTCAATCTGCAACAGATGCGATAATGACATTATCCATAAGCTCAAAAAAACCAATTGGAAATGGCATTATTACTTGTTTCAATAAAAAGCAAGCTATTGCAAGGGGGAAAAAAGGACTAGAAGCTTCTGAAGCTGTAAAAGTTGTATTAACCAATAAATAAATGTCAATAATTTTTAGTCCTAAAAACAACCCAAGGGTAATAATTATTCAAAAATTATATGGTCAATTATTTAATAAAGAGGAAAAATTAGCTTTTCCAAAACACAGATTTAAAAAATTTATCAAAGATGTTGTGAACGGCACATTAGAAAGAGATGAAGTAATTACAGATGAGATTAATAATCATTTAAACACTGATCTTAATATGATTAGATTAGATAAAGTATTCCAAGTAATAATAAAAAGTGCAATTTTTGAATTCTTATATAAACCAAGAACTTCAACTAAAATTATTATAAAAGAATACTTAAATGCCTCAAATTTTTTTATAGATGATGCACAAACAAAATATCTAAACGCTATGCTTGACAAGATTTCTAAAAAAGTACGATCCCCTAATGGATGATGATAAAATAATATCAAAGTATTTAAAATATTTAGCAGCCAATAACCCTAGTTCTCTTAAACTAAATGATGATGTTTTTTTTGATAAAAAGAAACGTCTTGTAGTATCGACAGACACATATAATGAAAAAATTCACTTTATAAATATAAAAAAACCAGATTTAATTATAAAAAAAATTATACGTTCTTCTATATCCGATTTAATTTGTAAAGGTGTTAAACCTAAATACATTTTTTTATCAGCTTCTATAAATAATAAGTTATTTAATCACTCAAACTTTTTATTAATTGTTAAATCTTTAAAAGAAGAATTAAAAAAATATAAATTACTCCTTAGCGGTGGAGATACAACATATTCTAGGATCACATCATTTACTGTTACAGTAATTGGTTTTGCAACAAAAATTGTAAAAAGAAATAATTCAAATATTGGTGATGCGATTTTTGTTACTGGTAATATAGGTGATGCCTATGCTGGATTAAAAATTTTAAATAAGAATATTAAATCTACTAAAAGTTTAGAAAATTATTTTATAAAGAAATATTATATCCCTGATATTGCTTTCAAAATACACAAATATATGCCTTCAATTGCATCTTCATCCATTGATATATCTGATGGCCTTATCTTAGATCTTGAAAGAATGATTAATAATCAAAATTTAGGATATATTTTATCAATTAAAGATATTCCAATATCTAAAAATCTTCAAAAATTAATACAGTTAAATAATTTTCAAAAGAAAAATTTTGTTTCTAATGGTGATGATTACCAAGTACTTTTCACATCTCCGTTAAAAAAAGTTGAGCAAATAAAAAAATTATCTAAAAGAATCAATATTAAAATTACAAAAATAGGTAGTATTACGAATAAGCCCAATCAAATTATAAATACTAATGGAAATTATCTAAAAAGTATTAAAAATAAAGGTTATTTGCATAACTTTAAATAAGTTAAATATTGCCTTTTAGCTTTATTTTTGTAATGTCCGCATTTTAAAAAACAAATCAAAAAAATTTTAAGGAAATTATGAACTCATCTATCGAAACAATATTACTGTATACAATTTTTGCTGGTTTACTCTCTATAGTCTATGGATTTGTAACTGGTTCAAATATTTTAAAATCAAGTGCAGGTAATAACAAAATGCAAGAAATTGCTTCTGCTATACAAATTGGTGCAAAAGCATATTTAAATAGACAATATAAAACTATAGCTATAGTTGGAGTAGTTGTTTTAGTAATAATTAGTTTCGCATTTTCAATATTAGTGGGTATTGGTTATTTAATTGGTGCAACTTTATCTGGAATAGCAGGATACGTAGGTATGCTTGTATCAGTACAAGCTAACGTGAGAACAGCAGAGGCATCAAGAAAAGGTTTAGCAGAAGGTTTGTCAGTTGCATTTAAGTCTGGAGCAATAACTGGAATGTTGGTTGCTGGTTTAGCATTATTATCGATTGCAGTTTATTATTACATACTCCTAAAATCAGGTGTTGATGAAAGAGAAATCGTTAATGCTTTAGTTGCTTTAGGATTTGGTGCTTCATTAATTTCTATCTTTGCAAGATTAGGTGGTGGAATTTTTACAAAAGGAGCTGATGTTGGAGCCGATTTAGTTGGAAAAGTTGAAGCAGGTATTCCTGAAGATGATCCAAGAAATCCAGCAGTAATTGCGGATAATGTCGGAGATAATGTTGGTGATTGTGCTGGGATGGCTGCTGATTTATTTGAAACTTATGCTGTCACAATTGTAGCTACAATGGTTTTGTCATCTATTTTTTTTCAATCAGATATTAGCATGATGATTTACCCTCTAACAATTGGTGGAGCATGTATAATTACTTCAATTATTGGAACATTTTTTGTTAAATTAGGAAATTCAAAAAATGTTATGAATGCTTTATATAAAGGTTTTATAGCAACAGCAATTTTATCTTTAGTAATATTATATCCTGTTACAGATTATGTGATTGGTTTAGATGCCAGTTATAGCTTTGGCGATACTACATTTACAGGAATGAGCCTATATTATTGTGGTGTAGTTGGTCTAATTATAACCGGATTACTCATATGGATTACTGAATATTACACAGGTACAGATTATCGTCCCGTTAAAACTGTGGCTGCATCTTCAACAACTGGTCATGGTACAAATGTTATTCAGGGGTTAGCTATTTCTATGGAAGCAACAGCTATACCAGCATTAATAATTGTTGCTGGAATACTGATAACAAATGCGATTGCAGGTTTATTTGGAATTGCAATTGCTGTTACAACAATGCTTGCTCTAGCAGGTATGGTCGTAGCTCTTGATGCTTATGGTCCAGTAACAGATAACGCTGGTGGGATTGCTGAAATGTCAAATCTTCCTAAGAATGTAAGAAAAACCACTGATGCGTTAGATGCAGTAGGAAACACAACAAAAGCTGTTACAAAAGGTTATGCTATAGGATCAGCTGGTTTGGGTGCTTTGGTTTTGTTTGCTGCATACACAGAGGATATTAAGTATTTTTCAAAAGAAGCTGGTTCAAAACTAGAGGGAATAGTTGTCTCTTTTGATTTATCAAATCCATTTGTAGTTGTTGGTTTATTAATTGGTGGAATGCTTCCATATTTATTTGGTTCAATGGGAATGCAAGCAGTTGGTAGAGCAGGTGGTGCTGTTGTCATTGAAGTTAGAAGACAATTTAAAAAAATCCCCGGAATAATGAAACGTAAAGCAAAACCAGACTACGGTAAACTTGTAGATTTATTAACCAAAGCTGCAATTAAAGAAATGGTTATACCTTCGTTGTTACCAGTTTTATCTCCAATTGTGCTATACATTATAATTTTACCAATAGGTGGTCAGGTTGCTGCTCTATCTTCGGTTGGAGCGATGTTACTTGGTGTAATTATAACCGGATTATTTGTTGCTGTTTCTATGACAGCTGGAGGCGGAGCTTGGGACAATGCCAAGAAGTATATTGAAGATGGTAAATTTGGAGGAAAAGGATCTGAAGCCCATAAAGCCGCAGTCACAGGTGATACAGTTGGAGACCCATACAAAGATACTGCTGGACCAGCTGTAAATCCAATGATTAAAATTACAAATATTGTTGCTCTATTGCTACTAGCAGTTATCGCTGGTGGTCATTAGTCTTTATTAGTTCTATTTCTTGCGGGAGCATTAATTTTCTCCCGCAAACTTGAGAATATATTATATATAGTATTATCTTGTTCAAATTGTTTTGTAGTAATTTTTTTTACGTATTTTAAATCGTTCATATCATTGAGATTAACCAATTTCTTGTTTTTTACTAAACCTTTGTTGTTAAATTCAATAACTAAAATATTATTTTTACTAATTTTTTTTATACCTAGTTTAAACAATGACTGGTTTGTTTGTTTTCTTTCTATATAAAACCATTTATTTGTATTGAATTTACTAATTGATGAGGGGTCTCCAATTAATTCAATTATGTCATTTTTATTTGATTTATTAATTACTATTTTTTTAGATTTATTCTCTAGAGAAATAAAACCGTGGTTTTTTGATACTTTATTTGAAGAACAAGCGGTGATAAAAAAAACAATTAATAATAATAATAAACGCATATGAATTCTGAATATTTAAATATTTACAACAATTTAATTAAATTAACTAGAAATAAAAATCTATACTTAAACCTTGAGAGAAATGACGAATTCTCTGATCGACTATTGTTTCTCATGTTTCACTTTGCATTATTCTTAAAAAAATTTAAATCAGAAATTAATAAAAAAAAATCACAAGAATTATTTGATTTTTTTGTGAGACAAATTGAACTTTCTATTAGAGAAATCGGTTATGGCGATGTATCTGTTAATAAAAAAATGAAAGATTATGTAAATATATTTTATGCAATACTTGATAAAATTGAAGTCACCGATATGTCAGTAGACGAAAATATTGCAAATTTTTTCAGAAAAATATTCAATTTAGATAAAAATATTAAGTTTTATGCGAATTATTATAAAAAATATAACGAATACCTTTCAAATAATACTTTAAATAACTTTACAAAAGATATAATAAACCATAATTTTTAAATATGGCTGTACCTAAACGTAAAACGACGAAATCTAGAGCTGGAATGAGAAGATCTCATATAAAAGTTTCATCTAAGAATATAATTGAAGATAAAAAATCTGGTGAGTACAGATTATCTCACCACTTAGACTTAAAAACTGGATTTTATAAAGGAAGACAAGTTTTAGATCCTAAAGAATAGTTTTTTATGACAGATCATATTACCATTGCTATCGATGCAATGGGTGGTGAAAATTCACCCGATAAAACCATAGAAGGTATTTCACATCACCTTAAAAACTCAGACAATTCATTTTATTTAATCTTTGGAAATGAAAAATTAATAAACCCACTTATTAAAAAATATAAAATAAACTCGGATAAATACAAAATAATTCATACAGAGAAAATTATAGAGGATACAGATACAGCTTTAGGCGCAGCTAAGAAAGGAAAAGATACAAGTCTTTGGCTCGCAATGGAAAGTTTAAAAAAAGGAGAGTCTGATTGTGTAGTTTCAGCTGGTAACACTGGAGCACTTTTTGTTATTGCAAAACTTAATCTTGAAATGATAACAAACATTGACAAACCTGCATTATCAGCTTTATGGCCAAATAAAAATGGAATGAATGTGGTTCTAGATTTAGGTGCAAACATAGAATGTAACGAAAAAAATTTAATTGATTTTAGTGTAATGGGTTCAGCTTTACATAAATCATTATTTGAAAATGAAATCTCGAAAGTTGCATTACTTAATATTGGCTCAGAAGAACTAAAAGGAAATACAATTATTAAAAATACATACCAAGCTTTGAATGATAAAAAAAATAATTTATTTGAATTTTGTGGTTATATTGAAGGAAATCATATTATGGATGGAGATGTAAACGTAATAGTAACAGATGGTTTTACAGGTAATGTTGCCTTGAAAACAGCAGAAGGTACAGCGAATTTTATAACGTCTGAACTTAAAAAATCTATGACCTCAAATTTCATTGGAAAATTTTCATCTTTATTAAATTTAAAAAATTTAAACAAATTCAAAAATAAACTAGATCCCAGATTATATAATGGTGCAATTTTACTTGGATTGAATAAGCCTGTAATAAAAAGCCATGGTTCAACAGATGCAATTGGATTTGCAAATTCTCTAAAAGTTGGTGAAAAAGTTATAAAAGGAAGATTGATTGATAAAATTAAAGAAAATATAAATTAATCAATGAGAATCAACCTTACAAAAAAACAAATTGTTAATTCAATTTACATGCAAATTGGGTTTTCAAAAAAAATTTCAGAAAATTTACTTGAGGATGTTTTTCAAATAATATTAAAAAATCTTATTTCTAACAAAAAAGTAAAGATTGCAAAATTTGGTACGTTTTCATTAAGAAATAAAAATGAACGTATTGGGAGAAATCCAAAAACAAAAAAATCTGAAATAATTTCATCACGAAAAGTTGTTTTATTTAAACCTTCAAAAGAATTTAAAAATTACATAAATAATGACTAAAAAAACCTTGGATGCATATAAAACAATTAGTGAAGTAGCTGAAATTCTGAATTTAGTTAATTCAAAAAATGGATCATTATCAACACATACACTAAGATATTGGGAAAAAGAATTTAAACAAATAAAACCAAAAATTTTAGCAGGCAACAGAAGATACTATGATGTTAAAACTATAGAAATAATTAAAAATATAAAATTTTTATTAAAAGACAAGGGCATGACCATTGAAGGAGTTAAAAAGCAACTAGATAATGGTGAAACAGATCTTGACGAAGCAGTTAATATATCTATAAACACAAAAAATATTTTAAAAACTAAACTAAACAAAATTTCTAAACTAATAAAAGATATAAAAAAATAGAATGGCTAAAAAAACACACGTAAAAGTTAGACTTGTTCCAGAAGCTAAACCAGATAGTCCATTTTTCTATTATGTAAAAAAACCTGCTGGCGGTGAAAAAGCAAAAGTTAAACTAAAGGCAAAGAAATATAATCCAGCTACTAGAAAACATGAAGTTTTTGTTGAAAAAAAACTTCCACCACATAGTAAATAATCATTTTTTTTTAAAATTTCTTCTCTCATAATCAATATATGCGAATATCATATTTTTCCATATCCGATTGGTTATCTTAGGATCGATTTTATTTTTTAATGATTTTTTTTTTATATTATTAAGTATTTTTGAAATCCTTTTTTTATCAACTATTTCACTTTTATGATTTTTAAGCTTAAGGACATCTTTGACTATATTGCTTCTTATACTTATTAGACTTAATAACTTATTATCTAAGATATCTAGCCTTTTTCTAAGTGCATTTAATTTTTTTCGATTTTCTGGCGACATTTGAACAATTGGAATTCTATATAAATATTATATTTAAATAAGTATGTACATAGAAATTAATACTAAATACAGACCATATATTGCTCAATGGTTATTAGTAATGTTTTTTTTAGTTTCTATAATGATAATTATTGGTGGCCTAACTAGATTAACAGATTCTGGTTTATCTATAACTGAGTGGGAATTTTTCAAAGGTTTCTTTCCTCCATTGAGTAAGAGTACTTGGATTGAATACTTTGAGGCTTATAAAAAAATTCCTGAATTTCAATTACAGAACTTCAGCATGTCTCTCAGTGAGTTCAAGGTAATATTTTGGTGGGAATGGTTTCACAGATTTTTTGGAAGATTGATTGGGTTATGTTTTTTACTTCCTTTGATATATTTTTCTTTTAAAATCAAATTAATAAATTTACTCCATTATTATTTGATATTCTTATTAATATGCTTTCAGGGTTTTATTGGATGGTATATGGTAAGCAGTGGTTTAGTCGATAGAGTGGACGTAAGTCATTACAGGTTGTCTGTCCATTTATTGGTTGCTTTTTTAATTTTATCATTAATTTTATGGAATTATTTAAAATTAATAAATATTCAAAGTTCATTAAATAAATTAAATCCCATAATTCCTCTTTTATTTATTATTTTAATTTTTACTCAAATAATAATTGGTGCATTTGTATCAGGGATGGACGCAGGTAAAATTTATAATTCTTGGCCTTTAATGGGTGATTCATATTTTCCAGATGATAATAATATAATCAATTTATTTAAGTTATCTGCATTTAACGATCCATCATTAGTCCAATTTATTCACAGAAACTTAGCTTACATTATAGTAATTTTTTATTTATTTATTGTTTATAAAATTTATAAAGCAAATATGTTTGGTTTATATAAATCGGTAAATGTATTAGGTATTTTACTTATTTTTCAGATTATTCTAGGAATTATGACAGTTATATATGGTGCACAGATATATATTGCATCTGTACACCAAATAAGTTCAATTTTTTTAGTAAGTGCTTGTATATATTTTTATTTTATAAATACAAAATCTAACTTACAGCCTTCAAACTAGGTTTGCCCGAGGCACCTAATGCTTGATCCAAATCAGCGATAATATCATCAGGATGTTCAATACCTATTGAAAGTCTAACATAGCCAGGTGTTACTCCTGCTGCTAGTAATTCTTCCTCTGTTAATTGACTATGTGTAGTTGTTGCGGGATGAATTGCTAAACTTCTTGCATCACCTATATTTGCTACATGGTAAAACATTTTAAGAGCTTCGATGAATTTTTTACCGGCCTCAACTCCACCTTTTACTTCAATACCAACTAATGCTCCATTGCCTCCTTTTAAGTACTTCTTGGATCTCTCGGCAATTTCACCTTTATGAAGAGTAGGGTAAATAACTCTTTCAACACTTTTATGTTTTGTTAAAAAATCAACAACCTTCTGAGCATTTGAACAATGTTGTTTCATCCTTAACGGAACAGTTTCTAAACCTTGAATTATTCCCCAGGCATTATCAGGTGCTAATGGCGCTCCAAGATCTCTTAAGAGAACAACACGTGCTCTTACTGCGTATGATACATTTGCTCCAGTCAACTGTGGAACTACAACACCCCATTGAGCCCCTCCATAACTTGCATCGGGTTCATTAAATAATGGTTGTCTTTTAGGATCCTTTGTCCAGTCAAAATTACCTCCATCAACAAGACATCCTCCTATTACTGTACCATGACCACCAATAAACTTAGTTAGTGAATGAACTACTACAGCAGCTCCATGTTCTAATGGCTTACAAATAACTGGCGCTGCAGTATTATCCATAATTAAAGGAATATTGTGCTTTCTTCCAATGTCAGAGACTTCTTTAATTGGAAATACTCTTAAGTATGGATTGGGCAAAGTTTCTGCATAGAAACATCTTGTTCTTTCATCTATTAATTTTTCAAAATTGCTTGGATCAGATGGATCAGCATATCTACATTCAATACCTAATTTTTTCAAAGTATGTGTGAACAAATTAACTGTACCTCCGTATAAATCTGTGGAACTTATAAAATTATCACCTGATTGACATACGTTCATTATTGCAAATGTTGATGCTGCTTGTCCTGAACCAACAGTAACAGCCGCTAGTCCACCCTCAAGAGCCGCAACTCTTTTTTCTAAAACATCATTTGTTGGATTCATTATTCTTGTATAAATGTTTCCAAATTCTTTTAGTGCAAATAAATTCGCAGCGTGATCTGTATCATTAAATTGATAAGATGTTGTTCTATAAACTGGTACTGCTACTGCAGTAGTTGCTGGATCTTTTCTGTAATCGCCACCATGTAATGCAATTGTTTCTGGATTTGTTGATTTAGTCATAATTTCCCCCTTAATTTAACCATTAAACTTTAATGAGAATTTATAATCAAGGTAATTTTTGTCGTTGTATTTGGGAAACCTTAAAATTAACTAATTTTAGGAAAAAATTTAAAATTTTTTTTGGAGATTCAATCAACAATAGAAAAACTCTAATTTATTTTTTTTCTATAACAAATAACTCGTTATTAAAATATATACCTTTATGTTTGTTTACAACTTGTTGTACGATTTTTTGATAATTTTTTTGTCTTTCTGCTCTCATAATTTGCTCATCTGATATTTGATTAACGTAAACTGCTGCATTCCATGCTGAAAATATAAGCGAAGTTGCAATCCCTCCAGATATTTCATTTGGTAAAGCTCTTAAAATGTATTTAATTTTTTGTTTTTTGTGAAATTTTAGGCCTCTTAGAAATTCTTTATCAGTATTATCTTTAATATATTTTACAATGGAATTGTGAAGAGATGGAAATGGTTTTTCTTTAGGCCATATTTTTTTAACTATCTGGTTTCCTGGATCTCCACCACACGCATGTACAACAACTAATTTACCATTTTTATCAAGAGATTTTATCATTGGATCGATTACATATTTTACTTTTTTTTCAGCTGAAATTCTAGATCTATAAGGTTGTGAGGCAATAATAAAATCATAATATGTTTTTCCATCATTTTTTTTTGGGATAACATTTTTCAAAGAAAATTCTTGATCTTTTCTATAAATTACGATTACAGATGGTTCTTTGTATGTAGGGTTTCCTGTTTTTAGATTTCTTTCAATTTGCCATTTTTTACTTAAAAATTCCTGATTTAGTTTTCTTAACTGTATATTGAAATCTAAAGATGAATTACCTTTTAATTTTACAATTTTCCAGTTCATTTTTTTTTGTTTCTTTACATCATTTGATTTAAGAGATGTAGACTCAACGTAGTTTAAATTTGATATTACAAAGACTGTATTTTTATGTTCAACAAATCTATCTGGAAGTTTTTCAAGTCCTAATCTCACATCCTCCATACTAATTTCTTTTGTATTTACTAAAAGAGGAACGTTAGGCATTTTTTGATGACACTGTCTCATTACATTCATCAACAATGATCCGTCTCCCATGCCCGCATCAAATATTTTTAGGGCAGGAAATTTTGGTTTTAGATTTTTAACTATTGGTTTAAGTGCGTCTGAAATTTTATTTTTTTCATTAGTGGTAGTTACAAATAACAGATATTTTTGTCTATTGTCAAAAAATCTAAAATTTTTTTTCATTAATTTAATTTTTTTGCAGGATAATATTCTAATATGAATTGTTTTAGCACCTTCAATACTCTGTCTGCCTCCTCAAGAAGCATCATATGGCCGCAATTATCTATAATTTCGACTCGACTGTTATCTATTAAGTCGGCTAATTTTTTTCCTTCTTTAACAGGACACATTTTGTCTCCTGTCGCAAGAATAGATAGGGTAGGTATTTTAATTTTTTTTGCAGCTTCGAAACCATTTTTATAATTATCACATGCTCTAAAATCTACTCCAAGTGTGTTTTTAATTGTTCTAGATTTTGCTAACATACCACCTGTATTAATATGATACAGTCCAGGTACAGGATGACCACCAAAGTGTCCGGCTGGTCCATGAGCCCAATCCATCATTAAATCAACTGCTTTTGGGTTATTGTTTTCAGCAAGTGACAATAATTCTGGATTCATTGGTATTGCTCCAGCACCACCCATTAAACTTAATGTTTTAATCTTTTCAGGATATCTTGAAGCACATTCCATTGTAACTAAACATCCCTGTGAATGACCTACTAAAGATGCCTCTTTGTAACCAACTGCATCTACAACATGACTTACCCAATCTGCCATCTCCTCAATTGATTTTAAACTTTTTCCACCAGACAATCCATGACCAGGCATATCTAAAGCTAAAACACTGTATCCATGAAAAGCAAAATACCTTGTTTGCAAAACCCATGTCATATGTGTTAAACCACTACCATGGACAAAAATTATTAAAGGTTTATTTTTGTCAAAAGGTCTTCCGCCAGTAGAGGCAAAAACCTCTGAGCCATTTACCTCAAATTTCATTGATTTGAAACTAATCTTGGTTTTCTTGCGGCTCTAAATCCTGCTTCAAAGTCATTTTTAATATCATCTATATCCTCAATACCTACAGATAATCTAATCATATCATGAGATAAGCCAGCAAATTTTAAAGTAGCTTCATCCATTTGTGAATGTGTTGCTGACGCAGGATGTATTACTAGAGTTCTTGTATCTCCTACATTTGCTAAATGTGAAGCAAGTTTTACATTGTTAATAAATGCTTCACCAGCTTCTTTTCCACCTTTAATACCAAAGGCTATCATTGAACCTCTTCCATTTGGTAATAATTTTTTTGCTAATTCATGATCTGGATGATCAGGAACGCTTGGATGAGAAACCCACGCTACACTTTCATGACTAGATAAATATTCAACCATTTTTTCTGCATTAGAACAGTGTTTTTGCATTCTTACAGATAAAGTTTCAATTCCTTGTAAAACATTCCAAGCATTTTGAGGACTTAGACATGGTCCAAAATCTCTCATACCTTCTGCTCTAGCTTTCATTGTAAATGCAGTAGGTCCAAATTCTTCAGCAAATGAAAGTCCGTGATATCCTTCGTATGGAGTTGTCATAGTTGGAAATTTATCGTTTTGCATCCAATCGAAGTTACCACCTTCTACTAAGATACCTGCCATAGATGATCCATGTCCAGCCATCCATTTAGTTAATGAATGAACTACTATATCAGCTCCATGTTCAATTGGCTTACATAAGTAAGGTGTTTGATAAGTAGCATCAACCATTAAAGGTATTCCAGCTTCATGAGCAATTTTAGCAATCTCAGGCATATTCATTAATTCATTACCTGGATTACCAACTAACTCGCCAAATATACCTTTGGTATTTTCCTGAATAGCTTTTTTAAATCCTTCTGTATCTCTTGGTTTTACAAACGTGCATTTGATTCCAAATTTAGGAAGAGTAAGTCTAAATAAATTTACAGTACCCCCATATAATTGAGATGATACTACTAAATGATCTCCAGCTTGGCACAAAGTCATTATTGTTAAAAATATAGCACTCATGCCAGATGAGGTAGCTAGCGCTGCAGTACCACCCTCTAACGCAGCAACCCTTTCCTCAAGAACTGCAACTGTTGGATTTGAAATTCTACTGTATATGTGTCCGCCTCTTTCTAAGTTAAAAAGAGCAGCAGCATGATCGACATCATCAAATAAATATGAGGTAGTTTGATAGATTGGCACCTGTCTTGAACCAGCATTTTTATGCGGCTGATATCCAGCATGTAAGCTTAAAGTATCAAATTTATATGTTTTAGGCTCGGCACCTTTTTTCTTATCACTCATTTATTCTCCTATATTTTTTAATTAGACTTTGAAACTCGGAAACTAGCATAAAATATCGATTATAATAGACTTTTTTGCCTTCTAATAAATTGACAATAAACGTTTTTGTAAGTATTAATCCCGCACATCATGACAAAATTTGTTAAAAAAGCTGATATTCAATCAAAATGGTTTGAAATAGATGCGACAGATGCGGTTGTTGGAAGAATTGCTACCGTAGTGTCAAAGATAATTAGAGGCAAAAATAAAACTACTTTCACACCACATATGGATCATGGTGACTTTGTAGTAGTAAAAAATGTAGATTTAATAAAATTTACTGGTAATAAATTTCAAGATAAAAAATACTTTAGACACACAGGGCATCCTGGTGGAATCAAAGAAACTACCCCTGAAAAATTACACGATACAAAACCTGGTGAAGTTTTAAAATTAGCAGTGAAAAGAATGTTGCCAGGTGGAGCGCTAGCAAAAAAACAATTAGGTAAATTAAAAATTTATGCAGGATCAAATCATCCTCATGAAGCTCAAAATCCAGAAAAAATTGAGTTATCAAAATTAAATATTAAAAATGTAGTTAGAAATTAAAATGGAAAATACCAATCAATCACCAAAAATAAAGTTAGATTTCAAAGATAGCAAATATGCAACAGGAAGAAGAAAGACCTCCATTGCAAAAGTTTGGTTAAAGAAAGGCACTGGCAAGATTTATGTAAATGGCAAAACATTAGACGATTATTTCTCAAGCTCATCACATAAAATGCAAATCATGAGACCATTCGATATAATCAATCAATCTACAGAATACGATGTTAAATCAAAAGTTGTTGGCGGTGGTCATACTGGTCAGGCAGGAGCATTGGTACATGGTATATCAAGAGCACTCCTTCAATTTGATGAAAATCTTAAACCTACATTAAGAAAAGAGAAACTTACGACAAGAGACTCTAGATCTGTGGAGAGAAAAAAACCTGGTAGAGCAAAAGCTAGAAGAAGTTTTCAATTTTCTAAAAGATAATATCTTTTTACATTACAACTGTTATATTGTTTTATGTCTAAGCTAAATGTTTTGGTATGCGGATCTACAGGATATATTGGAATTGAGTTAATTAAAATTTTAGCAAAACATAAAAAAATTTATATCAAATACTTATGTGGAAATAGTTCTGTAGGTAAAAATATTTCATTTTATGATAAATCTTTATCTAAAAAAAAATTACCAATCATAAGAAAATTTGAAAGAAAATTATTGAAAGATGTTGATGTTATTTTTTCAGCACTGCCAAATGGTGAAGCTCAAAAACTGTCTAAATTTTTATTAGATAAAAACCTACTCATTGATTTATCAGCAGATTTTAGATTAAAAAATAAAAATGAATATTTAAAATGGTATAAAATTAAACATAGCGCCCAAAAGTTAATTAAAAATTCAATTTATTCATTGCCAGAATTAAAAAAAAATCAGTTCAAAAATCAAAAAGTAATATCTTCACCTGGATGTTATCCTACTTCCATTTTATTGCCTTTGGCACCTTTAATTCAAAAAAAATTTATTTCGAATAGAAATATAGTAATAGATTCTAAATCTGGTTATTCAGGAGCTGGACGTAATGTTCATAAAAAATATAAAAATAAAAATCTTTATGAGTCACTTAGTGCTTACGGAATTGCAAATCATAGACACAATTCAGAAATTCAACAAGAATTAGATTTATATACAAAAAAAAGAAATTATTTTGATTTTACTCCTCATCTGTCACCAATGTTTAGAGGAATTATTACAACTATTAATGTTGATTTAAAAAAAAATATAGATGCAAAAAAAATACATCAGTACCTAAGTAAATTTTATAAAAAAAGTAAATTCGTTCAAATTAAAAAAATTAATTCTTTGTTAAGCACAAATGAGGTTATAAATACTAATAATTGTTTGATATCTATTTGTAATAGCAAGAATAAAAATAAATTAATAATTTTATCTGCAATAGATAATCTTATAAAAGGGGGTGGAGGTCAGGCTGTGCAAAGTATGAACATCTATTACGGATTTAAAGAAGATGAGGCTTTAAATGTTTAAGCTATTAAATTTAATGATTATTTTAATTTTTGTTACTCACTGTTCTATTGATACAAAAACAGGCATTTGGGAGAATAAAAAAGAGATATCAACTGACACAGAGCTATCTTCATTAAGTTTTGATGAAAATTTAACATTTGATGAATTTAAAAATAATGTAATTATTTATGGTAAAAAAAGTGAGTATCCAAAATTAATGGAATAAAGTTATGAGGCAAATTAATATTGCAATTGTTGGTTTAGGGCAAATTGGTAATTATTTATACAATGAACTTATTACAAAGAAAAAAGATATAGAGATTAAAACAGGAAAAAAAATAAAATTAGTTGCTATATCAGCTAAAAATATAAATAAGAAACGAAAATTCAAGATAAATAAAAAAATATTTTATAAAAATCCATTAGACATAATTAAACTAAAAAAACTGGATGTTTTAATCGAAGCAATAGGTTTTGCTGATGGATTATCCAAAAAAATTGTAGAAAATGCTTTAAAAAATAAAATACATGTCGTAACACCTAACAAGGCGCTAATTTCCAAGCATGGTGATTATTTATCTTTTTTAGCTGAAAAAAATAAAGTTAATCTCGAATTTGAAGCTGCAGTTGCTGGTGGCATACCGATTGTTAGAACTATTAAAGAGGGATTAGCGACAAATAAAATTACCAAGGTTTATGGAATATTAAATGGCACATGTAATTACATACTTTCTCAAATGGAGAAAACAAAAGATAGTTTTAAAAATGTTTTAAAAAAAGCTCAAAAATTAGGGTATGCTGAACCTGGTAATCCAAAACTTGACCTTAATGGTTACGATGCGTTGGCAAAAGTTAAAATCCTATCTGCTTTAGCTTTTAACCGTAAAATTTCAAAATCACAAAGTTTGATGGAAGGAATTGAAAAAATTGAAGCTACTGATTTTGATATTGTTGAAAAATTAAATCTAAGAATTAAACTATTAGGTATTACAGAGACAATTAACGATAAAATTTTTGAACGTGTGCACCCATGTTTAGTTTCAAGAGATTCTTATATTGGAAATGTAACCGATGTAATGAATGCTGTTATTTTAGAGGGTAAGCCTGTTGGTGAAAGTGTGATGCAAGGTGAGGGGGCAGGACCTGGACCAACCACATCAGCATTAATGTCTGATTTATTATCAATTTTAAGAGGTAATATTAAGTTTCCATTTGGTATATCAAATAAAAAAAGGAATTTATCAACTAGTTATAATTATAATTCATACGAAAATTCTTTATATTTAAGAGTTGAAGTAAAAGATAAACCAGGTGTACTTTCATCCATTACAAATATATTAGCAAAAAATAATATTTCTATTCAAAGACTAATACAAATCCCAGATAATAAAAGAAAAACTGCTTCAATCATAATTATCACTCATAAATGTAAAGAGATAAATTCAAACAAATGTATAAAAATGTTAAAAAGTGGGTCAAATATAATTAAAGAACCTAATTTAATAAGGCTTTTTTAATTAAGTAGATTCTCAATTCTATTTATTATTTTTTTTGACGTCGGTCTTGTAAAAGACATAAATGTATCTTCAATTTTACCATTTGAATTTATAAGTATTTTATGAAAATTCCATTTTGGAATAGTTGATTTTCCATGATTTTCAAATGCCCATTTATAAATTTCATGCGCATTATCTCCTTTGACGTCAGCTTTTGCAGTCATTGGAAAAGTTATTTTAAAATTAACTTCACAAAATTCTTTGATTTCTTCATTTGTGCCCGGTTCTTGTGAACCAAATTGATTTGAAGGCATTCCTATAACTACAAAATCTTTATTCTTATAAGTATCCCAAATTTTTTGTAAATCATCATATTGTCTTGTAAAACCACATCTGCTA
>CACKMS010000011.1 GCA_902601315.1 uncultured Pelagibacteraceae bacterium
CGTAAATTCAGAATTACAGTCTTTCACATCATATAAAAGTCTTTCAAAGTTACTTGCTATCTGAATATCCATACTAGGAGTATTTGTCTCCTCAACTTTCTTTTGAGTATAATCACCCCCAGAAATTGCTCTATGAAGAATGTCGTTTTTATTTGTTGCTACTATAAGTTTGTCGACAGGCAGGCCAAGTTTTTTGGCTAAGTAACCAGCATAAATGTCTCCAAAATTACCTGTTGGAACAGAAAATGATAAAGGTTGTCCATTACCTGTTTTAAAATATGCATAAAAGTAATAAACGGCTTGAGCTATTATTCTTGCCCAATTAATCGAGTTTACTCCTGACATGTTGATCTTATTTGAAAAATTTTGATCATTGAACATGGATTTTACTAAATTTTGACAATCATCAAAGTTACCCTCAATTGCGATATTAAAAACATTTTTCTCTTCGTGAATTGTCATCAATCGTCTCTGAACTAGTGAAATTTTATTATGAGGATGTAATACAAAAACATTTAGATTACTTTTGCCTTTCAATGCATCAATAGCTGCAGCCCCCGTATCTCCTGAAGTTGCTACAATAATATTAATTTTTTTCTCTGCATTTTCTAAGTGATATTGGTAGAAATTACCTATCAATTGCATTGCAATATCCTTGAAAGCGAGTGTTGGACCATGAAACAATTCCAAAATTTTAAATTTTCCTAAATCAGATATTTTTACAACATCTTCACATCTAAAATGTGAGTAAGATTTGGATATTAAGAAAGATAATTCTTTTTTTGTCATAAAATTTCCAATAAATGGGAAAATAATTTCAACTGCTAATTCATTGTATTTAAGGCTGCTAAGTTTGGTTAATTCTTCATTGCTAAACGGTTTAATTGATTTAGGCACAAATAGACCGCCATCATCTGCTAAACCTTTAAGAAAAACGTTTTTAAATGAGAAATGATCTGAATTATTTCTGGTACTAATATATTCCATCAGTAATTTTTTTTTCTGAAATATAAATATATTAAAAATATGGAAACAGCTAATGAAAACCAAGTTAACGCGTATTTTAAATGGTTGTTGGAAATATTGGCTCCCACTTGTTTTGACTTTGGATAAATTCCTTCTTGCTTACTTATATTGTTTATAATGAATGGAGAAAATTGTTTACCAGTATAATTTAATAAATCCTCATCTTTTAATGTAAACCAATAGTTCTTATTTATATCATTATCTGGCTTAAAATAATTAAATTTACTTTTCAGTTTCAAAATCCCCTCGAACTTGCTTTCATCTGAAAAGTATTTTTTTGATTTAAAGTCTCTAGGAACCCATCCACGATTAATCAAATAACTTTTATTATTGATACTTATTGGATTGACAATATCAAAACCTGGTTCTCCTTTTTCACTCAAACTATACAAATAAATGATTTTTGAATTATCTAATATTCCTTCAAATTTAATTTTTTTAAAATTAGTTGGATTACTACCGTTAAATTCTATTGGTTCACTTTTTAAAGATTGTTCAATTGAGTTTATTAATTCAAGTTTCCAGTTTAACCTTATAATTTGCCAAGTACCTAGGGCTAAAAAAACTAAAATAAAAAAATATACAAATAATGAAAACGATAGCTTGTTTTTCAAACTATTTTAACTTCCCCAAATGTATATGGCTGCAAATAAAAATAACCATACCACATCGACAAAGTGCCAATACCAAGCTGCTGCCTCAAAACCAAAGTGATGTTCTTTTGTAAAATGACCCAGTTTTCCCCTCCATAGACACACTGCTAGGAAGATTGTTCCAACAACCACATGAAAACCATGAAAGCCTGTAGCCATGTAAAAAGTTGCTCCATAAATATGACCTGAAAAACTAAATGAAGCATGTTGATATTCATATATTTGTAAAAGAGTGAAGAATGCTCCTAGAGCAACTGTACAAATCAGACCATTAATAAATCCTTTTCTATCACCTTCTAGTAAAGAGTGATGAGCCCATGTAACTGTTGTACCTGATAAAAGAAGAACTAGAGTATTTATAAGAGGAATATCCCATGGATCAAATGTTTCGATATCTTTTGGTGGCCAAACATTACCAGTAAATTCATTTGGAAATAAACTTGCATCAAAGTAAGCCCAGAACCAAGCAACAAAAAACATTACCTCAGAGGCAATGAATAAAGTCATTCCATATCTATGATGGAGTTGTACAACTGGAGTGTGATGGCCTTGGTGCTCGGCCTCAATAACAACATCTCGGAACCACATAAATGCACAATAAATTAGCAGAGCAAATCCAAGCAACATTGCCCACATTGCTTGAGCATGCAAATAATAAACTGTTCCCAGTGCAGTAATTAATGTAGCGAAAGAAGTAGCAATCGGCCACGGACTAGGATCAACTAAATGGTAATCATGCTTTTGAGCTGAGGACATTTTTAACTCTCGTTTTTCTCAACTTTATAGTAGTCAGAGGAGAAAAAAGTATAGGACATAGTAACATCCTCTATATTTTTAGTTTTTGGGTCGTTTACTAATTCAGGGTCTAGATAAAATACTAAATCATAAGATGCTTTTTCTCCTGGTTTAAGTGTCTGTTTTTCAAAACAAAAACAGCCTAATTTGTTAAAATACTGGCCAAAGGACGAAGGGGAAACATTGTAACTTGCAACTGCGGATGAAGGTTGATCACCCAAATTTTCAACATTAAATTTGATTTTATAAACTTTGCCTGGTTTTACATCCAAAGTTTTTTCATCAACTGCAAAATCCCAATCTAACTGAGAATTCACGTTTGTATCAAGCCTTACATTTACTGTTTTATCTAATACTATCTTTGGTGCCTCTTTAGAGATTTGAGTAGTGCCTCCAAATCCTGTTACCCTACAAAACAAATCATAAAGTGGTACTGCAGCAAATGATAATCCTAACATAAAAACGAATATTCCAGCTAACAAAAGAGGTGTTAATGTATTTTTTTTTATCATATTGACCTCTCAAAGACACCGACGTTATATAAAGTAAAAACAAACAATATCACTATAAAAATTACAAGACCTAGCGCGGTCCATAAATTTTTCTTTTTTGTTTTTTCGTCTCTTATCATTAAATAAGTTTATCAATTAAAAATAACACAAAAATTAAAAATAAGTAAAATATTGAGTAAGCAAAAATTTGTTTTGCAATTTTGATCTCAAATTTATTTTTTTTATAATTATAAAGTTTAAAGCAAAGATAATTATAATAAATAGTCAAGATCAATCCAAGTGTAAGAAATAATTCAGATGTAAATCCAATCGCATATGGAAAAACCACTGTTGGTAACATTAGCAATGAATATATAAATATATTCTTTTTTGTGTTTTCAATTCCATTAGTAATTGGCAACATTGGAATTTTCGCCTTTTTGTAGTCTTTAGCCTTATAAAGGCTTAGGGCCCAAAAATGAGATGGTGTCCAAACAAAAATTATTAGAAAAAAAACTAAAGGTTCAATTGATAAAGAGTTTGTTGCTATGGTCCAGCCAATAACAGGTGGTAACGCACCTGCAGCTCCTCCAATTACTATATTTTGGGGAGTTCTTCGCTTTAACCAAATTGTGTAAATAAACAAATAAAAGAAAATTGTAAAAAACAATAAGAAAGCTGAAATAGCATTAGCAAAATAATATAAGCTAAAGACAGAAATAATAGATAATGTTGTTCCAAAGTATAAAGCCTGAGCTCTATTAAGTTTACCTCGTGGAATTGGTCTTAAACATGTCCTAGTCATCAATTTATCAAGATCAGCCTCGTACCACATGTTCAATGCACCTGCTGCGCCTGCCCCAATAGCCACTATGAGAATACCAATAGCTGCCTGAGTTAAAGGTATGGAATTTGGAGCCGTGAGCAAACCAACTGCGCAAGTAAATATTACTAAAGACATTACTCTTGGCTTCATGAGCTTTATTAGCTCTGAGATAATTCCAAGATCTGTATTAGATCTTTTTTCTCTTAAGATAGTAGACTGCATTTTAATATTATATATTTTTACTAGAATCTAACTACTAGATTTTTCTGCACCCTCGACGTTTTCGAATTTAGGAAGCTCATCAAAAGTATGAAAATTAGGCGGTGATGGAACTGTCCACTCTAAGGTGGTTGCACCTTCGCCCCATGGATTCTGAGCTGCTTTTTTCTTTTTAGCAAATGCATAAATTAAATTTGCAAAAAATACTGCCAATCCTACGATCGATATATATGACCCTATGGATGAAATATAATTCCAGTCAGCAAATGCATCGGGATAATCTGCATATCTTCTCGGCATACCCGCTAAACCTAAAAAGTGTTGTGGGAAAAATACTATATTTACACCAATGAATGTAAGCCAAAAATGAAGTTGTCCCATCCACTCTGAATACTCATAACCTGACATTTTTCCAAACCAATAATAAAAACCTGCAAAGATAGCAAAAACAGCTCCTAGCGATAGAACATAGTGAAAGTGAGCAACAACATAATATGTATCATGTAATGCTGTATCAACTCCAGCGTTTGCTAAAACAACTCCTGTTACTCCACCGACTGTAAATAAAAATATGAAACCAAGTGCCCAAACCATTGGGGTTTTAAATGATATTGATCCACCCCACATAGTTGCGATCCAAGAAAAAATTTTTATTCCAGTTGGCACGGCTATTATCATAGTCGCAGCTAAAAAATATGCTTTGGTATCAGTATCGAGACCTACTGTGTACATATGATGAGCCCATACCACAAATCCAACAATTCCTATTGCAACCATTGCATATGCCATACCTAAATATCCAAACACAGGTTTTTTGGAAAAAGTAGAAACGATATGACTTATCATTCCAAAACCTGGTAAAATTAAAATATAGACTTCCGGATGTCCAAAAAACCAAAATAAGTGTTGAAACAATGTTGGGTCACCACCTGATTGAGCCTCAAAGAATGCTGTTCCAAAATTTCTGTCTGTTAATAACATTGTTATTGCTCCAGCTAAAACTGGTAAAGATAACAAAAGTAAAAAAGCAGTAACAAGTATAGACCAAGCAAATAATGGCATCTTATGTAATGTCATACCTGGCGTTCTCATGTTTAAAATTGTAGTTATGAAATTTACTGCACCTAAAATAGATGACGCGCCCGCAACATGTAAACTTAAAATTGCTAAATCCATTGCTGGACCTGGTTGACCTGCTTTTGAAGATAACGGTGGATATATAGTCCAACCTCCTCCAACACCTTGTGCCCCTGGAGGTCCATCAACAAATATTGAAGCTAGAAGTAAAATAAAAGCCACAGGTAGCAACCAAAAAGAAATATTATTCATTCTAGGGAATGCCATATCAGGTGCACCAATCATTATTGGTACAAACCAATTACCAAAACCACCAATCATTGCTGGCATCACCATGAAGAAAATCATTATCAAACCATGTCCTGTAACTAGGACATTATATAAGTGATAGTTACCACCTAAAATTCCATCACCAGGATGCATTAACTCTATTCTCATTAAAACTGAAAATGCAGTTCCGATTACCCCTGCAATAATTGCAAAGATTAAATACATTGTTCCTATATCTTTATGGTTAGTAGAATATGCCCATCTCTTCCATCCAGTTGGTGTATGGTGGTCGTGACCGTGTAATGTTGCTGTACTCATTATTTAATTACTCGCTATTAAATTTTTATTAATTAAACTTTCGTCTTTTGCAAACTTTATTTTTGCATCTGACAACCACGCTTGATAGTCCTCATCAGAAACTACTCTTACTTCAATTGGCATAAATGCGTGCTTTATTCCACATAATTCTGAACATTGACCATAGTATGTTCCAACTTTTTCTGCTTTAAACCATGTTTCATTAATTCTTCCTGGCATTGCATCTCTTTTAACTCCAAATGAAGGTAATGCCCATGCATGCAATACATCATTTGCTGTAATTAATACTTTCACAACTTTATTTACTGGCACCACTACAACATTATCAACTGCTAGTAGTCTTGGTTGACCCACTTTTAAATCCTCTTCTTCAATCATGTAAGAATCAAAAATTATATTTTCATCTGGATATTCATAGCCCCAGTACCACTGATATCCAATTGCTTTAATAGTTACATCCGCTTTTGGAATTGTATCTTGAGAATACAAAACCTTAAATGATGGAACAGCCATTACTATTAGAATTAAACATGGAACCAATGTCCAAATTATTTCCACTGCAACATTATGAGTTCTTTTTGAAGGATTAGGATTTCTAGACTCTCTAAATCTCACCATCACATATAACATCAGAAACAAAACAAACGCACTTATTGCAACAATAATTGGAAGCAACATATAGTCGTGGAACCACACAATATCTCTCATTGTCTGAGATGCAGGCTCTTGAAAACTCAATTGCCACTTCTCCGGTTGATTGGCAAAAGCAGGCAATGAAATTAATGTGGTTAATAAGGTTGTTATGAATTTTTTCATTTTCAAAAGTTTATAAAGCCAAAAATACAAAAAAACACTAGAGAATTCGCGACAATTTATCAATTTTTTAGAAAATTGATCACAGATAAAGCGGATATAACTGCAGTTTCAGTTCGAAGAATGTTATTACCCAATTTTATTGATTGTGTTCCACCATATTTAAGAATCTTTTCTCTCTCGACCTCAGTATAATCACCTTCGGGGCCAATTAAAATACATAAAAGTTTTTTGTTATTTATTTTTAATTTTTTATTATCTGAATTTAAATCTCCAAATATAAGATTTAAATCTTTATTATTTTTAAAAAACTCATCTAATTTTTGTATTTTATCTATTTCAGGAATACTTAATCTATTACATTGTTCTGAGGCTTCTGTAACAATTTTTATTAGTCTTTCATAATTTATGTTTCTTACAACAGTCCTTTCTGTAATTACTGGAATGAATTTTGTTACACCTAATTCTGTTGCTTTTTGAATCATGAAATTAAAAAAATTTGATCTAATAGGAGAAAAAGCTAACCAAAGATCAGTTTCATTTTCTTCATGTCTAAGTTGCTTAGTAACTTTAAAATTTAAATCATTTTTTGAAATTTTTTTAATTATTGTTTGCCATTCACCAAACTTATTAAATAAAGAAAAATTACCACCAATAGGAATTCTCATCACTTTAGTTAAATAATGAGATTGTGCTTTATTCAATTTTCCTTCTAAATTAATTGATAAACTTTCTGGATAAAATAACCTAATATTGCTCATTAAATTTAAATTAAATTATGAAAAATATTAAAGCAATAATATTTGATGCTTATGGAACTTTATTTGACGTCAATTCTGCTGCGGAAAAATGTAAAGGAAAAATAGGTGATAAGTGGGAAGATTTCGCAAATTATTGGAGAACCACACAATTAGAATATACTTGGCTAAGGAGTTTAATGAATAGACATAAAGATTTTTGGAAAATTACTGAAGACAGTTTAGACAAATCGATGAAATTTTTTAAAATTGATAACTCCATGAGAAATGATTTATTAGATTTGTACAAAGTGCTCTCACCTTTTTCTGAAGTTAAAGAAACTTTAAATAAGTTGAAAAAGAAAGATTTTAAGTTAGCAATTCTTTCCAACGGTACTCCTAGCTTGTTGGGAAATCTGGTCAAAAATAATAACTTAGAAAATATATTTGACGATATTTTTTCAATTGAAGAAGTGGGAACTTTTAAACCAGACTCAAAAGTTTATGAATTACCTGTAAATAAATACAACATTAAAAAGGACGAAATTTTATTTTTAAGTGCGAATACATGGGATGTTTCTGGGGGTGGAAATTATGGATATAATTCTGTTTGGGTAAACAGGAATAAAAATATATTTGATAATCTTGACTATCAACCATTAGATGAAATTCATGATTTAAGTGAGTTACTTGAAATTATATAGTTAAAGTATATATCGATCGAATGAAATCAATAGAAGTTGAAAAAGTTATTGAACCCATATCAGCATCAGATGGTGCTGGTGTAAAATTAAAAAGAAGTATTGGAGTTGAGCCAAATTATTTTGATCCATTTTTAATGTTGGATGAGTTTGGATCAGAAAATAGTGAAGATTATATTGCAGGCTTTCCGCCCCATCCTCATAGAGGCATAGAAACTGTAACTTATATGTTAGCGGGAGATTTTGAACATAAAGATAGCACAGGTGGACAAGGTAGAATGACAGCAGGAGATGTTCAGTGGATGAAAACAGGAAGTGGTATTATTCATTCAGAAATGCCAGCAATGAAAGAGGGTAAACTTCATGGTTTTCAATTATGGATAAACATGCCAGCGAGTATGAAAATGGATAAACCTGAATATCATTATATTGATGCTGACAAAATGAGTTTACACAAAGATAGTGATAAGCAAATAAAAGTTATTGCTGGAAAATTTCAAAAAGCAGAAGGACCAATTAAAAAGCATAATGTAGAACCTGTTTATTTTGATGTTGAACTTAAAGAAGATAAGGAATTTAATTTTGAGATACCCTCCTCTCACAATAGCTTTATTTATTTAATTGAGGGTGAAATAAAAATCGGAGAAAAGAAACATGATAAAGTCAAAGACTCAACTTTGATACTTTTAACTAATGGTGAAAAATTAAAAGTAACTGCTTTGACTAAGGCTAAATTTTTATTAATATCTGGAAAACCAATTGGAGAACAAATTGCAAGAGGTGGACCATTTGTAATGAATACAAAACAGGAAATACTTCAAGCTATTGACGATTACCATAATGGAAATTTTGTAAAACAATGAAAAAAATTGAAATAAAAGAATTTGGTGGACCTGAGGTATTGGAAATAAAGAACGTTGATATTGGAAAACCTGGCCAGAATGAAGTGCTAGTTAAAAATTTATCTATAGGTATAAATTATATTGATACATACCACCGTTCAGGTCTTTATCCAATCCCACTACCAAGTGGTATTGGACTTGAAGCTTGTAGTATTATCGAAGAAGTAGGTTCTGGAGTTAGGTTATTTAAAGTCGGAGATAGAGTAACTCGTGCTTCCATGCCAATTGGAACTTATTCTGAAAAACAAATAATACCTGAAGACAAGTTAGTAAAGGTTCCAGATAATATATCTGATGAAGTTGCATCGTGTATTACTTTAAAAGGTATAACAGCCGAGTATTTATTGCACAGAACTTATCAAGTTAAAAAAGGAGATAAAATTTTATATCATGCAGCTGCAGGAGCACTTGGTCAAATTTTCTGCCCGTGGGCCAATGCACTTGGTGCTGAAATAATAGGAACAGTCGGTACAGATGAAAAAATAGAAATAGCGAAAAAGAATGGATGCCATCATGTAATAAACTATAATGAGAAAAACTTTGTTGAGGAAGTTGAAAAAATTGTAGGAAAAAACGGACTTGATGTAGTTTATGATGGAGTGGGAGCAAAAACATTTGAAGGTTCAATAGAAGTTTTAAAAGTAAGAGGGATGATGGTGGCTTTTGGAAACGCATCTGGTTACGTTCATACATTAGATATAAAAAAACATATAAATGCTAAAGGTCTTTTTTTTACTAGACCTTCAATCGCTCATTACACGATCATTAGAAAAGAACTTGAAGATGCGGCTGAAAAAGTTTTTGAAGCAATATCTAAAGGTAAATTTAAAGTAGAAATTTCAAAAAAGTATTCTTTAGATGAAGTTAGAAAAGCTCATGAAGATCTTGAGGGAAGAAAATTACTTGGTCCTGCAATAATTTTACCAAATTAATCTATTTTTACATCCATGTCAGACATGTGTAAATTGAGTGCATTTGTAGATATTTGAATTTCTCTTATAAAGAAAATAATTGATATGATCATTGATAAACAGCAAGAACCAAAAATTACTCTAGCTAAGAATAATTCATTTAAATAAAGAGCAAAAACTGTAAGCATATTAAATAAAAATCCAAAGGCAGCAAACATTATAGTCCACCTTAAAATTGAAATTCTTCTACTCAAGTTAATAAATTGTTTTTTCCATTCTGCGGGAATATGTTTTTCATATACATGTTCGTCATGAAGTTCTCTAATCAACCTGCTTAAAGTATGAAATCTGTTACTGTAAACCCCCATTAAAAGAGGAATTGCAGGAAACATTAAAGCTGTAACTGTATAATCTATATTCATTCGAATCGAATTGATTATGAAACTAGCCTTTGTTATTTACAAGTAAATTAATGTTAAACGTTAAATTATTTATTGAACTTACAAGATTAAATAAACCCATAGGTTACATGCTTCTTTTTTGGCCTTGTATTTGGGGTCTTACAATTGCCTATGAATTTACTAGTGAACTTGAAACATATTTTTTTTATATCCTGCTTTTCTTTCTTGGGGCTGTGTTAATGAGATCGGCTGGCTGTATAGTAAATGATATAACGGATAAAAATTTTGATAAACTTGTTGAAAGAACAAAAAATAGACCCATTGCTTCAGGTAAAGTATCTGTAAAACTAGCAAGTTTTTACTCGTTTATACTGTGTGGGATTGCTTTTTTGGTTTTAATTAATTTTAATTTTTTTACAATTTGGATGGCACTATTATCGATGCCACTCGCATTCTCTTATCCTCTAATGAAAAGATTTACATATTGGCCACAATTGTTTCTTGGAATTACTTTCAATTATGGTCTTGTATTGGCATGGATCTCTGTCACTAACGAAATCTCAATACTTCCAGTTATTTTCTATTTTGGAGCCATATTTTGGACACTGGGATACGACACTATTTATGGATACCAAGATATAAAAGATGATGAAATTATAGGAGTTAAATCTACTTCAATTAAATTTAAAAATGATCCAAAGAAATTTATTTCTTTTTGTTATTTGATCTTTATTGGAGCTCTAATCTTAGTGGGCCTTTTAATGAATTTTAATTATTTTTATTTTTTATTTTTATTTTTGCCTATTGGGCATTTGATTTTTTTTCAAATATACAAACTTAATGTAAAAGAACCATTAGACTGTTTGTTTAAATTTAAAAGTAATAATTTTTTAGGTTTGTTAATATTTATAAATATTTTAATTGGGAAACTTTTATAATTCATGACTAATTTAGAGATCTTAAAAAGATTATACAACGACTATACAAAAATTTTTATTATTAAAATTTTGTTAGCTGTATTTTTCTCTATCTTGGTTGCAGGAAGTACTTCTGCAACTGCTTGGCTTTTAGATCCTGCAATAGAAAAAATTTTTATTAATCAGGATCAAACTTTAATATTTGTAATTCCTATTTTAATTGTTTTAGCTTTTTCTACTAAAGGAATTTCATTGTATATGGCAAAAGTAATAATGATAAAAGTTGCTGAAGAAGTTAAAAAAAAAATTCAAATTGATATGCTTTCATCCTTTATTAAAGCAGATACACAACAAATAGAGAATAAACATTCTGGAAAATATATTTCAAATTTAAATTTTGATGTAAATCAAATTACTGGAATGTTGAGCAATTCATTCTTGAGTTTTTTTAAAGATGGTTTAACTCTTATTGGTCTATTAACAGTAATGTTTCTACAGAACTGGAGATTGTCACTAATAGCTATAATAATGATCCCAATTGCCTCGATTACAGCAAAAAAACTTGGGAGACGAATGGGAAAAGTTGCAACAGAAGCACAAGAAAAATCAGGTGACTTAAATAAATACCTAATTGACTTATTTAAAAATCATAAAGTTATAAAAATTTTTCAAAGAGAAAATTTTGAAAATAAGAGGTCTGAAAAATTTGTTGATGATCTTATGAAGAAATCTATCAAAATAGCAACCGTATTTATAAGAGCTACTCCAATAATGGAAATACTAACTGGTATAATGATAGCAATTTTAATCTTCTACTCTGGAAAACTTATTATGAGTGGACAACTCAATATTAATAATTTTTTTTCTTTTCTAGCGGCAATGATGTTAGCTTACCAACCTGTAAAATCTTTAGCGACTATTAATGTAGGAATTTTCCAAGGTTTATCTGCTGGTAAAAGAATTATACCAATAATAGATACTAAAAATAATATTTCATCAAATGAAAGTTTAGGAGAGCTGGAATTAAATGAGGGCTCAATTAATTTTAGTAATGTAAATTTTAATTATGAAAGCAATTTAGATAATCGTGTACTGAAAGATATAAATATAAATATTGCTGGAAACAAAATGACAGCACTTGTTGGTTATAGTGGTTCTGGAAAGTCTACTTTATTAAGCTTAATACCAAGAATATACGATCCTATTTCTGGAAAAGTCGAGGTAGATGGTCAAGACATAAAAGAGGTAAAACTTTCCTCTCTTAGAAAAGAAATCTCAATTGTCGATCAAAACACCACTTTATTTGACGATACAGTTTTAAATAATATTAAATATGCAAAACCTGATGCTTCAAATGATGAAATATTTAAAGCTGCAGATATGGCAATGTGCACTGACTTTATAAACAAACTTGAAAATAAATTTGAGACCAAAATTGGTGAAAATGGAATTAAATTATCCGGTGGTGAAAAACAAAGACTTTCAATTGCGAGGGCTTTTTTAAAAAATAGCAAAATTATTCTTTTAGATGAAGCAACATCTTCATTAGACTCTGAAACTGAAGAAAAAATTCAAAAAGCCTTGGAAAAATTAATTTCAAATAAGACAACTATTGTAATTGCTCATAGGCTTTCAACAATTCTAAACTCAAATATTATTTATGTTCTTGATAAAGGAAAAGTTATAGATCAAGGTAAACATAATGATTTACTGAAACATTCTGAGATTTATCAAAATTTTTATAATCGACAAATTAAAGAAAACTAATGTTTTTTTTTTACGAAATTTTAGCAATTACTTTTTTATTATTTTCACCAATAATATTTGCTGTAAGAATTATAATCGGAAAAGAAGAATTTAATAGATTTCTCGAAAAATTTTGTATCTATAAAAAAAATAATGAAAACCAAACAATTTGGTTTCATGGAGCAAGTGTTGGCGAAATTATGAGTATCATCCCTATAATTAAAATTTTAGAAAAAAATAATAAAGTCCAAAAAATTTTACTCACATCTACCACTACAAGTTCAGCATCAGTTGTTAAAAAAATAAAGTTTAGAAAAACCGAGCACGTATATTTTCCAATAGATGAAAGTTATTTGACAAATAAATTTCTGGAATTTTGGAAGCCAAAAGTAGCAATTTTTATAGATTCAGAAATATGGCCAAACATGATTGAAAATCTAAAAAGAAAAAATATACCCATAGTTTTGATTAATGGAAGAATCACACCAAAAAGCTATAAAAGATGGTTAAGATTTCCAAATTTCGCAAAAAAAATCTTTAGTAGTATTACTTTGGCACTTCCACAGAATAAAGAGTCAAAAATTTATTTGAGTAAACTTGGAGTAAAAAATATAAAAATTGCAGGAAACCTAAAATACTTTGGAGAAAAAAAAACAAAGGTAAATTCTGATGTAAAAAGGATAATTCAAGATAGAAAAATTTTTTGTTGCGCGAGTACTCATGACAGTGAAGAGGATTTAATTTCTGAGGCTCATAAAAAAGTAAAAAAAAGTATTAATAATTTGCTTACAGTTATAATTCCAAGACATGTCTATAGAACTGATAGAATAATTAGACTGTTAGAAAGCAAACAATTAAATGTAATTACAAGATCATCTAGAAATAAAATAAGTAAATCCACAGATATATATATTGCTGATACATATGGAGAGGCTCGTAAATTTTATGAAATATCTAATTTATGTTTTGTTGGAGGATCATTGATCAATCATGGAGGCCAAAATCCTTTAGAGCCTGTAAGGGGGAAAAATTATATTATTTTTGGGCCATTTGTTCAAAATTTTAAGGAAGTATATGATTTATTATTAAATCTTAAAATTGCAAGCAAAGTAAAAAGTTTAAATAATGTTTGTGAATTAATTAAAAAAAAAATTAATTACAATCATTCAAGAAAAACATTAAAAAAAATAGACGAAATGGGTAAAAGAATTCTTAAAAATAATATTTATGAAATAGATAAATTTATAAAATGAAAATTAAGAGACCAATTTATCTTGATACTGTTAATTTAATTTCAATTATTCTTCTTCCATTAACCTTCTTTACGTTTTTATTTAATAATTTTAAAAAATTGTCACCAAAGGTGAAATTTAAAGTTAAAACTATATGTGTTGGTAACATTTATTTAGGTGGGACAGGCAAAACCCCGTTGGTTATTAAAATAAATAGTATTTTAAAAAAAAAATATAAAACCACAATTATAAAAAAAAACTATCTCGATCAAAAAGACGAACAAAAGATTTTAAAAAAAAATGGAAATTTATTATGTTTTAAAAATAGAGATATAGCTATTAAAACTGCCGAAAATAAAAATTTCGATATCGCAATTTGTGATGATGGATTGCAAGAAAAAAAGATAAATTACGATTTATCAATTGCTTGTTTTAATAGCACTCATACCATTGGAAATGGTTTTTTAATACCTGCAGGACCTTTGCGAGAGAGTTTATTTGAAATAAGTAATTATGATGCTGTATTTTTGATTGGAGAGAAAAAAGATATTAAATTTCAAAATAAAATTAAAAAAATTAATAAAAATATTAAAATTTTTTATGCAAACTATAAACCAACAAATTTAAAATCTTTTAATTTAAAAAAAAATTATCTATTTTTTTGCGGTCTAGGTAATCCTGAAGAATTTGAAAAAACTTTAATTAAGCACCAATTTAAAATTAAAGAAAAAAGAATTTTCCCTGATCATTATAATTTTTCTAATAAAGACATTAATGAAATTAAAAAACTTGCAAGAGAAAAAAGTTTGGAAATAGTTACTTCTGAAAAAGATTATTTAAGACTAGATAATTCTAAAAAAAAAAATATAAAATTTATTAAAGTTGATCTAAAAATCTCAAATCAGAGAGAATTTGAGAGTTTTTTAAACAAAAACTTATGAAAACCGTAATTTATTTTTTTGAATTTATTTTAGTTTCTTTGTTGTTGGTCATTTTTAAAATCTTGGGATACAAATTGGCTTCAAACTTTGGATTTTTTATTGGAAAAACATTTGGACCATTATTTAGATCTAAAAGTTTAGTTATAGATAATTTAAAAAAATCCAATATCATATTAAAAAAAACTCATGAACAATCTACGGATGAAATATTTGGAAATTATGGAAGAATTTTTGCTGAATATCCTTTCATTAAAAACTTTAGAAATGGTAAACTTGAAAAGTATATTCAAGTAGATGGAAAACAGTACCTCGATGAAATTAAATCAAAAAACAAAAAAGTTGTTTTCATATCTGGACATTTTAATAATTTTGAATTGATGGCAATGATAATTGAAAAATATGGGATTGATTTATCTGCTATTTATCGACCGTTAAATAATATTTTCCTTAATAAAACTATGGAAAAAATTCGAATTAAATATATTTGTAAAAAACAAATAAAAAAAGGACGTCCAGGAACAAGGGAAATAATTGAAAATCTAAAGAAAGGGTCGTCTATTGCATTGATGATTGACCAAAGGGTTCGAGAAGGATCTAAAGTTAATTTTTTTGGAAGCTTAGCAACTACAACTACTATACCAGCGCAATTGGTTAAAAAATATAAATGTGATTTAGTTCCAATTTATATAGAGAGAAGAAGCAAATTTCATTTTAAAATGTACGTTTCCAAACCCATTAAAGTAAGTGAAAGTAAAACTATTGAGGAAATTACAAAGTTTTTAAATACTGTGCTCGAGCAAATGATAGTAAAAAATCCACTTCAATGGATTTGGACCCACGACAGATGGAAAAAGTAAATTAAGATTTATTAAACATATCTCTTTTAGCTGCAGCCTCTTTATACGAAAAATATGCCTCTTGTTCTTCAACATTCCAATAAGTCAAATTTTCTAAAAGAATTTTTTTTCCTGATATAGAACATATTACATGGTCACCTTCCTCAATAATCTCAAAATTATTTGGAAGGTATTTTAATTTAGCTAACTTATTTTGCATTATTGAGATATATAAATATCTATATGAAAATTGCAATTCTCGGAAGTGGTGGAAGAGAGCACGCGTTGGTAAATCAAATGTCATTATCAAAAAAAACCACTAAAATTTATTGTATTCCAGGAAATGCTGGTACATGCCATTTGGCTGAAAATGTTAATTTAAATCTAGACAACTTTGAAAGCATTTACGATTTTATTTTGAAAAATAAAATTGAATTAGTAGTCGTTGGTCCAGAAAAACCTTTGGTAGATGGTATAGCTGACTTTTTGCAAGAAAAAAAAATAAAAGTTTTTGGACCAAATAAAGCACTATCTCAATTTGAAGGATCAAAAACGTTTACTAAAAATGTTTGTAAAAAATATAATATACCCACAGCAAAATTTAATATTTTAAAAAATTTGAAAGAAGCTATTGAATATTTAAACCAAGTTAAATTTCCAATAGTCATTAAAGCGGATGGCCTTGCAGCAGGAAAAGGAGTTTATATTTGTGAAAATCTTGAAAAATCTAATGACGCAGTGAAAGAAATATTTAATGGAAAATTTGGACAAGCTGATCAAATTGTAATTGAAGAATTTCTTGAAGGCGAAGAAATGAGCTTTTTTGTCATTTCAGATGGAAAAAATTTCAAACTATTTAACACTGCACAAGATCATAAAAGAGTTGGTGAAGATGATACGGGAAAAAATACTGGGGGCATGGGTGCTTATTCTCCATCAGCTTTGATAAATAAAGATTTAGAAAAAAAAATTATTGATAAAATTATTGAACCTACTTTTAGAGCTATAAGAGATTTTGGAGAGGAGTATATTGGATTTCTTTATGCAGGTTTAATGATCAAAAATAATGAACCATTTTTAATTGAGTACAATGTACGTATGGGCGATCCAGAGTGTCAAACTATTCTTCCATTACTTAAATCAGATTTTTTAGAAATAATTAATGCTTGTTGTGAACAAAAATTAAATCAATCTAATGTAGATTGGTCAGATAAAAAAAGTTTATCTATTGTTTTATGTTCAAAGGGTTATCCAGAAAGCTACAAAAAAAACGTTGAAATAAAAAATCTAAATAAAATTAAGAATAACAGAAATAATTTCATGTTCCACGCAGGAACAATTTCTAAAAATGACAAAATATTTGCAAATGGTGGAAGAGTATTAAATTTTGTGAGTATTTCAGAGAGTTATTTAGAGGCTAGAAAATCAGCAATTGATAAAATTAAGTATTTAAATTGGGATGGTGGATTTTTTAGAAAAGATATTGGTTTCAAGGCTATTGATTAGATGCGTGTAATTGGAGGCTATCTTAAGGGACAGAAAATTTTAGAGCCTACCGATAAATCTACTAGACCTTTAAAAGATAGAGTTAGAGAAGCTATTTTTAACATAATTGAGCACTCAAATAATGAAACTATAAATTTAAAAGGAGCAAAAATATTAGATTTATTTGCTGGCACTGGATCCTTTGGTATTGAATGTTTGTCAAGAGGTGCTGAAAAAGTTGTATTTTTTGAAAACTATCATCAGTCAAATTTGCTTTTAAAAAAGAACTTAGAAAAATTTAAATTATTAAAAAAAGCGAGTGTCTATCAAAGTGACTCTTATAAATTTAATGAGGAAAATATATTTGATAATAAATTTGACATAATTTTTCTAGATCCACCATTTAAGGATAAAAATATTGAAACTATAATTGATAAAATCAAAAAGAAAAAATTAGCAAGTAAAAGAACACTATTAATATTGCACAGAAATAAAAAAACCATTGATAAATTTTCTGAAAGCTTTTTAATTCAAAGAGAAAAGAACTATGGTATTTCTAAAATAATTTTTGGAAAATTATCTTAAGATTTTTACAGTTTCTGTTTTGATTAATTCAACAGAGGGCTGATCAAAAGGATTTACTTTCATCAAATGACCTAAAAGAATAGTTTCTAAAATAAAAAAACTAAAAAGCTCACCCATTGTTTCTTCATTTCTTTTATGAATATTAAATGACCTGAAAGGAATTTTTTTTTTATTGAAAACATTTTCGGTTGCCTTTTTTTGCGATACTAAAATTTTGTATAAGTTTTTGTTTTTAAGATGACAAAAATTACTATTCAAATTTGAATTGTTAATTTTAGGGGAATTTTTTTCACTTACACTAAAAAAAGTAAAAAAATTATTTTTTGGTCCATCTAAATAAAGTTGGAGAAGACTATGATTATCTTTTGGCATTGTTGAAATTAATGGTAAAATACCCCTTCCCTTTTTTCCTAGGCTTTCTGCTGTCAATTGTTGATACCATCTAAAAAAACTATCTGATTTTTCGTCATAATTTAAAATAATAGAGTTAGTTTTTTTGTTAAAAACAAAATGGTTTATTGCTAAAACATTTTCTATTAATGAATTAACAAAATTTTTATTTTTAATTAATTGATTAAAGTTTTTGAATTTTTTTTCATTTAGCCCCATTAATTCTGCGGGTAACATTCCAACCTCGGAAAGTACAGAATATCTACCCCCAATAAAATTTTTATGCTCAATAACTTCAATTTTTAATTTCTTTGCAAGTGTTGTTAAAAAGCTTTTTTTTTTTTCAGTTATAAAAATATTTTTATTTTTTTTCTCCTTTTGCCTCAAAATATTAAAATTTGAGATTGTCTCCAGTGTATTGCCCGATTTAGAGACTAGAATATTAATTTTTTTCTCATTTGCAGAAACAAATTTTTTTGCTTGAAGATTATCAAAAAAATTAAAATTTTTTTTTATTCTATGTTTAAAAAAATCGTAAATTGCCTTGGTACCTAAAATTGAACCTCCCATACCAATTAAATTTATTTTTTTATAATTTTTTAGTGATTTTATTAAACTCCTATCATATGCCATTTGATATTCTTTAGTTAGAGATTTCAACAAAGGGAATTTTAAAAAAATATTTTTATTATTTATCTTTTTAAGTAAATTTTTTTTCTTACTAAGGTTCGATTTAAATTTAAAATTTGAAAAAATTATATTTTTTGTAAACATTATTATTGAATTTTCTCTAAAATAGAGCTTTCAATATCTGTGGAATTCTCGTCTTTTTCATCAATTTGTTTTTTACTCTCATCTATATTTAATAAATCTTTAACTTCATTGTTATCACTAAACATTTCAGTGGACACTTCTTGATTGCCTGGTGTTGGAAGTTTATCAAAATCAGGTGGCATTGCTAATGGGTTCTTTTTTTCAACTAAAAATTCATCGCTTTGATCGGATCTTTTTTTGCCTTGTAATGCTTCTGTTGCATTTTGGCATGAATATAAAAATAGGCCGAATAAAATTAATATAACTGATAGATTTTTATTTTTTTTCATTTGATGATTTATAATTTAACAATTCAGCCAAAATAAGACAAATGATTCCTAGCGTAATAAAGATATCTGCAACATTAAAGATGAACCAATGATAACCGTTGTAGTTTATATCAATAAAATCAGGTACTGCTTTATAATATAATCTGTCAACGAAATTGCCTAATGATCCACCTAATATAGCAAGTAAAAAATAAATCTTCAAACCTTCTTCTACAAAAATCAGATAAACTATAATTACGTTAATGAATAATATTATTAAGGTTATTAAATTATATGCTGTGGTATCGTCAAATGAAAATAAACCAAATCCAATTCCTTTATTCCAAACTAAATATAAGCTTAAAAAGGAGTTAATATAGATGTCTACTTTATCTTTGTCCTCTAATATATTTAATATAAAAAGTTTGCTAAACCTATCTAAAGAGAAAATTACTAAAACTATTAAAAAATATATTAATAATTTTTTTACTAATGAATTATTCATTTAGGAGATTTGACAATTAATTCTCTCACATTTTTTGGATTTTATTTTCCAGCATAAAGAACATTTACTTCCTTCAGCTTTTTCTGTAACCACTTCAACTTCCTTATCAATATTCTGATCTTCAACTATTTTACTTTCTGAAGTGATGCAAATTTCAGAAAAATTCTCATTTTTCGTTATATTGTATAAATCTTTATTTAATTTTATTAAAATTTTTGCCTCTAGACTGGAGCCTATTTCCTTACTAACTCTTTTTGTCTCGATACTAATATTGGCTTCATCTCTAATTTTTTTAATATTATCCCATTTATGTTCGATATTTTCATTAAACCAATTTGATGGAATTTTTATAAAATTTTCTAAGTGGATGCTTTGTTTGTTGCTATTTTGATTTAAAAGTTTGAAAATTTCCTCTGTTGTAAAAGATAATATAGGAGCAAACCACTTTAACAAGCACTGCAGAAATATATTCAGAACTTTGATACAATCAGACCTTTTATCAGAATTAATTGGGTCACAGTACAATAAATCCTTCCTGATATCGAAATAGAATGCTGATAACTCAACTGTACAAAAATTTAATAATTCTTTGTATAGTTGATGAAAGTTATATGAGTGAAAATTTTTATGAAAACTTTGATTCACTTTAGCTAAACGATGAAGCATATACTTTTCTAGATCTGGTAAATTATCGATTTCTAAATTATTAAAATCGTATTCTTCATATTCATCTTTTATATTTCCAAGTAAAAATCTAAAAGTATTTCTTATTTTACGGTAAGACTCTGCATGTTGATCTAAAATTGAATAATCAATTCTTAGATCTTCTGCGTAATTAGATGAGGCAACCCAAATTCTTAAAATATCTGCCCCATATTTTTTTAGAATATCTTCAGGCGCTATAACATTTCCTTGCGATTTAGACATTTTTAGACCTTTGCCGTCTACTACAAATCCATGTGATAAAATGCTTTCAAATGGAGCTTTACCTCTCGTGCCACAGGATTCTAATAGTGATGAATGAAACCATCCTCGATGTTGATCAGATCCTTCTAGGTACATAGATGCTGGCCATTTAAGGTCGGCTCTTTTCTCAAGAACAAAAGAGTGAGTGGACCCACTGTCAAACCATACTTCAACAATGTCACTTAGTTTATTAAAATCTTCAGCTTTGTACTTGTTCCCCAATAATTTTTGATAATTATCTGAAAACCAACAATCTGAACCTTCCTTCTCGTAAATCTGTGCAATATTTTCAAAAACATCATCATCAATTAAGACCTTGCCATCTTTCTTTGATATAAAAATTGGTAAAGGTACCCCCCAAACTCTTTGTCTTGAAACACACCAATCAGGTCTGGTTTCTATCATTGACTTAATTCTTTCTTTTCCTTTACTTGGATAAAAAGTTGTTTCATCCAATGCTTTCAACGCTTTTGATCTTAATTCATGACTTTCCATCGATATAAACCATTGTGGGGTAGCACGATGTACTAATGGAGCTTTTGATCTCCATGAATGTGGATACGAGTGATTTAATTTACCATTTGCAATAAGTTTTTCATGTTCTTTTAATTTGTCTATAATGATACTATTGGCTTTAAATATGTGAAGCCCTTCAAAATGCAAAATATTTTTGGTATATCTCCCATCATCATCAACTGTTTCAACAGCTTTAATGTTATTATTGAGGCATAAATTAAAATCATCTGGACCATGACTTGGTGCACAATGTACAATTCCAGTTCCTTGTTCAGTCGTTACAAATCTCGCCTCTAACATGGGAATTTCATAATCATACCCAATTGAGTAAAATGGATGGCTACAAAGCGTCCCTTTAAATTCCTTTCCAGAAAATTCTTTAATAATTTTTGTGTTTTCAATATTAGTGTCTTTTTTGAAAGACGCTAAAAGATCTTTTGCAATTATGATTTTTTTTTCTTTATCAATCTCCAATAATAGATACTTTAAACTTTGATTGTAAGCTAAAGCTTTGTTTGCAGGTATAGTCCACGGTGTAGTTGTCCATATAACAATATTTGATTTTTCTATCTCTTTAAAATTTGTTTTAACAACTGGAAATTCTACATAAATTGTATCAGATACATGGTCCATATACTCAACTTCAGCATCTGCAAGAGCAGTTTTTTCTACTGTAGACCAAAGAACTGGTTTATATCCCCTATAAAGGCTACCTTCTTTTAGAAATTTTCCAAGTTCTCTTACTATTTGAGCTTCGGCATCAAAACTCATAGTAGAATAATAGTTTTCCCAATCGCCAATTACACCAAGCCTTTGAAATTGATCTTTGTGAATTCCTATCCATTTTGTTGCAAAATCTCTACACTCTTTCCTAAACTCAATTATTGGAACATCGTTTTTATTTTTTTTATTTTTTTTATATTGTTCCTCAATTTTCCACTCTATTGGCAATCCATGACAATCCCAACCTGGGACATATACCGAGTCTTTACCATCCATCTGATGAAACTTTGTAATTATATCTTTTAGTATTTTATTCAAAGCTGTTCCCATATGAATATTTCCATTTGCATATGGAGGTCCATCGTGAAGAACAAATTTTTCTTTACCTTTACTCTTTTGTCTTAATTTCTTGTATAGGCCAATCTTTTGCCAGTAATCCAAAATACCAGGTTCTCTTAATGGTAAGTTGGCCTTCATTGAAAATGCTGTTTTTGGGAGATTTATATATTCTTTACTCATAGGATGTTATTTTTTTGCAGATAAAATATCTTTGTTAATCTGTTTCTTTAGTTGGTCTATATTTTTAAATTTTTTTTCACCTCTTATAAATTTTTTAAAATCTACTGATAGTTTTTTATTATAAAGATTTCCAGAAAAATTAAATAAATTTACCTCTAACAATATTTTTTTTTGATCAAAAGTTGGTCGAAATCCAAGATTTGCGATCCCTTTAAAAATTTTATTACTTTTTTCTATTTTCACATTTACAGAGTAAACTCCAGGTTTAGCAATCACATAATTTTTAATATCGATGTTGCATGTCGGAAAACCTATTTTTCTTCCCAACATTCTGCCCTTTTCAACCTTTCCCTCTATAGACCATTTTCTTGATAAAAATTTATTAGCTATTTCTATTTTTCCACTTTCTAAATAATTTCTTATCAATGTTGATGAAACAATTTTATTTTTTTTAATTAAAGGTTTTGGTTTAATAAGATTGTAATTAAACTTTATTTGAAATTTTTTTAATAAAGCGACATCTCCTTTACGTTTATATCCAAATTTAAAATTATTACTTACAAAAAGAAACTTTGATTTTAGCTTTTTATATAAATATTTTTCTATAAAAGAATTGCATTCTATTTTTGAAAATGTTTTATCAAATTTTTTGTTTATTATAAAATCAACTTTATATTTATCAAAGTATGCTATCTTTTGGTTGAAATTTGAAATCCTATAATTTTTTATTTTTTTATTGAAAAACATCTTTGGAATAGGATCAAAGGTAACTACTCCAAGGTTTAGTTTAAATTTTTTTTTGTACCTCAGAGCTTCGTTAAATAATTTTTGATGGCCTAGGTGCAGTCCATCAAAGTTACCAATTAATATAATTGCGTTGTGATGTTTTTTTTTAATATTAAAATTTTTATATATTTTAACTCTCACCATTTTAGTTCAGTTTGAATATAATTAATCTTAACATTGTAAGATTTAGTTAAATTTTCTATTTTTTTATCAGAAATTTCATTTCTGTGAATGCCTCCTGTAATTAGTAAAGCATCAAAATTTTGAACATTAGCACCTTTAATGTCTGTGTTAAGATTATCGCCTATACATAGAACTTTTTTATCTTTAGTATCAGCGGATAGCTCATAAACAGGTGGGTATGGTTTACCAAAATATATTACCTCTCCTTTTAAATTTTCAAAAACTTTTGCTACTGATCCTGCGCAATATTCTCTTATATTTCCCTTATCGACAATTAGATCTGGGTTTGTGCATATCATCTTTTTTTTTAAATGTTTTTTGAGAAGTATTTTATAATAATCTAAATCTTTATTATAATTATCAAACAATCCTGTGCAAAGAATATAATCTGCTAAATCTATATTTGTTTCTTGAAAATTTTTAAATGATGAAAATAAATCATAATCTCGTGGAGATCCTATGTGGAAAAATTTTTTGTTTTTTAGATCACTTTTTAAATATTTTAAAGCTGCTTCACCTGAAGTGAAAACATTTTCAAAATTTTCATTTAGACCCATTTTTTTTAAAAATTTTATTACAGGTTCATTCGGTCTTGGCGCATTCGTTAAAAGCACATATTCTTTTTTATTCTCTTTGAGATGTCTCAATGTTTCCACGGCTGGAAGATTAAGCTCTAAACCATTGTGTATCACTCCCCATATATCGATATAAAAAAGATCGTAATTAAATGCGATTTTACTAAGCCCTTCTGTATCAAGGTTTGTTATCATGATTGAGATATAGCCTAAAAATCTAATTAATTCTTTGCTTTTTTGGTTCGATAAATTTTTCAATGGATCTTGAAATACTCATTATTGACCTTTATATGAATGCTAATTTAAAGGAGTTTATATGAAGTTCAAACCGTTACACGATAGAGTGTTAATTGAAGTATTAGATAGCAGCGAAAAGACTGCTGGTGGAATAATTATTCCTGATACAGCACAAGAAAAACCACAAGAAGGCAAAGTTGTTGCTGTTGGTGGTGGTGCTAAAACAGAGGATGGAAAAATAATCCCTATGGATGTTAAAGTTGGTGACAAAGTTCTTTTTGGAAAATGGTCTGGAACTGAAGTCAAAATAGATGGTAAAGAATACAGCATAATGAAAGAATCTGACATTATGGGTATTTCATCTGGAAAATAATAATCAATTAAGGAGAGTTTATAATGGCAAAAATAGTTAAATTTGACTCAGAAGCAAGAACAGCAATGCTTAGAGGAGTTGATATACTTGCAAATACTGTAAAAGTTACTCTTGGACCAAAAGGAAGAAATGTTGTTATAGACAAATCTTATGGTGCTCCAAGAACTACTAAAGATGGTGTTTCGGTTGCAAAAGAAATTGAGCTTGAGGACAAGTTTGAGAACATGGGTGCTCAAATGGTTAAAGAGGTTGCAAGCAAAACAAATGATGAAGCAGGTGACGGTACTACAACTGCAACAATTCTAGCACAAGCAATTGTTAAGGAAGGTTGTAAATACGTAACTGCTGGCATGAACCCAATGGATGTGAAAAGAGGTATCGATGCTGCTGTAGAAGCTGTTAAAGAAAAGTTAATTTCATCTGCAAAAAAAGTTAAAGATAGTGATGAGATTGCACAGGTAGGAACAATTTCTGCAAATGGTGATAAAGAAATTGGAAACATGATTTCAAAAGCAATGCAGAAAGTTGGTAACGAAGGTGTAATCACTGTTGAGGAAGCAAAAGGTATAGACACTGAATTAGATGTTGTAGAAGGCATGCAGTTTGACAGGGGATATCTATCACCTTATTTTATTACGAATGGTGATAAGATGACAACAGAATTGGAAAACCCTTTAATTCTTTTGCATGAGAAAAAATTAACCAACTTACAACCAATGGTTCCTCTTTTAGAGGCAGTAGTTCAAGCTGGAAGACCACTCATGATAATTTCTGAAGATGTTGAGGGTGAAGCTTTAGCAACTTTAGTTGTTAATAAATTGAGGGGTGGTTTAAAAGTTGTTGCTGTTAAAGCTCCAGGTTTTGGAGATAGAAGAAAAGCAATGCTTGAAGATATTGCTATCCTAACAGGTGGACAAGTAATTTCTGAGGATCTTGGAATTAAGCTTGAAAGCGTAAAATTAAATGATCTTGGATCTGCTAAAAGAGTAAAAGTGGATAAAGAGAATAGTACTATTGTAAGTGGAGCTGGTAAAAAATCCGATATTGATGCAAGATGTGCTCAAATCAAACAACAAGTTGAAGAGACGACTTCTGATTATGATAGAGAAAAACTTCAAGAAAGATTAGCTAAGTTAGCAGGTGGAGTTGCGGTAATTAAAGTTGGCGGTGCAACTGAAGTTGAAGTTAAAGAGAGAAAAGATAGAGTGGAAGATGCACTAAATGCGACAAGAGCTGCTGTAGAAGAAGGTATAGTAGTTGGTGGTGGATGTGCATTACTTTATGCATCTCATGATCTAGATAAAGTTAAAGTTAAAGGTGACGATCAAAAAGCTGGTGTTGAAATCGTAAAAAGTGCTTTACAATCTCCTATTAGACAAATCACTAAAAATGCAGGTGTTGATGGTTCAGTAGTAGTTGGAAAACTTCTTGAGACAAATAAACCTTCAAATGGCTATGATGCTCAATCAGAGTCGTATGTTGATATGTTTAAAGAAGGAATAATTGACCCTGTTAAAGTAGTAAGAACAGCTTTACAGGATGCAGCTTCTATATCTGGATTATTGGTTACAACTGAAGCAATGGTTGCTGATAAACCGGAGGAAAAAGATGCATCTGCTGCTGGTATGCCTCCTGGAGGAATGGGCGGTATGGGTGGTATGGGTGGAATGGGTATGTAATACGGTTTCCCGACCAGAACACTCTTAATACAAAAGTTAAACAAATTAGAAACCCTCAGAAAGAAATTTCTGGGGGTTTTTTATTTTATACCTAAAAGTGTAACGTGAGATGATGTTTTATAGAGATTTTCTTTAGCATCTTTTGTATTAAATATGTGTACAGATCTACATTTTTTTTTGATTTGTGAAAAGTTATTAAAAACAGAATAACTATAAAATAAACCATCTCCCTCAGAAATTATATACATTTTACCTCTTGTTCTAATATAATTATAAATGTTCCATAATTTTAATAAATTCATTAATTGTTTTAATGATCTGCTCAAATAAGATCCAGAACCAAAATTATTACAATCAGATATAAATATTGCTTTTTTTGAAACTCTCAGCATTTCATCAACTACTTTTGTATTATCTTTAATATGATGAAGAACCCCAAATTCACAAACTAAATCAAAAGAATTATTTGGAAACTCAATATTAAGACCATTTCCATCAATTAATTTATCATTTGGAATTCCATTGCGATATCCAATTTCTCTCAATTCTTTAACTGGTTCGATTCCAACTATTTTTATATTTTTATTTTTATCATTAATAAATTTAATTGCTCTTCCAGTTCCACTTCCAACATCCAAGATTGAATTAATATTTAAATATTCAAATAATCCAATAAGTTGAAATAATGCAAATGTATGCTCATCATCATCAGAATCAACTCCATGCATGTGATCATAATTTTTTGCTGTTTTTTTATAATACTCTTTTTGTATAATTTCTGGATTTAAGTTATTGTTTGTCATTTGACTTAAATTTTATCAAATATTTGTCATATAATAAAATTTTAATTAGATTTTCTTTTGAGTTCCTTTTGAATTTGACCTCAAAAGTGATGAACAGTGATGAACAATTTTGAGAAAAGATAAGTAAATCAGTAATAATTGAACTGTTTAAAAGAATGTAATTATCCTATTTGCTTAAAACAAAATTTAAAAAGGCCCTACTTGTGATGGCCTTTTTTTTATCCACTTCATGGTGGATGAAAACTTAATCTAACAAATTTATGTAGTCTTTTTCTAATTAACCACATATTGCGAATCTATATTTATACTCAAGTTGTATCCATCACTTAGTAATTGAGAAAAAATGCTTTGTAATATTGTGTTTTTAGATGTTTTAAAAAAATATTTTTTATATATAACAGCGCTCAAATGACAACTGAAATTAGAAACATAACCATTATCGCTCACGTCGATCACGGTAAAACAACCTTAATCGACAATCTGATGAAACAAAGCGGATCTTTTAGAGAAAATGAAGTTGTAGATGAAAGATTAATGGATTCCGGTGAACTTGAAAAAGAGAGAGGAATTACAATTTTAGCCAAACCAGCTTCCATTAATTGGAATAATTCAAGAATAAACATAATTGACACTCCTGGACACAGAGATTTTGCAGCAGAAGTAGAGAGAGTTTTAAGTATGGCAGATGGAGCTTTGCTATTGATTGACTCGGCTGAAGGAGTGATGCCTCAAACTAAATTTGTTTTAGCAAAAGCACTTAAGCAAGGGCTAAAACCAATAGTGGTAATAAATAAATTAGACAAGCCAGATCAAAGAGCAAATGAAGTATTAGATGAAACTTTTGACTTATTTGTAAGTTTAGATGCAAATGAAGAACAATTAGATTTTCCAGTTATATATGCTAGTGGTAGATCGGGTTGGGCTAGTAAAGAAATTGATGGTCCTAGGGAAAACTTGCATCCATTATTAAATTTAGTAATTGAACATGTAAAACCAGCAAAATTTGATAAGACAAAACCTTTCGCGATGCTGTCTACCTTACTTTATGCTGATAGTTTCTTAGGTAGAAGTTTAGTTGGACGAATATCTCAAGGTACAGCAAAAGCAAACCAACAAATTAAAGCGATAAACTTAGATGGTGAAAAAGTTGACGAGGGACGATTGACTAAAATATTTAGATATGAAGGTACAAAAAAAGTTCCAATAGAAATAGGTGAAGCTGGAGATATAGTAGTTGTAGCTGGTCTAGAGAAAGCAAATGTTGCGGATACTATTTGTGATCTAGATGTAGATAATCCAATCCAAGCTACTCCAATTGATCCACCAACAATGTCAATTAAGATTACAGTTAATAGTTCACCATTAGCAGGTACCGAGGGTAAAAAATTAACAAGTACTCAGATCAGAGAAAGATTGATGGTAGAGGCACAAAATAATGTGGGAATTACATTTTCCGAAAATGAAAATAAAGATGCATTTGAAATAAGTGGACGTGGTGAATTAATGTTAGAAATACTTCTTACACAAATGCGAAGAGAAGGATTTGAACTAACCGTTAGCCCACCTAGAGTTTTATTCAAAAAGGATCATGATGGAAATAAATTAGAACCTTTTGAAGAAATAACCGTAGATTTAGATGAGGAATATTCATCAAAAATCATTGACTCTATGAATAGAAGAAAAGGCAAGTTGATAGATCTTAAGGATACAGGCAAAAATAAAAAGAGACTTATTTTCCATGCACCTACTCGAGGTCTGATGGGTTATACAAGTAGATTTTTAACTCTTACAAAAGGCACAGGCGTAATAAATAGAATTTTTCACTCATATAGTAAATTTGAAGGAGAGATGGAAGGTAGAAGAAATGGTGCTTTAATCTCTATGGAACAAGGTAAAGCTGTTGCCTTTGCAATATTTAATCTACAAGCAAGAGGTGAGATGTTCGTAACTCATAATGATCCTGTTTATTCAGGTATGATAGTTGGTTTAGCTCCAAAACCTGGAGATATGATAATTAATGTCATGAAGGGAAAAAAATTAACAAATATGAGAACACAAGGAACAGATGAAAATGTTGTCCTTACTCCAGTGAGAAAAATGTCAATTGCTGAGCAGTTAAGCATGCTAAACACTGATGAGGCTTTAGAGATAACTCCTAAATCATGTAGATTGAGGAAATCAATCCTAGATCCTCACGAGAGAAAAAGAATTGAAAAAGCATCTTCTTTGGCTAACTAATTTTATTAACAAAGAATAAACCAAAGGCAACTGCAGGGCCTATCCCAAATGCAAATATTAATGTTCCAACACCAACAGTTCCACCTAAATACCATCCAATTAAGACAACTGAAATTTCTAGACAAGCTCTAACAAAAGCAATTGGTAAATTCGTAATTTTTGTTAATCCCGTCATTAAACCGTCTCTCGGTCCTGGTCCTAAGTTAGCAACTAAATATATTCCACTACCTAATCCAACAAACAATACTGAAACAACTGATAATAAATATTTAGAAAAAAAATTTGTTGGTGGATCAAAAAAATATAAAGTTACATCGATCATTCCAGCAATAATGATAATATTCATAACTGTTCCAATTCCTGGCTTTTGTTTTAGAAAAATCCACAAAAATAAGACACTCACACTAACAATAAATGTAGCTGCACCAATCGATATGTCCGTTTTTTTGGATATTCCTTCAGCAAATACTGACCACGGTGAATTACCAGTTGTTGATAAAACTAAAAGACCTTCTCCTAAACCAAACAAAACTAATCCCAAACAAAGAAAAAAAAAAGTTGAAAATTTAGGTTTGAAATTTAAAGGTTTTTCAGAGCTCCACGTTTTTATTGGAATTTTTTTAATAGTTAAAAACATCGTCAATCAAAGATCATATTGCATAACAGAATTTATGTATAAACAACAGAAAATAAGTTTATCTATATTCTCTTCTAATATCTTCTCACTTTAGTTAAATATTAATTTCTATTAAAATAATTTAATAAATTTTATGAATAAAATCATTTTAATCTTTTTCATTGCTTTAGGAATTTTATTTAAAATAAATGCATACGCTCACACTGATCATTATAAAAATATTAAATCGATTGAAATGGAAATATTTAAAGACAATAAATATATAGGCTTTAGTAAATTTTTTTTTAATAAAACTCAAAAAAAATTTGAAGTAACAAATACAACAAACTTTGAAGTTAAACTAATGGGTATAACAGTTTTCTCAGTTATTAGTGAAGGTTTGGAAATTTACGAAAATGATCAACTAATTTATTTTAAATCAGATACAGTACAAAATGATAAAAAAAAATTTGTGGAAGTGTTTTTAGATGAAGAAAATAGAAATTTTAAAATTAATGGATCCTCGTACAAAGGAACTGGAAATTTAGAGAATATAATTGGTAATTGGTGGAATCACAGATTGTTACAATCAGATACTCAAATTAGTCCACTTTCTGGAAGTATCAAAAAACAGTCAGTAGAATTTCTTAAAAAGGAAAAAATTAGACTTTATGAAAATGAAATTAATGTTGAAAAATTTAGACTTAAATCTACTGATGAAAGTCTTCCAAAAGATAAGAGGCTAGATTTTGAAATTTGGTACGATAAAAAAAGAGCAATGATAGTTAAAATTCGATATAAAAGATTAGGTACTTGGGAGTACCGACTAAAAAAAGTTAATTAGTAATTTTTTTATATAAATCACTGGCGCTTATCCATCCATTTTCATAACGAGGGCCTCCGAACCAATCACCACAAATCCCAACTTTCAAAGATTTACTCCATAAAGATTGAATATTTAATTTTTTTTTGTTTGCAGAATATTTCCAACCATGGATATTTGAAAAATATATTTTATTGATATTTGTCTTGGATAGTTTTTTAAATCTATTGATCAAAAAATTCGTAAATTTTTTTTTATTATTTCTATAATTTAAAATATTTCTATTAGCCCATTTAAATGTGCTTTGAATTGTCCAAAGATCGTGTTTATACTTAAATCTTTTTTTACTATTTTCTTTAGCTGCCCACCCTATTATTTCATCATTAAATAAGAAACTTGAAAAATTATTTTTAATTTTATTAGTTACGGTCATAACTGTGATGTTTGCCTCCATTTTCACATTTTTATTCTTGAAGAAATTAGGAAGAAATTTTATTAATAATTTTTTTGATTGGGCAAAAGGAATTGATATTATTAATACTTCATAATATTTAACATCACCATTTAAAAAACTCAATTTCCAATTTTTTTTAATCCTCTCAATTTTAAAGAGCTCATGTTCAAAAATACAATTAATATTTTTTAATAAATATTTTGATATTGCATTATTTCCTTTTACTCCAATAAGCTTGGTATGTTTTTTATTTTCTAGAACTTTATTGTGATCAAACTTATGTGGACCCTGCCATTTTTTTAAAACACTTTTTTTTGTAACCCAGAACAAAATTTTTTAAATTTGCTCGTTTTTGGAGAGATATATTGTAGCCCGTGATCAAAACCTAATTTGTTTAAATATCTTCTATGAGAGCTTCTGCCGCCAATTCCTTTTGCTTTTTCATAAACATCGACTTTATACTTTTTAGATAACAAATTAGCAATTGTTGAACCAGAAATCCCACTTCCAATTACACAGATATTTTTCACCTTCCAGCTACGATCATACCCTCAACTAAAAGAGTTGGCGCATTAGTAGAGTATTTAAATTCTAGATCATTAGCCAAAGTAATGTTTTTAAATATTTCCTTAAAATTTCCTGCAATTGTAATTTCACTTACAGGATATATAAATTCACCATTTTCAACCATAAAACCATTTGCTCCAACAGAATAATCCCCTGTTACAAGGTTTGTGCCATGTCCAATTGTTTCTGTAATGTATAAATTTTTTTTACTAGATTTAAGTAGTGTTTCAAATGGCATACTCCCATTTTCAAAATATAAGTTACTAGTACCGCCGCATCTTCCATTTGATTTCAAATTTAATTTTTTTCCGTAATAAGTATCTACTAAATAACTTTTTAATACACCGTTTTCGATTAATTTAAGATTATTAGTTTCTACTCCTTCGCTATCAAAATTTTTAGAGCCAAGTCCTTTTTTTATTTTTGGATCATCTATAACATTTAGGGATTTAGGAAAAATCTCTTCACCAATTTTATTCTTTAAAAATGAGGTTCCTCTTGAAATAGCACCTGCAGATATTGCACTAGATAAAACATTCAAAATACCTTTAGAAATTTTTTTATCAAATACAATACCAATTTTTTCACTTTTTATTTTCTTAGGATCTAATTTTTTCACTGTGTTTGCTGCAGCACTTTCGCCTATGTTTGTAGGACTAGTTAAATCAGAAAAATGTCTTTTACTAGTAAAGTCATAATCTCTCTCCATTTGGCTATCTTGTTTAGCAACAGCTACACAACTAATATTAAAGTTTGAAGTTTTATATCCATTTATAAAACCATTGCTATTGGCTAGAACAAAATTTGACTTATTTTCAGTAAAGTCTGTTTCAGTATTAATAATTTTAGTTTCTTTTGATGCAGCTTCCTCAGCTTCTTTTAAAATGTCTATTTTTTTGTTATTTGGAACATGAAATTCATCATAAAGATCCAAACTTTCAAAATTTTTTGCCATTAACTCCTTATCAGGTAATGAATTAAATTCGTCATTAGGAGTAATTTTTGCTGTCTCAATACATCTTTCTGTAAGTATTTTAATATTATCTTTTGATAAATTTGAGGATGAGATTGTTGATTTTTTTTTGTTTATATAAGTCGTAATGCCTATAGCAAAACTATCAGATCTGTTTGATTCATCTAATTGTTTATTTCTTAAATTTACTGTTTCTGAAATGGAATGAATAACCTCAACATTTACATCTGTGGCACCGAGCTTTTTTGAATACTCTATTGTTTGACTTGCAATACTATTTAAATACTCTTGATCTTTGACCATTTGTTAAAGTTGTGTTCCACCGACTGTCATTTTATCTATTAAAATAGATGGTTGAGCGACTCCTACAGGAACACCTTGTCCAGCTTTTCCACATGTGCCAATTCCAGGATCTAGTTTCATATCGTTACCAACCATTGAAACTTCTTTTAAAATTGATGGACCGTCACCAATTAGTGTAGCGCCTTTGATTGGAGAACCTATTTTTCCATTATTAATTTCATAAGCTTCAGTACAATTAAAAACAAATTTTCCTGAGGTAATATCGACTTGACCTCCTCCAAAACTCACTGCAAATATACCTTTATCAACTGATCTTATCATTTCATCTTGAGAATATTTTCCACTTAACATCATTGTATTTCTCATTCTTGGTAATACGACATGTTTATAACTTTCTCTTCGACCACTACCTGTAGATTTCGTTTTCATAAGCCTTGCATTTAGCCTATCTTGCATAAAGTTTTTAAGTATTCCGTTTTCAATTAACACAGTATTCTCTGTGGGTGTGCCTTCGTCATCAATGGTTAGACTTCCTCTTCGAAGATTTAAAGTACCATCATCTACTATTGTTACTCCTTCACTAGCAACTCTTTGGCCCATCAAATTATGAAATGCTGAAGTTTTTTTTCTGTTAAAATCTCCCTCTAAACCATGTCCAATTGCTTCATGAATTAATATTGCTGGCCAACCTGGTCCCAAAACAACTTTCATTTCTCCAGCAGGAGCTGGTTTGCTTTTAAGATTTACATCAGCAATTCTAAAAGCTTCGTCACAAACTTGTTTCCAATTTTCGTTTTTTAAATATTCATCATAGGACTGTCTACCACCAATGCCATAAACGCCAGTTTCTTTTTTTCCATTTTTTTCTAATACTACCGAAACATTAAATCTAACTAGCGGTCTTACATCTTTTAAAACCTCAGAATTTGATCGAATAATTTCAATTTCCTTATGTTCGCCTAAGAAACTGGCTGTTACCTGGCTAACCATATCTCCTTTGGACCTAATGTAATTATTTACCTCATTTAGAATTTGTATTTTTGAATTTTGTGATTTTTCCTCAATTGGATTTATATCTTCATAATATTTTTTATTTGATTTGGGAATTTCATGATTGTAGGTGCCTTTTTTCGATTTAAGTGTATCTTTAAGATTTTCACTTGATTTTAGAATAGAGTCTTTTGAAATATCATTAGAGTGAGAATAAGCTACAACTTCTCCTGTAATTGCCCTAAACCCATAGCCTAAGTCAGAGCTATAACTTGAATTCTTTATTTTGTTATCGTCTAATAAAATTGATTCTGATTTCGAATTTTCTAAGTATAACTCCCCATCATCACAATTATTTAGTGTATCTGACACAATACTCTCTGCTTTTATATTATCTAAATCGCTATTTTTGAAGAAATTTGACATCATATTAATGTAGTTGCCATAATTAATATTTCAACAGTCGTTTTATCACATTAAGAAAAATTTAAAAAATCACTATAAATTTAATTGATGAAAGTTTATTTTAATAATTCTTGTAGTATTTGTAGAGCAGAAATTAACCTTTATAAGAAAGAAAATATTAGTGAGTTAAACTGGATAGATATTACTAAAAATAAAGAAGCAGAAGATGAAACAAATAAATCTGATAAAGAGCTTTTAAGAAGGCTACATGTAGAAAAAGATGGAAAAATTTATGTTGGCGTTAATGCTTTTTTATTAGTCTGGAAAGAAATCCCAAAATACAAAATTTTATACAAATTTTTTAAATTACCAGTTGTCTACCATTTTTTTTATATGGGTTATGAAATTGTTGCTTTTTTCTTATATTTAAAAAATAGAAAACAACTAAAAAACTAACCAGTTATTTTTATAAGTATGTCG
>CACKMS010000012.1 GCA_902601315.1 uncultured Pelagibacteraceae bacterium
TCTTTATTTAAGTGTTCAGGAAGAGTATCTGAATAAGTATTTTTAAGTTTGCTAGTTTGTCTCCACTCAAGAACTAATTTTGGAAAATCATAACCCTTGAAAGCTAAATCTTCTAAAACCGAAGCACTAGTTGCAAAACTTCCTTTTTTTGTTTTTTTTAATGAGGCAATTTTTAAGTCATTATACATTATTTCACCAAGCTGCTTAGTAGAACCAATATTAAATTCTTTTTTAGAAAGCTTAAATATTTTCTGTTCTAGGCTTTTTATTTTTTTTTCAAATTTCGAAGATAAATTTTTAAGTGATTTTTCATCTAATTTAATACCTTCTATTTCCATTTTAGCTAAAATTTTAACTAATGGCTTTTCAAAAATTTCATAGATATTTAAAAGATTTTCTTCTTTCAAAGACTTTAAAAAGTTTTTGTACAATCGATATGTAATATCAGCATCCTCAGCTGCATAATCCTTGGCTAAATTCACATCTACTTCTGAAAAATTTATTTGTTTTTTTCCAGTACCTACTAAATCTTTAAATTGAACTGTTTTATGTCCTAAATGAATTTCAGCCAGTGTATCCATGTTGTGTCTATTTTTTCCTGCATCTAAAACATAAGACATCAACATCGTATCTTCTAAAGAATTAATATCTATTCCTCTTTTTTTAAAAATAATATAATCAAACTTAATATTTTGACCGATCTTTTTAATACTTTTGTCCTCTAAATAAGGTTTTAATATTTTTAAAATTTTTGATTCATCTAAATTTTTGAAATTTATATGTCCTGTAGGAATATAACAGCCTTTACCAATTGTATGGGATATCGAAATTCCCACAAGTTTTGCTTGATGAGCATCTAAAGAGTTAGTTTCTGTATCAATAGCAAATTCCCCTTTATCCTCTGCAGCTTTTAACCATTTTTGTAGCTCCACCTCATTTTTAATTAAATAATAGTTTTCTTTTGTAATATTTGAATTATTTTTTTCATCATTATTTTTGTTTTCGCTTTGCGAAAAATCAGTTTCTCCGTAAGTTGAAATCGCAGAACTTAATAGTCTATTAAATTCCATTTCTCTTAAGAAATTATAAAGTTTTTGTTTATCAATTTCCTTTAATTCAAATTCCTCGATTTTATTTTTAACTGGAACATCCTTTTTTAATGTTACCAATTTCTTGCTAATTATTGCTTTATCTTTATTTTCAATTAATGTTTCTCTTCTCTTATTCTGTTTAATTTTGTTTGCATTTTTTAGTAAATTTTCTAAATTTCCATATTCTTTGATTAATTCAGCTGCGGTTTTAACCCCAATACCTGGTACACCTGGGACATTATCAGTACTGTCTCCGGCTAAAGCTTGAACATCTATTACCTTTCTAGCTTCTACTCCAAATTTATTTTGAACATCTTCCTCATTTATAAATTTATTCTTCATAGGGTCATAAATTCTCACATTTTTCCTATAAAGCTGCATTAAATCTTTATCAGAGGAAACTATTGTTACTTTTGCACCTTTTTCTAAAATTTGCTCTACATAAGTAGCGATCAAATCGTCTGCTTCATAATTTATTAATTCAATAGAAGGGAGATTGAACGCAAGCACTGATTTTCTTATATAATCAAATTGTGGAATTAAATCATCAGGAGCATCAGATCTGTTTCCCTTATATTCAGAGTAAATTTCATTTCTGAAATTTTTTCTTGCTGAGTCAAAAATCACTGCAAAATGACTAGGCTTATCCTTATTATCTTTTGATTTAGCATCTTCTAAAAGTTTAAAAAGCATGTTGCAAAATCCACTAACAGCTCCAACAGGCAAGCCATCACTTTTTCTTGTTAACGGTGGAAGTGCATAATAAGCTCTGAAAATATATCCAGATCCATCAATTAAATAAAAGTTATCGTTTTTTTTAATTTTTGACATTTAATATTTTAGCTTAAATTAATATAAGTTAATAATTTTAAAATAACTTGTTAACAAAAGTGTAGATTTATTGTTATTATAATTGTATCAATTAAGCATGGAAATAGCTAAAAATATTTACAGTAACAAAGTACTTAAATACATCATAATTGCTTTTGCTGGATCAATATTATTAACTATATCGGCAAAAATTAAAATCCCATTTTATCCTGTTCCAATGACAATGCAGACTTTTATCGTAATATTGTTGGGAATAACATTTGGATATAAAGCTGGTGCTGCTGCAGTTTGTTTATATTTAATTGAGGGAATTTCTGGATTGCCTGTATTCTCTAATTCTCCTGAGAAGGGAGTTGGTCTATCATATTTTATGGGTCCAACAATGGGCTATCTAATTGGATTTATTTTTGCTGCAGTCATTGCTGGATATTTGAAATATACCAAAAACTATATTTTTAATTTTTTTAAAATTTTATTTTCAATTTCAATTATTTATCTATTTGGTTTATTGTGGCTTGGTACCCTTATTGGATGGGATAAACCGATATTTAAATTAGGCTTGTTGCCATTTGTTTATGCGGAAATACTTAAAATACTTCTTCTTACTTTGATTGTTAATAAAGTGAAAAATTTTAGAAGGTTTATCTAGGTGATCTTTTAGAGAGAATTCTTTGTAGGGTTCTTCTATGCATTTTCAATCTTCTTGCAGTTTCTGAAACATTTCTATTACAAAGCTCAAAAACTCTGTGGATATGTTCCCATTTTACTCTATCTGCTGACATTGGATTTTCTGGTGGAGCAGCTTTTTTGTTAGGATCTGCAAGCAATGCTTTTTCAACATCATCTGCATCAGCTGGTTTTGCAAGATAATCAATTGCACCTTCTTTAATAGCTGCAACTGCAGTTGGAATATTGCCGTATCCAGTTAGCATCACTATTCTACTCTCAGAATTATTTTTTTGAATTTCTTTTACAACTTCAAGTCCATTTCCATCATTTAATCTTAAATCTACAACTGCAAAAGCTGGCTTTTTGGATTTTACAGACTCTATACCAATTTTTACACCTTCAGCTTGTGAAACGGAGAAGCCTTTCTTCTCCATTGCTCTCGCAAGTCTTTCTCTGAATGGGTTATCATCGTCTACAATTAATAGAGATTTATCCTCAAATTCTGTTATTTTTTTTACTATTTCAGCTTCAGGCATGGGCCTTATATGGAAACATTCTAAATTATTTCAAGTATATATTTTTACTTTACATTGGCTCATTTTCTGCATAAATGCTCGTTTTATATAAACTTGCATAGCAGTTATGCGAGTTTTTTTTGTTAAATTTTTTTTTGGAGCTTTAAATGCAAAAATTTAAGTCAGTTGATGAGGTTGTAAATCAACTGAAACCAACAGAACCGGTATATTGTATAAGAAGAAATTCTATAAGGTTAGCTTCCAGATTCTTTCAAAATAAATTTCCTGGTAAAATCCTTTACGCTGTCAAAACAAATCCACATCCAGTAGTTTTACAAACATTATTAGATAGCGGAATAAAGCACTACGATGTAGCATCAATTAAAGAGATCGAAACAATAAAAAATTTAAATCCTGAAGTTGAATGTTATTACATGCATACTGTAAAAAGTAGAGAAGATATAAAGGAAGCATATTTTAATTACAATATAAAAACTTTTGCATTAGATACAAAAGATGAATTAATAAAAATTATTGAAAGCACAAATCACGCGAAAGACTTAAGATTATTTGTAAGAGTTTCTGTTTCAAATGAACACGCTGAAATTGATTTATCCAAAAAGTTTGGAGCTATAACATCAGAAGCAGCAGGTCTTTTAAGGCTTGGTAAACAATATGCTTACAAACTTGGTTTAAGTTTTCATGTAGGCTCTCAATGCATGCATCCAATTTCGTATGCAAAAGGAATTTCAGAAATAGCCAATATAATTAAAAGAACAAAGATTGTTCCTGACATAATAAACGTCGGTGGTGGATTTCCAACAATTTATCCAGATCTTGTACCGCAGCCAATGCAATCTTATTTTGACGAAATAAATAAAGGTTTAAAAAATTTAAAACTTCAAAAACTGCCAGAAATAATTTGTGAACCTGGTAGGTCGCTTGTTGCGGAAAGTGGATCTACAATTGTAAGAGTAAACTTAAGAAAAAAACAAAAATTGTATATCAATGATGGAACGTATGGAACTTTATTTGATGCAGGAACACCTAATATTGTTTATCCATCAAGAGTAATTAAAAATGGAAGAGTAATATCAAAAAAGTTAACTTCTTTTGATTTTTATGGTCCAACATGCGATAGTATGGATTATATGAAAGGTCCTTTCATATTGCCAAACAATATTAAGGAAAACGATTATATTGAGTTAGGTCAACTCGGAGCATATGGTTTAACATTTAGAACTCAATTTAATGGTTTTTATTCTGATCAGATATTTGAAGTAGAAGATGATCCAATTATGACAATGTATAACAAAGAAACTATGAAAGAGTTTCTTGTTGCATAATGTCAGAAAATAAAAACTTATCACATAATAGAAAAAAAGATCTCTTGAGCAGGGAGGTTGAGCACATTGACATCACAAAGTTCGATGCAAGAGAAATTATATCCTCGATGTCAAAAATGTCATTTGTATCAAGAGAAACTGCCAATGCAGCAGATATTTACAATGAAATGCTGAAAGATAAAAATTGTACAATTTTTTTAACCTTAGCTGGATCTACCTCTGCAGCAGGATGTATGCATGTGTATAGAGATTTGGTTAAATATAATATGGTGGATGCAATAGTTGCAACTGGAGCTTCTATAATTGACATGGATTTTTTTGAGGCTTTGGGCTTTAAACATTATCAAGGATCACAGTATCAAGATGACACGGAGTTAAGAAATAATTATGTAGATAGAATATATGATACTTACATTGATGAAGAAGAACTTCAAATTTGTGATAAAACTATAGGAGAGATTGCAGATCAATTGGAGCCTAGAAGCTATACCTCAAGAGAATTTATAAATGAGATTGGTAAATATCTTAAATCACACGCAAAGAAAAAAGACTCATTAATTGAGGTCGCATATGACAACAATGTTCCAATATTTTGTCCAGCTTTTACAGATTCCAGTGCTGGGTTTGGACTCGTAATGCATCAAGAAAGAAACCCAAAAAATCACATAACAATCGACACAATTCGAGAATTTAGAGAATTAACTGAAATTAAGATAAAATCTAAGCAATCAGGACTTTTAATGATTGGAGGAGGTGTACCAAAAAATTTTATTCAAGATACTGTAATATGTGCTGAACTATTAGGAAAAAACGTTGACATGCATAAATACGCTATACAAATAACGGTTGCAGACTCTAGAGATGGGGCATGTAGTAGTTCAACATTAAAAGAAGCAAGTTCTTGGGGCAAAGTAGATATTACAAAAGAACAAATGGTTTTTGCAGAGGCAACAACCGTTTTGCCCTTAATAGCTAGTGACGCCTTTCATAAAGGAGAATGGAAAAGTAGAGAAAGAAAAAAATTTTCCAATATATTTTGATTAATGGTCAAAAAAATAAAAATTGGTTTAATACAAAGTAAATCTTTAGGAACAATTGACTCTAATATTGATTTAGCAATTAAAAATATAAAAAAAGCTGCAAAAAAAAAGGCGAAAATAATTTGTCTACCAGAACTATTTTTGAATAATTATTTTTGTCAAACAGAAAGCCATTCTAACTTTAAATTGGCAGAAAAAATTCCAGGAAAGACTTCTAGAATTTTTTGTAACTTAGCAAAAGAGCTTCGTATTGTATTAAATATTACAATGTTCGAAAAAAAGACATCAGGTTTCTATCATAACACTAGTATCATTATCAGTGAAAATGGGAATATTTTATCTAAATATCGTAAGATGCATATACCTGATGATCCAGGGTATTATGAAAAATTTTATTTTAGTCCTGGTGACCTTGGTTTCAAAAGTGTAAAAACCAAATTTGGAAAGATAGGTCCGCTGATATGTTGGGATCAGTGGTTTCCGGAGGCAGCAAGGTTAACAGCTTTAAAAGGAGCACAGATTATTTTTTATCCTACAGCAATTGGATGGCATCCAAAAGAGAAAAACAAATATGGTAAATCTCAATTAGACTCATGGATCACTATGCTTAAATCACATGCTATTGCGAATGGAACTTATGTAGCTGCTATCAATAGAGTTGGAATTGAAAGTAAAGGCAAGAGGAAAATTGAATTTTGGGGCAACTCAATGTTGATAGATCCAAGTGGTAAAGTCATTGCAAAAGCTGGGAATAAAAAACAAGATATTTTAGTTTGTGAAGTTGACTACAAAAAAATTGATACTTCTAGACAACATTGGCCTTTTTTAAGAGATAGAAGAACCGAATATTACAAAGATATTCTCAAAAATCCCGAAGATGAGTGAGGGAATAAATGAATTTAGAATGCCAGCAGAATGGGAGCCTCAAAAATCTGTTTGGATTTCCTGGCCACATAATAAAAATGATTGGCCTGGAATGTTTGAGAAAATTCCAAATGTAGTTGGAAAAATAATAAAATATTTAGCTAATCATCAAAGAATTGATTTACTAGTCAATACTAACAAAATTATGTATGAGGCTAGAAAAAAATTAAAAAGGACAGGTTGTAAGTTATCTAATATAAAATTTCATAAAATAAAAACTGATAGACTTTGGTTAAGAGACTCAGGGCCAATTTTCTTAATCAATAAAAAAACAAGAAAAAAAATAATGCTTAATTTTAAATTCACTGCTTGGTCTAAATACAAAAATTTCAGAAATGATAACAAAATAAATTATCAAATTAGTAAATATTTAAATATTAAAAGTATTTTGCCCAAAAAAATTAATTCAAAAAAGTTTGAAAAAGTAGTTATGGAGGGAGGTGCTTTTGATACTAATGGATCAGGCTCCATATTGCTGACAAAAGAATGCTTATTAAGTAGTAAACAAGAGAGAAATAAGGGTTTCAGAAAAAGTGACTATGAAAGTTTATTCTCAAATTATTTAAATACTAAAAATTTCATTTGGCTAAATAAAGGAATTGTTGGAGATGATACCCATGGTCATGTAGATGATATTGCAAGATTTGTCTCCAAAACGACAATTATGATAGCTGATGAAAACAACAAATCGGAGAAAAACTATAAGTCTCTTAAAGAAAATATAAAAATACTTAGAAAAAGTTACGACGAAAATGGAAAAAAATTTAAAATCATTAAGATACCTATGCCAAGTCCAATCTTTATTCAAAAAACTCGTGTACCAGCAAGTTATTTAAATTTCTTCATAAGCAACAAAACAGTCTTAGTTCCGATATTTAATGTAAAAGAAGATAAAAAGGTATTGAAGATATTTAGAAAATTTTTTACAAAAAGAAAAGTTATTGCTGTGGATTGCAGTGATTTAATTTGGGGCTTTGGAGCAATTCATTGTATGACTCAACAAGAGCCAATAATTTAAATTAAGCAGCTTTTAGAGTGCCTAATAATAATCTAAAAGGTATTAACATTACTAAAGCTACAAAAATCTTTACTGCTAAATCTCCTAAAGAAAGTGTGACCCAAGGAATTCCAGTTCCATAAAATGAAATTGAGAAGAATAAAAATGTATCTACTGTTGATCCTATTAAAGAGGATATAAGCGGAGCAACAAACCATTTTTTTTGTCTTAATTGATCAAAAATTTGTACATCAAGTAATTGTGCAATAATAAAAGCTGTACCTGAACCTATTGCAATTCTTACAGAAATTAAATCTGCAAAATTTGTTGAAAATATTAAAGTAAATAAAATGCCGATTGTAAATCCTATATAAACAATTTTCCTAGCAACTATTTTGCCAAACGATCTATTAGCTAAATCAGTTATTAAAAACGCAATTGGGTAACTAAAAGCACCATATGTCAGTATGTCTTGAAGACCGTAATATTTGATTGGAAACTGAACTAGATAATTAGAAGCTAAAACAACTAATCCCATTAAAAATGAGAGTGATAAAAAAACTTTATTCATTAAGCGGACTTAGATAATAAAGATTTTTTAAGTTTTTTTAACCTTAAAGACAAATCTCTTGCTTTCGCTGATTTTAAGAAGTTATCAAAGCTACCTTTCTTATCAACTGATCTTACACCTGCATTAGAAACAGTGAGCTTCATAGATTTTTTTAACAACTCACTTTTAAATTTTACCTTTTTTAAATTAGGTAAAAATCTTCTTTTAGTCTTGTTGTTAGCATGGCTAACGTTGTGACCTTTAAGAGGCATTTTTCCTGTGAGTTCACATTTTTTTGTCATAAAAATTATGCTTGTATAAGATTAATGAGTTAATCCGTCAATATCAATTTTTTGATCCCACTATCTCTGAAATATTTTTAACGCCATCTTTTGTGAGTATTTCGATTAATTCCTTACTTATTTTATTAGCTATATCTGGCCCTCTATATACCATGCCAGTATAAAGTTGAATTAAAGATGCACCACGAATTATTTTTTCGTAAGCTCCCTTACCAGTGCTTACTCCTCCAACACCTATAATTTTAATTTTATTTTTTAGGTTGTTAAAAAATAAATTAATTAGTTCATTCGATTTATTTTCTATTGGGGCACCTGAAAGCCCACCCTTTTCTAGTTTATTTATATTTTTAAGATTATCCCTATTTTTTTCGGAGGTATTCGATACGATTAAAATTTCTATAGAATGTTTAACCAATGACTCACAAATTTCATCAATTGAGTTAAAATTTATATCTGGTGAAATTTTTACAGCTATAGGTAAATTGGATTGTAATTTCTTTTTTTCTTTTTGAATTTCAGATAATAAATTGTTCATTTCCTCTTGATTATGAAAATTTCTTAAATTTTCTGTATTAGGAGAAGAAATATTTATTGTGATATAATCTGCAACTGAAATAAATTTTCTAAAACATTTTACATAATCCTGAATTCTATTATCACTTGTTTTATTTGGGCCTATATTAACTCCCAATAGACCGTATGGTTTATTACTTTCAATTCTTTTATAAATTTCCTCTGAACCTGAATTATTAAATCCTAATCTATTAATTAGAGCCTCATCCTCCTCGAGTCTGAATACTCTCGGTTTTGGATTTCCATACTGTGGTTCAGGTGTAATAGTGCCAACCTCAACAAAACCAAAACCTAGGTTAAATAGTGGATTATATACCTCCGCATTTTTATCAAAACCTGCTGCAACTCCTATTGGGTTTTCAAGAATTTTATTAAATATTGATGTTTCTAAAACAGTTTTATTTTTAATTTTCTTTTTTGGCAAAGCGTTTAGCTTAAGAGTTTTAATTGCTAAAGAATGTGCTACTTCAGGACTAAATTTGAAAATTAAAGGTCTTATTTTATTAAACATTATTTAATTTATTTTTGATAAGTTGTTTAGTTTCTTGCACTCCAAAAAAACTAATAAAGAAACCCATTCTAGGTCCATTCTCATCACCGAAAACAACTTCATAAATTAGTTTAAACCAATCTCTTAGGTTTTCTTTGTAACCATTTTCTTTTCCAACTGTAAATATATTTGTCTGAAGTTCTTCAGGAGCCATATAATCATTACAGTTATCAAGTGATTTTATTAATGCATTTAACGCGCCTTTTTCATTTTCATTTGGTGTTTTGTAAACTTTTTTAGTTTTTATAACATCATTAAAATATTTAATTGCGTAATTGATTAAATTATCAAAAATTGGATGTTCATCCTCTTTGATATCTTGTTTGTATTTTTTCACAAATTTCCAAAGTAGTTTTTTGTTATCTGCATTGCTTGTCTCAACCAAATTTAGCAACATAGAAAATGACATTATAATTTTTTCATTTGGAATTGTTCCATTATGAACATGCCAAACTGGATTCATTAATTTTTCAAGATCACTTTGATTTTTACCTTTTTCTATAAAGTCTAGATATTCATCCATAGCTTTAGGAACAACTTCTCTATAAAGTTTTTTTGCTCTTTTAGGGTTTTGATACATATAAAGTGATAAGCTTTGAGGAGAAGCATACTCTAGCCATTGGTCTATAGTTACTCCATTTCCTTTTGATTTTGAAATTTTCTCTCCTTTTTCGTCTAGAAATAATTCATATGCAAAACCTGAAGGATTAGGTTTACCAAGTAATCTTATAATTTTTGTTGATAAGATTGCACTCTCAATTAGATCTTTTCCATACATCTCAAAATCAACATCAAGTGCATACCATCTCATAGCCCAGTCTACCTTCCATTGTAATTTACAATCACCATTTAAAATACTCTTTTCTAAATCTGTTCCATTGTTATCAAACAAAACCTTGGAATTGTTCTCATCGATTTCTTTGATCGGTATTTCTAAGACAGCTCCTGATGTTGGGCAGATAGGCAAAAAAGGTGAATAAGTTTGCTGCCTCTCTTTACCTAAAGTTGGTAAAATAATATTCATTATACCTTTATAATTACTTAATATTAATTTGAGAGTTTCATTAAACTTTCCAGATTTATAAAGCTCAGTTGAACTTTTAAAAGAATATTTAAACCCAAACTTATTTAAAAAATCTTTTAACATTTCATTATTATGTTCTCCAAAACTATTAAATTTACCGAAAGGATCTGGAACAACTGTTAAGGGTTTATGTAGGTTAGCATTTAAAATTTCTTGGTTTGGTACATTCTCTGGGACTTTTCTCAAACCATCCATGTCATCTGAAAAAGTAATTATCTCTTTAGGAAGGTCAGTTAAATGATTTAGGGCATTGACTATCATTGATGTTCTTGCAACTTCACCGAATGTTCCAATATGAGGTAAACCGCTTGGGCCATAACCCGTTTGTAGAGTTATTTTTCCCTTACTCTCTATATTTTTCTTTCTCTCTCTTATGATTTTTTTTGCTTCTACAAATGGCCATGCATTTGTTTTATCAATATTTATTTTATCAATCATATAAATGCAAAATACTCAAAAATAACGTATTTAATAACTCTTATAGAGTTGAAATTTATTTACCATAAAATAATGTCCAATCAAAATGTCCAATTATAAAACCGTTTTTTTTATACTCGGTGTTTTACAAATTATTTTAGGATTATCTATGATTGTGCCTATTATAGCGCAATTTTATTATAATCAAGTAGACTCTGGTTTTATTGGATCTGGCTTAGTTTCTATAATTTTTGGAGTTCTATTTTTTTTGTCTAACTTAGATTACGAAAAAAAATTAACTTTACCTCAAGCATTTCTTTTAACGGCACTATCATGGTTAAGTATTGCAATATTTGGCTCTTTACCATTTGTTTTCTCAGATTTAAGTCTTTCATTCACAAATGCATTTTTTGAAAGTATGTCAGGAATCACAACTACTGGCTCAACTATACTGACAAATCTCAATGAAACACCAAAAGCAATCTTATTATGGAGAGCAATGCTTCAATGGTTGGGAGGAATTGGAATTATTGTAATGGCAATTACTTTAATGCCAATAATGAATATTGGAGGTATGCAATTATTTGTTATATCAAATACCCATACTCCAGAAAAAATATTACCTAAGTCTAAAGAAATTTCTATCAGATTAATTGTTATATACTCATCATTAACTTTAGTGTGCGCTTTCTTTTATAAAATTTTTGGAATGAGTTTTTTTGATAGCATTGTCCATTCAATGACAACTATAGCGACTGGAGGATTTTCAAATTACAATGAATCAATAGGTTATTTTGATAGTGGATTTATTGAGCTAACAGCTACTATCTTTATAATTCTCGGAAGTGTTCCATTTATTGCTTATATTAAATATTTGGGAGGTGATAAAAAAATATTTATAAGCGATACCCAAATAAAAACTTTTATAAAAATCTTAATTTTTTCCATTTTTATAATTTTTCTTTACCTATCTGTGAAAAATCAGAGCATATTTGAAATAAACTTCAGAGAAGTATCTTTCAATGTTGTTTCAATTTTAACTGGAACTGGATATGTAACAAATGATTTTAGTAAATGGGGTCAGTTTCCACTTATTTATTTCTTAATATTAATGTTTATAGGTGGTTGCGCTGGATCTACTGCTTGCGGTATTAAAATATTTAGGGTTCAAATACTTTATCAATTTATATCAAATCAATTAAAGAGAATTATTTATCCAAGAGGAATATTTAATATTAAATACGATAAAAATAATGTTGATGAAAAATTTATGGCATCAATTATTTCTTTCATATTTTTATATATATTAATTTTCTTTGTTATTACTGCTTTGCTATCTGTAGATGGTTTAGATTTCATTACAGCTATATCTGCTGCTGCCACATCTATTTCAAATGTTGGACCTGGATTAGGCGATGTGATAGGTCCAAATGGAAATTTTTCTTACCTGTCTAATTTTTCAAAATGGATCTTGAGTATAGGAATGATACTAGGAAGGTTGGAACTATTTGCTGTACTTGTATTATTTATTCCCTCCTTTTGGAGAAAATACTGATGATTAAAAAAGAGGAAAAAATTTCAAATTTATTTAAATATTATTTTGATATTCGAATGTTAAGAATATTACTTCTTGGTGCAATAAGTGGTTTTCCATGGGTTTTAATAGGAAGCAGTTTATCTCTATGGCTCAAAGAAGAGGGATTAAGTAGATCAACAATAGGATGGGCAGGTCTAATATTTGGAGTGTATGCATTCAACTATTTATGGGCACCTTTAATTGATAGGGTACAAATTCCTTTTCTAACAAAAAAAATTGGTCACAGGCGCGGCTGGATAGTTTTAATGCAGTTGGTAATTTTAATTTCTTTAATACTTTGGAGTGTTATAAATCCATCTGAAAACTTAGCGCTACTAATATCTATTGGTCTGGTGATAGCTATAGCCTCATCCACACAAGATATAACAGTTGATGCATTAAGAATTGAGCAAGTTGGAGAAAACGAAAATAAGTCTATGGCAGCAGGGGCAGCCATAGCTGTAGTTGGTTGGTGGACTGGTTATAAGCTTGGTGGCGTTGTAGCATTGTTCACTGCAGAATATTTCGAAAAAATTGGTGTTATTAATTACTGGCAAGCAACTTTTATAGTTATGGGTGTTGTAGTAATTTTAATGAATATTGCACTAATGTTTGTTCATGAAAATAGTTTTACAGAAAGAGTTTTATCTCAGAAAAAGACAGATGAAATAATTAAAAATAAACTTGGAAATAATAATTTTTTAACAAAAATTTTATCATGGTTGTCAGGCACTGTAGGAGGTCCAGTAATAAGTTTTTTTAAGAAAAACGGATTTTCAATAGCAATAGGAATTTTAGGATTTGTTTTTTTATTTAAAATTGGGGAAGCTTTTTTAGGTAGGATGTCGATCGTTTTTTATAAAGAGCTTGGTTTTTCAAAATCAGATATTGCGATATATTCAAAAACACTTGGATGGATTACGACGGTTGTATTTACTTTGTTGGGTGGACTGTTTGCAATACGATCTGGAACAGTGAAAACAATGTTTATAGCCGGAGGTTTGATGGCTATAACAAATTTAATGTTTACACTTCTTGCTTGGAGTGGAAAATCTGAATTATTATTTGCTGCAGCTGTAATATTAGATGATATTGCAGCTGCATTCGCAACTGTAGCATTTGTAGCATTCATATCTTTACTTGTAGATAGAACTTATACAGCTACACAATATGCACTTCTAGCATCTATGGGGACAGCAGGTAGAACTTTGCTAGCATCATCATCAGGATCATTAGTTGATTGGTTAAACGGTGATTGGGGAATTTTTTTCATTCTAACTGCGTTAATGGTTATTCCATCACTAATATGCTTATGGTTTATAAGAAAAAAATTAAAACTCAGTGAAAAATAATTTTATCTACAATTCCGAATTTTCTAATATTTATGAAAGACCAAATATTAATTCAAATGTTAGTACACAGATATTATTTGGCGAAAACTTTAGTATTTTAAAAAAATCTGGAAACTTTTATAAAATTAAAATTGATACTGATAATTATGTTGGATTTATCAAAAAGTTAAAACTTTTTAATAAATACCGAACCTCACATAAAATTTATGTACTTAAATCAAAAATATGCAAATTGTCTAAGGAGAATAAATTTACTTACACAGGTAAAGATTTACCATTTGCAAGTAAAATTCAAATTTTAAACAAATACAAATCCTATTTAATGTTTAAGAAAAATTTTTGGATTAAAAAGGATGATGTTAAACCAATAAATCATAAGATTAAAAATTTTATATATATTGTAAACCTTTTTAGAAATGTAAAATATAAATGGGGAGGTAAAACTTTTAAAGGCATTGATTGTTCTGGTTTAGTGCAAATAATTTACAATTATAATAACAAATTTTTCCCAAGAGATACTGTTGACCAGATTAAGTTTAAAAAGGGACTTAAATCCAAAAAAAAATTTAAAAAAGGTGACATTGTTTTTTGGAAGGGACATGTTGGAATTTGTATAAATTCAAAAAAATTTATACACGCTTATGGACCAAGAAAAAAAGTTTTGATAATGCCAATAAATCATACGATTAAGCTTATTGAAAAAACTGCTGGTTTAAAAGTTAAAAAAATTTTTTCAATTTAATTTTCTTCTCTTCCAAAATTTGGCTTAGAAATATCTTGTTTAAGTTCAATAATTTGACTTCTAACTTTTTTAGAGTTTTTTAATTTTTTTAATATTTTTGTATTTTCAGAATTAATTATATTTTTTTTAAATTGATTTAAATGTTTTATAAATAAATTAATTGCTTCTAACATATTCTTTTTATTACTAAAGAATATATCTCTCCACATAATTTCATTGGATGCTGCTGTTCTTGAGAAATCCCTTAATCCTCCGGCGCTAAATTTAATGATATTTTTTTTGTATTTCTTTTGAAAATCTAATGCTGTTGTGATTAAATTATAGGAAATTAAGTGTGGCAAATGACTGGTAATAGAAAAAATTTTATCATGCTCATCGGCCTTCATTATAATTGTTTTTGAGCCAATTATTTTCCAAAATTTTAATAGTTTTTTTTGCTTTGTTTTATTTTTATCTTCAAAAACAATGCACCATTTATTAAGAAATAAATTTTTTGTACCATGAGTTGGTCCACTAACCTCTGAACCTGCAATTGGATGACTCATAATCCATGTTAATGATTTATTTAATTCTTTATTTTTGATTTTTAAAACATTCAATTTAGTTGATCCTATGTCAGTAATTATACAATCTGATTTAATATACTTATTTAGCATAGGAATTGTTTTTTTGTATTCACTCATGGGAGTGCTTAATATTGCGAAATCAACATCAGATATATTTTTATCAAGCCTATCAAGAATGATTATTTTTGAATTAATACTCTTGATTTGCTTCTTATATTTTTTTGATTTTTCAAAAACTAGTATTTGTCTTGAAATTTTTTTATTTATAGATGCTCTCAAAAGAGAGGATCCAATTAATCCACATCCTATAATCAATAATTTTTTAAACATTTTTAAATATCAGTGACATCTGTTTTAAAAAAAATTTATTCTCTTTAACATTGCCTATTGTTAATCTTAAACAATTTTTTATTCCATATGCATACATCTCTCTTAATATGATCCCTCTATTCTCAAGTTTTCTTGAGATAAAGTTTGATGAGAATTTACAGTTTTTAAAGTTTAGTAAAAAGAAATTTGCTGTAACTTCATTCGTAGCAATGTCATATTTCTGTAACTCACTCTTAATTTTTTTACACCAATAAGTATTATGTTTTATAGAATCTTTTATATGCTTGTTGTCATATAAAGCCTCTACAGCACAATCTTGTGCAAATTTATTAACATTAAATGGTGGTTTAATTTTATAAAGTTCTTTAATTATTTTTTTGTCACCATACCCCCAACCAACTCTTAATGATGCAAGGCCATGAATTTTTGAAAATGTCCTTAAAATAAAAACATTGCTAAAATTTTTAAAAATATTTAATCCTGATGAATAATCTTTGTTCATCATATATTCAAAGTACGCATCATCCACAACCAATAGTATTTTCTTATTTAATTTTTTTCTTAATTTTAATAATTCTTTTTTTGTTAAATAAGTGCCTGTAGGATTATTTGGATTTGCTATAAAAACTATTTTTGTATTTCTACCTACTTTTTTCAATATTTCATCCACAGAAACTTTAAAATTTACTTCTTTTGAAAACTTAACCTTAGCACCAACAATTTTTGCATAGACCCTGTACATTAAAAAACTGTACTGTGGGACAACTACTTCATCATCCTTATTAAGAAATAGTGTACAAATCATTTGTATTATTTCATCTGATCCTGCTCCACATATAATTTTTTCTTTATTTAAATTAAATTTCTTTGAAATAGTTTCTATTAATTTTTTAAACTTACTATCGGGATATTTTGAAATATTGTTATTTCTATTCTTTAATATATTTCTTACTCTTTCCCCTGCACCAAAAGCCGACTCATTTGCTGACAGTTTAATTACTTTTTTTTTAGAGCTTAATAATGACCTTCCTGGCTTGTAGGTGACAAGGTCTATTTTTCTAAAATTTGGTACATTCATATCGATAATTATTAAAGTGAATATTTATATATTTAAACAAAAGAAGCAATTAATTCCAAAAAAATTGACATGTAAATACCTATCTTGTAAAAGTTTCCTGCGCTGATTTAAACTGAATTGCGAGCGCTATAAAAAACCTGCTAAACAAGTTTTTTTACCTCTCAATTCGCTAAATCTTAAATTTATTATGAATAAATTAAAACAGTTAAAAAATATTATAATAACAAAACCACAAAAATTAGATTGTGGAAAAAAAATTTCAAATTTTCCAATTTCATATGAGACATATGGGACTCTTAACGAAAAAAAAGATAATGCTATTTTAGTATTTCATGCATTAACAGGTGATCAATTTGCTTCTGGAAAAAATCCTATTACAAATAAAGATGGCTGGTGGAGCTACGCTCTTGGATCAGGAAAAGCTATAGATACAGAGAAATTTTTTGTCATATGCGCTAACGTAATTGGAGGATGTATGGGTTCATATGGTCCAAGCACAATAGATGAAGAAACAGGCAAACCCATAGGGACAAATTTTCCAGTTATAACAATTAATGATATGGTTAATGCTCAATACAATTTACTAGAGCATTTTAAAATAGATAAATTATTTGCAGTTATCGGCGGGTCCATGGGTGGTATGCAGGTATTACAATTTGTTTCAAATTTTCCGGATAAAGCACATATTGCAATACCGATTGCCTGTACATCTAGTCATTCTGCACAAAATATTGCATTCAATGAACTTGGAAGACAAGCAATACTTGCTGATACTAATTGGAAAAATGGTTTTTATGAACAAAATAAAACAAGTCCTGATAAAGGTTTAGCTGTTGCTAGAATGGCGGCACATATTACTTATTTGTCGAAAAAAGGTCTCCAAGAAAAATTTGGTAGAAAGTTACAAGAGAGAGATGATTTGAAATTTAGTTTTGATGCAGATTTTCAAATTGAAAGTTATCTTAGATATCAAGGATCAGTGTTTGTAGATAGGTTTGATGCAAATAGTTACCTGTATATAACTAGAGCAATGGATTACTTCGATTTATCAAAACAATTTAATGGTAATCTATCAGATGCTTTCAGTAATACGACTTCTAAATTTTTTGTAATTTCATTCACTTCAGATTGGCTATATCCAACTGCTGAAAATAGAGAAATAGTCATTGCGCTAAACGCAATTGGTGCAGATGTTGGTTTTGTAGAAATAGAGTCTGACAAAGGACACGATTCATTTCTTTTAGATGTACCGGATTTTTTAGATACTTTAGGGAACTATTTAAAAACAAACTATAAAACTGTAAATGAAAAAAGAATTTAAAGTTATTTCTGAGCTAATTTTACAAAATTCCAAAGTTTTAGATGTTGGATGCGGAGATGGAGAATTAATGAAGTTTCTTAAGGATAATAAAACTTCTAAAATACGTGGTTTAGAAATTTCAAAAAATAGAGTTCAAAATTGCTTATCAAAAGGTTTGACTGTCATAGAAGGAAATGCAGAAAATGACTTACAACAATTCCCAAATAATTCATTTGATTTTGTTATTTTAAGTCAGACGCTTCAAGCTTTCTTAGATCCTGAAAAAGTTATCTCCGAGCTTTTGCGAGTTGGTAAAAAAGCTATTGTTACTATACCAAACTTTGGTTACTGGAAAGTTCGTCTTAATTTATTAATTAAGGGCACAATGCCGGTTACAGAAAACCTTCCTAATGAATGGTATAATACACCTAATTTGCATATGTGCACTTTAAGGGATTTTTTCAATTTTTGTTCAAAAAGAGAAATAAAAATTTTTAAATCTTTAGCATTAAAAAATGATAAAACTCTAAATTTAAGTTCTAAAAATTTAGCATGGAGAAATTTAGAATCACAATTAGGTATTTTTTTAATAGAGAAATAAATGAATGTTGAAATTATAAAATGTCTAGAAGATAATTATTCTTATTTAATTATAGACAGTAAAAAAAATGCATGTGTTGTAGACCCAAGTGAAGAAGGACCAGTAATTGCTTCTGTAGAAAGTAATCAAGCTAATTTAAAGTATATATTAAACACGCATCATCATTTTGATCATATAGGGGGAAATTTAAATTTAAAAAAGAAATATAATGCCAAAGTAATAGGATATGTAGAAGATAAACATAGAATACCCGGAATTGATATAGAGTTGAAGGATAAAGAGATTTGGAACAAAGATGGATTTAGTTTTCAAGTATTCCATATACCAGGACACACCTCTGGGCACATATGTTTCTATTTTAAAAAAGAAAAATTATTATTCACTGGAGATACATTATTCTCTTTAGGATGTGGTAGAATATTTGAAGGTACATATGAACAAATGTTTTCCTCGCTTCAAATATTTAAAAATTTCCCTAAAGAAACAAAAATATTCTGCGGACATGAATATACAATGAAAAATGCAGAGTTTTGTAAAATTCAAGATCAACAAAATGAGAAGTTAAACAAAAAATTTGAAAAAATTAAAAATTTATTAGATAAAGGATTGCCAACTATTCCAACCACAATTCAGGACGAGCTAGATTGCAACATTTTTTTAAAATCTGAAGATTTGGAAACATTTTCAAAATTGAGAGATTTAAAGGATAATTTCTAGGTTATTCAGCTTGACTATAATTTGACCCTGACTATATTGCTGTTTATAAAAATTAGGACTAACTATGTCATTCGCAGTAATAAAAACAGGTGGAAAACAGTATAAAGTACAAGCTGGAGAAATAATTAAGATTGAAAAATTAGAGGATTCGAAACCTGAAACTAAATTAGAATTTAACGAAGTTTTAGCTTACGGAGACGATAAAAACCTTGAATTAGGAGAACCAACTATTTCAGGAGCTAAAGTTGAAGCAGACTTAATTAAAAATGGAAAAAATAGAACGGTATTAATTTTTAAAAAAAGAAGAAGAAAAAACTCTAGAAGAAAAAATGGACATAGACAGCAGTTTTCTTTAATTAGAATAAATAAAATTTTTGCAAAGGATGGAAAGATAATTTCAGAGGCGGAAATAAAAAAGGAAGCTTCAAAAGAAATAAAAACTCAAACTAAGGAAGTTTCAAAATAAATAGGTAAACTATGGCAACAAAAAAAGCTGGTGGATCGTCAAGGAATGGTAGAGATAGTGCTGGACGTAGGCTAGGAGTAAAAAAATATGGTGGCCAGTTTGTTGTTCCTGGAAATATAATAGTAAGACAAAGAGGAACAAAAATTTTCCCTGGAGAAAACGTAGGAATGGGAAAAGATCACTCAATTTTTTCTGTAGTTAAAGGTAAAGTAGAATTTAAAAAAAGTAAGTCAGATAGAACTTACGTATCTGTAAAACCCAATTAAATCTCACAACTCCTAACATAGTTGTATCATGAAATTTTTAGATCAAGTAAAGGTATACGTAAAAGCTGGCGATGGAGGATCGGGATCACCTAGTTTCAGAAGAGAAAAATTTGTTGAGTTTGGAGGTCCTGATGGTGGAGACGGTGGTAAAGGCGGTTCTGTAGTACTTACATCAGAAAGAAACTTAAACACGCTTATAGACTTTCGTTATCAACAACACTTTAAAGCACAAAGAGGTGGCGATGGTGGTGGAAAAAATAAAACAGGGAAAGGTGGTGAAGTTCTTTTTCTAAAAGTTCCTGTCGGTACACAAGTATTTGAGGAAGATAACAAAACTTTAATCTATGATTTTAAAAAAGAAAATGAAGAATTTGTTGTTGCTATAGGAGGAAAGGGAGGATTTGGAAATACAAGATTCAAATCTTCAACTAATCGTGCTCCAAAAAAATTTACTAAGGGATCTAAAGGAGAGGAATTTTGGATATGGCTTCAACTCAAAACTATTGCTGATATTGGAATTATAGGACTTCCTAATGCTGGTAAATCTAGCCTACTTGCATCGATAACAAGTGCCAACCCAAAAATAGCAAATTACAAATTTACCACTTTAAATCCAAATTTAGGTGTCACAATTTATGATGATAAAGAAATAACACTGGCAGATATACCTGGTCTAATAGAAGGAGCACATACAGGAACTGGCTTAGGTATTAAGTTTTTAAAACATATAGAAAGATGTAAATCTCTATTACATTTAATAGACATTACAGAAAACAATCTTGAGGAATCATATAATCAAGTAAGAAATGAATTGGGCGAGTATAGTAGTGATCTCTTGAAAAAAGATGAATTAATAGTTTTAAACAAGATAGATTTATTGGATGAAATAGAAGTAAATGAAAAAGTAAAAAACTTTAAAAAAAAAACAAAAAAAAATGTATTACTATTATCTACACTTAGAAAAGACGCATTAATGAAAGTCAAAGCTAAATTAATAAATTATGTATCTTAAAGACTCAAAGACTGTTGTAATAAAAATAGGCTCTTCTCTCCTTATTGATAAAGATAAAAAAATAAGGGTAAAATGGTTGGATGAATTTGCAAAAGATATTAAAAATTTAAAAAATTTAAAAAAAAATATAATTATTGTTAGCTCAGGCGCTATAGCACTTGGCTGTAAAAAACTTAAATTAAGCAAAAAAAATCTAAAATTAGATAAAAGTCAGGCTGTAGCATCAATTGGACAAATCGAATTAATGAATTTGTTTAAAGAATTTTTCAGTCCAAAAAAAATTAATATTTCACAAATATTGTTAACTCTTGAGGATACTGAGAAAAGAAGAAGAGCAATTAATGCTAAGAGAACGTTTGAGAATCTATTTAGTTTAGGCTTTGTCCCAATAGTTAATGAAAATGATAGTATCGCGACATCTGAGATTAAATATGGTGACAATGACAGACTAGCTTCAAGAGTTGCGCAAATTTCAGGTGCTGATTGTTTAATTTTATTATCTGATGTTGAAGGATTATATACAAAAAATCCAAAAATAAATAAAGAAGCAATATTAATAAAAGAAATAAGCACTATTGATGATAAGATTGAAAAAATCGCAACGAAAAGTATAAGCGAGCACGGAACTGGTGGTATGAAGACTAAGATTGATGCTGCAAAGGTTTGCCAACTTTCGGGATGTCATATGGCAATTGCAAATGGTTTAGTTCATAGACCTATTCAAAAAATTTTATCAGATAATAATTGTACTTGGTTTTTGCCAAATATATCAAAATTAGACGCTAGAAAAAAATGGATTATAAGTTCTATTTCTCCAAAAGGAGATGTAATAATTGATGACGGTGCTTTAAACGCCCTAAGAAAGGGCAAGAGTTTATTGGCTGCTGGTATTAAAACTGTTAGAGGAAATTTTAATAAAGGAGATCATATTAAAATTTTAGATAAAAACATGAATGAATTTGCTCGCGGCTTGAGTAGCTTCACATCGGCTGAAATAAGTAAAATTAAGGGACAACATTCAAACACAATTTCTAGTTTATTGGGATATGTTTCAAAATCAGAAGTTATTCATAAAGATGATATGGTAAGAATATAATGAGTAAATATTTAATAAAATTAGGTCAAAATTCAAAAAAAGCACATAAAATTATAGATACTAAAATTAAAAATAATGTCCTTAAAAGTTTTGCAAAATTAATTTTAAAAAATAAAAATAAAATTCTACTAGAAAATTTAAAAGATAAAAGATTCGCAAAGAAAAAAGGCCTTAAAGAAAACTTAGTTAATAGACTAGAGCTTAACAACGAGAAACTTAATTCAATAATTGAGGCAATTAAAACTGTTATAAAACTAAAAGATCCAGTCAATTATGAATTGAGCAAATGGGCAAGACCGAATGGGTTAAAAATTAAAAAAGTAAGCATACCAATTGGAGTTATTGGGGTGATTTATGAGAGCAGGCCAAATGTTACTGCAGATGTATCGACTTTATGCTTCAAATCTGGAAATTGTGTCATTTTAAGAGGGGGATCAGAAGCTTATTTTACAAATAAAATCTTAGCTAACTATTTCCGAACTTCTCTAGCTCAACACAAAATAGATAAAAATTTTGTTCAATTTATTGAAAAGAAAGATAGGAAACTTGTGGATTTTATGCTCTCAAAAATGAGTCAATATATTGATGTAGTAATACCAAGGGGAGGTAAAAATTTAGTCAAAAAAGTTCAAGAATTATCAAATGTTGCGGTAATAGGTCATTTAGAAGGTATTTGTCATACTTACATAGATAAAGACGCAAACTTAAATATGGCAAAAAAAATTATTAAAAATGCAAAAATGAGAAACACGAGTATTTGCGGCGCCACAGAAACACTCTTAATACACAAGAAAAAACTAAAAAATATCAGCGAAATATTAGAAGAGTTAACAAAAAATGGTTGTAAAATTTATGGCGATAAAACTATAAGAAAAAATTTTTCTGGAAAAACGTTAATAGCAAATAATAAAACTTGGTCTACTGAACATTTATCATCAAAAATATCAGTCAAAGTTGTTCAAAATATTTTAGAAGCTATTGAGCATATAAACAAATATGGAACTATGCACACAGACGCTATTATTACGAATAATAACAAGACAGCAAAATATTTTATAAAAAGTGTAAATAGCTCTATAGCAATTCAAAATTCTTCTACACAATTTGCAGACGGGGGTGAATTTGGATTTGGTGGAGAAGTTGGGATTTCAACAAACAAATTGCCTCCAAGAGGGCCTGTTGGTCTAAACCAACTTGTAAGTTACAAATACGAAATATATGGTTCAGGCCAAATTAGAAAGTAAAAAAAGAATTGGCATTCTTGGTGGAACATTTGATCCCGCGCACAACGGTCATATTAAAATTAGTAAAGTTGCAAAAAAAATTTTAAAACTTGATAAAATTATATGGGCAATAACAAGCAAGAATCCTTTCAAAAATGAAAGTTTAATTAATGTAAATAAAAGAATAGCATTTGCTAGAAAAATAAACTTAAAGAATAAATTTATAGAGGTAAAGTTTTATGAAAAAAAAATAAAATCTAATAAAACCATCCATTTAATTAAATTTTTAAAAAAAAAATCCAATGAATTATATTTTATTATTGGTGCAGATAACTTGATTAATTTTCATAAGTGGAAAAGTTACAAAGAAATTTTAAAGATATGTAAAATAATAGTTTTTGATAGAGATGGTTATAAAACCAAAGCCATTAAATCCCCCGTTTATAAAAAATATAATAGGAAAAGCGTTGAATTTATTAAATTTAATAAAGTCAAAATTTCATCTTCTCAATTAAGAAAAATTTGATACTCTGAATTTAATTAATGGATAAAATCTCCAGTTTAAAAAAAGAAATAATCGATACACTAGATTTTAATAAAGCAACAGATATAGTTTCCATTGATCTTGAGGGTAAATCATCAATGGCTGATTATATGATTATAGCTAGTGGAACTTCATCGAGACATATTCAAGCTTTATCAGAGCAGGTTTTTGAAAAATTTAAGAAAAGTGGAATTCAAAATTGTAAAATTGAAGGTAAAGAAAGTAATGATTGGAAGTTAGTTGATGGAATTGATTTAATCGTTCATATTTTTAATCCTGAAAAAAGAAAATTTTATGAATTAGAAAAAATGTGGTCCGAATTAATACCCAAAGAGAAATTAATTATATGAGATTTAAAATTAAAAATTTACTAATAATTATTTTAATTTGTAATTTTTCAACAATTTCAAAATCTGCAAATGAAGACGATATTTATAAAAAAATAGATCTATTCAGTGAAGTACTAGATAAAATTAATAAAGAATATGTTGAGGACGTAAATCAAAGTGATGCAATGGATGCAGCAATAAATGGTGTATTACAATCTCTAGATCCTTATTCGGCATATATGTCACCAGACTCATTTGAAAATATGCAAACCGAAACAAGTGGAGAATTTGGAGGTTTGGGTATCGAAGTAGGTATGGAGGCAGGTGTAGTAAAAGTGATTTCACCAATAGACAATTCCCCAGCTTCTAAAGTTGGGATTAAAGCAGGCGATTACATTGTAAAAATCAATGATATACAAGTTCAAGGCAAGTCTTTAACGGAAGCTGTAGATTTAATGAGGGGTCCCGTTGGAACTGATATAGAAATAACAGTTAGAAGAGTTGGTGAAAAAAAGGCATTAACATTTATTATTACAAGAGACATTATAAAAGTAGCTTCTGTTAAATCTGAAATCATTGACGATAGAACGGGATATATTAGGCTTACATCCTTCAATGAAAATAGTAGTGATCAGATTGAAGATAAAATAAAAGAGTTTAAAAAAAGTGGAAAAGTTAAAAATTATATTTTAGACCTAAGAAATAATCCGGGTGGATTACTTTCTCAAGCTATAAAAATCTCTGATTTCTTTCTTGAAAATGGGGAAATAGTTTCAACCAAAAGTAAAAGAAAATTCGAAAATAGAAAATGGTTTGCAAAGAGAGGGGACGTTTTAAATGGAGAAACTATGATTGTGCTTATCAACTATGGCTCTGCGTCCGCATCTGAAATAGTTGCTGGCGCACTTCAAGATCACAAAAGAGCAGTACTTGTAGGCGAAAGCACGTATGGCAAGGGATCTGTTCAATCTATTATTCCATTGAAAAATGATGGAGCTATAAGACTTACTGTTTCAAAATATTATTTACCATCTGGAAAATCAATTTCTCAAGTAGGCGTTACACCTGATATAGAAATCGCTGAAGGGTCAGATGATTTTAGAATAAATACGGACACTGACAATCAACTTGATTACGCGTTAAAATTACTTAACGGTTAAAATGCAAGAAAAATTTAAAAAGTTGCCACTAAGAAGTGGAGTGGGAATAGTAGTATTAAATAAAGAAAATAAAGTTTTTTTAGCAAAAAGAATTGATAATCCAAAAAATTTTTGGCAAATGCCTCAGGGAGGTATCGACAAAGGTGAAGACAATCTAAATGCAGCTTTAAGAGAACTAGAAGAAGAGACAAGTATTAAATCTGTGAAATTAATTAAAGAAATAGATGGTTTTACAACCTATTATTTACCTGAAAATTTGCTCGGAATAATTTGGAAGGGCAAATATAAAGGTCAAAGACAAAAATGGTTTATAGTAAAATTTATTGGAGATGATGAAGAAATAAATATTAAAACAAAATATCCAGAATTTTTAGATTGGAAATGGGAAGAATTAAGTAAGATTACTGATACAGTTGTAGAGTTTAAACTTCATGTTTATCAAGAAATACAGAAAGAAGTTGAAAAGGTTATTAATTAATACTTATAGATTTTAAAATTTCGACTTTATGATTTAACAAAAATCTTTTTTGATCGTTTAAATCATCTTTATTTAACTCTTTTTCGGCTTCTTGGATTTCATCTGAGATATGCTTTTTATTCGCATTTTTAATGTCAAAAATTGAGCTTGTTAAAATAGATAAAGTATTATCTTTAAATTCAACAATACCGTCTTCAACATAAAAATTATGCTCTTCAGAGCCGGAAATAACTTTTATGATACCAGGTTTTAAAAATGAGATAATTGGTATATGGTCCTTTAAAATTCCCATTTCACCCTCATAAGCAGGAACAACTACTTCTGAAACATTTTCTTTTGAAAGAAAAGATTTTTCAGGATTAACAATATCTATATTAAAACCTTCACTCATTAAGCTGCTGCATCATTAGCCATTTTTTCAGCTTTTTCTATGGCTTCCTCTATTGTCCCAACCATGTAAAATGCTGCTTCAGGCAAGTGATCATACTCTCCCTTACAAATAGCATCAAAACCTTTTATTGTTGACTCTAAGTCTACTAATTTACCTGGAGAACCTGTAAATACTTCTGCAACAAAAAATGGCTGTGATAAAAATCTTTGAATTTTTCTTGCTCTAGCAACAATTAACTTATCCTCTTCGGATAGTTCATCCATTCCTAAAATTGCAATAATATCTTGCAGTGATTTGTAAGTTTGTAATACTTTTTGAACTTCTCTTGCTACTCTATAATGTTCATCACCAACAATTCTAGGGTCTAGAATTCTAGACGTTGAGTCTAGTGGATCGACTGCTGGATAAATACCTATTTCAGCAATTTGTCTAGATAAAACAGTCGTTGCATCTAGGTGAGCAAATGATGTTGCTGGAGCTGGATCTGTTAAATCATCTGCAGGAACATAAATTGCTTGTACAGAGGTAATTGAACCTTTATTAGTCGTTGTAATTCTTTCTTGTAAGTTACCCATGTCAGTAGCTAGAGTTGGTTGATATCCAACAGCTGATGGAATTCTACCGAGCAAAGCTGATACCTCTGAACCTGCTTGAGTAAATCTAAAAATATTATCAACGAAAAAAAGAACGTCTTGTCCCTCTTGATCTCTAAAATATTCTGCAACAGTTAAACCTGTCAGAGCCACTCTAGCCCTTGCTCCAGGAGGTTCATTCATTTGACCATAAACTAATGCTGCTTTTGAACCTGCTTCGTTTGTTTTAATAACTCCTGACTCTATCATTTCATGATAAAGGTCATTTCCCTCTCTAGTTCTTTCACCAACACCTGCAAAAACAGAAAATCCTCCGTGAGCTTTTGCAACGTTATTGATCAATTCCATAATAAGAACTGTTTTTCCAACACCAGCTCCACCGAATAAACCAATTTTTCCACCTTTTGCATATGGTGCTAAAAGATCAATAACTTTAATTCCCGTTACTAAAACTTCTGTTTCAGTTGATTGATCATTAAATTCAGGTGCAGATCTATGAATAGGCCAATTATCTGTTGGTTTAATTTCGCCCCTTTCATCAATAGGCTCACCAATTACATTTATGATTCTGCCTAAAGTTTCTGGTCCAACTGGAACCTTAATTGGAGCAGCTGTATCTGTTACTTCATCACCTCTTTTTAAACCCTCTGTTGCATCCATTGCGATTGTTCTTACACTAGACTCGCCTAAGTGCTGAGCAACTTCTAATACAAGTCTGTTTCCTCCATTTTTTATGAGTTAAAAGTTTTTTTTAAATCCGAGATTAATTCTGTTAATACTTTTTCATTATCTTCATCAAGTTTTCCTGATGAATTAATAGAATCAATTATTTCAGGTTTTTCAGATCTACATTTTTCAATAATTTTAGTCTCAAATGTTGCAATATCTTTTTGTTCAATTTCATCTAAATGTCCTTTTACACCACAAAATACTGATATAACCTGTTCAGCAACTGTCATAGGTGAATACTGCTTCTGTTTTAAAAGTTCGGTTAGTTTTGAACCTCTATTTAAAAGTTTTTGAGTAGCGGCATCTAAATCAGAACCAAACTGTGCAAAAGCTGCCATCTCCCTGTATTGAGCCAACTCTAGTTTCATTGATCCAGAAACCTTTTTCATTGCTTTAGTTTGAGCAGAAGACCCCACTCTTGAAACTGACAGACCAACGTTTATTGCGGGTCTAATTCCTTGATTGAATAGCTCTGTTTCAAGAAAAATTTGCCCATCTGTAATTGATATTACATTTGTTGGAATAAAAGCAGATACGTCTCCACCCTGAGTTTCAATTATTGGCAGTGCTGTCAATGATCCGCCACCATGATCATCTCCTAGTTTTGCGGCTCTCTCTAATAATCTACTATGTAAATAAAATACATCACCTGGATAAGCTTCTCTTCCTGGAGGTCTTCTTAACAACAGAGACATTTGTCTATATGCAACTGCTTGTTTTGATAAGTCATCATAAATTATTAATGCATGCATTCCATTATCTCTAAAGTATTCTCCCATTGCACATCCTGTATATGGTGCCAAAAATTGAAGAGGGGCAGCATCAGAAGCGGTTGCAGCAACAATAGTTGTATACTCCATTGCTCCGGCTTCCTCTAAAGTCTTTTCAATTTGTCTTACAGTTGATCTTTTTTGACCAATAGCAA
>CACKMS010000013.1 GCA_902601315.1 uncultured Pelagibacteraceae bacterium
GATGGAAACAAGTTTGCTGATGAAGCTCTTAAGAAAAAAGCGTCTATTTGTATATTAGAAAAAAATTATTCAAAAAAAAATCCAAGAAAAATATTCGTAAAAGATACACTTAAAACTTTTTCAAATTTATCATCTATAATACGTAAATCGTTAGGAACACCCATTGTCGCAATTACAGGATCTGCTGGCAAAACTTCTTTAAAAGAACTAATTGGTCAGAGTCTAAACACTTTAATACCAACTTTATATTCAAAAAAATCATTTAACAATCAATATGGAGTTCCATTGTCCTTATTTAATATTGATAAGAAACATAAAATTGGAGTATTTGAAATTGGAATGGATAAGAAAGGTGAAATTCATAAGTTGTCTAATTTAATCCAACCCGATATTGGAGTAATAACCAATATATCTTATGCCCACATCAAAAACTTTAATTCAATAAAGGGAATTGCAGAAGCCAAAGCTGAAATTATAAAAAATATAACTATTGGAGGAAAAATTATCTTAAATGCAGATGATGCTTTTTATAGTTTTTTTAAAGAGAGAGCAATAAATAGAGGATTAAAGATTATTTCGTTTAGTATTAAAATGTTCCTTAATATTTAATATACAGGTTTCCAACGCATCAGGTGTGTGGGCATAGTCTAATATAGCTATTGAATTATTTTTTAAATTCCCAACTTTTTCAAGACGACCTGGTACAGCTTTTATATTTTCTACTGCTTTAAGAATTTTATTAAACTTTATGTTGCTGTTACTTGCAGCTAAAATTGACATTAAAAGATTTTTAATTTGGATCTTGCCAATCAATTTAGTTTTCAAATTGTACTTTTTTTTATTAAATAAAAATGATAATTCTTGTCTATTATTAATAATAGAATGGTTTTTAGTTAATAAATCACTATTTGATTTTCCAATTGTTAATTTTTTAATTTTATTTTTGTTACAAATTTTTTTTAAAATTTTTGAATATTTTGTATCTTCGTCAAAAATAGCAACAGAACCTTTTTTCATTAATTTTTTAAACAAAATTAATTTTGAATTTAAATAATCTTTTAAGGTTTTATGATAATCTAAATGATCCCTGCTTAAATTTGTAAATATCCCAACATCAAATTTTAAACCATCGAGCCGATGTTGTTTTAAACCATGGCTTGATGCTTCTAATATCACATTGTTAATTTTTTTTTTTTCTAAATCAATGAAATTTTTTCCAATTTTTATTGGATCGAAAGTGGTGTTTGATATATTTTCAATATTACTCTTTCCACTAATTCCAAGAGTGCCAAAATAGGCTGCTTTTTTCTTTGTCTCTTTTAAAATTTGATAATAGAAATTTGCAATTGAAGTTTTTCCATTGGTTCCTGTTACAGCAATTAGGTTTTGTGGTAATTTATTATAAATTTTTGAAGACAAGTGAGACAAAATTTGTCTTGGATTATTTTGTTTTAAATAAATGACGTTATTTTTAATTTGATCTTTAAATTTTGAAGAAATTATTATTTTTGCTCCATTTTTTATTGCATCGTCTATATAATTATTTCCATCAAATTTATCTCCTTTGATTGCAATAAATATGTAGTTTTTTTTTACCTCTTTAGAATCAAATGCTAATCCTGTGAAATTAAAATTTTCAAATTTTTTATTTATATTTGGAAGATAATCTTTAAGTAACATCATTTACGCTCTTAATATTTTGTGGCTAAAATTGGCCCAATTTTATCAATAATTTGACCTGTAACCCAAACTGTAGTCCATCCAGCAGTGTTTCTCCAATTTCCTTTATAAGGTTGTCTTCCATCTCTATAATTATAAACTAACTCTTTATTTGGTTTAGGTTCATCTAACATTACTACTAAAGAAAACTTAGGATCTGTGGCGGGAAAGACAGAGGCAAAAGTATTAATTTTTTTCTTTGAATATTCTCCATCTGCTGGCTGATCAGCAGTGCCTGTTTTTCCTCCAACCTCAAATCCATCAACATTAGCAAATCCAGCTGTTCCCTCTTCTGTTGATACTATTTTTCTTAATATTGGATTAATGAGATTTGATACATCTTGATTGATTAATCTTATTTTATCGTGTTCATCTTTTTTTTTAATCAATGTTGGATTTATTTCGTATCCACCATTAGTAATAATTGAATAACCTTTTGTGAGTTGTAAAAGTGTAGTAGCTATACCATGTCCAAAAGCAACTGTAGCAAGCTTACATTTACCCCATCGTCCTATTTGAGTGCTTCCAATTTCATCCGTATCAAATGTAAGTTGGTTTAATATTCCAATTTTAACTAAAAAATCTTCAAAATTTTCTATTCCAACTTTTTGGGCAATACGAACAGATCCTATATTTCCAGATCTTATTAAAATCTGTTCAGCAGTTAAATCTGAAGGTATTTTATTGTCGTATTCCTCTATTGAATTTTTATTACATGTAATTTTTTTTTTTAGACCCGTAAATTCTGTATTTGGACTTACTACATCATAATTTATTCCTGCAGCTAAAGTGAATGTTTTAAAAACTGATCCAAGTTCATAAACTCCTTTAGTTGCTCTATTTATATATTTTAAATCTTCAAGATTTTTTCTTTTGTTTAAATCAAAATCTGGAAGAGAGATCATTGATAGTATTTCTCCATTATGAATATTCATTAATATTGCTGCACTCCCAACATTGTTGAATATATCCTCAGCTTTTACTAGCTCTTCTCTAATTAAGTATTGCAGTTCTTTATCAACAGTAAGTTTTAAAGCCTCTTTTGAAGATCTTAACTCATAATCAAAACTTTTTTCTAATCCAGATATACCATTATTATCATCATCTATTTGACCAATAACATGACTAAACAATTCTCTATTTGGATACACTCTTGCAATTTTTTCTTCTAATCTGAATGCCTTTTCTCCTAATTTTAAAACTGCTTCTAATTTTTCTGGGGATATTTTTTTTTTTACATAAAAAAATTTTTTTCCATTTATTTGGTCTTTGAAGTTGTTATTAGGAAATAATAATTTTAAAGATAATAATAGTTTTTTTTTATCGACAACCAACTTTGGATCTATTCCTAAGTTGGTTATTCTTACTGATTTAGCCAAAATATCACCTTCTCTATCAATAATACTAGATCTGAAATTTTCTTTTTTTTTTATAATATTTTGTTCAGGCAGATCATTATAACTGAGAAATAAAATTTTAGCTGAAAATAACAAAGAAATAATAAAAAAAATAAAAAATATAAAAGCAATTCTCTCAAAGGAAATTTTTAAATTTGATTTCTTTTCAACAAATTTGAATTCACTCATTGTTTATTATCTTATTATTTAAATCTTCTAAATTTTTAATGTTGCTAATTTTTAATTGAATGAGGTTATTTTCAAAAAATTTTGTTTGATATTCCATTAATTTTTTTGGAGAAGTGAGAAAATTATAATCTAAATGCACCAGCTCTAGCCGATTTTCTAAGGCTCTTATATTTTCTTTTGTTTCAAATATTTTTTTATCTAGTTGCTTTGTTGAGTTTTTAGTTAAAGTTGTCGCCAATATTAAAAAAATAACAGGGATTAAAAAAATTAATTTTCTCATGAATTATAACTTAAATTCTCAGTCTCAATTAAGTAATTAAATTTTTCATGCAATTCATTAAAATTATCATTTTCATCAGTTTTAATAGCGTATCTAAGTTTTGCTGATCTTGATGCGGGATTAATCTTTATTTCGTCATTACTTGGAACAATTGGTTTATTATTTTTTAATTTTAAACAATTATTTTTTATTACATTTGGTGCATATCGTGAGGAATTTTTTTTGTCAGAATAATTTTTAAAAAAAAATTTTACAATTTTATCTTCTATTGAATGAAAAGTTACTACAACAATCATACCTCCTACTGGTAAAATCTTGAATGAATATATTAATCCATTAATCAATTCACTTATCTCTTTATTAATATAAATTCGTAAAGCTTGAAAAATTTTTGTTGATGGATTTGTTCTAGAAAACTTATACTTTTTAATTTCTGCAACAATATTCACTAAATCTTCAGTCTTAAGTTTATTTTTATTTCTATTTTGGACTATTCTTCTTGCAATTAATTTTGATTTTTTTTCCTCGCCAAATATTTTAAAAATTTTATTTAAACTCTTTTCAGAGATATTTGAAATTACGTCATCACATGAAAACTGATTTAAACCCAATCTCATATCTAATTTTCCGGTGCTTTGAAACGATAACCCTTTTTTAAAATCTAAAATCTGATTTAAGGAGTAACCTAAATCAAATATCACAGCTTTAAGATCATTATCTTTAATATTTAATTTATCGATTTCTGAAAATTTACTATTAAAAAAATTAAATCGATTTTTATTTTGATTTTCTATTTTTTTTGCAATCTGCAAAACGTCTGGATCTCTATCAAGGGCGATTACTTTATTTGATTTTGTTTTTAATATTTCTTTTGAATATCCGCCTTGACCTAAGGTGCAGTCTATAAATGTGCCACCATAAAGAGGGGAAATAATGCTAATTAATTCATTTAGCAGAACTGGAAAATGATTTTTTTCCAGATTTATGGTGGCATTCATTTATTTTTTTGAAGAACATTAATTTTTTTGTCTTCTCAAAAATGCTGGTATTTCTAGATCATCTTCTTCAGAAATTTGATCTTCTTTTGATTTTATTGAACTTTCCTCATTCAGCGCCTCACTATCTGAGTTAAAAAGTTCGGGAGTTTCTTCCTCATTAAATTTAAAATTCTCAAGACCATTTGATGAAAAATCGCTCTCCATTGTATTTGAACTATTTTCTGCTTCTTTACTTTCAAAACTTTCTTTGTCGTTAGAATTTTCTTGATAAGTATCCATTTCATTTGAACTAATATCTAAATTTTCACTTTTTATCTCCTCTTCAATTTTAAGTGCGTTCGCTCCATTAGTAATTATTGAATTAGTTGGATTTGAAAATGTAAACGATTGAGAAGAACCTGTATTAGAAAAATCTGTATAGCCAGGATTTCTATTTTGAATTCTGTGTACCATGTTGATAACTGATTTCGGTTCTGGTTGTTGACCATCAAGTGATGTTGCAACAATTGATACTCTCATTAGTCCATCTAAATTTTCGTCTGTAATCGCTCCAATAATAAGTTCTGCCTCTGGATCAACTTCAGCCCTTACTTTGTTTACAGCTTCGTCTACTTCAAACAGTTTTAAATCTTTTCCTCCGGTTATATTAACAAGCAAGCCTTTTGCACCTTTTAATGTGTAATCATCAATTAGGGGATTATTAATTGCCATTTCAGCGGCTTTTACCGCTCTACCTTCGCCTTCTGCTTGACCAGTACCCATCATTGCCTTACCCATTGAACTCATAACTGTCTCAACATCTGCAAAGTCTAAATTTATTAAACCCGGTCTGACCATTAAATCTGTAATACTTTGAACCCCATGTAACAAAACATCATTCGATAGCTCAAAAGACTCTTCGAAAGTAGTTTGCTCGCTTGCAATTTTAAACAAGTTTTGGTTTGGAACTACAATTATTGTATCAACATGTTTTCTTAGCTCTTCTAATCCTTGTTGAGCTTTTCGCATTCTTGATGGACCTTCATATAAAAATGGTAGAGTAACTACACCTACTGTTAAAATGTTCAATTCTTTTGCAGCTCTTGCAATTACATGTGCAGCTCCAGTTCCAGTACCACCACCCATTCCTGCGGTTATGAAAACCATGTTTGAACCTTGCAATACATTTATAATTTCATTTAAGGACTCATCAGCTGATGCTTCACCTATATCTAACTTTGAACCTGCTCCTAAACCTTTTGTGAGGTTTAAACCCATTTGTATTTTTGCTTGAGCTTTACTTAATCTTAAATCCTGTGCATCTGTATTAACAGCAATAAATTCAACACCTTCAAGACCAGATTCAATCATCCCGTTAATTGCATTTCCTCCAGCTCCTCCAACTCCAAGAACTAATATTCTTGGTTTTAGCTCTTTAATGTCTGGTGTTTTAAAATTTATTGTCATTTATCCCCCTTTTAGTTATTAAGTTTTTTTTCCCATTTAAGGCTGTTTCTATTTATGTTTGATTTTTTTCTAGCATTTACCCTAAATTTTTCAAAAGAAGTTGGTTCCCATATTTGAAATGTTTTTCCTTGACCAACGAAAAGTACGCTGTTTCTAATTTTCGAATGTTTTAGTAATTTATTTGTTAATGCAATACGGCCTTCATTATCAAATTGGAGATTTATACTTTCTGATAAAATTGATGTTGCAAAATAATCCTTTTTTTCTTCAAAGGGATCTAACGAATCTATTGCATTTGATATTTTTTCTATTCTATCTTGTGGCCATGCCTCGATTGATGAATTATTAAAAGATGGGAAACAAACTATTCCATTATACCCAAGATTTGACAAATATGATCTAAATGGAGCAGGCACAGAAACTCTCCCTTTTTTGTCTAATTTGTTTTCGTAAGTAGATAGAAACATTTATATATAATTTTAATAATTCCATATTTGGGAATACATGGGATATTATGGGTTTTTAATACTATTTTCAATAGAAAATAAACAATGAAAAACTCATACAAGGCTTTAATAAATGCGATTTTTAGATTGAAATAATTATTGCCAGATAAACTATAAGCCGGGTTCTGTCGTTAAAACTTATCATTTATCTAGGCTTTAAATCACTTCAAAGCTCAAGCAACTAACCCTGATGACTAGCCAAAGACTGCTTTTAGTTATTTCTAACAATGTCATCTCTACTCAGTCTTGCTCTCAGTGGGGTTTTCCATGCGCTAGCTGTTACCAACTTAGCCGGTGTGCTCTTACCACACCTTTTCACCCTTGCCTTGATAAGGCGGTTTATTTTCTGTGGCACTATCCCTAGGGTCTCCCCCGCCAGTCGTTAACTGGCACTGTGTCTTTGTAGAGCCCGGACTTTCCTCTTTAATTTCTTAAAGTGATAAGTCATTTATCTGGCAGTGGGAAAATATTAATTTTTAAAAATTTTTCAATAATTTTAAATGTAAGTTATTTAAGGGTTTTTGAGATGTTGAAGGTTTCAAGATCTAAAATACCACTTACTCTTTCAGGTCTAAATCTCATTTGAAATACTTTTATCAATTTTTTTTTTTCTGAAAAATTTTCAAATAGAGTCGAATATCCAAATTTTTTCAAATTTAAAAAAAAATTTTTTTCTAAGGTTTTCGATTTAGGTATCTTAAATTTATCTTCTTTATTTTTTTTATATTTGTGCCAAATCCCTATATTTTTTTTATATAAATAATGCCAAGGAAAATATTCACCAGGATCTTTTTTTCTTAATGGAGCTATATCTGAATGTCCTAAAATATTTTTATTTTTAATTGAATAGTTTTTAATTAATTTTTTTGATAATTTAATTAAGCTTTCAATTTGTTTTTTACTAAATTTTTTGTACTTATTATCATGACCTGGGTTTGAAATTTCTATACCAATAGAACTTTTATTTAGATTTTTATCTTTTTTCCAAAATGATTTACCTGCATGCCAAGCAACATATAAATCGGGCACCATTTGAATAATTTGACCTTTTTGATCAATGTAATAATGACAGCTAACTTTCGTGTTTATGTCAGTTAGTCTTTCAATTGCAGATTTATCACTCTTCATTCCCGTATAATGAAATATCAAATATTTAATTTTCGATTTTTTTCTTTTCATTAAATCAAAATTTGGAGAGTAGTTTAAAGTCATTTTTTCAACAATATTTGGCATAAATTTAAACAATTTAATGTTTATATTATTTAAAGTTATAATATAAATCGTTTTATGAAAAAGTACTTTAAAATCATTACATTAATTTTTGTCAGCAATATGTTGTTTTCGATTGCTAATGCTGGCTCTGATGGAAGTCTTGAAATAGAAACTAAATCTAGTTCTGGAGAAATTAATGATTGTTTCGAAAAAGTTAATAGGGGTATTTTTGCATTCAACCAAGGATTAGATAAAGTAATTTTTAAACCATTAGCAACTGGTTATAGAAAGCTTCCTCAACCTGTAAGATCAGGAGCAAGCAATGCTCTTGGAAATTTGAGTAATGTTGTAACGATACCTAACAATGTTTTGCAAGGTCATTTTAAAGATGCAGGAGTGAATACTTTAAGACTTGTTATTAATACAACTTTAGGAATTGGTGGTTTATTTGATGTTGCATCATATTATGGTTTAGAAAAAAGAGAAAAAGAAGATTATGGTCAAACTCTTGGCACATGGGGTGTAGGTGAAGGATGTTATTTTATTTTGCCGGTATTGGGTCCTACAACTGTAAGAGACTCTTTAGGTTCTGTTGCTAACATAATGGGAGGTGATGCGTGGCACAACGTTACAATAGCTAATGATACTCAATATTTTAATGAGGCAGATTATTATTTAAGTAGAGTTATGAGTGGTGTTGATTTTAGAGCAAAAAATTTAGAGTCTTTTGATAGTTTAGAGAGAACCTCATTAGATCTTTATTCCTCTGTAAGAAGTTTATACTTACAAGATAGACGAAAAAAAATACAAAATCTTGATGAAATTACTGAAACATTGAGTGATGGTGATTGGGAAGAAGTTGACGCTCAGTAAAATTAAATGAATTCTCTTAGAATAATATTTATAATCTTAATTTCTTTTACTATATCAAATCACACATATGCTAAAAATCCGAGCGATTTAATTAAGGAAATTGTTGATCAAGCTTCAAATGTATTATCTAGTGACGATCCAGTTGAGTCTAAAATTATAAAACTAAATGATATTGCCGAAAGAAGTGTAGATATTAATGGAATAGGTATGTACACACTTGGCAAATATAGAAAGTCAATTTCTGAGGAAGATAAGTCGAAATATCAAAAATTATTTAAAAGCTATTTTCTAAAGAGTTTTTCTAGTCGATTGGTAGATTATACTGATCCAAAAATTAATGTAGTCTCAGAAAAAAAAGTAAGTGATAAATATACAATAGTAAATAGTATACTTGAGGCAAGCAAAGGTAGACCAGAAGTAAAAATTGATTGGAGAATTTACACAAAAAATCCAGAAAAACCATTAATCAGGGATTTAATGGTGGAAGGACTAAGTTTAGCAAGAACTCAAAAGGAAGAATTTAATTCAGTAATACAAAACAATAACGGAGATATTAATTCTTTATTTAAGGTTTTAGAGGAATTTATAATAAAATAATTATTTTTTATTTGCAAGCTTTTGCAAAAGATATATTTCTTTATCAGTTAGTGTATTTCTCTCTTCTTTAATTAAATCTACAAGGCTAAACAATGATATTAAGTTTATTAAAGCGGCTATTCCACTAAAAATAATAAAGTGAATTAAGTTCGAATTCAAAATTATTAATACAATAAATAAACTTGACCAACCAATAAAAATTCCTCTCAATATTGTACGCTGACTTTGAAGATCTTTTATTTTTATAAACTGAAAAAAAATTACAATTAATAAAAACATTATTCCGGCAAGTGCCGCTCTAAGAGAAACTAAAACATCCATCCCATCACCATAAAGTTCTTTGTGAATTAAATACGCAACAAAAGCTTTATAGGCGAAGAAACAAAAGAAAATAAAAGCGATAGCAGAAGATATTAGATAAGCATATTTAGGAAGAACCTTTATTTTTATATTCATAATTAACGTAAAGAATAATAAATTTAAAAAAGTTATTAAAGAAAGTAATTTAAAACTCTCAGTTGTATTTAAATTTTAATGGTGGGCCCGCCAGGACTCGAACCTGGGACCAATACATTATGAGTGTACTGCTCTAACCAACTGAGCTACAGGCCCTTTTGTCATGAGAACTAATTATATCATTTTTTTTTAGTTATCAATTAAAGATAAATTATAAAGTGGTGGGCCGTGTTGGTTACGCTCCAACTACCCCTGCAATGTCAATGCAGTACTCTACTATTGAGCTAACGGCCCAATTAGCTTTCTAAGAAACTTTTTAATTGTTTAGATCTACTGGGATGTTTCAATTTTCTTAGTGCTTTTGCCTCGATCTGTCTAATTCTTTCTCTTGTGACTGAAAACTGCAATCCAACCTCTTCTAAAGTGTGATCAGTATTCATTCCAACACCAAATCTCATTCTTAAAACTCTCTCCTCTCTTGGTGTTAATGTTGATAAAATTTTAGTAGTTGCTTCGCTCAAGTTAGATTTTATCGCTTGTTCTAATGGAGCTAAAGCTTTTGTATCTTCTATGAAATCTCCTAAACTACTATCTTCCTCATCCCCAACTGGTTTTTCTAATGATACTGGTTCTTTAGAAATTTTAAGCACTTTTCTCACTTTTTCTAAGGGCATTCTTAGCTTTTTGGCTAACTCCTCTGGTGTCGCCTCTCTTCCAAACTCGCTTAAAATCAACCTTTGTGTCCTTACTATTTTGTTAATTGTCTCAATCATGTGAACTGGTATTCTTATTGTTCTTGCTTGGTCTGCAATTGATCTTGTAATTGCCTGTCTAATCCACCAAGTTGCATAAGTGGAAAACTTATAACCTCTTCGATATTCAAACTTGTCTACTGCTTTCATCAAGCCAATATTTCCCTCTTGGATTAGGTCCAAAAATTGTAAACCTCTATTTGTATATTTTTTAGCAATTGAGATAACTAATCTTAGATTGGCTTCAACCATTTCTTTTTTTGCAATTCTAGATTCTTTTTCGCCTTTTTGAACTCTGCTAACCAATCTCTTGTAGTCTGTAACAGAGATTCCAAGTTTATTACTAATTTCAATAAGTCTTTCTCTAATATTCTTGAACTCATCTTTATTTTTTTGAAAGAACTTTTTCCATACTTCATTTGTATCTAAAAAACTTTTTAAGTTTGGGTTTATTTCATTTCCGATATAGAATTTGATGAATTCATCTCTATTAATTTTAGCATCAATTGCAAGTCTTAGAAGATTTCCCTCAAGTGAAATAATTTTTTTATTTTCTACATAGTGTTTTTGTACCAGTTCCTCCAATACAGATGGAGATACCTGAAGTGATTTTATATTTTCCAAAATATCATCAACAATTTTTTTATAATTTTTTTCTTTTGAACTTGAAAAAACTTTTGAATTTAAAACACAATCAAGTTTTTCTTTTTGATACTTGATCAGCTTATTATACTCTTTTGTCAGATTATGAACTGTTTGTAATACTTTTGGTTTAATTTCATTTTCCATAGCAGCCAAAGTAGGATTAAATTCATCGTCATCACTTGAATTCGTGTTCTGTTCTTCCTCGTTACCGTTGTCAGATTTTTTTTGTTTAGCACTTTGACCTGTATCTTCGTCCTCCATATAATTAGTATCGATATCTATTATTTCTCTTACTAAAATTTCGTCATTATGTAGTTTTGTATTCCATTCAAAAAATTGTTGAGCTGTAATTGGGCTTTGGGAAAGCGCATTGAGCATTACATCTTTACCAGCTTCAATCCTCTTTGCTATTGCAATCTCGCCTTCTCTTGATAAAAGTTCCACACCTCCCATCTCTCTTAGATACATTCTTATAGGGTCATCACTTTTTTCGATAGTTTTTCCTTCTTCTTTAGAGGAAGAGTCCTTTTTTTTTAAAACTTTGTAGTCAGATTTTTTTTCTACTAGAATAATACTCTCGTTTAAAATGTGTATAAAAGCTTGTTCCAAATTTTCATTAGAAAGATTTCTTTTTCCTAAAGATTTATTTAGTTCCTCGTGAGTTATGAAACCTCTATGGATCCCACGGCCCATTAATCTTGCAAATGATTTAGTAATTATTCGTTCCACAATTAAAAGTTAGGAAGATCTATATAATGTAGATTTAGGAAAAATCTATGCGATTTTTTTAAGAATTTAGTTGATTTTTTGCTGTTTTTTTAACTCTTTTAGCTCGTTGAAAGTTGTTTCACTCAAATCCTTTGAAAATTTCGACTCTAGCTCTGCGATCCTAAACTCTAATTCATAATTTTTCAGGTCTCGAATTATTTCATTGAAAATTTCGATTATTTTTTGATCGTCATCAAAATTTTTATCAAGAATATGCTTAACGGATGCATACTTGTAAATTCTATTTATTAAAGTTTCATCAATTTTTAAGTTTGAAATGTCAGAGGACTCAAAGTTATTTGTTTGATTGATTAATTCTTTAAAAATTAAATTATTCTCATTTGTGAATATTTTTACATCATTGATTAGGTAAGAATTTTCTTTAATCAGGTTTGGTTTTTTTAAAATTATATAAAGTAAGGAAAACTCTTTCAACTCGACTGGTTTTAATGTTTTAGTCTCATTGTAATAATTTTGAGTTGACCGAAGAGATGTCGTTTTTTTTACAAAACTTTTTTTGTACTTGTTGTTAATATTGGGTGTTAGTTGACTTATTTTATCTAAAAAAAATTCTAAAACATATTTTCTTATGTATTCATCTTTTATATTTGAAGAAATTAATCTCAGTTTTTTTTCAAAAATAGCGTAAGATGAGGGGTCTCCATCTGTCTGTTTAAGATAATGTTCGAAAATAAAATCATGTATCAATAAGGTATTATTTTTTGAATAATTTATAAAATTTCCTTTACCATTTGTATTGGCATAACTGTCTGGATCTTCATTTTCAGGTAGAAAGAGAAATGATATTTTTTTCTCAGGCTGAAGTTCAACTATAGAACTTTCTGCTGCTCTTAAAGCTGCTTTATATCCACTCTCATCTCCATCAAAACAAATAATAATATGGTCGAAAAATTGATTTAGAATTAAAATTTGTTTTGTAGTTAAAGCTGTCCCAAGATTTGCTACTGAATTTTCAATTCCTGCTTTGCTTAAGCCAATGACATCCATATATCCCTCAACTAAATAAATGAAATCTTCTTTATTAGAAAGTTTTCTTGCTTTATCTAAATTATATAAATTTGAACCTTTTTTAAAAAAAGGTGTTTCTGGTGAATTGATATATTTTGCAAGATAAGATGTGGATTTGATAGTTCTACCACCTAATCCAATTGGATCTCCTGATATATTATTTATTGGAAAAATAATTCGATCTTTAAATCTTTCTATAAATTTTTTTTTTTTATCATCAAAGTAAAATAGTCCCGTTTCTTTTAAAATTTTTTCGTCAAAATTTTTTGAAAATTCTTCAAAAGAATTTTGATTATTTGTGACAAAACCGATTTTAAATTTTTTTACTTCCTCAGCAGTTAGGTTTCTGCTTTTGATATAATTCTTTGCTGCTTCAGCTCTTGGATTTTTAAAAAGTTCGTCGTGATATTTTTCAACATATTTTGAATAAATACTTTTATATTCTCTCCAATTTTTTTCTCTCTCTTCATCTTGTTTAGAAAAAGTGTATGGTTGCATACCTGCGAAATTGGCTAGTGTTTTTACTGCTTCCCCAAATTTGAGATTTTGGGTTTTCATAATAAAATCAAATATATTTCCATGCTCGCTTGTGCTGAAACAATGATAAAATCCTTTTTCATCATTAACTGTAAAAGATGGGGTTTTTTCATTTTTGAATGGAGAAAGTCCCACATATTCTTTTCCTCTTTTTTTTAAATCAACCGACTTTGATACTACAGTTGAAACTTTAAGCCTTGTCTTTATTTCATCTAAATATTCTTTTGGATATTTCATTTATTAGAGAGAAGATCTTTAATTAAAGCTCCAGCTTTCGAAAAATCTATTGTGTCAGAGTGATTTTGTTTCAATTCCCCCATAACTTTTCCCATTTCTTTAATTGAGCTAGCTCCTGTTTTTTGAATAATTTGTTTACAAATGCTTATGGTCTCTTCTTCAGTCATTTGTTTAGGTAAATATTCAGATAAAACATTAACTTCATTTTCTTCGATTTCTAAGAGATCACCTCTATTATTTTTTTTGTATACTTCTATAGATTCGGATCTTTGCTTGATCATTTTTTTTAAAAGTTTTTTAAGATCTTCATTGTCTGTTTCTTTTTTATTTGGTCCTGACCTATTATTTATATCCAGGTCTTTTATACCTGATAAAATTAACCTATAAGTTGATATTCTATTTTTATCTTTAGATTTTAAAGCATTTTTATAATCTGATTCAATTTTTTCTCTTAAGCTCATATATGTAATTTACTGGATAGATGAATTTCTTCAAAAGATAAATTGTTTTTTTACATAAATACATTAGAGAGGTTGAGGAAAAAGAGGTTTTATTGTATTAACCTTTAACTCATGAGTTGTAATTGTATCTAAAACGTAAAAAAAATTTATCAATTAATTCTCAATTTACTCCAGCTGTTTTAGTTCTTGAAAATAGGACAATTTTTAGAGGAATAGGCTTAGGTTATCAGGGTGAGGTAACTGGGGAGGTTTGTTTTAATACATCTTTGACTGGTTACCAGGAAATTATCTCTGATCCATCTTATGCGGGTCAGATTATAAACTTTACTTTTCCACATATCGGCAATGTTGGCACTAATAATGAGGATTTAGAATCTGAAAAAATTTGGACCAGAGGAGTTATTTTTAACTCAGAAATTAGTAATCCATCAAATTATAGATCTCTGCTCGATTTAAATAATTGGTTAAAAAAAAATAAAATTGTCGGTATTACTGGTTTAGATACGAGAAGTTTAACTAATTATATTAGAGATAAAGGTGCTCCCAAAGGAACAATTTCAAATAATAAAACAGGTAAATTTAATATAAATAAATTAATAAGAACCTCTATAAAATGGCCTGGTTTAAATGGAATGGATCTTGCTGAAGTTGTTACAACTCAAAAATCGTATACTTGGAAAGGTTTAAAAACATGGAATAAAAAAAACGGATATTTAAAAAATAAAAAAAAACTTTTTAAAATAATTGCTATTGATTACGGAATAAAAAAAAACATTTTAAGATATTTTTCTAATTATAATTGTGAGGTAAAAGTAATTAATTGTAAAACAACAGCAGACGAAATATTAAAACTAAAGCCTCATGGAATTTTTCTTTCAAATGGTCCTGGAGATCCCGCTGCAACAGGAAAATATGCAATTCCTGTTATTAAAAAATTAATAAAATCAAACATCCCAATATTTGGTATTTGTTTAGGTCATCAAATATTAGCGTTATCTTTGAATGGTAAGACAAAAAAAATGAAACTGGGTCATAGAGGAGCAAATCATCCCGTTAAAAATCAATTTTCACAAAAAGTGGAGATAACATGTCAAAACCATGGTTTTGAAGTCGTTAGAGAAAGTTTAAATAAAAATATAATTGTTACTCACACATCCTTATTTGATAATAGTATAGAGGGTATAAAATTAAAAAATAAACCAGTTTTTTCTGTTCAATATCATCCAGAATCCAATCCTGGGCCACAAGATAGTCATTACCTTTTTAGTGATTTTATTAATGAAGTAAAAAAATATGCCAAAAAGAAAAGACATTAAAAAAATTTTAGTTATAGGAGCTGGTCCAATTATAATAGGTCAAGCCTGCGAATTTGATTACTCAGGCACACAAGCATGTAAAGCTCTTAAAGATGAAGGTTTTAAAGTAGTTTTAATAAATTCAAATCCAGCCACAATAATGACTGATCCTGGAGTGGCTGACAAAACTTATATTGAGCCAATTTCTATAGAAATACTTGAAGAAGTTATTAAGAAAGAAAAGCCTCAAGCAATATTACCAACTATGGGGGGTCAGACTGCCCTTAACCTTGCGATTAAAGCAGAAAAGAGCGGTCTATTAAAAAAATATAAAATTGAACTTATAGGCGCAAACTCAAAGGCAATTGAAAATGCAGAGGATAGAAAGAAGTTCAGAAAGAATATGTCTGACATAGGTATCGATTTACCTAAATCCGAAATTTTAAATAACTTTAGTAATGCTAAAAAGTGTTTATCTAAAATTGGTATTCCAGCAATAATAAGACCATCATTCACGCTAGGAGGTTTAGGTGGGGGTATAGCAAGAACCAAAAAAGATTTTTACAAAATTGTAAAAGAAGGAATGCACGAATCTCCACAGAACCAAGTTCTAGTTGAAGAGTGTTTAGATGGTTGGAAAGAATTTGAAATGGAGGTGGTTAGAGATAAAAATGATAACTGCATAATCATTTGCTCTATTGAAAATGTTGATCCTATGGGAATTCATACAGGTGACTCTGTTACAATCGCACCGGCATTGACACTTACTGACAAAGAATATCAAGTAATGAGAAATGCTTCTATAGCATGTTTAAGAAAAATTGGTGTTGAAACTGGTGGATCGAACGTTCAGTTTGCGATCAATCCTAAAGATGGAAGAATGGTTATCATTGAAATGAATCCAAGAGTTTCAAGGTCATCTGCTCTTGCCTCAAAAGCAACTGGTTTTCCAATTGCAAAGGTGGCTGCGAAATTGGCAGTTGGATATACTTTAGATGAACTTCAAAACGAAATAACAAAAGTAACACCAGCATCTTTTGAACCAACAATTGATTATGTAGTAACAAAAATACCAAGATTTACATTTGAAAAATTTCCAGACACAAAGGCATTATTAGGCACCTCAATGAGATCGGTTGGTGAAGCAATGGCGATTGGAAGAAATTTTAAAGAGTCCTTTCAAAAAGCATTGGTTTCTCTTGAAACGGGCTTATCTGGTCTAGATGATGTATTTGGATATTCAAAAAGTGGGATTTTAAAACAATTAAAAATTAATATTCCAAACAAATTACTTTTAATAGCAGATGCATTTAGAAAGAAAATACCTTTAGATAAAATTTACAAACTATCAAAGGTTGATCCTTGGTTCCTAAATCAAATTAAAGAAATTATAGATGAAGAAAATAATATAATAAAAAAGGGTATTCCAAAATCTTACGATGAATTTAATAGAATAAAATCAATTGGTTTTTCTGACAAAAAATTATCAAACCTTACAAAAATAAAAGAAAATATAATTAGATCTAAAAGAATAGCTTTGAAAGTTTTTCCGGTTTACAAAAAAGTAGATACTTGTGCAGCTGAATTTAGGTCTTTTACACCATATATGTATTCTACATATCAAAGGAATTTTTCGATTAAAACAGAATGTGAGTCTGATCCATCAAGTAAAAAAAAAATTATAATTTTAGGTGGTGGTCCTAATAGAATAGGACAAGGAATTGAATTTGACTATTGCTGCTGTCAGGCAAGTTTTTCTCTTAAAGAAGCAGGATTTGAAACAATAATGGTAAATTGTAATCCAGAGACAGTATCTACAGATTATGATACGAGTGATAGATTATACTTTGAACCATTAGTTGAAGAGTATGTGCAAAATATAATTTTAAAAGAGAAATCAAAAGGTACCTTGCTAGGAGTAATTGCACAATTTGGTGGGCAAACTCCAATTAAACTTGCTAAATTTTTGCACGATAACAAATTACCTATTTTAGGAACACAATATTCCTCAATTGATATTGCAGAAGATAGAGACAGATTTAGAGATTTGCTAATAAAACTCAAACTAAAACAAGCTGAAAGTGGAATTGCATACAACTTTAATCAAGCAATTAAATTGTCAGAAAAAGTTGGACTGCCAGTGGTGGTAAGACCTTCCTATGTGTTAGGAGGTAGAGCTATGGAAATTGTTCATGATAAGAGCCAGTTAACAAAGTTTATAAATGAGGCATTTAAAGCTTCAGATCAAAATCCAATATTAATCGACAAATTTATAGATAATGCGATGGAAGTTGACGTGGATGCAATTTCAGACGGCAAAGACGTTTATGTAGCTGGTATTATGCAACATATTGAGGAAGCAGGTATCCATTCGGGGGACTCTGCGTGTTGTCTACCGCCAGTTTCAATTAAAGAAAATATTTTAAAAGAAATAAAAATTAAAACTAGAAAGTTAGCATTGGCCTTGAAAGTAAAAGGTTTTTTAAATATTCAATTCGCAATCAAAAAGGATGAGATTTTTGTAATTGAGGTAAATCCTAGAGCCAGCAGAACGGTACCTTTTGTGTCAAAAGCAAACGGAATTCCTTTAGCAAAAATTGCTTCAAGAGTTATGGCTGGTGAGAAACTTTCTAGATACAAATTAAAATATAAAACAAATAAAAGATTTGCAGTTAAAGAGGCGGTCTTTCCATTCAATAAATTTCCAGATAGTGATCTTTTACTTGGACCTGAAATGAAATCGACTGGTGAAGTAATGGGGTTTGATGATGATTTTGGTATTGCAATTGCAAAAAGTCAAATTGCAGCATCTAACTCTTTGCCAATCAAAGGTTTGGCTTTTTTATCAGTAAAAGATTCGCACAAACAGGAGGTGGTTGGTTTAGCTCAAAGATTAACAAAACTTGGATTTACACTTTCTGCAACAAAAGGAACTGCAAAAGTTCTGGAGCAAAATGGAATGAGGTGTAAAAAAATAAATAAGGTTAGCAGCGGCAAACCACATATAGTTGATATTTTAAATTCAAATAAAATATCGTTAGTTATTAATACTGGTGGTGGAAATAGTGAACATAGAATTAGTGATGCAAGAGCATTAAGAAGAGGGACTTTGGCAAACAAAATTCCTTACTGTACTAATATGTCAACAGCATATGCTTTTATTGAGGCGATTAGGTCACTTAAAACAAAGAAATTAACTGTTAAATCTCTTCAAGATGCCAAAAAATAAAAAAAAAAAAATTAAAGATGAACAATTAAGTGTGCCAAAAATGTTTGCAAAAAAATATATATATTATTATTACGCTTTTTTTTGGTTTTTATTAATAATGGTACTTTTATTAAAGTGAACAAAAGAATAATTTTTTTTGGAGCAATTATATTACTGATAGAGCTATCAGGTCATGGTATTTTTGCTTCGTTATATAGATTATTGATGTCAGCAAACTAAAAGACTTTCCAATCTGTCTCGAAACTTACATAATTAACTTGTAAACACCTTCTCTCTTTTACTATCTCTTTCTTTTCCATTCCATGCCAAGTATTTGGGCCACTTGAAAAAAAATATCCATAATTATCTTTGTATGGAAGTGTTTTTATTTTGTTTAATTTTTCATCATAAAAATCTGTGCCCAAATCTTCACTTTCATTAAATTTGTTAACAAACAATAAGCATGACATTTGTTTCTCTTTAATATCGCAATGAGGCTTGAGCCAAAAACCTTTTCTATCACAAATCACTTCTACTCTAACGTAAGAATTAGATAAATCTTTATTTATTAAATCTGAAATCATTTTATGTGTATCCTTTGATCTAAGCTCTTCTATCAACTTTGTTAAAAATGGAAATTGTTGTGAATTTTCTTTTGTTACAAAACATCTGAATTTGAGTGCCTTACCTCCATTTGAAATTCCCTCTCTATATATTCCATCCCCGCCGTCGATGGCTCTTGTACCATCATAATTTAAACTGTGTTTAGTGGGGTCGTCTATATCAGCTGTAATTATCTCTTTAATTTGTTCCTCTGTTAAAGGTTTATCTAATTCCCAATGTTGAAAAGGATCATCAAATTTTTTTGAGTTATTTATTACAGAATTTAAAAATGACATTAAATATTTAATCTTTCTTTTATTATTTTAGCAACTCTATTTGTTTCATCCAATATTTCATAATTCCAATTTTCATGATTATCATCTAAATTTTTAATAATGTTTAAATCTTTAAATATTTTTCTAAATTTTTGAAATCTTTTATCTTTTCTTTTTGGTAAAATATTGGCCACATATATTGGCTTACCGGTAAGAGCTGCCTCTGAAATCATTGAGCTAGAATCGCAAGTAACAACAATAAATTCTGATAATGCTAAAGCTGACAAATATGCTTTTTTATCTACTTGTTCTATTACAGTATGATTTTCATCAAAAAATTCTTTAGCAAACTGTATTGTGTTTTTTGGTGTTCTCATAGAGGGTATTACCACTAATTGAAAGTCCTCTTTTTGAATCAAATTGCTCAACTTATTAAATATTTTTTCAATATTTTCTTTTGAATATTCATAATATTTTGTAGGGCCACCTAAAATTAATGAAATGATTTTTCTTTTATCTGTTTTGATTAATGATTTAAGATATTCAGAATTAGATACAATTTCGGTTTCATTTAAATAGTGTATTGCTCCTTTTGTAGAGATGACGTTTGAACCACTAATTTCATCATGCTCAGGAGCAATAATAAAATCAAATAATTTAAAGTTTATTTTAGGGTCCTGGATGTGAATGTTATAAATTTGTTTTCTTGAGTTTTGTTTCAAATAAATTGATGGAATTACACTTTTTCTTCCACATGAAATAATTAAATCAAAGTCAGGTATTTCAAATTCTTTAAAAGAAATATTTGACTTTGGAGTGAGACTTGGTGGAATAAATTTCCAAAAACTTTTAAGTTCAACTTTTCGGTGAGTAAAATTAATACTTAGAGCTTTGGCTAAACCTTCAACCTGGCTTATCATTCCGTGCATACCTTCTGTTAACAATAAACCTTTTAATTTCGACATTTATTATTATATAGCTTCCATATGAGTGAAAATCCAACTAAACACACAAAAGTGTTAATAATTGGATCTGGCCCTGCCGGATATACTGCAGCAGTTTATGCTGCAAGAGCAATGCTTAACCCGATACTAGTTCATGGAATTCAGCCTGGTGGACAATTAACAACTACAACAGATGTTGAAAATTACCCAGGTTTTAAAGATGTAATTCAAGGCCCTTGGTTGATGGACCAAATGCGTGGACAAGCTGAAGCTGTTGGGACAGAAATGATACAAGATCATATAAAATCTGTTGATCTCAAAAAAATGCCATTTATAGCAATCGGTGATAGTGGACAAACTTATACTGCTGACTCTATAATTATATCAACAGGGGCTCAAGCGAGATGGTTAAAATTAGACTCAGAGCAAAATTTTAGAGGATTTGGTGTTTCAGCATGCGCGACGTGTGATGGATTTTTTTTTAAAGATAAAACAGTAGCAGTTGTTGGTGGAGGTAATGCGGCTGTTGAGGAAGCAATGTTCTTAACAAAATTTGCTTCTAAAGTTCAATTAATTCACAGACGAGACTCATTAAGAGCAGAAAAAATGCTTCAGAAAAAATTAATGGAAAACAAAAAAATTGAAATCATTTGGGATTCTGTTGTTGAAGAAGTTATAGGTGAAAAAGAACCAAAAAATGTAACTGGCCTTAAAATAAAAAATGTAAAATCGAATGAAGTTAAAGAATTAAAAATTGATGGGCTATTTATTGCAATTGGTCACGATCCTGCGACTGAATTATTTAAAAATCAATTAGAAATGGACAATGAAGGTTATTTAATAACTAAAGCAGACTCAACTTCAACAAATGTTCCGGGTGTTTATGCGGCTGGAGATGTAAAGGATAAAACATTTAGACAGGCAGTTACTGCTGCAGGAATGGGATGTATGGCAGCCTTAGAGGCTGAGAAATTTTTATCTCATTAAAAATTACAAATTTTCTGATATAAGTGTAAGTAGCATAAATGATTAATAAAGTATTATTAACTGGTATCAGTGGATGGATTGCAAAACACACTGCTATAGAATTATTGAATGCAGGATACGAAGTTTTAGGAACCATAAGAAATAAAAATTTAGTTGATCAAACCAAGCAAACTATAAGCAAATATGCATCAACTGAGAAATTATCATTTGTTGAATTAGACCTTTTAAAAGATGATGGGTGGAATGAAGCATCTAAAGGTTGTCGTTATATTTTTCATGTTGCCTCTCCTTTTCCAATGAAGGTGTCAAGTAATAGAGAAAGCTTGTTACCTGTTGCTGTAGATGGAACTTTGAGGGTCTTAAATGCAGGGTTAAATGCTGGTGTAGAACAAATAATTAAAACCTCCTCAATCGTTGCAATGTTTAGAAAACCTAATAGAACCAATCCTTACACATTTGGAGAAAATGATTGGTCCGATGAAAATTGGATTGAAGGTGTAAGTGACTATTTTTTATCAAAAACAAAAGCTGAAAAAGCAGCTTGGAGATTGATGGAGAGCAAAGGGTTAAAAAATAAATTAACTACAATTAATCCTGGAGGAGTTTTTGGTGATGCATTAGATAAAAAAGGTGGTACCTCAATTGAATACATAAGACAATTTATGAAAGGCAAATTTCCAGGAGCACCAAAATTTGCAGTATTGATTTCTGATGTTAAAGATATAGCAAAAGCTCATGTCGCGTGTATAGGAAATAACAAAGTTGGGGGAAGAAGATTAATTGTTGGAAAAGAGGTTAAGAAGTTAGTTGAATTATCTCAATTAATTGCTGAGGCAATGCCTGAGTACAAAAAAAAACTTCCCAAAAAAGAATTACCAAATTTAATGGTTAAATTAATTAGCTACATAGATTCTAGTGCTAAAACAATGATACCCGATCTTGGAATAATGATGCAGACAGATACATCTTATGCAGAAGAAATATTAGGCTTTAAATTCAAACCAGCCAAAGGGTGCATATCTGAAAATGCTAAATCAGTTGTAAGGTTAGGATTAGTATAATTTAAACTAGACTGTCACAAAATTCTTTTAGCCTTTTCATTGCTTTTTCTAAATTGCTCATTGATGTAGCATAAGAAATTCTAAAAAAACCATCTAGACCAAATGCTGACCCTTGAACAACAGCTACATTATTATTTTCCAACAAAGACTGGACAAAATCAGTATCATTTTCTAATTTTTTTCCTGATTTATCTTTTTTTCCCAACAGTGCCTTGCAATTTGGGAAAACATAAAATGCTCCATCAGGTTTAATACAACTAATTCCATTAATTTCATTTAATGAATTCACTACAAAATCTCTTCTTTCTTGAAAAGCTTTAGATCTAACTGATATAAAATCTTGATTGCCATTCAAAGCTTCTACGGCTGCAGCTTGACTTATTGAAGATGGATTTGTTGTAGATTGTGATTGAATTTTTGCAATAGCTTTTATTAATTCTTTTGAACCTCCAGCATATCCAATTCTCCACCCTGTCATCGCATAAGATTTACTAACACCATTCATGGTAACAACTTTATTTTTTAATTCGGGTATCTGTGCCATTGTAAAAAATTTGAAATCTTCATAAACTACATGTTCATAGATATCATCGCTCAAAATATTTACGTGAGGATTTCTTTTTAAAACCATTGCTAAATTTTTTATCTCTTGTTCAGAGTAGCAAGCACCTGTTGGATTTGAAGGTGAATTTAAAATTAACCACTTAGTGTTATTGGTTATTACGCTTTCCAAATCTTTAGCTGTAAGTTTAAAACCTTGATCCTCAGAGCATTCAATTACAATAGGGTGCGCTCCAGCTAATAATACTATATCAGGATAGGAGACCCAATAAGGGGCTGGGATTATAACCTCATCATCCTTATTTAATGTTGCCATCATCAAATTATAAATTACATGCTTGCCACCAGCACCTACTGTAATTTCATCAGTATTATAGTTTATATTATTTTCCCTCTTAAACTTTTCTGCAATAGCTTTTTTTAATGCTGGTGTTCCATCAACAGCAGTGTACTTTGTATCACCATCTTTTATTGCTTTAATAGCAGCATCCTTTACGTTATCTGGAGTGTCAAAATCGGGTTCTCCCGCTCCAAGAGCAATTACATCTTTGCCAGCTGCTTTCAATTCTCTAGCTTTTTGAGTTACTGCAAGCGTGGGTGATGGTTTAATTCTCTTAAGACTGTCTGATATAATGCTCATTGAAATATTATATTATTTTATTACGCTGTTTAATATATGCAAAATACATATCAAGATTTAATTACAGATATACAGAGCAAAAATCCTGAAATAAGTGGGAAACTTGAAGGTGGAAAAAAATTCAAAATTAAGTCTGAATTTAAACCTGCAGGAGATCAACCTGAAGCGATTAAAAAATTAGTTAAAGGTGCAAAAAAAAATGAATTTAACCAAGTATTACTTGGTGTTACTGGCTCAGGGAAAACTTTTACTATGGCAAAAGTTATTGAAGAAACCAATAGACCTGCATTAATCCTAGCACCAAACAAAACATTAGCAGCTCAACTTTATGGAGAAATGAAAACTTTTTTTCCTGATAATGCAGTTGAATATTTTGTTTCATATTATGATTACTACACACCAGAAGCTTATGTTCCAAGATCAGACACGTACATTGAAAAAGAAGCATCTATTAATGAACAAATAGATAGAATGAGGCACTCTGCAACTAGATCGTTGTTGGAAAGAGATGATGTTTTAATTGTTGCTAGTGTTTCATGTATTTATGGGCTTGGTTCTGTTGAGGCATATAGCAAGATGACTTTAACACTTCAAAAAAATTATGAATACAATAGAGAGCAAATCATAAAATCTCTGGTTGCTCTACAATATAAAAGGAATGATCAGAATTTCTTTAGAGGAACATTTAGAGCTAGAGGAGAAAATTTAGAGATTTTTCCCTCACATTTAGAAGATAGAGCTTGGAGATTAAGTTTATTTGGAGATAAACTAGAACAAATAGAAGAATTTGATCCTTTAACTGGTGATACCGTAAGAGAACTAAATCTAGTAAAAGTTTATGCAAATAGTCATTACATAACTCCCAAACCAACAATAGAACAAGCAGTTATAAATATCAGGAAAGAATTAGAAACTACTTTAAAAAAACACAAAGCAGAAAATAAATTGCTTGAGGCACAAAGGTTGGAAGAAAGAACAAAATTTGATCTTGAAATGATTGAAGCTACTGGATCTTGCGCAGGGATTGAAAACTACTCAAGATTTTTATCTGGAAGAAGGCCTGGGGAACCTCCACCTACACTTTTTGAGTATTTTCCAGATAACACTTTAGTTTTTGTTGACGAGTCTCATGTAACAGTTCCTCAACTAAATGGTATGTTTAAGGGGGATAGATCAAGAAAAAGCACTTTGGCTGAATATGGTTTTAGACTTCCATCATGCATGGATAATAGACCACTTAAATTTGAAGAATGGGATTTAATGAGAACCCAAACAGTATTTGTATCTGCAACTCCAGGACCATGGGAACTAGAACAAACAAAAGGTCAATTTATAGATCAAGTGATAAGACCCACGGGATTAATAGATCCTGAAGTAGAAATAAGGCCTGCTAAAAATCAAGTCGATGACTTAATGCATGAATGCAAAAAGGTCATTGAAAATAATTTTAGAGTTTTGGTAACAACTCTTACAAAAAAAATGGCAGAGGATCTAACAGAATATTTGCACGAAAATGGAGTAAAAGTAAGATATCTGCATTCCGATATAGATACACTGGAAAGAATAGAAATTATGCGAGATCTTAGAATGGGAGTATTTGATGTTTTGGTCGGTATAAATTTATTGAGAGAAGGTTTAGATATTCCTGAATGTGCATTAGTAGGTATTTTAGATGCTGATAAGGAAGGTTTTTTAAGATCAGAGACCTCTCTAATTCAAACTATAGGACGAGCCGCAAGGAATGTTGAAGGTAAAGTAATTTTATATGCAGACAAGGAAACAAAAAGTATTAAAAAAGCTATCAAAGAAACTGAAAGAAGAAGACAAATTCAAGTTGATTACAATAAGAAAAATAAAATTGATGCAAAATCAGTTAAAAAGGAAATTAGTGATATTTTAGAAAGTGTCTATGAAAAAGATTACGTAAAAATAAGTGAAGGATCAAATATTGGGGGAAACCTTAAAAAACATCTTAAAGCTTTAGATAAAAAAATGAAGGATGCAGCATCGAATTTAGAATTTGAGGAAGCGGCTAAAATTAGGGATGAAATAAGGAAACTTGAAAGCACTGAGCTTGAAATAACTTTAAATCCTAAGATTAGACAGTACGATGTTAAAAATAAGCTATATCCAAAAGGTAGATCCACTATGGGAATGCCAGGTACAAAAGTTACTAAAAAAAGAGATAAAAAATGGAAGCACGTAAGATCATAATTACAGGTGGAGCAACAAGAATCGGGGCAGCCATCGCAAAAAAGTTATGCGGTAAAGAAATAGAAATTTTAATTCATTACAATAAATCAAAATCAAAAGCTGAAAACCTAAAAAAAGAATTACAAAAAAAAGGTTCAAAAGTTTTTTTGGTCAGAGGCGATCTAAGTAAAGAAAAGGATGTGAATAAAATAATAAAATTTGCTAAATCTAAATTAAAATTCTTTGATTGCTTGATTAACAATGCTTCACTATTCGAAAATGATAAAATTGAGAATTTTACAACCGATAGTTGGGGAAAACATCTAAGAACAAATTTAAGAACTCCCGCACTTTTGTCAAAAGCGTTTGCAAGAAATATAAAAGGTAAAAATAACAATATAATTAATATTATTGATCAAAGAGTTTTTAAGCTAACTCCATTTTTTTTTTCCTATACTATAAGTAAGACAGGACTTTATACCCTTACAAAAACAAGTGCTATGAGCTTTGCACCAAATATTAGAGTAAATGGTATTGCACCTGGTCCAACTTTAAAAAATAAAAGACAATCTGAAAAACATTTTAAAAAGCAATACATGGCAACACCCCTTAAAAGAAAAGTAGATGTAGAACAAATATGTAGTGCTGTTGACTTTTTTATAAAAAATAGATCTATTACAGGACAAGTTATTTCTATTGATAGTGGTC
>CACKMS010000014.1 GCA_902601315.1 uncultured Pelagibacteraceae bacterium
ATTAGTCTCTTATCGCGTAAGCTACAACTCCAGTTTCAGATACGTCAGTACCTTTCGTCTCAGCTTCCTTACTTAATCTGATACCTATTGTTGCTTTCATGATTGACCATACGATGTAAGCTACAACAAATACAAATGCATTAATTGAAACTACACCTAAAGCTTGTGCACCAAAGTTTGCATCTGGATTTGTAGCTGGAACAATTAATGTTCCCCAAATTCCTGCAAACAAGTGAGCTGGTACTGCACCAACAACATCGTCAATTTTTACGCTCATTAAAAACTTAGTTCCATAAACAACTATTACACCACCGACTGCACCAATTAAAATCGCGGCTATTGGTGATGGCATTAATGGTTCTGCAGTAATCGCTACAAGACCACCTATACATCCGTTTAACATCTGTACAACGTCTGTTTTTCCACTTAATCTTGTGACCGCACCTGCTGCCATTACACCACCTGCACCTGCAAGTAATGTGTTTATGAATATACTTGATACTGCAATTGCATCATCTGCTGTACCCATTGCTAATTGAGATCCACCGTTAAATCCAAACCAACCTAACCATAGAATGAATATTCCTAAAGTTACAAGCGGTATTGAGGATGCTGCAAATGGTTTCACTGGCGCAGGATCACCCTTTTTAGTGAATCTACCCAGTCTTGGACCTAGAATAATTGCTCCAGCCAATGCCGCAGCTCCACCCGTTGAGTGTACCAATGTCGATCCAGCAAAATCTGAGAAACCAGCGGCTGCTAACCAACCACCACCCCATTGCCATCCCATAACAATTGGATAAATAATTCCTGCTAAAATCGCAGCAAATAAAAAGAAAGGCCATAATTTAATTCTCTCAGCTAAAGTTCCAGATACAATTGATACTGTTGTTGCACAGAATACCATTTGGAAATACCAATCTGAACCATCAGAGTAACCAGTATCTACTGCACTTGCGTCTGACCATGGTATAAATTTACCAATATAGCCACCTTCTGGAATGCCATAGGCTAGATTGTAACCAACTAACCAAAACATTATTGCGGCAATTGAGAATAAACCAATATTTTTTGCACAAATTACAGATACACTTTTTGATGTAACCATACCTGATTCTAACATTGCAAATCCGGCCGCCATGAACATGACCAAGAAACCACAAATTAAAAACAGGAGAGTATTAAAAATAAAACTTACTTCAGCAGAAACAGTTGTCTCTGCGTAACCTGCACTAGTCATATTTAATAAGAAAAATATACTTAAAAAAGGACCAACAAGTTTTTTTAAAAATTTAGTCATTTTACCTCCGTTAATTAAAAATTAATCTTATAAATTTAAAAAAACTAAAAACTAATGATTGTTATTAAAAATAGGTATGCGGTATTTGCATATAGAAACAACCTTTATCAAGCTTTTTACTTGATAAAGGTTGTAGAAAAAAAGTTTATTTATTGAAAACTTCTTTGAGTGCTTTGGCAGGTAAAAATTTTACCTTTTGAGAAGCAGCTATTTGGATTTGTTCTCCAGTTCTTGGATTTCTTCCAATTCTAGCTTTTCTTTTAGCCACTTTATATGTACCAAAACCAGCTATTTTCACTGAATCGTCATTTTTTAACGCATCCAGAATAGTGTTCGTTATGGTATCAAAGGTACGCTCAGCATCAGCTTTACTTTGGTTTAGAGAACCAGCTAATTTAGCGACTAATTGTTTTTTATTCATTTTTTAGCTCCAGGTTTAATAATTTTATACTTAACAAAATCGTTGCTATTTCAAGCTTTTTTTTAGTGTGTGAAAAAAAATATTACACTATATGTAGCGGCTAAAAAGAGTTGATTTTATTGACTTTTTTAATCAAAAAAACCCTTTAAAATAAGCCCAAATCTCGGAGGTCGTTAAATGTTACAAAAAACATTAATGAAAGTAACAAAAACATTCCGATTCGAAAAAATCCCTCTTGAGTTTTTTGACTTAAAGGTCGTCCTAAAATTTTCTCAAATCCATAAAACATCAAATGGCCTCCATCTAACATTGGAATGGGAAATAAGTTAATTAAACCAAGGCTTATGGAGATATATGCCATCATGCTAATAAATGGAATTATGCCAAATTCAGCAACTTGCCCTGATATTTTAGCAATTCTTATTGGGCCCCCTAACTGTGAAGTATCTCCTTTTCCAACAACCATCGAACCAAGATATTTTAGAGAAGAGACAGTTACAAAATATACTTCATTAAATGATTGCGCTAAAGCTTTCACAGGACCAAGTTTAACGTGATTTATTTTGTCATTATAAGCACTCAATTTTATCCCCACCATTCGTTTCTTAAGCTTGTTTCCTAAGTTATCTTCACTTTCTACTAAATTGGGTTTTACTTTTAATAAAATTTCGTTTTCAAATCTTGATACTTTGAAATCAACTAAATCTGATGTCGACATTGCAATAAATTTAGAAACATCCAAAATACTCTCTACTTTATTATTATCTATTTCTAAAATTATGTCATTTTTCTTCAAACCTGCTATTTCTGCAGGGCTATCTTTTTGAACTTCGTCAATAATAGCTGGAGTAAAATCTTTACCTATAAACATATAAATAAAGAGAAATATAAAAATTGCTAAAATAAAGTTGGCTAGAGGTCCGCCAAATACAATCCATGCTCTTTGGTATAAAGGTTTAGTTACAAATAATTTTTCTTGGTCCTCTTTATTATATTTTTTTAATAATTCTTCTTGATCTGCTTGTGAAAAAACATTTCTGTCACCAAAAAATTTTACATATCCACCTAAAGGTATCCAACAAATTTTCCATCTAGTACCTGATTTATCGTTCCATCCAAATATTTCTTTACCAAATCCAATTGAAAAATCAGTTACTCCAACACCATATTTTTTTGCAAAATAATAATGACCATATTCGTGAATGAAAACCACAATTAAAATAAGTACAAGAAAAGGAATAATATATGATAACATTAGTTATATAATCAAAGATATGAAAGAGGTTAATAACATTTTTAAAACCAAAATATAAATTTAAAAATTATAAATCATTAATTAATTTCAAGCCTTTTTTTAACAATTGCTCTGATAAATCATGATTTCCTTGATCATGTGCTTTTAAACCTTTGTCTCTTAGTTTTTGTATTTTATCAATTTTTAATAAAGACATCCCTGACTCTTTCGCAAAATTAATTTCATAATCCAATTTTCCCAATAATACTGAATAGGAATAAGCAAAAACTGAATTTGTACTAAAAGAGATTAGAATCACAAAAATAAATTTTTTCATAATAATTAAATATATTTAATTATATTATTGACAGATACCAGATCCTGTTTGTCCCATAGCATTATATCCTGATCTTTTATTATAAAAATCTACTGTATAAATGAAATATAAATAAGATATTTCAAAAGTATCTTTTTTATTTGGTACCTCTTTTACAGTGATTGTGAATTTATCTAAATCGGTTGTACCTATTGGTAGATTAAAACCCGTTCTATTCATATCTATTTTCTCACCGTTATAACCCCAGTATACTGTTCCAGTACCACCATAGTCACATATCATTTGAGCTGGGTCATCTTTATATCTCTTTGCTCTCTTTGCCTTCGCTTTCTCATTTTTTTCTTTTTCTTTTTTTGCTTTCAACTCTTTTTGCCCCTCAGGAGATTTAAGATATTCTTGACGTGCTTTTTCCTCAGCAATACGAATGGGTTCTTCAATTTCTTTTTCAATTAATTCTTTTGAAGAATTATCTGCAAGAATTATATCCTCAATATTTTCAGAATTTAATTTATCTTCTAGATATTTTACTTGTTTTAACAAAACTTCAGCTTTTTCTGTCGCTATATATTCTTTCAAATAATTTTTTAAAGTTTCTAAAGTTTTTTTACCCCCTACTTTTGCCCTATATATTTCCTCTTTATCTTCAATAATTCTTTTAAGTTTGTTATCAGTTTCAAGTAGTTCGTCATAACTATTCAAGTCTTTTAAAGCATTTTCTGCATCTTTGATATTTGCTAACCATTTTTCTAAATTAAGTGAATTAGGATCAGACTGCATATACCTTTTGATTACGGATACTCTTTGTTTAATATTAAAAATTGTTTTATCTAATTCTGCAAGTTTTTTAGCTTTCCTGTCTATTTGAAATTCTTTAAAATAATTTACAAATTTTTTTGAAGATGAAGTAAAATCTTTAAGTTTATTTAAATCCTCAACTAGTGTGTCATTTAAATTTCCATCCATTATTGGCTTGGTAAGTATAAAAAATTCAGATAATTTTATTATATCAAACTCCTCAGGGTATTTTTTAATAAAATCTTGTAAAACTTTTAAAAAGTCTTGCGCTTGATCTAAATCTGAATAAATCATTAGAGATAGGCGATTATCAAATTTTTCTTTTGCTGCCTTTTCCTCTGCAAGTCTCTTTTCCTCTTCTGCTTTTTGTTTAGCTAATAATTCTTGTTTCTTTCTTTCCTCTTCTGCTTTTTGTTTAGCTAATAATTCTTGTTTCTTTCTCTCCTCTTCTGCTTTTTGTTTAGCTAATAATTCTTGTTTCTTTCTTTCCTCTTCTGCTTTCTTTTCTTCCTCTGTTTGCTTGTTTGCTAATTTTTCTTTCTTCTTTTTTTTATCTTCTTTTTTAACTATATCATTTGTTTTTTGTTTATTTTTCTGATTCTCATTTTTTTTAGCGGTTAAAACCGTATTACCTTTAAATTTTTTGAAATAGTAGTCTTCTTCCTCTTTCATCTCAAAATTGGTTTCTAAAGTTTTTAATTTTAAAGTTTTTGATAAAATTTTTTCTCTTGCTAAAGATAAATTTATCCAATCATCTATACTAGATTTTTGATTTTCATTTGTTAGGTATGATATGAAATATATACCCTTTGAATTAATTGATACATGAATAGATGACAATAATTTATCTGGAATACTTATATTGTGTTTTTTTTTTGCCCTATTAATCATTGTATTTAAGTTGAAGAACATGTTTTTTTGCATTTTTCTAATTTCTATTTCACCAACAAATAAATGTCTTGAAGTGGTATTTTTTGATAAATTAAATGTTTCTTTATTTGACAGTGGACTTTTTTTTGATTTTAAAAGCGTATCACGCATTGTATCCATCACCCATCGTGGATTTGTGGTCAGCGGCAAATGATAACCAATAAATAAAGATATTAATTCACCAGATTTATTTGTCTCAAAATAAGCTGTAGTTTTTGATGTATCTTTATCAAATGAATTTGAATATTTAATTTTATATACATTTGAATTTTCTTCAAAATAAATCTTAACTTTTTTGAAATTGTAATCTTTTGCGTTAACTGAATTTATAAGAAGTAAAAAAGTGATTATGCTTTTTAAAATAACTCTCATGGTCAAATACAATTAATTTTAATTCATTTATAATAAAATAGATAATTATTACTAATTTTTATTTTATTTTAAAAGTCATAATTGGGACAAAGGTCGCTACAATAAATGATAAAAATAACAATGATTGAGAGACAAAACTTGGAAACATATCGATTGGAAAAAGTATTCCAATTAAAATAGATTTAGAAAAATCTGGACTTGGAAACAATAGTAAACCAGCAATTAAACCTAAAATTATTGATACATATGCATTTTTCTCGAAAAATGTTTTTGAATAAAATCCATTAAAAATACTTAATACTGCTGCACAGCAAAAAAGATCAGCTAATAAGAATAAATATAAAATACTCAAACCCTTTGAGGCTACAAATAATGCAATGATGGATAGTATGATTATTATCTGTTTAGACAACAAATCATAATTTTTTATTTTTACGATTTTTTTTCCATCAACAATAATTAAGCTAGAAATTGCGTTAATAATCGTATCAATACTGCTCACTGTTAATGATATTGCTAAAAAAATAATAATAACTGAAATAATTAAATACTGATCTTTTAAAAGTAATTGAAAAAAAGCAAGATCAGGCACGACTGTATTTTCTGATGATGCTGCAACTAATCCTGAAAAACCCATAAAGAAAACAATTGGAATAATTATTAAAAAAGAAAAAATTAAACTTTTTTTTAAAACTTTATTATTCTTTGCAGCATAAACTCTTTGCCAATTTCCCTGGTGAAATAGATTTGTAGCTGCAACAGCTATGAAAAATGTAAGTCCAGCTGTAAAATTAGGTAGATAATTTATACTTAATAATTGAGGTTGATTTGTTTGAATATAATCAAAATTAAACTCATTTGTATTAAAATTAAGTACATAGGAAAATGTAATTAGCAATAAAACAATCAAGAATAAAAATTGAATATTATCTGTAAAAATCGAAGCTCTTAAACCTCCGTATAATGTATAAATCAGAGAACTTATAATAACTATTAAAGCAGTTATCCATAAATCAGTTCCCGAAATATAATTAATTAACATTGAAACAGCTGTTACTTCAGCAATTAAAAAGATAGTCATGTAAAATATTGATAAAACTAAAACTAATTTAAATAAATTAGGTCCATATTTTAATCTAATAACCTCAATCAAAGTTCTTCCTTTTGAATATTTTTTTCTAAAGGTTGTACCAATATAAATTAAAATAAATAATGGGAAGGCAGTACCTAATGCATATCCAATAACAGCCCCTATTCCACCCCAAGTAGCCGCTGATGCGGGTCCAAACAATATCCATGCACCTAGTGCTGATGCAACCAAACTGGATGTTAATGAAAATGTTCCAACAGATCTATTTGCTAAAAGATAATTATTTATTCCTTTAAATTTTTTAGAATAAACTATTCCAAGTATTACAAAAATTATTGATATACCAAGAACTAGTAAAATTGCATTTTGTTGGCTTAGTAAATTTAAATTATTCATTTTTTTCCCTTTCTGAATTACCGGACAGGTTCAAAGAGTATTTCTCAGTCCAATTGGACACCCCTATCTTTCTTTATATATATTTTAAAAATTTATGAAAGATTTAAATAAGAAAATCATAAATCATTTTTGAACTACTGATTAAAATTAAAGCATAAATTATATTATAGAATAGGTTTTCCTCAATTATTTTTAGTAATTTAAAACCAATATAAATACCTAATATCGAGAGAGGAAATAACATTATAGAGTTAATTAATGTTACTGTATTCATCATAGATAAATGAATATACAGAGGTAGCTTTATTAAGTTTACAAACGTAAAAAAAATTACTCTAGTACCAACATAAATTTCTTTTTTTAGTCTTAATGGTAATAAATAAATACTTGTAGGCGTACCTCCAGCATGAACACAAAATGATGTAAAACCTGCAACAATTGTACAAATTGTGCCTTTAATATTATTTTTTTTATGTGGTTTGATTTTATCTTTTTTAAATATGAAATAATGACTTGCAAATAAAAATCCCATTAATCCAATAAGAGATTTTAAAAGATCTTCAGAAAAATATGAAAATGTAAATGATCCAATAATAATTCCAATTGTTGCTGATGGAATGATTAATTTTAAAGTTTCAAGATCATAATCTTTTCTAAATCTATAAACCGCTATAAAATCTGAAAAAATTAAAATTGGCAGCATAATTGCTAATGCCTCTGTTAATGACATTGATAGTGTCATTAATGGAATTGAAATTAAAGCTATGGATCCTCCTAATCCAGATTTTGCAATTCCAAATAAAATAATTGCTGGTATTACTGAAATTAGGAAAATAAGATTAATTTCCATTCAGTTTTACTGAAGTTGAAATAATTTTTTACCTAGAGGACTAATTGGTTCTTGAGGGACTGGTCTTTTAGCTACTTTAATCTCAATGATTTTGATTAATTTTTTAGCTAAACCTTTTCTTCTAAACATAGGGTGTACAAATATGTATTCTATTTCACCTATTTCATTATATCTGGCAAATCCAAGTGTAGTATTATTATTTTTGAAAGTGACTATACCTTCAGTTTCTATGCACTCGTAATCTGTTGGATTGATCATATTTAGTCATATAATAATAATCCTAAAATTGACAAGGCAATAATTGATATTGCAACAATAATATAATTTATTTTATATTTGAATTTTTGAAAAAAATAATCCTCTATTTTTTTCCAAAATATAACTATTAGTAGAAGAATAATTACGGGTAAGACAATTTTAACCATAAAACAAACTAGACTAATATTTTATTTTTTAAATTAATTAAATTGTCTTAAATACAAATTTCTTTGCATAAAATTTGCTATCTGTTATGCACTCACCATGACAGATAAAAACTTTGGTTTTGGTACACAAATTAGAAAATCTCCATATTTCAATGCAACAGTAAGATACGGCGCTAAAGGATTTTCAGTTTATAATCATATGTATATTCCAAGAGATTTTGGGAGTCCTGAACAAAATTTTTGGAATTTGATTGAAAATGCCATTTTATGTGATGTTGCGGTTGAAAGACAGGTTGAGATAACAGGGCCAGATGCATTCAAATTTATACAATTATTAACTCCAAGGGATTTATCTAAACTTGCAGTGGGTCAATGCAAATATGTTTTAATAGTTAATAATGACGGTGGAATTTTAAACGACCCAGTTTTATTAAGACTTGATACGAATCATTTTTGGCTATCACTTGCTGACAGCGATATATTGTTTTGGGCTCAAGGAGTTGCAATAAATTCTGGTTTAAATGTAAAAATTACAGAGCCTGACGTTTCACCTCTGCAATTACAAGGTCCAAAATCAGGAGAGATTATGGTTAGCCTATTCGGTAAGAGTATTAAAGATTTGAAATACTATTGGCTAAAAGAATTTAATCTCGATGGAATTCCATTGATTATTTCAAGAACAGGCTGGTCAAGTGAACTAGGATATGAAATATTTTTAAGAGATGGATCAAAAGGTGATGAATTATATGAAAAAATTATGTCTGCAGGAAAAGACTTTGGTCTTGAGCCTGGACATACATCATCAATAAGAAGAATTGAAGGAGGAATGCTATCTTATCATGCTGATGCGGACATTAATACTAATCCTTTTGAACTAGGTCTTGATAGATTGGTCAATTTAGAAAGTGATGTAAATTTCGTTGGTAAAGATGCATTAAAAAAAATTAAAAAAGATGGAATTAAAAGAAAACAAGTTGGCATTGAGTTATACTGTGATCAGCTTTCAGGACCTAATACAACTTTTTGGCCTATAATGAATAAAAGTGAGAAAATTGGAAAAATTACATCGGCTGTGTACTCACCACGACTGAAAAAAAATATTGCTTTAGCAATGGTAAATATAAAGTACGCAAAAAAAGGAACAAAATTACAAGTTAAAATTGAAGATAAAATAGTCAATTGCACCATTGTAGATAAACCATTTTTTGATCCTAAAAAAAAAATCGCTTCGAAATAAAATTAAAAAATAAAATAAGTAATCAAAATCACGATTAATACAATAATAGACCAAATTGATAAATTAGTTAAAAATTGTTTTAATTTTGAGTTAGTTTTTAGAAAAGCTGGTAAAACTAAGATTAAAACAGCAATTAGAGATATTGCTGGGACTATTTGTTCTAAATTCAAACTATTTATTGTTTTATGTTGTAACCTTTTTTTAATAACGTTGTTACAACAGCTATACAAATTATTAAAAAAGCCAACATACTGCTGATACTTATCCAAATATTAAAATCTGAAACACCATAAAAAGAGTATCTCATACCATTAATCAAATATACAACTGGATTAAAATATGTAACTGTTTGCCAAAAAGAAGGAAGCATATTTAAAGAGTATAAGCTACCGCCTAGAAAAACCATTGGTGTAATTACTAATGTTGGCACAATTGACATTTGCTCAAAATTTGAGCTCATCAATCCAATTAAAAAACCAAATAGCGCAAATGTAAAAGCTACCAGCACCAAAAGAAATATCATGAGTAATGGATATTTAACTGTCACATCAACAAAAAATAAAGAGGTAATAAATATAACGACACCAACTATCAAAGTTTTAGTTGCACCCGCTCCTACAAATGCCAGTACCACCTCAAAAGTAGAAATTGGTGCAGCTAATATTTCATATATCGTTCCATTAAATTTAGGGAAAAATATTCCAAATGAAGTATTACTTATTGATTGTGTCAATAAAGTTAACATCAATAAGCCTGGCACTATGTAAGATCCATAACTTAAACCATCAATACTTTCTACATAATCTCCAATTACAGAACCAAAAACAATAAAGTAAAGAGAGGTGGATAATACCGGTGAAAGTAAAGATTGAAGTAAAGTTCTTCTAAATCTATCCATTTCATGTAGATAAATTGCCCTTAAAGCATAAAAGTTAAATTTCATTATTTTCCCTTACTAAAGTAACAAATATCTTTTCTAGAGAGCTTTGCTCTGTTTTAAGATCTCTCATTTTTAAACCAGCCTCTTTTAATTCTTGTAATAAATTTGTAATTCCAGTTCTCTCAGCTCTTACATTGTAATTATAAATAAGCGACATTTGATCTTGTCCAATTACTAATTCATATTTTGAAAGTTGGTCAGGAATTTGGGTTATTTTATCTTGTAATTCTATTAATAAAGTTTTTTCACCCATTCTTTTAAGTAAATCATTTTTATTTTCTACAACAATTATTTCTCCTTGATTAATTACTGCAACTCTATCTGCGATTGTTTCAGCTTCCTCGATATAATGGGTTGTTAAAATTATTGTTACGCCTGTCTTTCTTAATATATCCACAACTTTCCACATATCTTTTCTTAATTCTACATCTACGCCTGCTGTTGGTTCATCCAAAAATAGTATTGAGGGCTCATGAGAAAGTGCTTTAGCAATTAATACTCTTCTTTTCATTCCACCTGATAATTGTCTAAGCCCTAGATCTTTTTTATCCCACAAACTTAAATCTTTTAAAACTTTTTCAATGTGCTTAGGATTCGGAGATTTACCGTATAAACCTCTTGAGTAAGAGACATTGTTAAAAACTGTTTCAAAAGCTTCTAAAGTTAATTCTTGTGGTACTAGTCCAATCCTTGATCTAGTTTCACGGTATTGATCAATTATATTATAATTTTCGACAGTAATTTCACCTGATGTGGGAGTTACAATTCCACAAATAACACTAATCAAAGTTGTTTTACCTGCTCCATTGGGACCTAGTAATGCGAGAATTTCCCCTTTTTTAATTTTAAGATTAATATTTTTTAAAGCATTAAATCCATTGCTGTAAACTTTAGACAAATCTTTAATTATTATTTGATTTTCTTCCATTAGAGTGGAGAACATATAATTGTTAAAAAGATTATTACAAGAAATTATAAATACTCATCTTTTAACTATATTTGAGAATTATAACGTTTTTTTTACTTGATTAGTGACAGGCTTGATTGAATTTTTTAAGTCTCCAATAATTGTAAGGCCATGGGGTTACAAAACCAACTGCTAACATAATTGGAACTACCCACCAGGTAAGGATAGCGCCACCTGTTAAAAAATAATCAGTTAAATTCATTGCAACTTCCATACTGATCATTGATATAAAGCTCATCCCTATAGCTGTATGAAAAGCTTTTTTGAAATCAAAATTTTGTTTCATAAGAACAATTGTCTCTAAAATAATACTTGTTATCAAACCATTTATGATTGCTAAGATCATAATAGCAAGTACAGGAAAAGGAATTTTGGTTAGTTGAAAAAATAAAATTGTTCCAAAGTCCCCAATAGAACATCCAAGTAAACACCATGCAGTATTTTTTGAACTTCTTTTCCAAGTATGTTTACACGACCAATTAAAATTTAAAGTTTCTGAACTCATATTTTAATTTTTAATGTGGTTTTCTGTATCTGCTATGACATGCATTACAGTTTGCCCACATTAATTTTTTGTAAGTTACTTGAATATCATCTACTTCTTCCATAACTTTAGCTAATTGTAACATGTCATCTGCTGCCTTTTGCATTAAAGCGTTAAATGCATCCTTTTCTTCCCAAATAATTGGTAAAGCCTCAGTGCCATAGCCCTCTTTAGAATTTTCTGGAAAATAGTTTAACAAACTTTCATAATTTTTACTCATTTCAAGAATAAGGGGTTCTGCTTCCTCGAATTCGAAATCCCTCAATAGTATATTTACTCTTTTTGCTAATTTCGCATTATTGCTAAAAATTGCTTTTCTACCTTTAATTATATCCTCTATACTTTCTTCAGAATGAGCAATAAAATTGGTATTAAAAAAAGAAGCAGCGACAAAAATAAATAATAAAAATTTATTTTTCATAAATATAAACTATGAGAGAGGTAAACATAATACAAAAATATAATATTTTAACTAAATTTTTCCATTGGCTAAGTGTCATAGGTCTAGTAGTTCAAATACCACTTGGTTTTTATTTAGTTAGACAAGAATTTTCTGATTTTAGAATAACAATTGAGGAAATTCACGTATTAATTGGAATTACAATTTTTTATATCACTTTATTAAGACTATTGGTAAGGCTTTTTATAAATTCTCCAGAAAATCCAATTGAGGCATTTCCAGGTCAAATGATAATTGCAAAACTCAATCATTTTCTATTATATTTAACACTTCTGACAGTCACTTCCTCCGGGATATTAAAAAAATTGTTTAATGGCGAAAAATTAAATTTTGGGATTACTGAGATCAAATTAAAATCGAATTTTGATTATGCTGATTTAAGTTATGATATACATATATACTCAAATTATACTCTGATTGCTCTCATATCTTTGCATATTTTAGCGGCATTGTTACATACTCTTGTTTTTAAAGATGATGTTATCAAAAGAATAACATGATTAAGTTAAAAAATTTATTATATGTAATTTGTTTTACTTTTTTTTCATTTTCAAGTTTTAGTTTTGAGAAATCCTCTGATTTTTCTTTAAATAAATTTGATAAACTTAATAATCAAGGAAAAACAATTGTAATTAATTCTTGGAACGAATGGTGTTCAGTTTGTGCAACTCAAACTTCTATATTTGAACAAGCAAAAAAAGATTTTCCAGATTATGAGTTCTTTTTTTATGAACATGACAAAAATAAAAATATAAGTGAAAAACTAAATATAAAGTTTTGGACCACTATAGCGATTTATAAAGATGGAAAAGAAGTTGCTAGAGAAATTGGTTTGGACAAAAAAGAGGAAATTTACGAATTACTTAAAAAAGGTATTTAATTTAAGATTTCGGAAGCATTAGCGTATTGGTGACCAAAAACATCTGCAACAGCTTTATAAGTGACACTGCCTTTATGAACATTTAATCCGGCTAAAAAGTTTAAATCTTCTTTTAACGCTTTTTGATAACCATCTTTTGCTAATTTACTCAAAAACGGTAGAATAGCATTATTTAAGGCTATTGTAGAAGTTCTAGGGACAGCTCCAGGCATATTTGCCACGCAGTAATGAACTACATCATCAACTATATAGGTCGGTTCTGCGTGTGTTGTCGGTTTGCTGGTTTCAACACATCCGCCTTGATCTATTGCAACATCAACTATTACAGATCCTCTTTTCATTTTCTTAAGCATATTTTTTGAAACTAATTTTGGTGCTTCAGCGCCTGGAATTAAAACTCCTCCAACTAATAAATCACATTCTGAAATCAATTTTTCTATGTCTGTTTCATCACTTAATTGAGGAATGATTTTATCTCCAAACATCTCTGTTAATTGTTTTAGTCTCTCAGCTGATTTATCAACAATATGAACTTTTGCTCTCATTCCTGTTGCAATAATTGCAGCATTCTCTCCAACAACGCCTCCACCTAAAATAACTACATTACCAGGTTCTCCACCAGGAGCTCCACCAAGCAATATCCCTCTTCCTTTTTGATTTTTCTCCAAGCAATGTGCCCCAGCTTGAACAGACATTCTACCTGCGACCGCACTCATTGGAGCAAGCAATGGAAGCCTGCCATTTTTATCTGTAACTGTTTCATAAGCTATACAAATTGAATTAGAGTCTATGAGCCCTTGTGTTAACTCTTTTGCTGCCGCTAAATGTAAGTAAGTAAAAACTATTTGATTTTCTCTAATCATTTTAACTTCGTTTGCTAAAGGCTCTTTAACTTTAACAATTATTTCAGCATCGTTAAAAATATCCTCTGCTTTTTCTATAATTTTTGCTCCTGCAGATTTATATTGATCATTTTCAAAACCAGCTTCATAACCACCATTATTTTCTATTAACACTTCATGACCATCAGAAGTTAGAGTTTTTACACTTTCTGGGGTTAGTCCTATACGATTTTCTTGAGGCTTTATTTCCTTAGGAACACCAATTTTCATGAAGGTGGATTAATTTTTTTTGCTTTTTGAATAGTTTGATATTCCAGTTCTTAGTTTTTCAATAATTTCGTCTATATGTTTTTTTTCGCAAATAAACATTGGAGCGATAATTAAACAGTCACCAGTTGCTTTAAAATTTACACCTGCTTCATAACAATGTTTAAAACATGTAAATCCAGCTGCCCCAGGCTTTTTGCCAGCTTTCATATCAATTCCACCCATCATTCCATATCCTCTTATATTATCTACTTCATCTAAATCTTTAAGAGACATCAAACCTTCTTGAAAATACGGACTCATTTCTTTTGCTCTATTAAATATATCGTCTTTCTCAAATATATCTTGCACTGCTAAACCTGCGGCTACTGAAATTGGAATTCCAGAATACGTATATCCATGAAATAATTCTATTGTTCCTTTGGGTGCGCCATCCATTATAGAGTCGTAAATTTCCTCTTTACATGCAACTGCACCTAATGGTGATATACCATTCGTAGTTGCTTTTGCCATTGTGATTATATCTGGTGTTACACCGTACTCTTGAGATGCAAATGGTGAACCTGTTCTTCCCCACCCTGTAATAACTTCGTCAAAAATTAAAATTATACCTTGTTTATCGCAAATCTCTCTTAGTCTTTGTAAGTATCCTTTTGGTGGAACTAAAGTTCCAGTTGATCCAGCAATTGGTTCTACAATACATGCAGCAATATTTTCTCCTCCAAAGTTTGTACAAATTCTCTCTAAATCATCGGCTAACTCTGCGCCTGTCTCCGGCTGACCTGAGATAAATTTATGTTCTGGTAAATGTGTATGTCTCATATGAACTACACCTGGCATTAATACACTTGCAAATGTTTTAACATTATTGATCATACCACCAACAGATGTCGCTCCAATATTCATTCCGTGGTATCCTCTTTCTCTACCGACAAATCTAAAACGATTACCTTCTCCTCTAGATTTATGGTACGCTATTGCAATTTTAATTGCTGTTTCAACTGCAGTTGATCCACAAATCGTATAAAAAATTCTATTTAAATTTCCTGGAGTATGTTTTGCAATTCTTGTTGCAAGTTCAAACGAACCTCCAAAACCTTGTTGAAATGGTTGAGCGTAATCAACAGTTTTTAGTTGTTTGGTTATTGCATCTATAATTTCTTGCCTTCCATGTCCTAAGGGATTGCAAAATAATCCTGAGCTTGCATCAATTTGAGTTTTTCCATGGTGGTTTTTTAAATAAACTCCTTTTGCTTCAACTATTAATCTTGGATTTTCTTTAAAGTCTTTATTGGATGTAAATGGCATCCAATGTTCATTTAAAGAATTTGGAATATTTGGTTTTTCTGAACTCATAAAATTTTTAAAAAAGTAAGTTTTTATCCTCTTAGACTAATTCATTTTGATTGGACAGAAAATAAATATACCATACAACTCGAAGTTGTCTAAGTTTTTAATGTCACCCCTTACGCATAATTCATCATTTACATCAATCTTATAATGAACTTATATATGCCTCGTAAATTAAATTTAATTACAGGAGAAATAATGAAAAAAATAATTAGTTTTATTTTAGGAAGTATTTTTGCTCTAAACCTTACAATTACTGCCGCTAATTCAGCAGCGAATGTAGTAAGAGTTGCATACTTTTTAGAATGGCCAAGTCCTAATTTAGAAGACATGCAAAAAAAGAATTTTGCAAAAGCTCTTGGAGTGCCAGTTAAATGGACAAATTTCACTAACGGTGGTGCAATGACTGATGCAATGCTAGCTGGAGATATTGATATTTCTTATTCACAAGGACTAGTTCCTTTCATCAATGCTGTAAAATCAAAAGCACCAATTAAGCTTGTTGATGTTGCAATGGAATATGGAATGGGTGGAACTACATGTGTAACATCGAACGCTTCGGGTATTACAAAAGCAAATGCAACAGAATTGGAAGGCAAAAAAGTTGCTGTTCCACTTGGAACAATGGCTGAATATGTTTTTGATGAAAGTATGAAAGTTGTTGGAGCTGATAGAGGAAAAATGGATATCATTCAAATGGACCCAGAAGAAGGCGCTGCTGCTTTAGTAAGTGGTGATGTTGTAATGGCATGTTTATTTGGTGGTAACTCAATCAAAGCTGCTACTGCAGTTGGATCAAGACTTTTAACTGTTCAAGAAGCAAGAGATGCTGGTATTTTAGGAATAGATATCACTTCAGTAACAGACAAATTTATGAAAGAGAATCCTGGAATGTTAAGAACATTCATCGAAGTAACTCATGAAGCTAATGACAGATATAGAGCTGGTAAAAGCGATATGAATTCTATGTCAAAGGCATCTGAAATGAAAGTTGCAGATATGAAAGAAACTTTAGATGGTTTCAAATTTTTAACTCCAGAAGAAACTAAACAATCTATGGAAAGTGGCAATCTTGATGCCTTCTTAAAAGGTATGGGAACACCAGATGGAGCAGTAGATACAAGTTTCTTACCACTATAATTTTTAGGGTAAAATATTTAATAGGCGCCAATTTTTTATTGGTGCCTATTTTTTTGCTAAAAATTCTAATATAAAGTCATTGAATGAGTGATCTAGTTTCTGAAAATCTAAACATGATTTTTAAAACCCCTAAAGGGGAAACTGTTCATGCATTAAAGGATGTAAGTTTTACTCTTAAAAAAGGAGAGCTTCTTACTGTTTTAGGCCCGTCTGGTTGTGGAAAAACAACTTTATTAAACATTACTGCAGGATTTTTAAGACCAACATCGGGAAAAATAACCTTAAATAATAATGAAATAGATGGACCTGGTGTTGAAAGAGGTATGGTATTTCAACAAGGTGCATTGTTCGAATGGTTAACAGTTGCAGAGAATGTGAACTTTGGATTGAGGATGAAAAAAGAGGATCCAAAAATTACTGCAGAAAAAGTTGACGAATGGCTTGATATAGTTGGTCTAAAAGGATTTGGAAATACTCCTACCTACCAGCTATCAGGTGGAATGCAGCAAAGAGTTGCTTTAGCAAGATGTTTAATAAATGATCCCGATTTAATTTTAATGGATGAGCCATTAGGCGCTTTAGATGCATTAACTCGAGAAAAGATGCAGTCTTTAGTTTTAAAGATTTGGAAAGAAACTGGAAAAACAATTATATTAATTACTCACTCAGTTGAGGAGGCCTTATTACTTGGTGAAAGACTTTATGTAATGGCACCAAGACCAGGAAGAATACACAAAGAATACAATCTTCCTTTTGCAGAGATGGGTTTAAAAGAAGACTTAAGGGAAATTAAAAAAAATAAAGATTTTTCATCTAAAAGAGAAGAAATCCTATCTATGATTTGGGATATGGAAGAAGAAATTATGGGGAAAGATAATTAAATGTTAACCCAATTTGCAACTATACTAATATTTGTATCGATAATTGGATGTATTCTTTACGGAAGAAGATTAATAAAAACTGAAAAAGTTGATGCAGTTTTTGGAAACCCTGAAAGAGCAAAAGGCGGCACACATTGGATTGTTGTAGGCAGTAGCGCAATCTTATTAGTCTGGTTGTATTATTCCTGGGATATAGCAAAAGGGTTTTACCCAAAATCTGCAAATGAGTTATGCCAAGTAGCAAAAATAAACGAGTCATTGATGGGTTTAAAATATCAATTTCCCATTGAGGAAAGAGAGTTCAAAAGTACTTCAATTATTAAAATCGAAAATAAAAATCTTAAAAATACAGTTAATGAAATTCAAAATTCAAATGATCTAAATGATCAGCAAAAAAAGATATTGATTGGATTTATTGATAAAACAACACAGCTCATTCCTTTGCTTACAAATAATAATTTAATGGAAATGGACACGAAAATTAAGATTAAAGAAATGACTGAGGAAATTAAAATTTTGAGCACAAATTTTAAAAAAAAAGATTATCCATTTGAAACTGAGGAAGAAAAAAATGAGAGACTCAAAGCTGTCTCGGAACAAGGTGGATGGGGTATTACTACTGTAAGAACTGGAACTGGCTCTATAGAAAATACACTTGAAGTTCCATTAGTTCCAGGAACAAATAAAGGTTTAAAATTTCATGCTGCAGCAGCAGAACTTAAAGTGATAAGTGACAAATTTTTTAAGTTAAGAAATCATAACTCATATTTTAAAACTTCAATTAAAGAATTAAAAAATGAAGTCAAAGCGTACAGGAAAAGTTTGGATGATAGTGAGGAAATAGCATCAACATATGCAAAAAATATTGTAAAAATAGCAAGAAGAATAGAATTTGCTAGCATCTATCCTCCAACAGCTCTTAATGCGATGAAAGATGCAATAATTGAATTTGATAATCTTCAAAAATCTGAACAAGGTGGATTAAGATTAATTGACATACTTTTATTTCCTGCAGGAACAATAGTTGCGAGTGGTCCAAGTTGCTCTGAACAAGGTTCAGGTAGATGGCTACCTAAGCCATCTGATACCTTTAACAAATTTATTCTTATGTCTAAACCAAGTGTTGGATATAAAAATATTCCATTGCTTTGGGTTGAAATGGTTGATGTCAGTTCTATGATTGGTTTTATCCTACCAGATTGGATTGCGGATATTTTACCTGGAGAGTATCCAGTTCACACTAAAGATGGAATTGTAAAGGAAAATTTTAAAAGCAAAGTATTAAAACTAGTAACAGGTGATTTTAAATTATTTAAAGTTCCCGTTCCGTACGGACATATTTGGGACTCTTTTTTAAGAGTATTTTTAGGATTAGTTTTTGGAATTATAATAGGAGTGCCTTTAGGTTTGTTTATGGGACTAAACAGATTTGCTAAAGGATTTTTTGATCCCTTAATTGAATTATATAGACCTGTACCTCCTTTAGCCTGGGCACCTTTGATAATTTCCGTTTTGGGAATTGATAATACTGGTAAAGTTTTTCTATTATTTATGGTTTCATTATCGATAATGATAATATCAGCTAGAGCTGGGGCATCAGGTACCCAGTTATCAAAAATTCATGCAGCACACTCTTTGGGTGCTTCTAAAAAACAAATTTTAAGACATGTTATTTTCCCTAATTCTCTTCCTGAAATATTAACAGGTATAAGAGTTGCTGTTGGTATGTGTTGGGGTACTTTAGTAGCTGCAGAGTTTTTAGCTGGCACAACTGGTATTGGTTTTGTTGAAAACGTTGCTAAAAAGTACTTTCAGTATGAGGTAATTTGGATCACAATATTTATAATGGGAATGTTAGGTCTTTTGTTTGATATTACTCTTAGAAAAATTATCGATAAAACTATACCTTGGAGAGGTAAAGGCTAATTTCAACTCATAAACTTAATGAATAAAAATAAAATATTAGAGTGGACGGGCGTTATAACTGCTATTGTTTATTCACTACTAGTTGCCTTAAACATTGGTGCTGAATTTTTAGGTTTTGCATTATTATTAATTTCTGCAATTTTAATTGGTTTGTGGGCGTATTTAGGAAATCATAGAGGGATTTTACTACTTCAAATTTTTTATGCCACAGCTGGTATCATTGGAATGTTTAGATGGTTTTAATGAAAAAAGAAAAGTTAAAAAAATTACTGACTAAAGTATTTCTAAAATACAAATTAAGCAAAGAACATGCAAAGATTTGTTCTGATGCACTAGTTAATGCTGAATTAGTTGGTGCCACTGGTCATGGTGTCTCTAGATTAAAAATGTACTGTAACAGATTAAGTAAAAAATTAATTAATCCAAAGCCAAATTTTAAATTTAAAAAAATATCACAATCCATAATCCAAATAGATGCTGATGACAGTATTGGTTTTGTGGCTGCTGATATTGGAATTAAAAAAGCAATTGAGAGAGCCAAAAAAACAGGATTAGGTTTAGTTGGTATTAAAAGAAGTGGTCATTACGGGTTATCGGGATACTATGCAGAACAAGCAGTCAAAAAAAATTTATTAACATTAATTTTTACTAATGCTCCACCAGCTATAGCCCCACATGGTGCATTAAAAACTTTGTTTGGAACAAATCCAATTTGTTTTGGAACTCCTACTTCTTCAAAAGTCCCCTTTATTTTAGATACATCTGTATCAATGATAAATAGAGGAAAAATAAGAGTTGCAGCAAGAACAGGATCTAGAATACCTGAAGGAGTTGCACTAGATAAATATGGAAGACCAACCACAGATGCAACTAAAGCTCTTAAAGGTGTGCAGTTGCCTATTGCTGGATTTAGAGGATCAGGTTTAGCATGGATGGTTGACATTTTAAGTGGTGTTTTCACTGGAGGAAATCATGGAGGAAAAGTAAAAGATCCATTTGATGATTTTTCAGGTCCTCAAAATATTGGTCATTTATTTATAGTTATGAAGTCAAATTTATTTGTTAAAAATTTTAATTCAAGAATTAAAGAAAATATAAAAAGAGTTAAAACACTCCCGAAACTAAAAAGTATAAAAGAAATTATGTATCCAGGACAAAATAAGTTTAACAGGTATAAAAAAAATTTAAATAGAGAGATTAAAATTACTGATGATATTAAAAAAGATATTGAGAAACTCTTGAATTAAGTTGCAACAAAAAATAAAACCGCAACAACACTTATAAATAAACCAGTCAAAACCCTATTTTCAATTTTTTTATTTTTTTCCTGAATTTTAAGTCTGTTATTAAGTGTATTTATACAAGTCTTATGTTTGTTTTTTTTATTTTTACTCAACTCAACTTTATTTATTTCAGCGCATAATGTTTTTGGATCAGATACCTTTGCATCTGATCCATTGGGGTCAAATTTGGAATTGATTAAAATTTTTGGATTTAATTTTGTTAAAGTCTCAGTACTCATCTTGTTTTTTATACATTGATTATAGTCTTAAAGTTTAAAGACGCTCAATCTATGATGTCACCAAATTAGGTTTTTTTAACTTAATCTGTTCATTTTGGGTCACAATCTATTATTTTGGTCCTAATTTATCTTTTTTAAGAGAAGTACAAATATTATAGATGTGACAAACATGATCAAAGCATATGAAGCAGTCGGTATCAAATAAATTATGTCATCGAATATTTGAGTAGACACAAATACTGCTAATGTTCCATTTTGAAGTCCACACTCTAGTGAAATACATTTTCTTTGTTCAATGCCACTTGCAAAAATTTTAGCAATATAAAATCCTAAAACCATCATTGTTACATTTAATACCAGAGTAATCATGCCAGCTCTTGATATATAAATAATTATATTGTCCCATTCCTCTAAGTAAATTGATAAAAAAACTATGATAAAAAGAGTTAATGAAATTCTTTCAATTAAAGCTGTCCTTTTAATTATAAAATTTTGTGCAAACTTCCTTATTAACATTCCAATTACTACAGGTAATGTTACTACCAAAAACATTTTGATTGATATCCAGCTTATTGAAATTTCCTTAGATAGGTAATTTATATTAAGTAGGTCAGCAGATTTAATGACGATAAATGGAACGGTTAAAATACTAAGTAAACTTATTATTGCTGTCAATGAAACAGAAAGAGCGACATCACCATTTGCAAATTTAGTAAGAATATTAGATGTAACACCTCCTGGTGCAGCAGCGATAATCATTACTCCTAGAGCTAATGCTGGTTGAACATTTAAAATTTTTATTAAAACAAAAGCGATTATAGGAAGTAATATTACTTGGCAAATCAATCCAACTAAAAAATCATTTGGTCTTTTAATTACTCTTGTAAAATCAGTCGTTGTAAGACCTAATCCCAACGTTAACATAATCAATGCCAGAGCAATTGGAGCAATTTTTGTTACAACTTCCATATTTCTGACATTATCAAAAAATAAATGATATGTTAGTTTTTTTTAATTTTGATATAAGATTTAGATGCTTTCAGATAAATCAACAGTATGTCCAAATAATCTCTTGGACCTTGCCCATCAAAAAAAAGGTATTAAAGTTGCAATAGCAAATGCTGGAAAGACACTACCGATGATTTCAGCAATGGATGCAGTAAAAGAAAAACTGATTGTACCAGTTTTAATTGGTTACGAAACTGAAATTAAAAAAACTGCAGATGATATAAAGTTTGATATATCAGAATATGAGATAATAGACGAACCGGTAGAAAATAATACCGCCAAGATTGCAGCGAAACTTGCCTCAGAAGATAAAATTAAAATAATTGTTAAAGGACATATTCATACAGATGTTTTGATGAAAGAAGTTTTAAAACGAGAGTATGGTTTGTTAGGTAAAAAAAGGCTTAGTCATATATGGCACATGACACTAGAAAAAGATGATAGGCCAATTATAATTACAGATGGAGCATTAAATGTTAATCCAAATGTTAAAACTAAAATGCACATTTTAAGAAATGTAATTGATTTTTGTCATCGTATAAATATTCCAAAACCAAAGATATCAATTTTATCAGCAACTGAAGAAGTATTGGATAGTATGCAAAGTTCTCTTGATGCAAAAGAGATTACAAATTTAGCTGCAAAAGAGGGTTTTAATGCTGACATTTTTGGTCCTTTGGCTTTTGATAATAGTATATCTAAAAAGTCAGCAGGTATTAAAGGTATAAAAAATATTGTTGCTGGAGATGCAGATGTTTTGTTAGTTCCAAATGTTGAGACTGGAAATGCGCTAGTAAAAATGATGATATATTTCATGGGAGCCTGTGCGGCAGGTGTTGTGGTTGGGGGCAAAGTTCCAGTTGTAATTACAAGTAGATCAGACGATGCAACAGCTAGATTAGCCTCAATAGCTGCTGCAGTAGTTGCGTTAGATTAAATTATCAAGAGAATTAATAAAAAATATCTTTGTTGAAATGAGTATTTTAATACATTAAATAACTTGATCAAAATACTCATCAATGACAATTAAGTATCTTAAAAAATCTCCTAAAACATCCTCAACTGACGATAATAAAACAAGGGATATTGTTCAAAATTTACTTAATGACCTAGAGAAATCTAAAGAGGAAGGTTGTAAAGAATTAACAAAAAAATTTGACAAGTATGAGGGTGAAATAATTGTATCCAAAGATAAAATTGAGGAAATAAAAAAAAATTTAGATCAAAAAACAAAGGATGATATTAAATTTTCTTATGAAAGAGTAAGAAAATTTGCTGAGGCTCAACTTAAAAACTATGGAAATGACTTCGAAGTTGAGTTATCTGATGGTTTGTATGCTGGTCAAAAATTAGTTCCTGTTAATACTGCGGGTTGTTATATTCCAGGTGGAAGATATGCTCATATAGCTTCGGCAGTTATGAGTGTAACGACTGCAAAAGTTGCTGGAGTAAAAAATGTAATTGCATGTAGTCCACCAAAAGCTGAGGTGGGAGCCCACCCCACTATTATATATACTGCTGATTTGTGTGGTGCAGATGTTATTTTAAATTTAGGCGGAGTTCCTGCTATCGCTGCAATGACATACGGTTTATTTGGTAATGCTCCAGCAGATATTTTAGTTGGTCCAGGTAATCAGTTTGTAGCTGAAGCAAAAAGAATTTTATTTGGAAGGGTTGGAATAGATTTATTTGCTGGTCCCACAGAAATTGGAATTATTGCAGATGAAACTGCTGATCCTGAGATAGTTGCAGTAGACTTAGTTGGGCAAGCTGAACATGGTTACAACTCTCCTTGCTGGTTATACACTACAAGTAAAGAGCTTGCTGAAAAAGTGATGAAAAGAGTTCCTGAATTAATTTCAGAGTTACCTGAATTACCAAGAACTAGTGCGGAGGCTGCATGGAAAGATTATGGTGAGGTAATTCTTTGCGATACTGACGATGAAATGGTTAGGATAAGTGATGAATATGCTCCAGAGCATCTTGAGGTTCAAACTAAAAATTTAAAATGGTTCCATGACAGACTAACGAATTATGGATCCCTATTTGTTGGTGAAGAAACAACAGTAGCTTACGGAGACAAATGTTCTGGAACAAATCATATTTTACCAACTAAAGGAGCAGGTAAATATACAGGGGGATTATTTGTTGGAAAATTTATAAAAACACTAAGCTTCCAAAGAATGACAAAAGACTCAACAAAACTTGTGGGTGCTGCTGCAGCAAGAATTTCTAGATACGAAGGTATGGAAGCTCATGCACGAACCGGCGATGTAAGATTAAGAAAATACGGATTTTCTAATTAAAAAATTTTAAAATTTCAAAAATCACATAAATTGAAATTAAGGTCATTATTAAAGAAATAATCCATTTTATTATAACCCAAGCCCTTACGTTATTAAGATATTTTGAAAAATAATTTGCTAAATATCCCAATAAGTAGAAAAATAAAAAAGAAGCAATAGAACCTCCAATACCAAAATAAATTTTATAATTAATT
>CACKMS010000015.1 GCA_902601315.1 uncultured Pelagibacteraceae bacterium
GATTTTATAATTAATAATGGAGATAGAATAGCACAAATGGTTTTAATGCCAGTTCTGAAAGCTTCTTTTGAGGAAGTAGATGAGCTACCCGATACAGTTAGAGGATCTGGTGGCTTTGGATCTACAGGTAAATGAAGAACTTATTAAGTAAAAGAACCCTAAACAAGTATTCAAGGCAAATAGTTCTAAAAGATGTTGGAATTATTGGACAAAAAAAAATTTTTGATTCAAAAATATTAGTGGTTGGAGCAGGAGGTTTGGGTAGTCCAGTAATTGATTTATTAGTTAGAGCAGGTGTCGGTTTTTTAGGTGTCACGAATTCTTTGGCACTTTTTGTGATGATTGTTTTTATTTCTACTTCTTTTTTTTTTAAGCCTCTAATCAATTCAAGACTTTTATATGCAGAAATACCTCCACAAATTACGACAAGTATTTTTTTGTTTGACAAACTATTCATGCGAGAGATTAAAATACCAATAAAGTTACAATTACAAGCAATAATAAACCAATAATTGATTGATTTCTGAAGCTAGACATCTCTGATTTTTTTACATTTAACTCATTAAATGAACTAGAGTTCTGTGGAATTTGTCCACTTGCTAGAAAGGTTAAGGCCTGATTAGCTTTATCCATAATTTGTGGTAATTCAGGCAATCTCTTGATTACTTCTGCAGAATTTTTAAGTGTTTCATTAAATGAATTTATAGGATCCTTTGTTTCTCTCAGCCATTTTTCAAGAACAGGCTTGGATGTTTCCCATATATTTGTATCAGGGTTAAGTCTTCTTGCTACTCCTTCAACAACAACCATTGTTTTTTGTAACATAAGAAGCTGAGGTTGGGTTTGCATATTAAATTTTTCTGTCACGTCAAATAGTTGTTTAAGTAATTTTCCTCCAGAAATATCTTTTACAGATTGGCCAAATATAGGCTCTCCTATTGATCTTAATGCTTGAGCAAGATCATCAACTGGTACATCCTTAGGCACAAGCCCAGCAACTAAATGAACTTCTGCAACTTTTTTATAATCTCTTTGGATAAAACCGTATAAAATTTCTGCTAAAAATCTTTGGCTTACTTTATCCAATCTACCCATTATTCCAAAATCAATAGGAACTATTTGACCACTTCTATTTATAAAAACATTTCCCTGATGCATATCTGCATGAAAAAAACCATCTCTTACAGCGTGCCTTAAAAAATGCTGAATTATGTCTGATGCTATTTTTTTTGCATCAAAATTGCTATTTACAAGTTCATCAGTTTCTCTAATTGAAACTCCATCTACCCAATCAAGTGTCATTACATTTTCACTAGTAAAATTCCAATATATTTTAGGGACTAGAAAACCCTCATCGTTCTTTGTATTTTCTCCATATTCATTTGCTGCTGCTGCCTCAAACCTTAAATCCATTTCAAGATTTGTTATCTCCTTTAATAAAAAAACAACTTCAACCAACTTAAGTCTTTTGGTTTTTTTAACGAACGACTCTACAAAAAAAGCAAACAACATTAGTGCGTCGATCTCTTCATTAAATATTTTTTTTATGTCTGGTCTTAAAATTTTAATTGCAACATCTTTTATAGTTCCGCCATCATTAATTTGCGCTTTATGAACTTGTGCAATTGAGGCAGCTGCAACTGGCTCACTAAGATTTATTATTGAGTTAAAGCTTTGTTCACCTAAATCTTTTTTAATAATTTCTTTAGCTTTTTCTTGTGAAAATGGAGGCAATCTATCTTGAAGATTTTCTAGTTCTTTTGATAATTCATCACCAATAATATCAGGCCTAGTTGCTAAAAACTGTCCTAATTTTATAAATGTGGTTCCCATAGATTGAAGTGAAGAAGATAATCTTTCACCTTGGTTTAATGATATACCAATATTTTTATTGTTCGAAAAAGAAAATGATAAAATACTAAATAAAACTTTTACCAATAATGGTGGCTTATTAAATCTAGTTGCAATTTTTAACGCATCTGATTTTGCTAGTTTCCTACCGAGCTTAAAAAGTATAAACAATTTTTTAATCATATTTTCCAAGCAGAATGTATTGCAACAATTCCTCCAGATAAATTTCTATAACTACAATTTTGAAAATTATTATTCTTCATTAATTCTATTAATTCTTCTTGATTTACAAAATTTTCAATGCTTTTTACTAAATATTCGTAAGGCTTTTTATCTCCAACAATAAATTTTCCTAAATATGGAATTAACTTTGAGTAATTGTTGTAAGCAAAGTTTAAGTTTGAATTCTGTATTTTTGAAAACTCTAAACACAAAAAACGCCCTCCAGGTTTTAAAACTCGATACGCTTCTGAAAGTGTTTTGTCTAAGCTTTTTGTGTTTCTCAATCCAAAACTAATTGTATAATAATCACAAGTTTCATTTTCTAAAGGTAAATTTTCTGCTGAACCAATGATCCATTGAATATTTTTATATTTTCTTAGCTTCTTTTTACCTATATTTATCATTCCTTCATTGGGGTCTACACAAATTGCATTATTTAAATTTTTAGTTTTATCATGAAATAATTTTGCAAGATCTCCAGTTCCACAAGCTACATCTAACAAGATTTTGTTTGTTCCAGGGTTCATCCAAAACATTAGATCATTTTTCCATATTCTATGAATACCAAAGGACATAAAATCATTCATTAGGTCGTATTTATCAAAAACTTTATCAAATACACCTTGGACGAGTCCCTTTTTATTTTGAAGATATTGTTGCATAAATAAATAATTTTAAGATTAATATAGTATCTAATGCCAGAATTGCCAGAAGTAGAAATTGTAAGAAAATCATTAAACAAAAAAATATCAGGAAAAATTATTAATGAAGTAAGGGTAAAAAACCGAAATTTACGCATCAAAATTTCCAAAAATTTTGAGGGGGCATTAAAAAAAAAGAAAATAAAAAAAATTGGGAGATTTTCGAAATATATAATAATTTATTTTACAGATTGTTCTTACTGTGTAATTCACTTAGGTATGTCTGGTACGATACATTTATTAAATACATACTCTAAAAAAAAATTCACTAACACAAGTTTTTATCATAGCCCGCATTTACCAAAAAAACACAATCATGTTGAAATTCGATTTAATAATTTGAAGCTAGTTTATAATGATCCTAGAAGATTTGGATATATTTTATTCATCAATTCTAAAACAGAGCTATTAAAAAAATTTGAAAAATTTGGACCCGAACCTTTTTCAAAAAATTTCAATATTAATTATGTAAAGACGTATTTTAAAAATAAAAAAAAAAATATTAAAAATTTCTTGTTAGACCAAAATTTTGTTTCAGGAATCGGAAATATTTATGCTAGTGAAATATTATTTGAGTGTAAAATAAATCCATTAATTTCAGCTGACCTTTTGAAAGAAGAGCAAATAAACAAAATTATTAAACAATCTAAAAAGGTATTAAAAAAATCAATAATCAAAGGTGGATCTTCTATTAGAGACTTTAAAAATACCTCCGGCAACAAGGGTTCATTTCAAAATGAATTTAAAGTTTATAATAGAGAAAACCTAAAATGTACCCGAACATCTTGTAAAGAAAAAATTTCAAAAATAGTTATTACAAATAGATCAAGTTTTTTTTGTAATAAATGCCAAAAATAGAAAAATTATTATATTGACCGTTTTTACATCTCAATATATACAATCGCGCTTATGGCAAATACTAAATCAGCAATTAAGCGAGTACGTAGAATATCTAGACAAACAACTGTTAATAGGTCAAGAAAAAGTAAATTCAGATCTGCTGTGAAAAAAATGAAAGTTTTAATAGAAAAAAAAGACAAAAAAGAAGCCCTTGCCTTTTTACCAAAGCTCAATTCTGAGTTAATGAAGATTTCAAAGACTGGAGTTATAAAAAAACAAAATGCGTCAAGAAATATTTCCAGAATAACAAAAAAAATTAATTCCTTATGACAACTTTAAGTAGTTAAAAAAAATATATATAATTTATATTATTATATTGATTCTACTTACAACCAGCGGTTTGAATATTAAAGAACAACATCTAAATTTTAATTTAATTTAATCAAAACATATAGAAAAATAATTTGAATTAGAAAGTAAATATTATTTTACTAACTTTGAGTTGTTATTTGGTTGATTCAATCTGGAATTTATACAATTTCAAATTTTATTTTTTTTTGAATTTATTAATTAATTTATTGCATAAAAATTTTAGATAAGTTTTAAGAGATCCCCACCATGAAAAACAATTTACAAAATAATTCACCAATAGAAGAAAAAAAACTTGATTGGAAAATTGTTCAAAATGTAATGAAAGATAAGTTTGGCAGTGACATTTTTGATAGTTGGCTAAAAAAAATAGAACTTATTGATGAATATAAAAATTATGTACTAATTTCTGTATCTACAAGGTTCATAAGAGATTGGATAACTTCAAGATATTTAGATCAAATATTACAAATTATTAAGAGTTTTAAAAAAGACATTGTAAGAATAGAGTTTTTGGTTGATGATAAAAAAAATCTATCAAACAAAAATAATTCTCAACACGAACAAAATTTTAATAATAATGAAATTAATAACAATATTTCTTTTATTAAAGACTCTTACCTTCAATATAATAGAATAGATCCAAATAAAAATTTTGATAATTTTATAACAGGACAAAGTAACAAACTAGCCTTTGAAGCATCCAAAAAAGTATCTCAAGAAATCGCTCATTACAATCCGTTATATTTATATGGAGGCGTTGGAATGGGAAAAACTCATTTACTTAATTCTATAGGTCTTGAACTTAAAGATAAAAACAAGGTTATGTTTATTTCCGCTGAGAGATTTATGTATCAATTTGTAAAATCAATAAAATCCAATGACATGGTTAAATTTAAAGAATATTTTAGGAATACAGATATTCTTTTAATTGATGATATTCAATTCATGAATGGAAAAGAGGCCATGCAAGAAGAGTTTTTTCATACATTCAATGCATTGTTTGATAGAGGTTCTCAGATTATTGTGTCAGCAGATAGGCCTCCAAATAAACTTTCAAGAATTCAGGACAGAATTAAATCAAGATTTTCTGGTGGATTAGTTGTAGATATTCAGAATCCTGATTATGAATTAAGAAATAAAATTGTTAAATCAAAAACTGAAGAGCTCAAGTTATTTTACTCTAATCAAGTTAATATTAATGAAGAAATTCAAAAATTTATAAGTACTGAGGTCAGAACTAGTATTAGAGAATTAGTTGGTGCTTTAAATAGAATAGTGTCTTTTTCAAGAATTTATAACAAAATACCAAATTTGTCTGAGGTAAGAGTTATTTTGAAAGATTTACTTAACTTGTCGGAAAACAAAGTGACAATAGATACGATACAAACAATTGTATGCAAGTTTTTTAAGATTAGTAAGAATGAAATGCTTTCACCAAGAAGATCAAGATATCTTGTGAGACCCAGGCAAACAGCTATATATCTTGCAAAAATGTTAACTTCAAAATCTTTACCTGAAATTGGAAGAGCGTTTTCAAACCGAGATCACACTACAGTTATTCATTCTGTAAAGACCATTGAAAAACTTAGAAAAGAAGACAACGAATTAAATATAAATATAGACAGTTTGAAAAACAAAATTTTGTATAACCAAAATAATGAAATTTAGTGTTAACCAACAAGATCTTCAAAAATCTTTAGGCTATTGCCAAGGTGTAATTGAAAAAAGAAGTACTCTTCCAATCTTATCAAATGTATTACTCGAAATTAACAATGGGAATTTGACAATTACCGCAACAGACTTAGATTTAATTTTTATTCATAAAATTTCTAATGTTGAGATTTTAGAAGAAGGCAAAACGACTACGTCATCTTCAATTATGTATGATATTGTTAGAAAAATATCTTCAGGAAGCAAAATAAGTTTTTCAAGTCCTAGTGAAAATAAACTCCAACTTGAATCTGAAAAATCAATATTTAATTTAAATTGTATAAGTGCCTCTGAATTTCCTTTAACAGATGAAAATTTTAATCAAAATGAATTCTTAATGCATTCAAAAGATTTATTGAAGTTATTAAATAAATGTAAATTTTCAGTATCTAACGATGAAACTAGGCATTATTTAAGTGGGATTTTTTTTCACCAGACACAAGTTGAAGATAAAGCTTACTTAACAGCTGCTGCAACAGATAGTCATCGTATGTCAGTATCAAAAATTAGATTAAATAATAAAATTGAATTTGAGCCTGTAATTCTTCCAAAAAAAACTATTTTTCAACTCTGTTCTTTATTAGAAGATTTTGAGGGTGATGTGAAAATTTCAAATATCAAATCTAAAATAAAATTTGAATTAAACAATACTATGTTAATTTCAAAACTTATTGATGGAAAGTTTCCTAATTACATTCAGGTTATACCAAAAGAAAACCAAAAAAAATTAGAGATAGAACTTAAATCGTTCCTTAATTCAGTTGATAGAGTAGCATCAGTTTCTTTAGACAAAAAAGACGGAGTTAAATTTAATTTAAAGAAAAATATGCTCGATATGTCTGTAAATAATACGAACAGCGGAGATGGAAAGGAAAGTTTATCTGTAAAATTTGATCATGAATTAGAAATTAGTTTTAATTCAAGATATCTAATTGATGTAGCCTCTCAGTTAGATGGAGATCAAATCCAGATCTATTTAAAAGATACTGGTTCTCCAGCTTTAATTAGAGATCCCGTTGACTTTGATAGTATTTATGTAATTATGCCAATGAAAGGCTAATTTATATTATCCAATTCAGAGTATATTTTTTTTTCAATTAAATTTGTAAATTCTTTAGAGTCTAATCCCGGTTCAATAGCTTTTAGTATTGAAATTGTTATAGTTTTATTTATTGTTAAATTTCCCTTTTTTGGCCACACGGTTCCAGAATTTATTGCTATCGGCTGACACTTAATATTTAATTCACCATAAACTCTTCCAACACCTTTTTTAAATGGAACTCTTTCATCTGGCAATACTCTAGTTCCTTGAGGGAATATAATAATTGGTCTATCTGAATTAATTACGGCATTTTTAATTTTATCAATAAGATCAATATTCTGTTTAGATATTTTATTTCTTTTTACAGAGATTGATCCAATTTTACTTAAATACCAGCCAAATACTGGTATATTTAATAATTCATGTTTAAGGATAAATTTTGGTGAGTTGAAAATAGTTTGTAAAAAAAAAGTTTCAAACATCGATTGATGAGATGAAGCAATGAAAAATTTTGTATCACTAATGATGTTTTCTTTTCCTTTTATTTCAATTTTAGTGCTTAAGAAAAATTTTAGACAAAAACTTGACCAGTAACCAAACAATTTACCTCCAAATAAAACAATTTTTTGAGGAAGTATTAGAGAGGGAAGAAAGAGAATTGATATAACTACTATTCCAGTAAAGAAAAAAAATGAAAATAATATATTTCTTATCATTTTGTCCAAAAATTAGATTATTTCTTCTAATTTTTGTCTTCTTTTTAAAATCGTTATTTTAGATTTATTTATTAATATTTCACTAGGCTTAGGCCTAATATTATAATTTGAGCTTAAAGATGAACCATATGCTCCTACATCACTTATAAAAATTAAGTTTCCTTCTTTTAATTTATTAAAATTGCTTACAGATAAGAATTTATCTGTAGTTTCGCAAATTGGACCTACAAACTCGTAGCTTTTTTTTGATTTTTTTTTATTTTTAAGAGCTGGTAATATTTGATGTTTAGCGCCATACAAAGCTGGTCTCATCATATCGTTCATTCCAGCATCTAAAATTACAAAAATTTTTTTACTACTTTCCTTTAAATATATTACCCTAGATATCAAAATTGCAGTATTCCCAATTATTGACCTGCCAGGTTCAAAAATAAGTTTTGAATTATTTTTTCTAATGAATTTTTCAATTGCTGATTTATATTTTTTATAATTTAACTTTTTTTGATTCTTTTCGTACGATATGCCCATGCCACCACCTAAATCAACGTACTCAAACTTAAATTTCGCCTTATTAATAATTTTATCAACAGCTATAAGCATTTTCTCATATGGTTTGTGGTCAGTTATTTGACTACCAATATGCACACTTAAGCATTTTAGTCTGATATTTTTCGATGTTCGTAAACTAGAGACTAATTTTAAAAATGTTTTTTCATCCACTCCGAATTTATTTTCTTTTTTTCCAGTTGAAATTTGTCTCAAAGTATTTGCATCTGTATTTGGATTTAATCTAATTCCAATATCAACAACCAAGTTTTTTCTCCTTGCTATTTTTTCAATTATTTTTATCTCACTTTCAGACTCAGAATTTATCAGCAATATTTTTTTTTCTATAGCAAATTTGAGTTCACTCTCAGTTTTTCCAACTCCAGAAAATACAATCTTCTTTTTATTAATTCCTGCCTTGAGCGCTAGCATTAGTTCTCCTTTTGATACTACATCTGCACCAAGCCCAAAATTTTTTATCTCTCTAATTAAATTTAGATTAGTATTTGACTTAATTGCAAAACAAACTAATGGAGAAAACTTTTTAAAATATGTAAAGAAATTTACAATGTTACTTTTTAATTTATTATATGAATAACAATATAAAGGTGTAGAATATTTTTTTGCAAGTTTATCAAGACTTATATTTTCAATAAAATAAGTATTATTTATATACCGCATTAGACGTTATTATTGATGATTTTAGTATCATTTGCTTGATACTCAGGATCTCCCTTTCTACCACATGCTGTCAAAACAACTAAACACATCAAAACTATAATTATTTTATTTTTCATTATTTTTTTTATATCTTCTTATCATCTTCTTTATATTACCAAAAGATGTTCCACCATGAGAAGTTTTCGAATTTATTGAGTAATTCAGGTCAAATATTTTAAGAACATCACTATTAAGTTTTGGCTCAATTTTGTTTATTTCATTTATTGTAAGATCACTAAGGGATTTTCCATTTTTTTCCGCAAAATTAATAATCTTTGCTGTTTGTAAATACGATTTTCTAAAAGGATAATTTAATTCTTTGACCATATAATCTGCCAGGTCTGTAGCTGTTATGTAACCTTTACTTGCGAGATTAAGCATTTCTTTTTTATTAACTGAAAAATTTTTAAATATATCATTTAAAAGAGCTAAAGATATTTTGAGTTGATCATATGATTTAAAAACTAATTCTTTATCGTCTTGCAAATCTTTAAAGTAAGACAATGGAAGCCCTTTTAAAATCGTGAGCATCGAAAAAAGATTTCCAAAAGATGATCCTGTCTTACCTCTTAAATATTCAAGTGGATCTGGGTTTTTTTTTTGAGGCATAATTGAGGATCCAGTTACAATTTTGTCTTTTAAATGAATTAAATTATAGGCATCTGAGTTCCAAATTATAAATTCTTCAGCAATTCTCGATATATGTACTGAACAGGTTGAACATGCATAAAGAAAATCTAAAACAAAATCTCTATCAGAGACAGTATCTATAGAATTATCCGTTGGTTTCGAAAAGTTGAGCTTTTTTGTTGTGAAGTTTCTATCAATGTTAAATGAAGTTCCTGATAAAGCAGCCACACCAAGTGGGTTTTCATTTAGAGCATCTAAATTATTTTTAAATCTTATTTTATCTCTTTTGAACATTTCAACATAAGCCATCATATAATGTGCAAATGAGACTGGTTGAGCATTTTTTAAATGAGTAAAACCAGGCATAACTGTTTTAATATTTTTATCTGCAACCTTCAGAATCTGACTTATAAGATCATCAATTTTTTTGGTAATTTCATAAGTTGATTTTTTTAACCATATTTTAAAATCAGTGATTACCTGATCATTTCTGGATCTTGCGGTATGTATAAATCCAGCATCCTCACCAATCAAATCAAACAACCTTTTTTCAATATTCATATGAATATCTTCAAGATTGTTATCAAATGAAAATTTTTTTTTTATAATTTCATTTTTTATTCTATTCAAGCCCCACACAATCTTATTTTTAATTTTAAAGTTTATTATTTTTTGCTTAAATAGCATTTCTGTGTGAACAATAGATGCAGATATATCTTCATCGAACAATCTTTTATCTATATCTAGTGATCCACCAACTTTTTTGAATAGGTTATTATAGTTTTTTTTTATTCTTAAACTCCAAATTGGCTGATTGTTTTTATTCTTAGTCATGATATTTAATCATCTTAATTAAATGAAATTTAAAAATTTTTATTATTTTACTATTTTTCTATACTTAATATCATCTGGGACTTCATATTCAATAGAGCAACCAGATATTAAAAACTTGATAATTCATAAAGAAAAAAAAATAATTAAAGAAGTTTACTTTTTTGATTCACTTAATAACAAAAAAACCTTAGAAGAATATAAGAATAATATAAGTTTAATTAATTTTTGGGCAACCTGGTGTGCGCCTTGCAAAGAGGAAATGCCATCCCTGAATAATATAAAAAACATTTCCGAGTTTAAAAAAATAAATATAATTCCTATAAATATTGGTGAAGAAGAATATGACAAATCAAAAAATTTTTTTGACGAACTCGGCATCAAAAATTTAGAAATATTTAGTGGACCAAGTGGAGATCTTGCAAAAAAATTTAAACTAAGAGGTGTACCAACAACAATTATAATTGATAAAGAGGGATATGAGATATCGAGAATAATTGGGTCAATTGATTTTTTAGATAAACAATTTTTAGATTGGTTAAAGAGTATAGTTAATTCTTAAAAAAATAAGCTAGACCTACTAATACAATGATAGCAACGAATTGAAGTAAAACTCTTAATTGCATGAGTTTATTTGAATATTTTTTATCTTCATTTCCTTTAAATAGAGTTTTGATCCCTAAAATCAAAACCACTGCTACTGAAATAAGTAAAATGATTGCTACAATTTTTACTAAAATTTCTGAAACCATTATTTGATTGTAGTTTCTTTTTAAAATAAAAAAACATAATTAATTCTCTATGACATTTTGCCTAAATACAACAATTGTAAAACCGGAAGAAAGTGAGGAAATTAAAAATGCAGTTATTTTACTTCATGGTTATGGTGGTGATGGTAAAGACATTAGCATGCTAACTCTCAATTGGAAAAGGTTTTTAAAAAATACGGTATTCTTATGCCCAGATGGTCACGAGACCTGCCCTATAAATCCGGTTGGTTTTCAGTGGTTTGATTTATCTAAGGATGATGAAAAATATGTTCTTAATGAAGTACATAAAGCAGAAAAAATAATAAATAAATTCATCGAGGAAATTAAGTATGAATATAATCTAAAAAATTCTCAAATTTGTATTTCTGGTTTTAGTCAAGGCTGCATGATGTCATTAAATATTGGACTTACATGTGAAGAAAGTTTCAATTGTATAGTTGGATTTTCAGGAAAAATTATTAGTAAGGACGATATATCATTAAGATTAAAATCAAAACCAAGAATTATGCTCATACATGGAAATTTAGATGAAGTAGTATCTCCAAATTACTTATTAGATGCAAAAGACTTTTTAATTAGAAATAAATTAAATATTCAAACTTTAATGATAGAAAATTGTGGCCATCATATCCCAATTGAAGCATCAAGTGCGGCATTAAATTTTATAAAAAAAAATTTAAAAATATAATAAATTTTTTTTATTAAACATCCTAGATTGAAATATAAATTTATATAAGATAAACTTTAGTATGATTTTTAATTCTGACCAAAATTTATCATTAGAAAAATGTCCAGCATTAGTCTTAAATGCTGATTACCGACCTTTAAGTTATTATCCATTATCATTATGGAGTTGGCAAGATTCTATTAAGTCTGTTTTTTTAGATAGAGTTTCAATTGTAAGCTATTATGATCGAACTGTAAGAAGCCCTTCTTACAGTATGAAATTGCCCAGCGTAATAGCTTTGAAATCATTTATTAAACCCCAAGCAAATCCAAATTTTACAAGGTTTAACGTATTTTTAAGAGATAAGTTTAGTTGCCAATATTGTGGAAGTAAAAATGAATTAACCTTTGACCATTTGCTACCAAGGTCTAAAGGAGGAAAAACTGATTGGAATAATGTGGTAACAGCATGCTCGTCATGCAATGTAAAGAAAGGAGGCAGACTACTTAAAAGTTCTGGAATGTCTCTTTTTCAATGGCCATACGAACCAACTACTGAAGATCTTCATAAAAATGGAAAAAATTTTCCACCTAACTTTTTGCATAAAAGCTGGATGGATTATCTATACTGGGATGTAGAATTAGAGCCTTAATTATATTTTTTCAGAAATTTTTATTGCAGCTTTAGAACCAGTTTTAATTATCTTATCCAATATAGAGTATAAACCTTTTTTGGTAGCTCCTTTTTCATAAGCAATATCCTTATGGTGAAGCTCATCCTGTCTAAATCTAATAATTTTATTTTTTAGCTCTTCTTCATCTGATCCAAGTTGATCAATTTGATCTTTATAATGTCCATCAATTACTTCTTCAACAGATGCAGTGCACAACATAGCAGCTTTCCTGCCTAAAATTGTTGATCCAAATCCTAAACCCACACCTAACAAATCCCAGAGCGGTAATAGTTTTGTTGGAGAAATATCTCTTTTTTTTATCTCAGCTTCGAAATAATTCTTATGCTCTAGTTCATGAACTTTCATCTCTTCAATTATTTTTTCAAGCTTGCTGTCTTTACAGATTGTTTTTAAAGCTAAGAGTTGTCCCTCATAAATCTTTACTGCACCTCTTTCCCCAGCATGATCTACACGAATGAACTCTTCTACTTTTTTTGAATTAGTTTTTTTCATAAACAAGGGTTCTTACTGAATAAATAAGAATTAATAAAGAGGACAAAAAGTTTAATCCTGCTAGAGATATACCAAATAAAGTAAAAGATATATCTTTACAACTCGGTAATGTCTGATTTAAACTTTTTAATAAATCAGCTTTATCTGTAATATTCAAAGAATTATCACTGCAACCCTTAAATTCCTCAAAAATATTGTTTTCTATTCCAAAATGGTATCCAGAAATTATCATACCAATAGCAAATGTTATTATTAAGAAAATCAATACCTCATCTTTATTTGGAAAATTAAATCCAACAAAACTTACAAAAATTGCTAAAATAAAAGGAACTCGCTGATAAAGACATAATTTACATGGCTGATAATTTAAATAATATTCTACATACAAGGCGTAGATAATTACAAAAATAGAATATCCTAAAATTACCAAATATAAACTTTTTCTACTTAAAAAAATATTCATTAACTTATAAAATTTTCTAAAAAATTGTATATTAATAAAGCGAAAATAATTATTACAATAGACGCAATTATTGAAACTTTTAATAATTTTTTTTCAATAATTTTACGCATAGTAGAACCAAAATTTCCAATTAAAAAAGCAATTAAAAAAACCTAGATCCTCTAGTTAAAAAGGAAACAATAATAAAATAAAAAATATTAAAATGTACAAAGCCACTTGTTATTGTTAATAGCTTAAAAGGAATTGGTGTAAATCCTGCAATAGCAAGCAAAGTCATCCATGCGATGACACCTCCCTCACTAGAAACTTTATCTTTTAAAAAAGATGCATTATCAACACCATATAATTCAAATATTTTTAAACCTATTTCGTTAAAAAAAACGTAGCCAATTAGATAACCTAAGCATGCTCCCAGTACCGATGAAATAGTTGCGATTAGAGCTATTCTGTACCATTCATGCCTTTTTGCTATTGTCATTGGAATGATTAATACATCTGGAGGTATTGGAAAAATAAAACTTTCTACAAATGATACAATAGCTAGAAAAAATTTTGAACTTTTGTGTGCAGCCAATTCAATTGATTTCCTGTATAGCTGTTTAAACATATTTTTCTTTTATTATAATAAATGTTTTAATACTATTGTTAAAATCTATGCAGTCTTTAGACTCAGGGCGAATGGCGGAACTGGTAGACGCGTTGGACTCAAAATCCAATAGTAGCAATACTGTGAGAGTTCGATTCTCTCTTTGCCCACCAAATATTTATGAAAGTAAGTGAAATAAATAATTTATTAGAACTCTTTTTTGAAAGATACAAATTACAAGATAAGAATAGTATTTTTTTAACACCTCTTAATAATAATCAAAGATCTTTTACGTGGGAGGAAACAAAAAATAACATTTTAAAACTCTCAAAAGAGATAAGTAATATTAATCAAAAGGGGGATAGATGCTTACTAATTTCTGAAAATAGACCAGAGTGGATGATTTCTGATCTTTCGATAATGTTGTCTGGTTCAATTACGGTTCCAGCCTACACTACATATGTTGAGAAAGATTACGAATATATTATTAATAATTGCCAGCCAAAAATTTTAATTGTTTCTAATCAAGATCAATATTCTAAACTTGAAAACATACTTAAAAATAATAATACAATCAAAAAAATTATCTCATTTGAAGAACTTAAAATTGATAAAGATAAATATCTTAATTTTAAAAATTTAAATTTTGGAAATAATGTTTATAACTCTCCACTATCTAAAATAGATATCACAAGAAAGGACCCTGCTTGTATAATTTATACTTCAGGAACACAGGGAAATCCTAAAGGAGTCATTTTAAGTCATGGTGGTATACTTAACAATTGTGAAGGAGCAATGGAAATATTGGAGCCTATTATTTCTAAAAATTCTAGGTTCTTAACATGGTTACCGTTGTCACATTCTTACGAGCATGCGGTTCAATTTGTTCAAATTTGTGTGGGCGCAAAAGTATTCTATGCCGAAAGTATTGAGAAATTAATTAAAAATATGAATGATTGTAAACCACATATAATGACAGCTGTTCCAAGATTTTATCAGAACCTATATCAAAAAATTAATTCGGCATTTAATAAAACAACAGGCTTGAAAAAGAAATTAATTTCTAAAATGTTACAAATTGGAAAAAAGAAAATCAATAAACAACAACTTTCATTAGTCGATAATGTTTTTGATTTTATCCTAGAAATTATTGTTAGAAAAAAAATAAGGTCTCAGTTTGGAGGAAATCTGAAAGCTTTTGTTTCTGGAGGAGGTCCATTAGATAAAGATGTTGGAACATTTCTTAACGCTATCGGACTACCAACATTACAAGGTTATGGATTAACAGAAACCTCTCCAGTCGTGAGCTGTAATCCATTTCACGATATTAGGGTAGAAACTGTAGGACTACCTTTTAAAGGAAATGAAGTAAAAATTGCTCAAGATGGCGAGATATTAGTTAAAGGTGAGAATGTAATGCTTGGCTACTGGAACAATAAAGAGGAGACAGACAAAGTATTAAAAGATGGTTGGTTATATACAGGAGATATCGGTTTATTTGAGAATGATTATCTCAAGATTACGGACAGAAAGAAAGATATATTAGTTACACCTGGAGGAGATAATATTTCACCTTTAAAAATTGAAAATGAATTCGTTAATTCAGAATTAATTGATCAAGCGATTGTCTATGGAGATAATAAACCTTATTTGGTTACAATGTTAGTTCTCAGTGAAGAAAAAAAAAATATTAATGTAGAAGAAATTCAAAAAGAAATTGAAAAAATAAATAAAAATCTTACAAAAGTTGAAAAAATTAAAAAATTTTTTATTTCAAAAGAAAAATTTTCAATTGAAAATGGAATGCTAACACCAACAATGAAGTTAAAAAGATATAAAATAATTAAAAAATTTAAAAAAAAATTTGAAGATTTGTATTAATATAAAATTATATTGTTTATTTATCGCAATTTACTTAACTTTTTTTAAATAAAATTTAAAAAAAAATTTCCAAAGTTTATTTTTTTTATAAAACAAATAAAGATTTGACATAACTATTCAAAAAAAATAAAAAAAGAGTAACTAAACGAATCAAAAAGATTCGTAAAAAAAAGGGAGCTAAAGATGGCTAAAAGAAGAAAAAAAGCTGCTAAAAAGAAAACTAAGAAAAAAGCTAAGAAAAAAGCTAAGAAGAGAAGAAGAAAATAGTTTAGTATTCTTTTTAATTGATTACGCTTCTCATGGCGCTTGCGTGGGAAGCGTTTTTTTTTATTCTGCTACCACTTCTTCAGGGATTTCTTCTGATGCAGGTTTTGCTTCAACTTTTTGAATTTGTTTCTCCAAATTTCTTTTGAGAGCTTTATCAAGTTTCTTTTGAGTATCTTCTAGATTAGTTCCCATTACAATTTGAAATTCTGTAAGTAACCTGTCGTAAGCTTTTTCAAAAAGTTGTCTTTCACTATATGATTGATCTATCATCAAATCGTCTCCTTTGTTTAGGTCTCTTACTACTTCGGCAAGCTCGTATATTTTACCCGATGATATTTTTGCTTCGTACTCCTGTGCCCTTCTACTCCACATTGATCTTTTGATTTTAGGTTTACTTTTTAAAATACTGACACATTTGTTTACTTGATTTATTGTTGCAAGTGGCCTCAAATGCGATTGTTTATTCACTGGGACCATCCCACTAGCTTTATCTTTCTCAAATTTTAAAATATATGTTTCTACATCAATTCCACCGATGTTAATCTTTCTGAATTCAGTAATCTGACCAACACCGTGTTTTGGGTAAACTACATAATCTTTAACTTTATACTCTTTTTTTTCAGTATCTTGTTTTTTTACTTTTTTAATTTCTGGCTTTTGCTCATTATTTTTAGGAATCCTTAAAGTCTCAGTTTTTACCTGGGCTTTTTCTACTTTTTTTGATTTAGATATATTTTTAGATATTTTACTTGTTTTAGTTTTTTTAAGAACTTTTTTTTTTGGAATTTTTTTTGTTTTTGCTAATTTTGTTTTTTTTTTAATTACTCTTTTTGCTTTTACTTTAGTTTTCTTATTGGATGTTTTCTTTAAAATATTTTTCAAATTTATCATCTTCGTTTTTAAATTTTTCATGATCCTCTGGGGGATCTTTTTTTTCGTTTATGTTTGGCCAAATTTCAGAGTATTTAGTATTCATCTCAAGCCATTTTTCACTTCCTGGCTCTGTATCTGAAACTATAGCATCGACTGGACACTCAGGCTCACAAACGCCACAATCTATACACTCATCAGGTTTAATTACAAGCATATTTTTGCCTTCATAAAAACAATCAACTGGACAAACCTCAACACAATCCATCAATTTACACTTAATACATTTTTCATTTACAATATATGTCATTATAATTTTTTTTTAATCTTTTCTTTGATATCACCTACTACTTTATTATCTAAATACATCAAGCCTGATAAACGTCTCATTAAATTGGTTTCATAAACATCTGCATTTTCATCAGAGTAAATAATCTTCCATAGTGCTTCTATTATAATTTTTTTTTTATCTTCACTTATGTTTTTAACCTCTTTTGTAAAATCTAATATTTGATTTGAGTCCTGTTCTTTTTTTTCAGCTTCTTTAATTATCTCTTCTAAATTTTCATCTTTTGCACCCATTTCAATTAATGCTTTGATTATTATGTTTTTTTCTTTTTCGGTATAATTTTCATCAATTTTTGCAGAATGAATTAATAAAGAGCAAACGGCAATTAAAGAAACATTATTTTCTTTAGCACTCTCATTTTTTTTAAAAAGGTTAAACATTAATCTAAATTAAGTTGCTTCAAAACTTGAAAAGGATTGTCCTCTATTTCTTTTTTTACATTTTTTTTCTTAAACACTTTTTTAGATGGTAAATACTTGAAGTAAAGATCTTTTGCTTTTTCGAAAGTTTTATAATTCATTTTATTCAATAATTTTATAAAATTTTCTTTATTACAACCTAATAAATTTAACATGTCAGGTACTAGTTTTATCTCAGTGTCATTATTTTTATTTTTTGAATTAAAAATCATAAGAAATAGCCTTTCTAAAATATCAATTCTTACATAAAATCTATCAAATTTTTCAAATCCGCACAAAAGCATAAATTCTCTATTAGATGGTTTGTCTTGTTCTAAAAAGTTTAACCCAAACGTTGGAGGTTCTAATTGTTCATTTTTTTCATTATAAATTTTCCACAATAGAGTTCTCAAAGAGACTGTACTTGGTTTAAATAATTTAAATAAAAAAATATGATAACGTCCAAATCTTACTCCTAAATTTCTTAGCTTTTTCCTCTCATTTTGATCAAGCTTGTTAAGATAAGATAAAACATCCTCTCTCTTCACAACCCCATTGTTTTCATATAGGTGATAGGCTAAAGCCCTAAGGTCTGAGTTTTTTTCTTGAGTATTTTTTAAATCAACCAAGCTTTTTAATTCTGTGTTTATTTTTTTTTGTATCCATCCTTTAATAAATAAATAAAGTTTACTTCTCTCGTCATTTTCAATCATATCGTCTATAAGGAGATGTATTTTAGGATTCAAATAATCTTCACCTGGTAATAATTTAGCTATTTGATTATTATTCCAATAAATTTTAAAATCTTTTTTTAATTCTATTAATCCAGTGTCAATTATATGTTTTATTCTTTTGATTATTTCGGGACTTACATTTTGTCTAGCTGCTTTTTTAAGAGATTTTATATCAGCATCTAGCGCATCAACCTTTAAATCTAAATGCAATTTTAAACCTTTTAAATTTCCGATATATTGATTATTAATCATCACTTTTTCATCTTCTATAATTTCTGTTCTAAAAGTGATATCTTGTTTTAACCCTCTAGCAAGCACACTTGCTCTTTTATCAATAAAAGTTTTTGTTAATTCTTCATGTAATCTATCAGATAGTTTATCTTCAAGATTTTTTGCCCTTTCAACCCAGTAATCCTGATTTTCTACCCAATTTGCTTTGTTTGCGACGTAAGACCATGTTCTAACATTTGAAATTCTATTTGATATAGAGTCCACATTTCCTTCAATTTTATCTAACGAAGTTAGTTGTTCTTTCATATATTGATTTGGAATTCTTTTATTTTCACTGGTTAGAAATTTAAAAACTTTACTAATAATTTCTAAATGATGTCCGTATGTTTTCTTTACAAAATCAGGTATCTGGCAGCATTCCCATAAAATCTTTAAATTATATGAATTCTCAAGAATTTGAAATTCAGTTGCATCTTTTAAAAAATATTTTAAGGCTTTTTCATCTTCACATTCATAAATTCTTCTAAGCCATTCTTTATCTGGTTTCTCCTCAAGAGATTTAATTAAATTTAATTTACTACTAAAATTTAATTTTGAATTCCTCCAAAATATTTGCTGTATATCTGGAAATTTATGTTGTTCTAATGCTTCTATTTCTTCAGGATTAATCTCACCACATTCACCAGTTATTCCAAACGAACCATCGTTTAGGTATCTTCCAGCTCGTCCTGCAATTTGTCCTATTTCAGAAATATTAAGTCTTCTTAATTTTTTTCCATCAAACTTTTTAATATTTGAAAAAAAAACTTGATCTAAGTCCATATTTATACCCATTCCTATTGCATCTGTTGCAACTAAATAATCTACGTCTCCAGATTGATACAAACTAACTTGAGCATTACGTGTCTTTGGACTAAGTGAACCCATAACAATAGCAGCCCCACCTTTTTGTCTTCTAATGAGCTCAGCAATTGCATAAACTTCTTCAGCTGAAAAAGCTATTACAGCGCTTTTTCTCTCTATTCTTGATATTTTTTTATGTCCCCCGAATGAAAGTTTTGAAAATCTTTCTTTATTAATAAATTCAATATCATCACTCAGTTTTTGTATAATGGGTTTTATTGTATTAGACCCCATTAGCATTGTTAATTTTTCACCTCGAAGATTTAATAATCTATCTGTAAAAATATGACCCCTTTCATTATCACTACACATTTGAATTTCATCTACTCCCACAAACTCTAGATGTTTATCAATGGGCATTGATTCTACTGTGCAAAGAAAATATTTTGCATTAATTGGGATAATTTTTTCCTCTCCTGTTATTAGAGCAACTTTTGATGGATCAATTTTTTTTATAATTTTGTCATAGACCTCTCTTGCTAATAATCTCAATGGGAAACCAATCATTCCAGATTCAAAGGAAAGCATAGTTTCTATTGCTAGAAATGTTTTCCCTGTATTTGTTGGACCAAGAATTGCTGTAATTTTATTTTTTGACATTTCTACTTCTGGTATGATATTTTTTTTGCCTACTATATTTTGTTGCCTGAAAAGAACAAAGATAGTCTAAAACTAGTCCGAATCAGAGGTGAAAAAGTTCTCATTTTAAATTATTATTGGTTAAAGTTATCACAATTAATAAAAATTCAATATATTTTTTTCGATGCAGAAAAAATTATGGGAAGCCACTATATCCCAAAAAGAAAACTCAAACTTACGTAGTTTTGAAAAATTTTTAATTAACAAATATAATTTTAAAAGTAATAAAAATTATAAAAAACTTCTTAAATGGAGTTTACAAAACCAAAGTTTTTTCTGGAGTGATATTTGGGACTTTGCAAAAGTTAAAGGGGTTAAATCATTAAAAAACAAATTTCATAAAAAATTTACTAAAAATCAATTTTTAGTAAACTCAAAATTGAATTTTGCTGAAAATCTCCTAGTAAAAAAAAATAATAAAAAAGCTATTACTTTTATTAGTGAAAATGGTTTTAAAGAAACTAGATCTTGGATTGACCTTAAAAAAAATGTTGAAAATTTAGCTACATTTTTTAAAAAACATAAAATAAAAAAAGGTGTCCGTGTTGCTGCTTATATGCCAAATCAAATTGAGACGGTTGAGTGTTTCTTAGCAACCGCAGCTATTGGCGCTATCTGGTCATCTTGCTCACCTGATTTTGGAACACCAGGATTAGTTGAGAGATTTTCACAAATTAAGCCAAAAATTTTAATTTTAACTGACAGGTATTATTATAATGGAAGAGAAATAAGTATTTTAGAAAGATTGCCATCAATTGTTCATAAGATAAAATCCATAAAATATGTTCTTACATTTTCATACCCTGGAAAAAAATTAACTAAAATTAGTAATTTAAAAAATGTAAATATTTTTACAAAAAAAAATATTGTTCATTCAAAAAATAAAATTTTTAAGTATGAAAAGTTCGATTTTAATGATGATTTAGCAATTTTATATTCAAGTGGAACAACAGGAAAACCAAAATGTATTTGCCACCGACTTGGAGGAGTGTTACTTCAACACTTGAAAGAACATAAACTTCATTGCGAAATTAAGCCAGGAGATAACATATTTTATTTTACTACTTGTGGATGGATGATGTGGAATTGGCTTGTAAGTGCACTGGCCAGCGAAGCTTCGATTGTTTTATTTGATGGTTTTCCAATGCATAAAAATAAAGATCTTTTATTTAAAATAGCTGAAAAAGAAAAAATATCACTATTGGGTGTTAGTGCAAAATTTATTGATCAACTTAAAAAATTAAAATTAAATATTAAGTCTAAATTTAAACTAAAATATCTTAAAACTATATGTTCAACTGGTTCACCACTATCATCTGAAGGTTTTGAATATATTTATAGAAATGTAAAAAAAAATGTTCATTTGTCTTCCATTTCTGGGGGAACAGATATTGTATCGTGTTTTGTTTTAGGAAATATATTTTCTCCAGTTTTTAGCGGCGAGATCCAAAATAATGGACTTGGTATGGATGTTGATGTTTTCTCAGAAAGAGGAGAATCAATTCTTAATCAAAAGGGTGAACTTGTGTGCAAATCTCCATTTCCATCGATGCCAAACAAATTTTGGAATGATCCAGGAGGTAAAAAATATCAAAGCGCATACTTCTTAAAATATAAAAATATTTGGTATCACGGAGATTATGCTGAGCGAAAAAAAAATGGAGGCTATATAATTTACGGTCGATCAGACACAACACTTAATCCAGGAGGGGTTAGACTAGGTACTGCTGAGATATACTCAGTTATAGAAAATTTTAAAGAAGTAAAAGAGTCTATAGTTGTAGGACAAAAATGGGATAATGACGTAAGAATAATTCTATTTGTTGTTATGAGCAAATCTTATTCTTTAAATGACGATATAATTTTAAGGTTAAAAAAAAGAATAAGAAGTGAGGCATC
>CACKMS010000016.1 GCA_902601315.1 uncultured Pelagibacteraceae bacterium
ACAAATTCCTACTTTCAAATCCTAAATTTTTTAAATTTATTAGTTATTGTTTGTATAATAAAAATGATTTGCTACAACGATAGACATAAGTATAGATTTTATTTTTATTTATCATTAATGGGCTTTGTTGCAGCGTTAGTAGCTGTACTATTATATCTTAATGGTAATCCAGATTTACTTATATTTGAAAATAGCTTTTATAAAGGCTCTTCGACTGGTTTTTTTAAAAATAGGACTATTTTTTCTGTATTTTTGATATTTTCCTTAATTTCAAGCTTAGAACTTATAAAAAATTTACAAAAAAACGATTCAAAAAAAGATTATTTTTTTTTAAAAATATATATTCGAATATTTTTAATTTTCATAACTGTTGGTATTATAACAAGCTTTTCCCGGATAGGTAATTTTTTACTTATCATAACTATTATATTTTATTTAATTAATGAGATGAGATTGAAAGAAAATCAAAATAAATCTTTTTTAATTACAATTTGTTTAATCATTTTTTTTGATCTTATAATCTTAGGTTTTTATTTTGGAGCATCAGAAGTAATTTCAAGATTTTATTTTTTAAATGAGGAATATGCAAATTTAAATAATTTAGATAACAATATTTCTAGATTTGAATTAATTAAATTTAGCTTACATCAATTAAAAAATTTTTTAATTTTTGGTTATGGTCCTGGATCATTTGAAATATTTTTTCAATTGAAATATCCAAATTTATCTAACAAGTTTGCTGATCATGCCCATTCAGACTTAATTGAATTTATTGGTGAATTTGGTTTGTTTGGATTTTTATTATTAGTTTTAAGTTTTATTAAATTTTTTTTTATAAAAAAAAACTATAATATTGTAAATTTTATATTATTTATTTATATTATAATTTTTCTATTATTTGATTTTTCTCTTCATATACCAATTATACAGATACTATTTATAATTTTCTTTTCAATTCCAAGAAATATTACTCAGTCAAATTAGCGCTATTTGATTTAATTCCCTCTTGGATGATAGGATTATAAGAACTAAACAAATCTGTTTGTGGTAATAACAAACTAATAGTTCTGTTCCACTTGACAATTTCTGTGGCTGGCACAAATACTATATCCTTAGCTTGAAGCATGAATTTTTTTCCAGCAATTAGATTTATTGGATTTCTAATATCTAGTTGAAAAACATCAACTTCAAGGAATGAATGAAATTTTTCTCTAATAACATAAACTTTTTTTGCATTTGAAGTTAATTGATTTAAACCACTAGTTGAAAGAAGCTCTGTTAATGAGTAACCTATATTTGGAAAGTATACACCTGGCTTACTAACTTCACCAAATACGTGTATTGCGTCAGAATTTCTGTCAATAAATATAACATCATCTTTTTTTAGATAAAAATTCTCTTTCTCGTCTTTACCACTAAATGCATTTGCTAAGTTTATTTTATAAACTTTGTTATCTCTTCTTAAAAAACCTTTTGTTCCAAAAAGTTTATCAGCTGCACTTGGATTGAAATTAGCTTGAATTGCTGCCTCTATGAGTTTTATTGGTTTTTGATTTAAATTTATTGTTATTTGATTTCTTACTGCTCCAACTATATAAACTTTACTACTATTAAATTCATCAATATTAACTTGTAGATCTGGGTTTTTATAAAATTCTCTTATTACTTCAATTAATATGTTTTGAGCATCATTTAAAGTTAGCCCATCCAATTTAATCTTTCCAACAAATGGTAAATCAATCATTCCATTTTGATCAATTAAATATGAATTATCTAAATCATCTGTATCAGTTAAATCAATTGAAATTGAATCTGCAGGTCCTAAAATATACTCATATTTGTAATCATAAATATCTTCAAATTTTTTTACCTTATAATCTATTTCTTCAATTTTTTTCTGATTATAAAAATTCATATCTTTTGTAGATAAGTCGTTAATTTTTATAATATTTATTCCAATGTCATTAATTGTATATTCACTGTTAATTAATTTTTCATTTGACCTTTTTTTAACAACATCTTTATTAATACCCGGAAGAGACGCACAACTATTTAAAAAAAATACGACCAATAAAAAATTTATAATATTTGTTATAAAAATCATAAAATGATTTATTATAACAAAGTAATAAACCTTTAAACAAATTTAGTGTCTAAAGTACTAGATTTATCAAGTTTTTTAAGTATTTTTCGTATTATTGATATTTTTTACAAATTAAATTAACTGTAATCAAATGATTGATAGATTAAATACAATTACAAATATTTTTGACGTTGGTGATTTAAAATTTTTATTTCTTGTAATAAAAAAAAATTTAAGAAATCTCTTAACATTGTCCTTAATTTTATCATTATTAGTGTTATTTGTTTCTCTTAATCAGGAGAAGAAGTTTTTAAGTAAAGCAACAATTGTAATTGAACCTGATGATAATAAAATAGTAAATATCGAGGAGGTTTATTCTGTTGAAGCTCAAAGTAGTAGAATTAACAACCAAATGGCAATTTTAAAAAGTGATGAAGTACAGGAATATATTGTCAAAGACAAAAAAAATTCAATGAAATTTGAAAACTTATATTCAAATACAAAACAAAATTTTTTTCAAAGAATTTTTTCAAAGCCAAAAAAAATAAACGACAAGTATTTAAAATCGGTATTAACAAATAACTTTTCAGTAAAAAATATTCCAAGAAGTGACGTTTTAGAACTTTCTTTTGTTTCGAACAATCCAAAAATATCTCAATTAGCATTAAATTTGATAATAGACTCTTATCAAAGATATGAAATCGATAATAAAATTCAAATCACAAGTTATGCTAGTAAAAAAATTTCGGAAAGATTAAAGGAGCTAGTTGCTCAAATGGATGAAGCGCAAAAAAAACTTTCAAATTATAAAAAAGAACAAAATTTAGTGGATACTGGAAATGTGAAAGAACTTAAGATAAAGGAAATTCAATCTATTTCAGAAAGAATTTTGGAGGCTAAGAAAAATTATCAGGAGCAGCAAAATGATTTATTATCAATTAAGGTTGCAGATGGAGATATTGATGCGTTACTTGCAATAAAAGATTTAAGGTCAAGAGATGAAATTTCCAATATTAAAGCAAGTTTAAATGCTAATGAAAGCAATATTCAATCTTTATCATTAATTTATACAGACAAACATCCTAAAATTACACAAGCAATTGATTTAAGTGAAAATTTAAAATCTCAACTCAAAAATATACTAGATGAAAATATACAACAAAAAGCATTCGAATTAAGTAATTTGGATAATTTTATTAAACTTTCAGATGATGAACTTCAAAAAGCTACCGATGAACTAAGAGTAATTGAAGAAAAAGAAGCAGGGATGTTAAAATTTTCAAGAGAGGTAGATAGTAGTAGAAAATTATATGAATCTTTTTTGCAAAGAGTTAAAGAGACCAATGAAGCACAAAACTTACAAGTATCAAAATTAAAAATTATTGAAAATCCAAATCTTCCTACTAATCCTTTTTCACCTCAACCTAAAAAAAATTTTATAATGGCATTTATTATCAGTTTTTTTCTGATTTATGGCTTGTTATATTATCGAGAGATGAATTCATCAGTAATAAAAAGTCCTGAAGCAATTGACTCCTTAAATATACCTCAAATTGGTATCTTACCTAGAGTTGATAAATTGAAAAGAGGTTTTCATATTCTTCAAATGTTTGTGGAAGATGGAGGATCTAGCTTTTCAGAAGCTATAAGATCATCAAGAGCAATAATCGAGTCTAAATTTGATAAAAATAAAAGCTTTATGGTAACCTCGTCTAATCCATCAGAGGGAAAAACTACATTTGCGTTTAATTTAGCTCTATCACTAGAAAAATCAAATAAAGTATTATTTATTGAGGCAGACATAAGAAGGCCATCGGTATTAAATAGTTTTTATCAATTTGATAAAGAAATCTTGGGATTAGGTGAAATTATATCTAATACTGCTAATTTTAAAGATGCAATATTTAAAGTACCAGGTACTGAGCTTGATATAATAACTTCTGGTGAAAAAAGGTTTGATATGTCTGACATTGTTACGAAAGAGCAAGTGAAAAAATTTTTAGATGTCCTTAAATTAGAGTATGATTATGTTATAGTAGACTCTCCTCCTGTCCAGCCAGTATCAGATACACTTATCCTAACTCAAGCATCTGACTATAATCTGTTTGTAGTACGATCTGAGGAAACAAGAACAGTATCATTTATGTCATCTATAAAGAAAATTCAAAACGTAGGGGCTAAAATAAATGGAATTGTAATTAATGATTTAGATACATCAAAAGATAGTTATTATAGTTATTACTATAGTTATTCTCCTAATTATTACTATCACAAAAACTAAGAATGTTTAGACTTGAGAAAGTTTTTCAAAATGATGATAGTGGATATGTATTATTTGTTAGTTTAATAAAAACTTTAGTTATTTATATAGTAATTTACTGTTTTTCGATATTATTTGAAAATACTATTTATGATCTTTTGAATTATAATATATATAAAGAGTCTGAGCTTTTTTTTTACTCATTTTTATTATCATTTCTTTATTTTATATTTTCATATTCTCTTAAAAATAAAAGAGAATATAAAAAAAATTTTTTATCTTTTTTAAAAGAAGATATTTTAAGTCTATTTTTTTCAAATATTACAATTTTTTCATTTTTTTTTATTTCAGAAGTTAAATTTGCAATAGATGAACTTTTTTTAATATCATTAAGCACATGTATAATTTCTTTAGCAATATTAAAATTTTATTTTAATTATCTTCATCAAGATTTAATTAATAAAAATATAATTCAAAAAAACATTATGCTTATAGGTAATTATGATGAAATTAAAAAAATTATAAATGAAAAGGTCGATAAAATCTATGTTTTTAAATGTTGCATGGTTTCTAATCTTGAAAAATCAAAATTAAAATATTTTAAAAGCGAACTCAAAGTACCCATTTTTCAAGAAGACGAGGATATCCGATCAATTTTAGAATATCATTCGTTAGGTCAAATTTGGATATTGAATGGTGATGACAAAGAAAAAGAAAAATTGTTTAAAAAAATTATTAAATTTTCAGTCGATACATTAAATATCAATTTAAATAAATCAATTGATCTAAAAGGCAGACAATTGTTGTTAAATAAATATGAATATAAGTTTTATGAAATATCAAAATTTTATGGAATTTCCTTATTTATTAAAATATTGATTGATAAACTTTTATCAATTTTTTTTTTAATTTTATCTTTCCCAATATTATTAATTTCAGCTATAGCAATATATTTAGAAGACGGTTATCCAATTCTTTTTACACAAAATAGGACGGGATGGGACGGCAGAAGGTTTAAAATTTATAAATTAAGATCTTTAAAGAAATCGCCGTTTGATAAAACTGAGCAAGTTTCAAAAGATGACAAAAGACTTTTAAAAATTGGAAAATTGCTTAGAAGATATAGTATTGATGAGTTACCACAATTTTTTAACGTGCTTAATGGCAATATGTCTATTGTTGGCCCAAGACCTCACATGGTTGAGCATGATATTCATTATTCATCCTTATTTAATAACTTTCTAAAAAGGCATAAATGTAACCCTGGTTTAACTGGATGGGCACAGGTAAATGGTTTACGTGGAGCAACACCAAGCCCAGATGTAATGAAAAGAAGAATGGAATACGACTTGTGGTATTTAAACAATTGGTCAGTTTTTTTAGATATTTACATAATAATGAAAACTTTTTATGCATTATTTAGATACAAAGGAGATTAAAATAGACTTTAAATAATAATAAAAATTTCATTTGAAAAAAAAAAATAAAATACCAATCCAAGCAATTGTTTTAACATTAAATGAGGAAAAACATATTTTAAGATGTATAAAAAATTTGAAACTCGATGTACAAAAAATAATTGTTGTTGATAGTTTTTCATCAGATAGAACATCAAAAATTTGCAAAAAAGAAAAAGTTAGGTTTTATCAAAACAAATTTAAAAGTCATTCAAATCAATTAAACTGGATATTAAAAAAAATAAAAAAAAAAAATATTTGGATTTTAAGAATTGATGCAGACGAAATTGTTGAAAAAAATTTTTTTAAAAAATTAAATTTAATAAAAAATCTTAATGATTACAATGCAATTGAATTTACAATCGAACACATATTTTTAGGTAATAAAATAAACTTTGGAGGAGTATATCCTCAACAACAAATTAGAATGTGGAGAAATAAAAGTGGAATTTTCGATAATAAACCTATGGATGAAAAAATTAAAATTTTAAATCCAAAGATATTGAAATCAAAAATCAAAATAATTGATTATAATCTAAAAGGTTTTAAATTTTGGTTCACTAAACATAATTTTTATGCAAAACAAGAGTCGAAATTATTTTTTATGTATAGAAATAAAATCAAAAAAAGCTCTTATAAAAATGATATTTTTAGAAAAAAAATGAATTACTATAAATTTCCTATTTTTGTAAGACCTTTTTTGCTTTTCTTATATCGATACATATTAAAGAGAGGATTTTTAGATGGTTATGTAGGGATAAAATTTTGCTTAATGCAAACTTTGTACTATAGGTTATTGGTTGATTTTTATATTGCAAAAAGATTTTTAATAAAATTCAAATAAATTTTATGTGTGGAATTTCTGGTATTTTTAATTATTCAAAAAAAAATATTGAAATTAAATCTTTAGTTAAAAAAATTGTGAAGCACCAATTTAATAGAGGGCCTGATAATAGTGGTTTTTGGATCTCAGAAAACCAAAATATTTGTTTTGGACATAATAGACTTTCTATTATCGATTTATCTACTAATGCTAATCAACCTTTTATTTCAAAAGATCAAAATTTAGTAATCACATTTAATGGTGAGATATATAATTATTTAGAAATAAAAGATTTTTTAAAAACAAAAAAAGTTATTTTTAAAAGTAATTCTGATACTGAGGTGATATTAGAGTCATATAAATATTGGGGTGATGATTTTCTTAATTATTTGAGAGGGATGTATGCTTTTTCAATATATGATATTAAAAAAAAAAAATTAATTTTGGCTAGAGATCCTTTTGGGATAAAACCATTATATTATTCAATAAAATCAGGAGTTTTTTATTTTGCATCCCAAGTAAAAAGCTTATTAAGTTTAGATGATATTAGTGATCAAAAATCAGACGCAGGTATTGTTAGTTATCATTTATGGGGTCATATTCAACAACCATATACAATTTATAAAGATATTAAATCTTTAGAAAAAGGATCTTGTTTAATAATTAATGAATTTGGAGAATTACAAAAATTTATACATGCTGATATAAAAAATGAAATTGTTGCTTCAAATCATTTAAATTTTAAAAAAAAAGATGATGCAATAAGCTATCTTCAGGAAATAATTCAAGAAACAGTTAAATATCATCAAATTTCAGATGTACCGTTAACCTTCCTATTATCATCGGGAATCGATTCCACATCAATACTTGCCTCTTCAGAACAAAACCCGAATTGTTCAGCCTTAACTCTTGATTTAGATAATAAGGATTTATCATTAAATGAAGCAAAATTAGCAAAAGAAACAGCTTACAGATGTAACATACCTCATAAAACAAATAAAATTCAAGACGACCAAATTATACCACTGATTAATTCATTTTATAAAAATATGGATATGCCAACAAACGATGGACTAAATAATTTTTTTATTTCAAATTTTGTTAAAGAAAATGGATCAAAGGTTATGATTTCAGGTTTAGGTGGTGACGAATTATTTTTTGGGTACCCAAGCTATAAAAGAATTCCAGCAATAAATGATATATTTAAATTTATTCCATATAATAAATATATTAATAATTTTTTTTTATCTACTTTTTATAAATTTTTAAAAAAGAATTTTTTAAATACCAAATATTCAGGGATTTATAGTCACGGGAAAAAAATAGAAAAATCTTTTTTATTACAAAGATCCCTTTTTATTCCAAACGAAATTGAAGAAATCTTAGATACAAAAATTTATAAACGAGGATGGGAGGAATTAAATTTATTTGAAAATTTAGATAATGATATATCAAATATTAGTAATCGAAAATTAGCAATAATGTACCTAGAAATTAAATATTATATGTGTACAAAATTATTAAATGATGCAGACTGGACCTCTATGGCACATTCTACAGAAATGAGAACACCTTTTGTCGATTGGTTTTTTTTCAAAAAACTCTTACCTTTATTAAAATCTAACATTCAAATAAACAAGATAAGTTTGTTGAACATAGTTAAAAATAAAATACCAAAGAGTCTATATAAACGAAAGAAAACAGGTTTTGCTATTCCTCATAAGACTTATTTAAAGAAAATAAGCAATAATAATATTAAATACGCAAATCCAATTAAAGACTGGTCATTATTAAGTTATGATAGGTATATCAATTCACAGTAAATGAAAAAAACTGTTAAAGTATTAAGGATTGTAAGTTCACTAAACCCAAAATACGGTGGTCCAGCAAAAACTATTATAGATAGTTCTTTAATGCTTGTAAGACAAGGATTAAAAGTAGATATTTTAACCTCTGATAATCAAAATTCAAAATTTTTTAAATCAAAAAAAATAAATATAATTAATAAAGGTCCAGGTATTGGAAATTATTGTTTTAATTTGAAATTATTTTTCTGGTTATTAAAAAATAAAGCTAAATACGATAAATTTATTGTTCACGGTATTTGGGAATTTAATACCTTAGTTGCTAGACTTTTATTAAAAGATAATTTTTTTGTTTTTACACATGGTCAACTTGACCCTTTTTTTAAAAAACAAAAAATTAAAATGATAAAAAAGTTAATATATTGGAAATTACTAGAAAAAAAAAATTTATCATACTCTAAATCATTACTTTTAACCTCATTAAATGAAAAGAAATTATTAAATAAAACATATGTGGATACAACAAATCTAAAAAAGACAGTAATAAGATATGGAATAAATAAACCAAATTTTTATAAAAAAACTTGTATAAAAAAATTTTATAAAAAATTTCCAAATTTAATAAATAAAGATTTTTATCTTTATTTAGGAAGATTTCATGAAAAAAAAGGGTGTGAAATTTTAATTAAGTCTGTAAAGAAAATGAGAGAAAATAAAAAAAATATTTATGTTTTAATGGCTGGTCCTGAAAGTGCTTATAAAAACAAAATGAAAAATTTGTCTAAATCTTTAAATCTAGAGGAAAATATTTTTTGGAGCGATATTATATTAAATGATTTAAAGTGGGGAGCAATTTCGGCATCTAAGGCAATGGTTTTGTCCTCGCATGGTGAAAACTTTGGAGTTTCATTAGTCGAATCATTAAGTTGCCATCGGCCAGTAATAACTACAAAAAAGGTAAATATATTCAATGAAATAAGAAATTCAGAGGCAGGGTTCATATCAAACGATAATTTAAAAAGTTTTTTTAAAACTCTTAGAAAATTTAATAATCTTAGCAGAAAAAAAATAAGACAAATGAACATGAATTCATTTAAATGTTTTACAAAATATTTTGATTTATCTGAATATAAGAATAGTCTTGGCGAAATTTTATTAATGAATAAATAAAAAATGTCAGAAAACTTAATTAGTTGCACATATTGTAATTTAAAAACTTTAAAATTTTGGTTTAATCATACTTCAGTAAATTCTAGTAATAAAATTTTTCCTATATTTAAATGTAGTTCATGCAAAGGTGCTATTGTAAATCCAACACCATCAAATGATTTTTTAGAGAAATTTTATAAATCTGATCAAAACTCTATGGAACAAAATATAACTAATCAAACAGATGAAGATACACTTCAATTTATTCTTAACCAAGAAAAAGAATTTCCAAATTCCACACTTGATGCAAAAAAAATAATTAACAATATAACAAATATCACGAATAAAAAAATTTTTTTAGATGTAGGTGCTGGATATGGTTTTTTTTCTAAGGAGGCAAAAAAAGCTAACTTTGATGTTACTGCTTTAGAATTAAACGATAACGTTAGAAAAATTTTCAAATTACTTAATGGGTTTGAAGCTTTAAACAAAAATTTCAATGAAGAGTTTGTTGAAGAAAACAAAGAGAAATTTGATATAGTTCTATTGTCTCAGGTGTTAGAGCATATACCAATAGAGTTTAACCCAATAAAAAATATTTATAATTTATTAAAAACAGGTGGAATTTGTGTAATTGCTGTTCCTCATTTTGGATCAACTTTTTCAATACTTCAAGGAAAAAAAGATATGTTTATTACTCCACCTGAGCATTTAAATTTTTTTTCAAAAAAAGCACTAACATTAATATTTAAAAAATTTGGCTTTAAACTTTTAAAAATTGAAACTGTAAGTCGTATTAACAAAAATAAAATAAAATCAAAATTTAAAATTTTTTCACCAATAATAAATTTTATTTTAAATTTATTTATAAAATTTTCTGATCGAATTAATAAAGGAATGTATATCCAAGCATATTTTCAAAAATATAAAAATGATGAGTAAGATACTTACATGATAAAGTTTAAAAAAATAATAAACTGCTTGTTAAATCCTGGTTTTTACAAATCTTATATTAATGGAGTTTCACCACTCTTCGAGATTAAGCCATTATTACAAAGAATAGGTAACGCAAAGACATTAATCGACATAGGGTCTAATAAAGGGCAATCTATATTAATCACAAAAAAATTTTTTCCCAATATTCAAGTCTATTCATTTGAACCTTTGGAAGATCAAATTAATATACAAAAAAAAATAATAGGAAATGAAAATATATTTTATCATAATTTAGCAATTGGAAACAAAGATGAGTTCTCTTCAATTTATATAACTAACAGGAAAGACAGTTCATCTTTATTAAAACCAATAAATATAATAAATTCAAATTACATCACAAAAGAAATCCAAAAAGTAGAAATAAAAAAATTAGACAGCTTTAAAGAGTTGATGAATATTAGAAGGCCGTCTATTATGAAAATAGATGTTCAAGGTTTTGAATTAGAGGTACTAGAAGGTAGTGAATTAGTTCTTAACAATATTGATTATATAATAATCGAAATTTCCTTCACAGAGGTTTATCACAATCAAAAGCTTCAGGATAAAATAATAAATTTTTTAAACTCAAAAAATTTTAATCTTAAATATAGATGCAATGAAAGCTTTATAAATAATAAAAAGTTTCAAGAGGATGTATTATTTGTTAAAATTAACAATAATCAATTAACATAATTCTCGATATTTAAAACATAAGTTTGTCTGCTACCGTCATGCGAAGAATCAAAATTAATTAGATTACCTTTTTTGTTCCATCTTGGATGAAGATCATATTTTAAATTTTTTTGATTTAAATAAGTATCCAACTTAAACTTACCGAGTAAATAAGATTTTTTATTTTTAAGATTATATAAAATCAGGCTTTGATAATTTAGTTCATCAGCGTAAGTATCAAAAATTAAATATTTTCCATCATGTGATATCTGTGGATGACCATCAACATCCAATAAATTGTTATTTATGATCTCGCTTTTATTATTATTGTTTATTTTTATTATATAATAATGAGTTGATAGAATTTTTTTTTTTAATTTTGGATTTAATTTCTTTATCAATTTTTTTAAATTTGAAATTAAGTATTTTTCAATAATAAAATTTGATCTAATACTTTGTATGCCAGTTGGTAATTTTCTGGCCCATACTACAATTGTGTTATTATCTAACCACTCAAAATGAGATACTCTTTCTTTTGCCAAAATTTTATGATTATTATTCTTGCAATCAAAATATATTAAATAGGATATAAGATTATTATCATCGCTAAAATATCTCAATAATGATAAAAATTTATATCCATCTGGACTAAAAGTAGGATGAGCCAAAAAATATTTCTTATTATCATTTTGTAAACCACAAATTTTTATTGCCTCAGCTATTGATAGAATAAGTCTTGAATTATTATTAAAGTCACATAAAAAAATTCCCTCATGATTATAAAAATCTTCAGAATATCTTAAATTTATTTTTTCGTCTAAATGGTAACCGTAATTTTTCCAAACTTTCCAGAGATAAGAAAAACTTATTGATAGGAATTCATTATTCTTGGACAAACTGTAAATTGGCCTATCAAGAAATTTTTTATCATTATTTTTAATATTATTTACCAAACATCCTAATTCATTATTATTTATTTTATTGTAAACGATAGTATTCTCATCTATCCACTGCAACCTTGATCCTTGTTCCCAGCTCCACGCGTTTGTTTTATCAATTATTTCTGTTTTTGAATTTTTATAATTCCACAAACATATCTCGGTCTCAATTTTGTCAGAAAATTGTGTGTTTTTAATTGGAAATCTATGAACTAAAAGAAAATCATCATTTTTAGAGTTAAAAGGTTTAATGTCATGAAAACCTACACTATGATCATATTGTTTTGAGGTTGAACCAACCAAATTAACACCTTTGGATAAAATAAATTTCATTAAGTTAAATATTTAATGATTAAATTAGCAACATATTTTGGTTTTTTTTTAATACTGTATTTAGAGGCATTTATTTTAAATAATTTAAGCAAACGTATATTATTAGTAATTTTATTTATTTCTTTAGATAAATTTTTTTTTGTATAAGGTTTAAAAACAGAACCTATTTTATACTTTTTTACTTCAGGATGTAAACCCACTCTATCGCTAGTTAATATAGCGCAACCGAATTGAATAGATTCGCAAATTACGTTTCCATGCGTTTCACCATAGTTCGAAGTTAAAACTAAGATGTCTGAGATTTTATAAAATTCTGATATTTCTATTTGGTTTTGATAATTCAAAATAAAAATATTTTTGTTTAAATGTTCACCACATATGGATTTCATTTTATATTTAAGAGAACCATCGCCCACCATCAGGAGTTTCCAGTCTTTATATACATTTGCACTTATGAAGGATTCAATAAGTAATGTAGGATTTTTCATTTTTTTAAATCTAGCTGCAAAAAGCATATATTTTTTATTTAAAGGCAAATTGTGTTTTATTAAAATATTTTTTTTTGTAATATTTTTGATTTTTTTGTTAATGAGAGCATAATCAATTTGGGACGAGTCAATTAATTTAATCTTTTTTTTTTTAACACCAAAATTTTGATAGAAAAGTGTATTTAAGATCCCAACACTCCAAAACTGATCAAAAAAATGATTAGATAATCTATAATAAACATTCCTTAAAAATTTTAAAAAAATATTTCTTTTACCAATATCATAAGAAACAGATCTAATTATTGTTCTTTTTTTTAATAACTTAGCAAATATTGCTCCAAAAATATGAGGGAAAGTATAACCATAAAATAATAAAGTTTTAGAATTGTTATAATAAATAAATTTGATTAACTTAAAAAGAATTTTTAATTTGAATAAAAAACTAAAATCGTATCTGAGTTTATTTCTTTTCTCTAAAAAATCAAAACTGTACCCTTTGTAAAAATTAACTCCAAAATTAATTATTTTATTGAATTCTGGGTCATAAAAATTTTCTTTTAATTTTTGCCAATACAATACTGAAAATTTAATATTTTTTTTTTTTGATAATTCTAAAAAAAGAGGAATAAGGTTATGAATTGCGTGTGTGCAAATAAATGTAAATTTCATAATAATTATGTTATTAGACAATAACTCAATTCAGTTATTTTGAAATATATAAAAATATAATGAAATTTACTATATATATTAAGGGAAGAGCATGGAGTTTTCAGTTAGCAGAAAATTTATATAAAAAAAATTTTTTAAAATTTCTAGTAACTAGTTATCCAAAATTTTATGTTAAAAAATATGGAATACCAAGTAAGCATGTAAAGTCTTTTTCTATAATTGAAATTACTCAAAAAATACTTCAAAAAATTAATTATGTTTTAATTCGCTTATTTAAGATTAATTTACATGCTTTTTATATAAATTTTTTAGACAAAATAAGTGACTATATTCATAGTTTATTTTTAATTAAGGATAGCGATTTTTATATATTAGGGTTTGGAAATTCAACATGTCAAATATTAAAAAAAACAAAAAAAAAAAAAATAAAAACAATTTATTTTTTAAATAACAGTACAGATGATTTTTTTGATAAAACTTTAGATGAAGAATATAGAAAATTGGGTATAGAAAACATTTATACATTGCCAAACTTACCTCTCAGAAAAAGAATTTATAAATCAATTAAAGAGGCAAATTATATAGGAGCTATCTCAAGTTTTCAGGCAAATACATTTATAAATGAGGGAATTGTTAAAAGTGAAAAAATTCTAATTGCGCCTATTGGAACCGATACAAAGTTGTTTAAACCAATTCCAAATAAAAATAATAAATTTGTGGTAATCACTGTTGCAAATGATGTGGTAAGAAAAGGCATGGTTTATTTAATCGATGCTTTTAATTCTTTATCATTAGATAATTCAGAATTATGGTTGATTGGAAGCCTAAATAAAGATTTATTAAAAAAAATTACAAAGTTAAAAAAAAATAACAAAATTATAGGTCCTGTTAGTGAATTTAAATTACCTGAATTATATAATAAATCTTCAATTTTTTGTTTACCAACACTCGAAGACGGTGGACCAATGGTTATACCACAAGCTATGGCTTGCGGACTTCCTGTGATTTCATCAAAATTTAGTGTAGCACCAGATTTTATTACAAATGGTGAAGAGGGTTTTATTATTAACCCCAGGGATAAAAACAAAATTGCTGAAAAAATAGATTTTTTTTATAAAAATCCAAAAATAACCTTACAAATGGGCATAAAGGCACGAAATACAATAGAGGAAAAAGGCTCATGGGAAAAAATGACAGAGAATATTATTGAATTTTGTAAAGTAAATAAAAACTAAAAAAAATTAGTTAGATGTTTTTTTTAAACAATATTTTATTTAAAAATTTTTCTTCTCAATCTTTAAGAACTGTTATTTTTACTATTCAACAATTGTTGTTTGTGCCTTTTTTTTTATATTTTTGGAATAATGATATCTATGCTGAATGGTTAATTGTTTCTACCATACCAATAGTTCTGGCATATTCAGAATTAGGAATAGGAAGTTATGCATCTAATCTAATAGTTATTGCATATAATAAAAAAAATAAAGCCAGCGTAAATTTGATTTTTCAAAATTGTACTACATTTATTGTTTCTTTTTTTTTATTTATTTTAATTATTTTTTTTTTAATAAATTATTTATTTAATTTTCATTCATTATTAAAAATTAAAAGCTTTGAATATTTAGATTTTAATATTATTGTTTTACTGCTAATATTAAAAACTTTTTTTACTGTTCAATCCTCATTAAATTTATCATTACTTAAAGCAATTCATAAATATCATTTTGTAGTAAATTTTCAGTCTATATTTCTTGTGTCAGAAATTTTATTAGTAATTTTAGTATTATTCAGCAATGGAAATATTTTCGCCGTAGCTTTAGTAACAACTGTAAATTATTTTTTTTCATTAATTGTATCGTATATATATATAACAAAAAAATTTTCTTGGTTTAATTATAAATTAAAAAAATTTTCAATTTCATACTTGAAAGAAATAATTTATCCCTCTGTTTCATTTATGGTGCCAGGATTATCAAAAGCTTTGTTGATACAAGGCACTATCATATTAATAAGTTTCTCTACAAATCCTAACTTAGTAATATTCTACAATTCATTAAGATTGTTACTAAATGGTATTAGACAAATTGTTGCAATAATTTCACACTCATTTTATCCGGAATTCACTATTTATTTTGCAAAAAAAAATTGGGCTAAAATTAAAGATAAATTTTTTTTACTTGTAAAAATTAGCTCAATTTTAACTTTAATAATTACTATCTTAGTAATGTTTTTTGCTAAAGTCCCATTCTTAATTTGGACTAATAACCAGGTACAATGGAATAATGTTTTTTTTATTATATTCTTACTTGCAACATTTGTAGACTGGATAAATGTTCCTATTAATAGCTTTCCATATTCAATTAATAAACATGTCCCATTAAATAAATTACATATTAAAGCTTTAATAATATATTTTCTATTTGTGATAATATTATTTGATTTTTATGAAATTTACTCTATTCCCATAAGCCTATTATTAAGTAATATTTTTTTCCTAATATTTAATTGTTTTATTGTAAAAAAAATAATTAATTCTAATTCTTAAATTAATGACTCAAATCTTAATTTTAACAAGTTTAATAAATACTTTATTATTTCTAAAAAATAGAAAAAAGCTTATATATATATTTATATTTTTTTTACCTTATCTGGGATTCATTCAATTAAAAGTAAGTTCATACACAATTCTAGCACCTCTAATTCATGATTTATTATTTATAATCCCCTTAACTTTAAGTTTTTTGATTTATGGAAAATTTCATAAAATATCTAATTCATTTAAAGTTTCTTTAATCATTTTTATCTCAATTTTAATTGTGCAATTAATTAATCCATGGGGTCCTTCGTTTGTGGCAAAACTAGTTGGATTGAAAGTCTGGTTGTTTTATTTTCTTTTAATCCCAATAGGAATGGAATTTCTTGAAACAAAGAATGATTTAAAAAAATTATGTAATTTTTATTCTATATGTACAATTCTACCATTAATGATTGGAATTTTTCAATTTTCCTTTAGTTATAAATTGGGTTCTTCTGTAGAAGTTATGACATCTTTTTACGGAGATTTTGATCTTGCAAAATCAGCAACACAAACTTTTACAAAATTTGGCTATGGTAATATTAACTTATATAGAGTGCCCTCAACCTTTTCTTTTGTAGGTCAATACAACAACTTTATAATTATTTCTTTTATACCAATAATCACAAGTATTATTCTTGGTAAAACTAGTAAAGAGAAAAATTTTTATAAAATTGTGTTTCTTTTGGCTATACTGGCAGCTCTAACTTCTGGAACTAGGGGAAATTTTTTTTACTTAGGCATTTTTTTCGTTTTCTTTTTTATTTCATACAAAAAAATGGTTTTGAGAGACTCAATTTTAGTTTTACTTATATTAGCAATTTTTTATTATACATTTTATTTATTTTTTCCTTTAATTAAAGACATTACAGATCTAGGTTCAAATTATATTTTTTCTTATTTCTTTAAAGATATATTTTCGATAATAAGTAATAACCTCTTTGGCAACGGATTGGGATCAGCCACAAATGCAGCAAGGTATGTTGGTCAATTCTCTGAAGATGTAAAATTAATACATGAAGGATACTATATTAAATCAATTTTTGAATTAGGTTTATTAGGATTAATAGCTGTATTAATACTCTTTTTAACTATAAATAGCACTATTTTAAAATCGAAAAAAAATTCAGAATATTTACAGGAGAGTGTTTTTATTATGCTGGTTCATTCATTTTTTATACTAATAATTTTTTTTAATTTAAAAGGAACATCTTTGTTTGACAATTATCCAAGTAATCTTTTATTTTTGTTCTTTTTAGGGATTACATTTAAATTGGGAACACAAGAATATTTACAAAATAGTATTAAAAGTAAATAAAATCTACCTGTAATACTAAATCTTTTTTACACAAAAAGAAATCTCATTGCATAATAAACTTGGAAACATTTTTTTAAGTGGCAATAAATTACCAACAGGTCTTATGGACAAGATCTTTAAATTATTCATTTTACAAATTTTTTTAATTGAATCTAAACTAAAATAATGGAGATGATTTCCATCCCATTCTTTATTATCAAACCAAAGATTATAATTTGTACTGGTTTCTGGTAATTTTCCAGTCAATAGTCTTAATCTATTTTTAATTGAAGTGACTAGAGGCAAATTTATAAAGGCAAATCCGTCTTTAGTTAAAAGTCTTTCAATCTGTTTAAAAGAGTGAAAAGGATCAAATAGATGTTCTATAACCATCATTAAAATTAAACAATCAACAGAGTTATTCTCAACTGGAATTTCATAATTAAAATTTCCCTCTAAAAGCTCAACGTTTTCATATTTGTTATTTCCTTGGACTTCGTCTGAGAAGATTAAGTCAAAACCAATTATTTTATTAAAATTATATTTTTGACTAAAATATTTTAAAGTTGCTCCTTTTCCTGGTCCAATTTCTACCAATTTTTCATATTTATTTGATGTTGAAATAAAATCTTTAATAATTGAGTATCTTTTTCCTTTATCAAAAAAATTTATAAATATAGTGTTTAGATCACTATTAAAATCAGGAAAGTCGACAACTTTGTTTGAATGATTCAAATAAAATTCTTTTTCAGCACTTTTAAATTTGTAAGACATAACCTTTAAATAAAATATATTGAATAAACATATAATTAAGATTGTTAAAAAATATTTATCTTTCCAAGATAAAATATTACCAATTTTTATGATAAATAATTATATTTTAAGTTAAAGAAAATCAAAAAAAATGAATAGATTTAAAATTTATAAAATATTTAATATTAGATTTATTGATACAGATTTTAATTTCTTCAAAAAAAAATTTAAAAATGGTATTTTTCTAGTTTTTCCTGCTGCACCTGCAATTGTTAATATTTATAAAGACAAAGGATACTATCAATCTCTCAAAAATGCTGATTATGCTCTTTTTGATAGTGGTTATTTATGTCTTTTGTTAAAATTTTTTAAATCTATTAAAGTTAAGAAATTTTCAGGGTTAAAATTTTTAAAAATTTTTTTAAATGAATTTAGAAATAAAAAAAATAATAACAAATTATTATTAATAAATCCTTCATATACTGAGTCTAAATTAAACGAAAAATATTTAACAAAATGTAAAATTTTAAATCATTTTCATTACAGAGCTCCCTTTTATAAAAAAGAAATAAAAGACACTAAATTATTAAAAACTATTTATAAGTACAGGCCAAACTATATTTTAATTAATTTAGGAGGTGGTGTTCAGGAAAAATTAGGTTTTTACTTAAAGAAAAAAATTTCAAATAAGATTAATATAATATGCACAGGTGCAGCAATAGCTTTTTTAACAAAAAAACAAGCTATTATTCCTAATATTATTGATAAACTATATTTGGGATGGCTATTTAGAATATTGTTCAATCCTAAATCTTATATATTAAGATATCTTAAAGCATTTAAATTAGTTATTATGATTAAAAACGAAAAGATAAAAATTTATTACTGAAATGATTTCAAAAAATAAAAAAATATTAATTGTAGGAGCAGGTGGTTTCATTGGAGGTCATCTTGTAAAAAGAATTTTAGATAACGGAAATTCAGTTGTTGCAACGGACATAAAACCTAAAGAATATTGGTTTCAAGATTTTGATACTGTTGAAAATCATTATTCAACAGACATGAAAGATATATCAAATTGTAGAAAAGTTACTGAAGGTGTTGATTATGTTTTTAATATGGCTTGTAATATGGGAGGCATGGGATTTATTGAAAATAATAAAGCTGAATGTATGCAATCAGTATTAATCAATACTAATTTATTAATTGCTTGTAATGAAAATAAAGTTCAAAGATATTTTTTTTCATCAAGTGCATGCGCTTATAACAAAACAAAACAGCAAGATGTTTTTATCGAGGGCTTAAAAGAGGAAGATGCTTATCCAGCAGATCCAGAAGATGGATATGGATGGGAAAAATTATTTAGTGAAAGAATGTGTAGACATTTTATGGAAGATTACGGTCTTGAGGTTAGAATCGCAAGATATCATAATATATATGGACCATATGGAACGTATGATGGTGGTAGAGAAAAAGCGCCAGCTGCTTTATGTAGAAAAGTAATACAAGCCAGAAAAGATAATAATGACACAGTTGATGTTTGGGGAGATGGTGAGCAGACTAGAACTTTTTTATATGTAGATGAATGTGTTGAGGGAACTTTAAGATTGTTCGAATCTGATTACTCAGAGCCAGTAAATATTGGCAGCGATGAGCAAGTTTCAATTAATCAAATGATTGCAATTATAGAAGGTATTTCTGGAGGCGGAGAATTTAAAAAGAACTATCAATTAGATAAACCAAAAGGTGTAAGAGGTAGATCGAGCAATAATGATTTAGTAAAAAAAGTTTTAAATTGGAGCTATAAATTGAGTCTTAAAGAGGGATTAACGAGAACTTATAAGTGGATTGAAAGTGAGATGAGTCAAAAAGGCTCAAATTTGAGTCGTTTTACAAAGTCATAATTAAATTTTTTCTAATCTAACAATATTGACAAATACTTATAAAACCTTAGGTTGAAATTGTGATTAAAATATACTCAATTAAAGAAGTCATAGAAGCATCAAACAATATTCTTAATAGAACAAAATCTAAAACTAAAGTAACTTCTGAAAAAAAGTCCAATCAAAAAAAAAATACATTTTTGAAAAAAGATCAACCATTAATACTTAAAGACGAAGTAATTAATCAAGATCAAATTCAATCAAATCTTAATAAAACAGATTTAAAAATTAAACTAAAAGAAAAAAAAATAGTAAAACCAAAAAAGAATGAAAAATTAATTG
>CACKMS010000017.1 GCA_902601315.1 uncultured Pelagibacteraceae bacterium
GATTAATTAATTTCATAGTGTATTGCTTATATCTTTTAATAAACATTAAATGCTTCTTCATCAACCCTAGCATTAAATGAAATTGACCTTCTTTCCTCTTTAGTATTCTTAAAAGGATAAACAGTGTGCATCATATAATGAGGGAATAAATAAAAATCTCCAACCTCAGGTGTAATTTTAAAAACACTTTCTGATAAAAATTGTTTTGTACCATGAATTAATTCTAATTTGCCGCCATGATACTGTTTATTTTGTTTATCTTGTGTATGTTTACCAAATGTCTGGGGTAGTTTTAAAAAGCCTGCACCAGAAATATGACCACTGTGCCAATGAACAGGATTATACTCATTTTGAAATTGTCTTACCACCCACGATCTCATCAAATTAAAATTTTTAATTTTTTTTCCTTCATTAAGTTCGATAAATATTTTTGTGCAATTTGCTATAAAATCTAACCATCCACATGATTTAGCAAACTCATTTTCTAAAAAAAATTCCTGTGTAACATCGCCAGCAAGCGACGCACCCAAATTTAAATTTTTGCTTTTTTCCTTATCTTTCACAACCTCATCAATATAATCATTTAATTTTTTTGTAATTTCATCTGGAATTCTTACCTTCAAGACCGCAGGTCCAAAAATTTTAAGATTTTTGTACTGTATCTCCACTTATCTATATTTTAGTTGGATTTGGCTGACCTTTGTAAATCACTTCTGGATCAAATTTTTTTTTATCTTCTTCAAATTTCATTTCTATGTTTCTTGCATTATCAATTTTCCCCATTGGCACTGATCTATAAAAACAAGATCTATAACCAACATGGCAACTTGCCCCATCACCAATATCAACTGTTATCCAAACAGCATCCTGATCATCATCAATTCGTATTTCTTTAACCTTTTGAACAAAACCACTCGTTTTACCTTTGTGCCAAATTTGTTTTCTTGATCTACTAAAATAATGAGCCTCTTTTGTCTCTATTGTTAATTTAAATGCCTCAACATTCATGTAACCATGCATCAAAATTTCTTTAGTTTTTGAACATGTAGTAATTACGGGAATCAATCCATCATTATCAAATTTTGGTGAAAGTAACTTACCTTCCTCTATTTCAGCGACATTTTCTCTTTTTTTAAACATATAAAGTGCATTATCTAGCACATTCCCTAATATATTAAATATTTTAAAATTAAGTAAATATATATATAAAAACCGTTCATGAAATTAGTAAAAAACGAAAACGACAAAAAAAATGAAGAAATCTCTGATAAAGAAGCCCAAGAAGCTTTTATCAAAATTTTAAAATGGATTGGTGAGGATCCATCTAGAGAAGGTTTATTAGAAACTCCAAAAAGAGTTATGAAGGCATTTAAAGAATATTTTAAAGGCTATCACGAGGATCCAAAAGCTGTATTGGATAAAACTTTTGGAGATGTAGAAGGTTACAGTGATATGGTTGTTCAAAAGAATATATCAGTGCAAAGTCATTGCGAACATCATATGGCACCAATTATTGGAATTGCTCATGTTGCATACATACCAAATCAAAGAGTTGTAGGATTGAGTAAAATTGCAAGAGTGGTTGAAGTATTTTCTAAAAGATTACAAACGCAAGAGAGACTTACAGTTCAAATTGCAAATACTTTGATGGATTCATTAGATGCAAAGGGTGTTGCCGTGACTATAGATTCAACTCACCAGTGTATGACTATGAGAGGGATTAAAAAAGAACAAGCAACTACAGTTACAAATTTTTACCTAGGTCAATTCAAGGACGATTTAAGTTATCAGAATAGATATTTGCGATTTATTGCAAAATAATATTTATTAATCACAATGTCAGAAACGTTCAAAGCTCTAGTGCTTAATCAAGATGGTGAAACTTTTACAAGAGAAGTTAAATCGGTTGATAAAAGCTTTCTTAAACATGGCGATGTCACTATCAAAGTTGACTATTCAGATTTAAATTTCAAAGATGGAATGATCTTAAAAAACGGTGGAAGATTAGTTAAAGAATTTCCTCATATTCCAGGAATAGATTTTTCTGGAACGGTAATAGAAAGCGAAAGTGAGAAATTTAAAGAAGGAGATGAAATTATTTTAACAGGTTTTAGAGTAGGTGAAATTTATTATGGTGGATATTCTCAAATTGCAAAAGTTGATGGTAATTTTCTAGTTAAGAAACCAAAAGATTTATCATCAAAACAAGCGATGATGCTTGGTACTGCAGGATTTACTTCTTTAATGAGTGCTTTCGCGATTAAAGCAAGAGAAGAATTGTTGCTTGGCGCAAAAGTAAATGATGTCCTTGTTACTGGAGCAACGGGAGGTGTAGGAAGTGTTGCAGTTATGATCTTAAATAAGATGGGATATAACGTAACCGCAGTAACCGGTAAAAATGACAAAAACAACTACTTAGAGTCTTTAGGTGCAAAAAACGTTATCAACCGTAGTGAATTTGATAAAGATCCAAGGCCAATAGATAAAGGTTTATGGGATGGTGTAGTTGATACTGTTGGTGGAAAAATACTTGCTAATGCTATCGCTCAAACTAAATCAAATGGTATTATTGCTGTTTGTGGCAATGCAAATAGCAATGAATTAAACACAAACCTATTACCGTTTATGTTAAGAGGAATAAAAATATGGGGAATGGATTCTGCTGGAGCAAGTATCAAAAGACGAGAATTTGTTTGGCAAGCAGCAACTGATTTAATTGATTTTGATTTGTTAGAGAAATCTGTTCAAGTCTTAAGTTTAGAGGAATTAATTGAAACTTATCCAAAAATTTTAAAAGGGGAAATTTCAGGAAGAGTATTAATTGATTTAAATAAATAATGGATTGGGATAAATTAAAAATTTTTCATGCAGTTGCAGAAGCTGGAAGTTTTACTAGCGCAACAGTAATATTAAATTTAAGTCAATCCGCAATAAGTAGACAAATCCAATCTTTAGAGGAAGATTTAAAAGTCAAACTGTTTGAAAGACACGCAAGAGGCTTAACTCTTACAGAAAATGGTGAATATGTTTATAAAACAGCTCATGAGGTTATTAGTAAATTAAAAGAGGTTGAAACCTCATTAGGCGATCAAAAACATAAAACTTCAGGAAAATTAACAATAACAACAGTTAGAAGCTTCGGTACACACTGGCTTACTCCAAGAATTCAAGAATTTATGCAACTAAATCCTGAAATTGAAATAGAGCTTATATTTGATGATAAAGAATTGGATTTAAGCACTAGACAGGCAGATATAGGAATATTCATGCGAAGACCTAAACAATTAAATTATATCCAAAAGAAATTGATAGATATTAACTACCACATATATGGTTCTAACAGATATTTAGAAAAACATGGAATTCCAAAAACCATAAATGATTTAAATAAACACAAATTTATTGCATTTGGAAAAGGTGCGCCCTCGCCAGTTTATAACCCTGATTGGGCTTTAAAAATTGGTATGAAAGATAATAAAAAAAGAAAATCAGTAATGAAGGTAAATAGCGTTATGGGTTTACTTTTAGCTGTAGAAAGTGGAGTGGGAATAGCTGCACTTCCAGATTACTTAGTATTTCACTCATCAAACTTGATCAAAGTACTTCCAAAAGTGGAGGGACCAATTACAGAAGCTCATTTTGTATATCCTCAATCTCTTAAAAATGTTGCTAGGGTGTCTACTTTTAGAAACTTTCTATACAGCAAAATCTCAGAGTGGAAATTTTAGTATAAAATGCGTCAATATTGCAATTGATAATCATTATCATTGCGAATAGTTATTAATTTCATTATAAACAGTGCGGGAAAAGGGAGAAAAATGAGAAAAATAACAATAATTGGAATACTTTTTGCATTCATTTCATCTTTCGCATTTTCTTCGGAGGTCAACGTTTTTAGTGCAAGACATTATGATTCAGATATTCAGCTGTATGAAAAGTTTACAGCTAAAACTGGAATTAAAGTTAATGTTGTATCAGGTAAAGATAAAGCTCTTCAAAAAAGAATTATGGAAGAGGGAGCTGATTGTATAGGAGATTTATACATCACTGCTGACGCTGGAAGATTGGGTGCATTTCAAGCTAAAGGAATGCTTCAAAAGGCTGGGTGGTCAAAGGCAATAAAAAATGTCGTACCAAGTCAATTTAGAAGTGCTCAATGGACTGGAATAGCTAAGAGAGCGAGGATAATTTATTATTCACCAGAGAGAGTAAGTGCAAATGAGTTAAATGGTATGACTTATGAAGGTCTAGCTGATCCAAAATGGAAAGGTAGACTAGTTATAAGAAAATCAAATAATATTTATAACCAATCTTTAGTTGCATCTTTAGTAAAAAATAATGGAAAAAGTAATACAGCTAATTGGGCTAAATCGGTTGTTGCCAATATGGCAAGAACACCTAAAGGAAATGATAGAGCTCAAATAATGGCAGTAGCAGCAGGAGAAGCAGATATTGCTGTAGCTAACACTTATTATCATGCATTAATGTTATCTGGTAAAAAAGGTGCTGAGCAACAAGAAGCAGCAAAAAAAGTAATGCCTTTTTTTCCTAATCAACAAGATAGAGGAACACATATGAATATTAGTGGAGCTGGAATGTTGAAGCACGCTCCAAATAAATCTAATGCTGTAAAACTTGTTGAGTTTTTATTAACTGCTGAAGCACAAAACCATATTGTTAATAATACTTTTGAGTATCCAATGATTTCAGGTGTTTCAGCAAATGACTTAGTTCCAGGAAAAGACATGAGTTTTAAACAAGATAATAAAACCTCAGTCAAAACATATGGAGCTAAACAGGCAGACGCTTTAGAAGTTATGCTTGCAGCTGGATGGAAATAAGAAAAACATGAACAAAAAATTTATGTCTAATATTGATTATAATAAATCTTCCACAGGATGTCCTGCATGTTCTATGGAGTGCAAAAAAATCAGTAAAAGAATAAATAATAGAAAACTAACAGAAATTAAAAACAAGGAGGTTCCGCACATCCTAAAAGTATTTAATTTTTGATTTTCTAGACAAGTGTCCATGCTAAGGTTTCTCCTTTCGCATGGACACATTTAGTTTTCATGATTATAAGGCGGATTATAATATGAGAATAAACACTTGGTACATTTCATCTTTATTAGTTTCAATAGTTGTATCTATTCCAATATTAACAGTTTTCTCAAGTTTTTTTGAAGATACTTCAAATTATTTTGAAATACTTAAAAGTACTTTTTTATACGAATATATAATCAATTCATTTATACTTTTATTTGGTGTTTTAATTTTTGCACTAATAATAGGAGTTGGGTGTGCTTATATAGTCTCCTTTTATAATTTTCCTGGTGTTAAATTTTTTAAATGGGCTCTAATATTATCTTTTGCAGTGCCAGCTTATATATATGCTTACTCATTAACAGCTTTTTTTGAAAACTTTGGAACTTTATATTCGATAATAAAATCTATTCTAGGACCAGGAGAATATAATAAATTAATTCCAAAATTTGATGGTATGCTTGGTGCTATTTTATCAATATCCTTCTCTTTATTTGGTTATGTGTATGTCTTAACAAGAGCATCCTTTCACTATCAATCTCAAAACCTTTTAGAATTAGGACAAAATCTTGGTTTTTCGAGATCAAAAGTTTTTTTCTCAATAATACTACCTTCAGCAAGACCGGCAATAGTTGCTGGGCTCGCGTTGGTTGCTATGGAAACTCTATCTGAATTTGGAGCGGTATCCTTCTTTGGAATTTCTACCCTAACAACTGGAATTTATGATTCATGGATATCATTTGATGATTTAGCTTTTGCAAATCAATTGTCATTTTTTCTATTACTATTTATTTTAGGATTATTTTTCATTGAACATATATCAAGAAGAAAAGCACAGTATCACTCTCCATCGAGAGGAGGAGTAAAACAAAAGAAAAAACTTCATCTCAAAGGTTCAAAATCTATTTTTGCTTTCTCGGTTTGTTTTCTAGTCTTTTTCATAAGTTTTTTATTTCCAGTTTTGCAAATGCTTTACTGGACAATTATTTTTCCTAAAAATTTGTTAGATTTAAATATTTTACAACTTTCATTAAACACAATTTATCTCGTATTTTTATCAAGTGTAGTACTTATCACATTTTCATTTATTGCAAATTATGGAAATAGAGTGACTAGAAGTAAATTTCTAAATTCTCTCACAATGTTTTCAATTACTGGTTATGCAATTCCAGGTGTAATTTTAGCTGTAGCCTTTATTACTTTTGTTGCCTGGTTTGATAATAACATAATTAAATATTATGAATTAACTTCAATTAAAAAAATATTTATTGGTTCTATAATAGGTTTGGTAATTGTATATTTTATTAGATTTTATTCTTTAGCATATAATGGTTTAAAATCTGGGTATGAGAGAATTAATAGATCTATTGATGAAAGTTCTTATTTACTAGGTTATTCAAAAATAAAAACATTTTTAGGTATTCATGTGCCATATTTAAGAAACTCCATATTTTTAATTGGTATACTTATATCTATCGAAATAATAAAAGAATTACCTATTACCTTAATATTAAGACCTTTTAATTTTGAAACTTTTGCTACCACTGCTTATATATATGCTTCTCAAGACTTATTAGAAGCAGCAGCTGTGCCATCTTTATTTCTAATTTTAATTGCAAGTACTTTTATTTTGATTACATCTAGATATATTCTGAAAGATTGATGCCTGAAAATTATTTTGAAATTGAAAATGTATCTTTTGCTGCTGGAGGCAAAAATAAAGTTAATAATGTAAATCTATCTATAGAAAATGAAGGTGATATTATTTGTCTTCTTGGTCCTTCAGGAATAGGTAAAACTACAATATTGCGAACAATAGCTGGTCTTGAAAAAATTAAATCAGGACAGATTAAATTAAAAAATAAAATTCTATCATCAAAAGACAAACATATAGAACCCGAGTTTCGTAACATAGCTTTATCATTCCAAGAAAATTCTTTATTTCCACATTTTAATGTTGAGAAAAATATTGAGCTAGGATCAAATCGAAAAATAGGAAAAAAGAAAAAAATAAATCAAAAGGATGTAATTAAATTTTTAAATCTTAAAAATATATTAAATAAATATCCCCATGAAATAAGTGCTGGTGAAGCTCAAAGAGCTTCTCTAGCTAGGTCTTTAATTTCGCAACCAGATTTATTGTTGTTAGATGAACCTTTATCTAACGTTGATCAAAGTTTTAAAGAGGAAATACAAGTGGAATTAAAGCAAATATTAAACAACTCAAAAATAACAACTATTATTGTTACGCATGACTCTTATGAGGCTTTTTACCTAGGTAGCAAATGTGGGATTATTTTAAACGGTCAACTAAAACAGTATGATGATCCTTATAATGTATACCACTTTCCAAATTCAATTGAGGTAGTAAACTTTTTAAATAGAGGAATATTAATTCCAGCTAAAGTTACAGGTGAAAATAGTTTGGAAAATAAAGATCTTGGAACAATAAAGGGAAATTTTATAAAACATTATCCTAATGGATCTGATGTTCAACTGTTATTACAACCAGAAGATTTAGAACATGACGATCAAAGCAACTTAAAATTAGAGGTTGTTGATAGAAAATTTAGAGGAACAAACTTTATTTATACTTTGAAAACTAATTCTAATTTACTGATTCCGGTCTTCGTTCATTCTCATCATATCCACCAGCATGAAGTAGATGAAAAATTTGGTATTAAAAGACCAATAAATATCGATCATATAGTTTGTTTTTAACTTATAGTTCATATTAGGCTATTTTATATATAACTTTATATTATTAATTTTTTAATCATCCATCAGATGTTATTGTTTATTTTGTGAGCAAAGAAAAAAATACTGAAGAAAAAAAAATAAATAAATCAAAAGAATTTTTGATCAAAATCAAAGAAGTTTTTAAAAATCTTATTTCACATCCATTAATTGATAAAAATATTAATTACATATCGTTCTCTATAGTTTTAATTCTGTTAATTCTTTTAAGGTTACAAAATCCAGAATTTGTAAAATCTATTTCAAATATAAGCTTCGACTCTTATCAAAAAATTTTTAAATACAACGAAAAACAAGATAATATTATAATTGTAGATATTGACGAACCAAGTCTCACTAAATTTGGTCAATTTCCATGGAGTAGAAATGTTTTTTCAAAAATATTAGATAACATCAACCAAAATAATCCAAAAGCAGTTGGTCTTGATATATTTTTCTCTGAAAAAGATAAACAATCACCAGAGGAAATTATTAAAACTTATTCGATAGAAGATAGCTACACCCTTAATCTTTTAAATTCTATTGAGGGTCATGATGCAAAATTTCAGAAAACTTTAAAAGATACAAAATCTGTTTTAGCTGTATTTGGAAGCTTGGTTCCCACAAAAGGTACATTTGATAGAAAGGGTAAAGCAAGAATTTTTGCAAAAGGAGGAAGCATAAAAAGCTATGTTTATAATTATAAATATTCTTTAGGCTCAATTCCTGCTTTAGAAAAAAATGTCAAAGGATTAGGTTCTATTAATTATATTACACAAAGTGATGCGGTTGTGAGATCCTTACCATTGATAGTGGTATTTAATGAAAAATTATTTCCAACATTTGGATTAGAGATGATTAGAGTAGGTGAGAAGAAAAAGACTATCATTACAAATCTGAATGAGAATGGAATTAAAAATATTACTATTAGACCATATGATTTTAAAACTGATAAAAACTCTTTAATTTGGGTAAAATATAACAGATCAGTTAATAACAACTATATTTCAGCAGAAAAGGTTTTCGAAGGAAATTTTGAAGATGATTTCTTCAAAGATAAATATGTTTTAATTGGAGCATCAGCAAAAGGTCTTTTCGATACAGTAAAAATTCCAACAGGTGAAACTGTTCCGGGAGTACAGGTTCATGCCAATGTAATTGATAATCTATTAAATAACAGTTTTTTAAAAAGAAATAATGGAATATTTATTTTTGAATTAATACTTTCAATAATTATTTCTATTGCTGCATTTATAATTTCTCAAAGAATAAAGCCAAAATACAGTTTAAGTATAATTTTTGCAGGATTAGTAATTATTTTTGTTATTGGATTTTCTATTTATAGATTTAGATCAGAATTAATTGATGTCAGCTATCCAATGATAATGATCTCAATAACTTTTTTAACTGGTCTTTATTTTAGGTTTTTAGAAGAAAATAAAATTGCTCTTCAAAATCTTCAAAAAGAGGCAAAATTATTAAAAGAAAGAGAACTTGCTGGAGGTGTTCAAAAAAGCTTGTTTCCAGATATTTCTGCCTTTGAAAACTTTGTTTATGCAAAAAATATTCCAGCGCGAGACGTATCTGGTGATTATTTTGATGTAATGAAAGTTGGACCTGATGAATATTATTTTACATTAGCAGATGTATCAGGAAAAGGAGTTAAGGCTGGTATGTACATGGCAAAAGCTTCTTCAATTTTCAGAACACTTTCAAATCTTAAATTTCCACTCGAGAGAGTAGTATTTGGAGTAAACAATGAGATTATTGAAGCAAAATTTAAAGGAATGTTTGTAACAGCTGTATTTGGAAAATTTAATCCAAAAACGGGGGATCTAACATTTATTAATGCAGGTCATGAAAGCATTATGTTATTTGATAAATCAAAAAAATTTGAATTTATTCAATCTGATCTACCTCCAATAGGGATAATGAAATATTTCGCAGAGTCTATGGTTAAATCTAACACAATAAATATTAAGGATAAAACTTTTGTTGTTTATACAGATGGAGTTACCGAAGGATATCTTCCAAATGGTGAAGAATTTGGGGCAGAGGGTGTTGAAAAAGTAGTAAAAGAAATGGAAACAATAACACCTAAAGACCTGGTTGAAAAAGTAACATCCACTTTAAATTGGGGTATACCAAAATTAAGAGATGATATTACTTGCATGGCAATTAATTTTGATAATCCAAATGAAATTGAGAAGAAAAAGAAAAGACCTCCTCCACCAAAAGAGGAAAAAAAAGAATAATTTAATAATTATCTAAAATAATTTTTTTACTTTTTTCACTAAAAAGATTGTAATTTGAAATGAAATATTTTTTTAAATCTAGATTTTTTGGTTTATTATTTTTGGTTAATAAGAACAAATTAATAAAAGATTTTTCAAAATCTTTATTTTTTTCTTTAGTGTAGCTGTCAATTATTAGGTTATAATTCCAATAGTTTATATTAAGCAAGTTTCTTGATGAGTTTTTATTTAAACCATCTTTAATCAAGTCTCTATTTGTCGAATTTAAAAGAGATAAGTTTTTAAGATCGTTTGGATAGTTTACTAGGTATTTGTAATCATATGGCATCAATTTCCAAAGGCTGTATTTCAAGCTTTTAAAGGGCAAAAAAAGGACTAATAATGAAATAATATTATATAAAATTAATATAATTAGTGAGTATTTTAAATACTTAAAACTATGAATATTAGCCATAAAAAGATTACCTTAAATTATAGAAATTTTTTTTTCAAAATATTTTTTCTTTATATTTTTTTAATTAATATAGCTTTTTCTGAAGGTACTAAAATTGGCTCAATCACTGAAATTAATGGTGAAGTTATTGCAATTACAGAAGAGGGAGATGAAAGAATTTTGGATGTATATGATGAAATATATCTTAAAGATGAGATTTTAATTGGAGAAAGTTCATCCGCAACAATTCAGTTTGATGATAACACAACAATAGTTATGAAAGAATTAACATCACTTAATGTAAGTGAATTTGAAAAATCTGGCGCAAAACAAAAATTTCAAGCGAAAGTTGGAAAAGGTAAAATAATTATCGAAACAGGCGCTATAGCTAAAAATGCAAACGGTGAAATGTTGATAGATTTATCCAATATGTCACTTGGTATTAGAGGTACAAGATTTAATGCAAGTATTAAACCAAATGGAAATTCAGAAGTAGCGCTAGCAGAAGATAGTTTTGGAAGTGTAGGACAAATTGAAATTTCATCTGAGGGCCAATCAACTAGTTTAACATCTACAGACCAAGTTATTGAAGTGACTGAAACTAAAGAAATTGCGCAACGTGAGCAATCAGACGAAGAGAAACAAGAATTTAAATCTGTAAATAAAACTTTAGTTAAAGTTTCAAAAATTGATGAGAACGAATTAACCCAACAACTTGAAGAAAAACTTGCAAAAGGAAATCTTCAAGATGCAAATAATGATGGAGTTGTTGATGCAAGCGACGTTGAAGCTGCAAAAGAAATCATAAAAGAGGAAAAAAAACAAAAAATAGATTTTATTGTTGAAAACAGTAACGATGAAAATACTACTTTTTTATCAGATGTAATTGACCAATCCGATGATCAAAATATTGGTGAAACAATTGAAAAAATAATTGAGACTAAAGATACCTTAGTTGAAGGTGTAGTTGGAAATTTATCAGACAAAGATAATGAATTTATAACTACTTCAACCTCAGAAGGCGCTGGTTTAATTAAAGAAAAAATATTTGAAACAATTGTAGCCAAAGAAACAGATAAATCTGCAGAAGTTTTAAGTAAAGTAATGGCAAAGTCAGATGAAGCAACAATTAATTCAGTTATAAACAACATTACAGAAAAAAATACAAACGAAGAATCTAAATTATCATTGAAAGTAATGGCGGATTTCTCAGAAAAAGCTCCAGAAAAACTTCAGACTTTATCTGAAACAAATAAAGATCAAATTGATAAATTAGCTGTTTCAGCAGTTGAAAAAGCATCCACTTCAAATGAAGATGCAAATTTAATTGCAAAGGTTGTATCAGTAGCAAGTGATGAATTAGCAAACAAAGTTGTTGAAGAAGTAAGTAAAAATAATACTTCAGAAAAACAAGATTTGTCGGCAAAAGTTCTTAAAGCTATCGTTGAGTCTCAACCAAGTAAAATTGATATTATTAATGACGAAATTAAAGATATAGTTATTAAACAAACAGTTGAAGCTGTAAAAACTCAACAAGAAACAGAAATAAACATAGCTATTGAAGATGATTTAACCGATGCAGTCGCAGCAATTATTGTAAGTACTGACAATAATACAGCATCAAAATTGATTGAAGAAGTTTCTAATGTTGAAACTGAAACTAATTTATCTCTAAAAGTAATCGCAGGTATTTCAGAAAAGAGTGCAGAAAAATTCACAGAACTAGCTGAGACAAATAAAGAGCAAGTTGAAAAATTGACAATTTCAGCAATTCAAAACGCTGAAAATACTTCAGAAGATAGTCAACGTATTGCTAATGTAGTGGCCATTGCGGACGACGAACTAGCAAATAAAGTAGTTGAAGAAGTAAGCAAAACAGCTGTTGAAGAAAAACAATCATTATCAATTAAAGTTCTAAAAGCAATAGTAGATACAGAACCTGAAAAAATTGAAATTATCAATGAAGATATTAAAGAAGATTTAATTGAAAAAGCAATTGAAGCAACTAAAGATCAACAAGAGGGCAATATAATTGAGGAGGAAGATCTTACAGATGTGGTAACTGATATTATTGTGAAAACAGATACAACTACTGCAGCAAAAATGATTGAGGAAATAAATAAGATTGATACTGAAACAAATCTATCATTAGAGGTAATTTCTGGAATTTCAGAAAAAGACTCAGGAAAATTAAATGAACTTTCTGATAATAACAAAGAGCAAATGGATGAATTAACAATAGATGCGGTTCAAAAAGCTGAAAATACATCTGAAGACAGTGAATTAATTGCTAACGTCGTTGCTGTTGTAAATAATGATTTAGTAAATGTTATGATCGAAGAAGTAAGCAAAGTTTCAATTGAAGAAAAACAAACTTTATCAGCAAAAGTACTCCAAAAAATAGTCGAAACAGAGCCTGACAAAATGGAGATTATTAATGATGAAGTAAAAGATGTAATGATCAAACAGACTGTCGAGTCAGCTAAAAATCAAAAAGAAGGAACAGGAATACAAGAAGAAGAGAACTTCACAGACATTGTTTCTGAAATTATAGTAAATACTAACACTGATACTGCTAGCAAGGTGATTGAAGAAATAAATGAAATTGATACTGAAACTAATTTATCATTAGAAGTAATTTCTGGAATTTCAGAAAAAGACTCAGGAAAATTAAATGAACTTTCCGATAATAATAAAGAACAAATGGATGAATTAACTACAGATGCAGTTCAAAAAGCTGAAAACACATCAGAGGATAGTCAATTGATTGCTAATGTTGTTGCTGTTGTAAATGATGATTTAGTAAATAAAGTAGTAGAGGAGGTTAGCAAAACATCAACCGATGAAAAACAAACCTTATCAGCCAAGGTTTTAAAAGCGATTGTAGATACTGAGCCAAGTAAAATTGAAAATATTAATGAAGAAACAAAAACAACTTTAATTAAACAAACCTTAGAAGCTGCTAAAAACCAAGAAGAAGGTCAAATTCTAGAGGAAGAAAACCTTTCAGATGTTGTTGCGGATATTGTTGTTAAAACAGATGTTGCGACTGCATCAAAAATTATTGAGGAAGTTAACAATACAGAAACAGAAACCTCATTATCTCTAAAGGTAATGTCAGGAATTTCAGAAAAAGATGCAGGAAAGATTAATGAGTTAGCAGAAAATAATAAAGAGAATATTGATAAGTTAACAGAAAAAGCTGTTAAATCTGCTAAAAGTACTAAAGAAGATAGTGAGTTGATAGCAAAAGTAGTTTCAGTTGCTAGCGATGAAATTGCAAATAAAGTAGTTGAAGAGGTTAGTAAAACATCGACTGAAGACAAGCAGGATTTATCAGCAAAAGTATTAAAAGCTATTGTTGATACCGAGCCATCTAAAATTGAAACACTAGATACTGAAATTAAAGATAAAGTAATTGAACAAGCTATAGATGCAGCTAAAGATCAACAAGAAAATTTAGATGAAGGACAAACTCTATCAATAGAGGATGATTTAACAGATATTGTGGCAGATATTGTTACTAAAGCTGACAATGAAACAGCAGCAAAAGTTTTAGAAACCTTAAATGAAGCATCAAAAGAAACAGACTCTAAACTTTCTTTAAGTGTTGTAGAAAATTTAACTAAGAAAGATAATTATGAGGAAAAAATTGAGATATTATCTGTAACTTCTAGCATCGTAGATGAAAGTATCAATAAAATTATAGAGAACGCAGTTGAGGAGGCAAGCGAAGAAGGTGATATAGAAAAAGTAAAAGAAATTGTAGAAAACAGCAAGGGCACTCTATCTAATAAACTTATTGATAGTGCAAACAAAAATGAAGAAAGTAAGAAAAAAATAACTGAGGTTATAGTCGATATAGTTCAAGAAAATCCTGAAAAAGCTGTGGAGATTTTAGAAAAAAACGAAAATACAAACACAGTTACTGAAACAATCAAAACAAAAATCGAAAATAATGAAGCTGTAACGACAGAAGATTTTGATGAAGTTTTTGACACAAATGTATCACCTAATTAATGCTGCAATTTTCAAAAAATAAAAAATATCAATATATATTTTTCTCTATTTTGTCTCTAATTATTGTATTTAATGGAGGAAACTCTGATCTTTTAATACAATTAAACTTTATATTAATTGGTT
>CACKMS010000018.1 GCA_902601315.1 uncultured Pelagibacteraceae bacterium
TTCTGTGGCTAGAGAGGCTATGAATGAACTAGGTCTGCATGAAATCCCAATTGTAGCTATTGCCAAAGGTAAACAGAGAAATAGCGGTAATGAAACTTTTTTTCATAACGGAAAAGAATTTAAATTTGAAAAAAATGATCCAACTTTGTTTTTTCTTCAGAGAATAAGAGATGAAAGTCACAGATTTGCCATAAGTGCTCACAGGGCAAAAAGAAAAAAAGGAATAAGCAAATCTTTGCTTGATCAAATTGAAGGGATTGGTGCTGTGAGAAAAAGGTCGTTATTAAATCATTTTGGATCAGCAAGGGCCGTTGAATCCGCCAGTTTAGATGAAATAAAATCTGTTGAAGGAGTTGAGGAAAAGGTAGCAAAAAAAATATATAACTTCTTTCACGAATGAGATTTAAATTTCCTAATTATCTAACAATTGGACGAATAATAATTGTTCCTATATTTGTTTTTACTTTCTATTTGCCTGGATTTTATGGAGATATTTTGCCATTTGCACTTTTTGTAATTGCTTCATTCACAGATTTTTTAGATGGTTTATTAGCCAGAATCTATAAGGAAGAGTCTAAGCTTGGAGAACTTCTTGATCCTATTGCAGATAAAATAATAGTAGCTACTGCCTTATTACTTTTAGTCATGGATCAGACTATAAAAAATTATGAAGTAATCGCAGCAATTATAATATTAACAAGAGAAATACTAATATCTGGATTACGAGAATTTCTAGCTAAAGGTAAAATTAAATTACCAGTTTCAAATTTGGCTAAACTAAAAACTTTTTTACAAATGTTCTCAATATCTTTACTTTTACTAGGTGATACTGGAAATAAAATTTTAAACTTTCAGGATTATAATGCGCAAACAATTGGAATCATTCTTTTATGGCTCTCAGCTTTTCTTACTTTATATACTGGTTACGATTATCTGAGAAAAGGTATAGATCATGCCATCTCTGAGGATAGCAAAGATTAAGCGGCTTTCTTTTTTCTTACTACTTTTTGATAGCTATCAGAAAGATCTAAAATTGTATCACAAACTTTAAAGTTATGCTGTGCTATTTGAGAGACAGGTGTAATTTCTGCAGCGGTACCCGTTAGAAAACAACCTACAAAATTTGACATCTCATCTGGTTGAATTTTTCTCTCATTTACTTTTATATTTTTAGATTTTGCGATTTCAATGACTGTCCTTCTTGTAATTCCATCCAAAAATGAGTCTGGAATTGGAGTATGTAACTCATTATTTTTATCTTTAAAAAAAACGTTTGCACCTGTGGCTTCTGCAATGTTTCCCTCATGATCCAACATAAGAGAGTCTGTGTAACCTTGAGCTTCCGCTTCATGCTTTGATAAAGTACAAATCATGTATAGACCCGATGCTTTTGTATCCCATGGTATTGTGTTAGGAGCAGGTCTTCTCCAGTTAGATATGTTTAATTTAATTCCTTTTATTTTTAAATTTGGATCAAAGTAGGAACCCCACTCCCATGTAGCTATAGCAACATGAATTTTAGTTTGTTGCGCCGAGATAGCCATCATTTCACTTCCTCTCCAAGCAACAGGTCTTACATAACCATTTTGAACCTTTTGAGCTAAAATTATTTTATTGCTTGCTAAATTAATTTCTTCTTTAGAATATGGAATTTTAAAACCTAATCTCTCAGCTGAATAAAAAAATCTATCGGTATGTTCCTCTAATTTAAAAATACTTCCATCATAAACTCTCTCTCCCTCAAATACACAACTACCATAATGTAATCCATGACTTAAAACATGAATCTTTACATCTTGCCAATCTACAAGTTCATTGTTATACCAGATTTTTCCAGAGCGTTTATCGTAAGGTATCATTAAAAAAATATTTTTCTAAAATATATTTGTATATATGATATGTCAATATAACTTACCAATATGAAAAAACTTTTATATCTTAAAGATCATGAGCTCAAACAATATATTGAAAAAATATTTATGGGATATAGAGAGACTGTATCAGACGCCAAGAAGGTATTGGATAAATACTCAATTGGAGTTGCACATAATAAAGTTATTCATTTAATTTCATTATACGAAGGTATTACTATTTCAGAACTCTTGAAAAAATTAAAAGTAACTAAACAAAGTTTAAATAGAGTTTTAAAAGATCTAATTAAACTAAAGGCAATTAATTACAAAAAAGACGAGAAGGATACTCGTATTAAACACGTATATTTAACCGAAAATGGAATGAAATTATTTGATGAGATTTTTAGTTCACAAAAAAAAAGGTTATACAAAGCTTTTCTTAATTCTAATTCGAATGAAGTAGTAAGTTTCGATAACGTTTTAAAAAAAATTATTAATGAAAAATTTTAATGCACATATATTAGTTGTTGATGATGATGATGGTATCAGAGATCTGGTCAAACAATATTTAGATCAAAATAATTTTTTAGTTTCAACGGCTAAGAGTGCTGAAGATGCTTTAGAAAAAGTCAAAATAATTAAATTCGATTTAATTGTATTAGATATAATGATGCCAGGTAAAAGTGGCTTAGAATTTACTAATGAAAATAAGGCGAAATTAAATACCCCTATAATACTTTTAACTGCTAAAGGAGAGGCATCTGAAAGAGTTGAAGGTCTTGAAGTTGGGGCTGACGATTACTTGCCAAAACCATTTGAACCGAAAGAACTGGTCTTAAGAATTAATAATATTTTGAGCAAGACTAAGAAAGACAATCATAAAAGAGTTATTGAATTTGGGAGTATTAAAATAGATCTAAATAAGTTGTTCATCTACAGGGGGAGTCAGAATCTTAAAATAAATGGCACTGAAAAAATTATACTAGAAAAAATGATCAATTCGCCTGGTAAAATATTTAAAAGGGAAGAAATAGGAAATCTGATAGATTTAAATAAAGAAAGATCAATTGACGTTATTATTACAAGACTCAGAAAAAAGGTAGAGGAAAATCCAAAAAGCCCAAAATATCTTCAAACAATTAGAGGAGAAGGATATGTTTTATGGATTGAGTAATTTTATAAAAAATTTACTTCCAAAAAGATTATTTTATAGAGGTTTATTAATTGTAGCTGTGCCCATAGTAGTGTTACAAATTACAATATCGTTAGTTTTTTTTGACAGCTTGTGGATCAAAACAAACGCAGGAATGACAAGAGGTCTTATCGCAGAAATAAAAACATTTATAGATGCTTATGATAATGACCAGCAAGATAAAGATTACATAATTAATTTATTTAAAAGCAATCTTCAAATTGAAATTGAACATAAAGATGGAAAAGTAATTCCAGGTGATGTACCTGAAAGATGGTTTAGTCCCCTTGATAGATCCCTGAGACGAGAGTTAAAAAATAAACACTTTGTTTATTGGTTTAATACAACTAATTATAAAGATTTAGTGGATATAAAGATTCAACACATTGACGGATATTTTCAATTTTTTGTTCCAAGAAGTAGATTGACTACAAGTTCAGCAAGATTGTTTGGATTATGGATTACTCTTCCTGCATTTTTGATGATTGCTATCGCTATTATATTTTTAAAAAATCAAACTAGACCAATAATCAAATTAGCAGAAGCCTCAGAGAAATTTGGCAGAGGAGAAGATCTAGATGAATTTAGACCCTCTGGTGCCTTAGAAATCAGAAAAGCTGGCCAAGAATTTGATAAAATGAGAAAAAGGATTATTCGTCATTTAAATCAAAGATCTGAAATGCTTTCAGGTATAAGTCATGATTTAAGAACTCCTTTAACAAGAATAAAGCTTCAACTCGCAATGATAAAAGATAAAAATTTATCAAAAAAATTATCATCAGACGTAGACGATATGGAAAAAATGCTTAATGAGTATTTGCAGTTTGCAAGTACTGGAGCAAAGGACAAAACAGAGACTTTTGATATTTCGGAATTAATTTTAAAATTAATAAATAATTATAACAATCCAAATATAATTCAAAATTTTAAGGAAGAAATTTACTTTAATGGAAGAAAAAATCTTATTGCAAGATGTATAAATAATCTAATAGATAATGCTCTAAAGTATGCAAAAAAAGTTGAAATACATATGGAGAAGCAAAAGGAAAATCTATTGATAATGGTATCAGATGACGGTCCAGGCATACCACAAAAAGAACATGAAAATATAATCAAACCATTTTATAAAATTGATAAAAGCAGATCCGAGAGTAAATCTAGCGTGGGACTGGGTTTATCTATAGCATCTGATATTAGCAGATCTCATGGTGGAGACATAAAATTTGCTAAGTCTAAATTTGGTGGTCTAGAAGTTTCTATTTCTTTGCCTTTTTAAGACTTTTTGATTTTTTAACTTTTTTTGTTTGTTCAATTTTTTTTTCAAGTATAGCAATTCTCTTATTTAAGATTTCAATCTCCTCCTTGCTTGCAAGCTTCATTCTAAATATTATTTCATCTCTTTTTGATTTTAAAACATTTATTACCTCATCACTTAAGTCTTTGTAACTTACTAGGCCTTGTTCTAATACCTTTGCGAATTTATCAAATACAAATCTTGATTTTGACATAATAATTAAATACTTAAATTATATTATTTATAATTAATAATGTTTATCAATAATTTTGATCCAGTTGCATTTCAAGTATTTTCTTTTGAGATTAGATGGTACTCATTGTCATATATATTTGGGATTATTTTTGGTTGGATTTATTGCAACAAAATTTTAATTAAAGACCCTAAGATTAAGGATTTATTTAGTGACTATATTAGTTACTTAATTATTGGAATTATAGTTGGAGGTAGGTTGGGATACGTATTTTTTTATAATTTTAATTATTATTTTAATAATCCTGTTGAAATCGTAATGATATGGAGTGGTGGTATGTCTTTTCATGGAGCATTAATTGGAATTATAATTGTCACAATATTGTTTTCTAAAAATAAAAATATCAATCCATTTTATTTTTTAGATTTAGTGGCTGTTACAGCGCCGGTTGGCATTTTTTTGGGAAGAGTATCAAATTTTATAAATTCAGAACTTTATGGTAGAGAAACTGAGTCATCTTGGTCAGTAAAATTTATCAAAGTAGATGATTTAAACCGACATCCATCTCAAATCTATGAGGCAATATTTGAGGGTTTAGTTTTATTTATTGTCTTAAATTATTTATACAAAAAACTATCTCAGCAAAGTGGTTTGATTTCAGCCTTATTTTTAATTCTTTACTCAATATTTAGATTCATTATTGAATTTTTAAGGGAACCTGATCCTCAATTAGGTTTTATCATAATGAACTATTCTATGGGTCAAATAATAAGTGTATTCACTTTATTAGCTGGAATATGTTTATATTATCTTAGTTATGGAAAAAGCAATCCCTCTAGATAAATTTATAGAACATTCTTTATACGATAAAAAAAAAGGATATTACATAAATAAGAATCCTATTGGCAAGAGGGGGGATTTTATTACCTCTCCACAAATATCAATTCATTTTTCCGAAATGATCGCAATTTGGCTAGTTGGATTTTGGGAAAAATTAGGGAAACCAAAAAACTTAAATATAATTGAGTTAGGAGCGGGAACAGGTGAAATGATGTATCAAATAAATAAATCTACTAACAACTTTAAGCAATTCAAACAAAGTTGCAATTTTTACATTTTGGAAATTAGCCCTGAATTAATCAAAATCCAAAAAAAAAAAAATAGTTCATATAAAATTAAATGGATTGATAATTTTAAAAATATAGAAAAAAATCCATCAATTTTTTTAGCTAATGAGTTTTTTGACTCACTTCCAGTGAAACATTTTTCAAGAACAAATAATGAATGGTTCGAAAAATATATTATAAAAAAAAAAAATAAATATTTTTTTAAAAAAAAAATTAGCTCAAATCGAAAAGATTTTAGGTGAGAAAGTAAGAAAGAATGAAAATTTTATCGAAGTTTCGCCAAAATCAATTATGAAAATAAGAAAAATATCTTCAATCGTTAAAAAAAATAATGGAGGCATTTTAATAATAGATTATGGATACCTTGAAAAAAAAATGTCAGACACTTTACAATGTGTTAAAAATCACAAAAAAGTTAATTTTTTAAATAACATCTACAAGTCTGATATTACTCATCTATTAAATTTTAATTTTTATTTAAAAAAATTTCAAAAAAATTTAGGTAATGTAAATATCACAACCCAAGGTGAATTTTTAACTAATATGGGAATATTTGAAAGGGCCGAAACGATAAGTAAAAATTTAAGTTTTAGAAAAAAATCAGATTTATATTATAGGATACAAAGATTAGTCGATGATAAACAAATGGGAAAATTATTTAAAGTTATGTTTGCTACTAACAAAAATAATAAGTTTAGCATGGGATTTGAATGATTAAATCAAGATTGCTATCAAATTTTAAAAACATATCTCATGGATTTTTTAACTCTGAGGGGGGTTATTCAAATGGTATTTATAAAAGTTTAAATTGCGGTATTGGATCAAAAGATAAAAAAAGAAGAGTTTTGCTAAATTTAAAGAAAGTTTCAAAAAAAATAAAAGTGACAAATAATAATTTAGTTTTGTTAAACCAAATTCACAGTAATAAAGTAAAGATTGTAAATAAAAATACAATAAATAGATTTATTGGTGACGGCTTAGTTACAAATAAAAAAAATTTAGCCTTAGGAATTTTAACAGCAGATTGTGCGCCAGTTTTAATTTTTGATCCTAAAAAGAAAAACATAGCAGCATTACATGTGGGTTGGAAGGGTGCCTATAAAAATATAATCAAAAATACTTTAGACAAAATGGGAGAAAAAGGATCAAAAATGAGAGATTTGATAGCTGTTGTTGGTCCTTGCATATCTATAGAAAATTATGAGGTTAAAAATGATTTCTTAAATAAATTTATCAGAAAATCTGTTCAAAATAAAAAGTACTTTAAATTTTATAATGATAAAATTTTTTTTAGTCTTAACTCATTTATAAAATCACAATTAACAAAATGTAATGTTAAAAAAATTGAAATAATTAATAAAGACACTTACCCCAAAAAAAATAAGTTTTTTAGTTCTAGAAGATCAATAAATGAGAAATTTAATGATTATGGTAGAAATATATCAGTAATTATGATTAAATAGTTATATCTTCAAGATGAAACTTCTCACAGGTAACAGTAATAAAAATCTTAGTCAAAAAATATCAAGATTTTTAAAAAATAGATTAGTTAATTCAAGTATAAGAAAATTTTCAGATGGCGAAATTTATACTGAAATAAATGAAAATATTAGAGGAAATAGTATCTTTGTAATTCAGTCGGTATCATCACCAGCCAATGATAACCTTATGGAGTTATTACTATGCATAGATGCATTAAAAAGATCTTCAGCTAAAAATATAACTGCTGTAATTCCGTATTTTGGATATGCCAGACAAGATAGAAAGGTCGTGCCTCGTACATCTATTTCTGCAAAGTTAGTCTCCAACTTAATTACCAAAGCAGGTGCAGATAGAGTTGTAACTGTAGACTTACATGCAGGTCAAATTCAAGGTTTCTTTGATATTCCAGTTGATAACCTATTTGCAACACCTATTTTTGCAAGACATATAAAAAAAAAGATAAAAACCAAAAATTTAATATGTATAGCTCCAGATGTTGGTGGAACTGAAAGAGCTAGAGCGCTAGGAAAACTTCTTAATATAGGACTTGCAATTGTTGATAAAAGAAGACCCAAAGCAGGTCAATCACAAGTTATGAATATTATAGGAGATGTACGAGGAAAAACTTGTATAATTGTGGATGACATCATTGACTCAGGTGGGACAATAGTAAAAGCAGCAGCTGCTTTAAAAAAAAGAGGGGCAAAAGATGTTCATGTTTATGTTACTCATGGCGTTTTAAGTGGAGAGGCTGAAAATAAAATAAAAAAATCGAGTATCAAAAATTTAGTAATAACTGATACCATCGATAACGCAGCAAAAGTAAAAAATATCAAGAATATTGAAGTATTAACTATCTCAAATTTAGTTGGTGAAGCAATTAAAAGAATATCTAACTCAACTTCTGTATCAGATTTATTCAAATAATTTACTTGTAAATCTATATTTCATAAGTTAAAACGCCTCAGTTTTATGAGTACAATTCAAGCAACAATAAGAAATACAAAAACTAAAGGTCAAGTTAATCTTCTAAGGCAAAGTGGACAAGTTCCTGGGATCGTTTATGGAGGAGAAAATCCTAATGAAAAGATATCTCTATCCAAAAAAGAGGTAACTAATTTAATTAATAAAGAAAACTTTTTATCAAATGTAATCTCAATGACTATAGATGGTAATGAACAAAAAGTTTTGCCAAGAGAAATTAGTTTTGATACAGTTACAGATGAACCTGTACATATTGATTTTTTAAGAATTGTAAAAGGTGCAAAAATTATTTTAGAAATACCAGTAAGATTTATTAATCAGGAACTTTCGCCTGGACTAAAAAGAGGTGGGGTTTTGAATATTGTTAGACGAAAAGTAGAACTAAGGTGTCCAACTGAAAATATTCCAACTGAACTAGTGGTAGATCTTGAAGGTTTAGACATTGGAGCTAGTATAAAGATTTCATTTATCAAATTGCCTGAAAATGTGACTCCAACAATTCAGGGTAGAGATTTTGTAATTGCAACTGTTGCTGCTCCAACTGTAGTTAAAGAGCCTGAAAAACCTGCTGAAGCTTCAGAGGAAGCTGGTGCAGAGGGCGAAACTACATCTGAAGGTGATAAACCAGCTGAAGGAGAAGACAAAGCAAAAGAGGAAGCTAAACCAGCTGCAGAGAAAAAATAACCTTTAAAGTGAAACACATCTAAATAAAAAAATTATGTTGTTACTAGTCGGCCTAGGTAACCCTACCCCCAATTCAAATAATAATAGACACAACATCGGATTTAAGATCGTTGATGCAATAAATCAAAAATTTGGCCTTTCAAAACAAAAACCGAAATTTAAAGGTTTGCTTACAACTGGTAATATTGGTGAAAAGAAAGTTTATGCCATTAAACCTTTAACTTTTATGAATAATTCTGGAATTTGTATAAGAGAATTATTGGAATACTTCAAAATGGATGCGGAAGACGTAATTGTATTTCACGATGATCTAGATGTAGAATTTGGAAAAATAAAAGCAAAATTTGGTGGATCAAGTGCAGGTCATAATGGAATAGCATCAATTGATAAATTTATAGGTAAAGATTATTCCAGAGTAAGAATTGGTATTGGAAAACCAGATAAAAAAATTCCGGTATCAGACTTTGTATTAAACGACTTTACTGATGATGAACAAGAGCACTTGGAAAAAATCACATCAAATATAATTGAATCTTTATCTATTTTGATTGAAAAAAAATTGGATTTATTTTCTAGCAATGTAAACAATAATTAATTTAATGGGCTTTAAATGTGGTATAGTAGGATTACCTAACGTTGGCAAGTCTACTCTATTTAATGCACTAACCAACTCTAGTAAAGCACAAGCGGGTAATTTTCCTTTTTGCACAATTGACCCAAACATTGGTCTAGTTCCAGTGCCTGATAAGAGATTAGATAATTTAGTAAATATTTCAAAATCCAAAAAAAAAATTTATACAACTATATCGTTTGTTGATATTGCAGGTTTAGTTAAAGGTGCATCGAAAGGAGAAGGTTTAGGAAATAAATTTCTATCCCATATAAGAGAGGTAGACGCAACAATACACATGATTAGATGCTTTGACTCAGATGATATTCAAAATGTGAACCCTGATGTAAACCCTGTAAGAGATTTAGAAATCATAGAAACAGAGATGAAGCTTGCAGATTTAGAATCTATTCAAAAGAGATTAGATAAAAAAAATAGAAAAAATATTGAAGAGGATCATATTAAAATCTTAGAAAAAGCAATGTTATTAATAAATAACGATGAGAAATTGGAACAGCTTGATAATGAATTTGAAAAAAAAGATATCAAAATATGCGGATTATTATCAACTAAACCAAAGCTTTATGTATGCAATGTTGACGAAGATAGTATTGCAAAAGGAAATAATTACACAAAGGAATTTATAGAAACATTTGGTGAAGATAACACGTTAATAATATCTGCTGATATAGAAAATCAAATTAATGATTTAAGTGACAAAAATGAAAAGAAAAATTTTATGGAAATGCTGAATATTAAGGAAACCGGTTTAAATAATTTGATTCAGAAAGGTTACAATTTGCTATCCTTAGAAACCTTTTTTACATCTGGTCCCGAAGAATCGCGAGCATGGACTATAACAAAAAATTGCACAGCACCTCAGGCAGCAGGAGAAATTCACACTGATTTTGAGAAAGGATTTATAAGAGCTGAAACTATATCGTATGATGATTTCATCAAAAATGAAGGTTGGGTAAAATCTAAGGAAAATGGAAAAATGCGATTAGAGGGTAAAGATTATATTGTAAAAGATGGCGATGTACTAAACTTTAGATTCAACACGTGACCATATTTTTTTCATACTAAAATAAACCAAAACAGTAAGAATAATTAAATAAGATATAACTCTAAATCCAGTTTTATGTCTTGTTTCTAGGTGAGGCTCAGCTGACCACATTAAAAAATTTACTACATCTTTAGCCATTTGTTCTTGGGTTGCTTTTGTACCGTCGGAATATTCTACTAGGTCGTCTGATAATGGAGCAGGCATTTTTATTTTGTTTCCATACATGTATTTATTGTAATAAACACCATCATCTAATTTTATGCCAGAAGGTGGGTCCTCATATCCAAGTAATAAAGAATACACATAATCTGCTCCACCCTTTCTTGCTTTAACAAGCACAGACATATCTGGTGGATAAGCTCCACCATTGGCAGATTTTGCTTCTTCATCATTTGCATATGGCATTACAAATTTATCCGATAATTTCGCTGGTCTTGTAAACATTTCACCAGTGCTGTCTGGACCGTCTGTTACCTCAAAACTCGCTGCTATAGCTTTTGCTTCAGCCTCAGAAAATTCTGGTCCGCCCTTCTCTGAAAGATTTCTATAGCTTAAATACTTCATTGAATGACATGAAGCACAAACCTCTGTGTATACTTGATATCCTCTTTGTAATGATGCTCTATCAAATTTTCCAAAAAGACCTTTGAATGTCCAGTCTGTCTCCAAAAATTTTGCTGTATCTTCTGCAGCAAAGGATTTCGAGATAGATAAAAAGAATAATATTATTAAGAATCTAATTATATTTCTCACTTAACCAATTTTTTCTGTTTTGTCTCTGGCGGCCGCAAGATTTGGTGAGCCTCCCAAAACTGGCTCAGTAATACTTAATGGTAAAGGAAGTGTTTTTTCCTTAAGACCTAGCACTGGAAGAATAATTAAAAAGTGAGCAAAATAATAAATTGTTCCTATTCTTGCGATTAATAAATATAAACCCTCTGCAGGCATTGCTCCTACATATCCAAGAATTAAAACGTCAGCTACTAATATCCAATAAAATTGTTTGTATAACGGTCTGAAAACAGCAGATCTTATTTTTGATGTATCTAACCAAGGCAAAGCTGCTAAAATTAAAATAGCTGATAACATTGCTATAACTCCCATCAACTTGTCAGGAACAGAACGTAAAATTGCATAGAAAGGTAATAGATACCACTCTGGAACAATGTGTGCAGGAGTTACCAAAGGATTTGCTTCTATATAGTTGTCAGCATGTCCTAGTACATTGGGTGAATAGAAAACAAACATAGCAAATATGATTAAAAACATTAATAGAGCAAATGCATCTTTAATCACTATGTATGGATGAAATGGAACAGTATCTTTTGATGGTTTTTTAATATCAATTCCAACAGGATTATTATTACCTGGTACATGCAGTGCCCAAATGTGTAAAACTACTAAACCTAGAATTAAAAAAGGGAGTAAATAGTGAAGAGTGAAAAATCTTGTTAAAGTAGGATTATCAACTGAGTATCCTCCCCACAACCAGGTTGTTATACTTTCACCAACAAGTGGAATTGCACTAAATAAGTTTGTAATTACAGTTGCTCCCCAAAAACTCATCTGTCCCCAAGGTAGAACATAACCCATAAATGCTGCGGCCATCATTAGTAAATAAATAATTATTCCAATAATCCAAATAATTTCTCTTGGAGCTTTATACGATCCATAAAATAAAGCTCTAAATATGTGAATGTAAACTGCTAAGAAAAACATTGATGCACCGTTTGCATGCACATATCTTAACAACCATCCATAGTTAACATCTCTCATAATATGTTCAACGCTACTAAATGCGTGATCTACATGTGCGATGTAGTGCATAGCTAAAACTAAACCAGTCACTATTTGGGTTATTAAGCAAAAAGTTAATATTCCACCAAATGTCCACCAGTAATTTAGGTTTTTTGGTGTTGGATAATCAGTCAAATGATTTACAAGTGATAGCAATGGCAGTCTATCATTAAACCATTTTCCAAATTTTGAACTAGGTGTGTATTCGTGATCACTCATAAATATTATTATCCAATCTTAATAGTGTTATTATTTACAAATTCATATTTTGGAACTTCCATGTTAGTTGGTGCAGGTCCCTTTCTAATTCTTCCAGAGGTATCATAATGAGATCCATGACATGGGCAAAACCATCCGTCATAGTCACCTTTATCTGTAAGAGGTACACAACCTAAATGGGTACACACTCCAAGCATTACAAGCCACTCGGGCTTTTTAACTCTATCTTCATCTTTTTCTGGATGTTTTAAATCTCCTAAACTTACTTCTCTAGCTTTCTGAATTTCTTGATCTGTTCTTCTCTTAATAAAAACTGGTTTTCCTCTCCAAAGCACTGTAAGAGATTGTCCCGGTTGAACAGAGCTAATATCAACCTCTGTACTTGCAAGAGCTTTTACTGATGCGTCTGGGTTCATTTGGTCTACTACAGGCCAAATAGCTGCTCCAACTCCCACAACTCCTGCTGCTGCTGTTGCTGTAAAAAGGAAATCTCTTCGTTCTGTCTTTTTTTTATCGTTATTGTCCGACATCTTTATTAATTTAATACTTTGGTAATATATGATTTCTTATAAGAAAAAAGATATTTTTCTATGGTAACAATGACACATAAACAGTTATTTTCTGGACCTAAAATTGCTCTCTACGAGCCAGATATACCACAAAATACTGCCTCGATTATAAGAACCTGTTCATGTCTTGGGGCTCATCTTGAAATAATTGAACCTTGTGGTTTTCTCTTTAATGATAAAAGATTTAAGAGAGTAGTAATGGATTACTTAGACGAAAAAATGATTACTTTTTATAAAGACTCTGAAGATTTTTTTGAAAAAAAGAAAGGAGGAAGAGTTATTCTCATGACAACCAAAGCTAAAACAGGTCTTGATGTTTTCAAATTTAAAAAAAATGATACAATGCTTTTTGGTAGAGAAAGTGCTGGAGTACCAGATTCAATCCACAAAAAAATTAAGAATAAAATTAAGATACCAATGATCAAAGAAAAAAGGTCTTTAAACCTGGCTGTATCGGTTGCTATAACCCTTTCTGAAAATTTAAGGCAAACAAAATGGATAATGAAATAAAAAAAAAATTAGCCCGAAACTGGTTTAAAACTATTCAAGAGGTTTTGTGTAAAGATATTGAAGAATTAGAAGGTAAAAAAAATATTTTTAAAATAACAAACTGGGAAAGAGGAAAAAAATCAAACGAAGGAGGAGGTCAATTTAGAATATTTGAAAATGGTAAAATTTTTGAAAAAGTTGGTGTAAATTTCTCTGAAGTGTATGGGAAATTCTCAAAAGAATTAAGAAATAAAGTTCCTGGAACAGATAAAAAACCAAATTTTTGGGCATCTGGTATTTCTGTTGTGATGCACATGAAAAATCCAAATGTTCCTGCAATGCATTTTAATACAAGATACATATTTACTTCTCATGGTTGGTTTGGTGGTGGTATGGATGTAACACCATGTTTAAAAGATAAAAATTTAGAAAAGTGGTTTCACTCTGAATTAAGAAAAGCATGTAATAAACATAATAAAAATTATTATTCAAAATATAAAAAATGGTGTGATAGATATTTTTATCTACCACACAGAAATGAACCAAGAGGTGTTGGTGGAATATTTTTTGATTATAAAAAAGAAAATTGGGAGAAAGATTTTGCTTTTGTTAGAGAAGTAGGATTATGTTTTAAAAATATTTTTAGAGAGATAATATTAAAAAAATTAGAAAAGAAA
>CACKMS010000019.1 GCA_902601315.1 uncultured Pelagibacteraceae bacterium
TTTTTAACAAATCGATGAATTTAAAAAATGATAAAAACGAGCCAAGAATCCTTACTGACGCAATAAATTCCAATAGCAACTTAGTAAATTTGATAAACGAAAAAAATTTAGAAACTTTAAATTTAAAATTATTCGGTAAAAACTATGTTTTTTTACAAAACACCGACTTTCATTCTAACGAAAATGCACATCAATGGCACAGAGATTTGTCAACAAAGGATGGCAAGATTTTAGAAAAAAATAATAAAGAATTTAAAATTATAAAATATGCAATTTATTTGAAAGTTAAAAATTCTGCTTTTTTTTTGGTAAAAAACTCACATAAAAAAAATAATAACTCTGAAATTTTTGGTAAAGATCTTTATAATATGAAAAAAAATAATTTTTTTGATATTTTAAATTATTCAAAAGCAAGAAGTGGCGATTTAATACGTATTATACCAGACCCAGGAGATCTTATTGGTTTTGATTATAGAATGCTGCATTCAGCTTCAAATATAAATTCTGATCGAATACCAGATGAAAAAGTATTACAACAACCAAAAAAAGTGATGTGGCCAACTTTTGGAAAAAGAAACTTTTATACAGATTGTATTTATCAATATGTAAGATTTATTCGAAAAGATTTCGGTATCCAAAGTTATAAAAATAGCAAAACATTAAACTTTTTTACTGAAAATAATCTTTTACCTGATACTTATGAAACTTTAAGTAAAAAGCACCTTAAATGGTGTCAAAATAATTTGATGTACGCAAAAGAGTTTGATGAATTACTGTACGAAAATATTAATTCTGAAAAAATTTTAAATTATAGAAAAAAATTAATTGAAATTTATTCCAAAAACGATAAATACTCGCTACAAAAAATAAAACAATCTAATTATCTAAAATAATTATTAAATGTTCGAAGAAAACAAAATAAAAGATCTGAAAATAGATATTTTTTTAGATGGAGCAGACTTAGAAGTAGTTTCAAAAATAGATAGTAATGATACTATAAAAGGTTATACTTCAAATCCTTCTTTAATGCAGAAAAGTGGAATTAAAAGTTATGAGGAATTTATAATAAATTTTTTAAAACTTACATCTAAGCCAGTCTCTTTTGAAGTCACAGCAGATGATATTGAAGAAATGCAAATCCAAGCAGAAAAAATAAGTAAATTTGGAAAAAACATTCATGTAAAAATACCCGTTACAAATACAAAAGGCGAAAGTACAATTAAAGTTATCAAAAATTTAACAGCAAAAAAAATAATGTTAAATATAACTGCTATCTTTACAGAAAAACAACTTGAAGAAATTATAAGTCAGGTTGATCCAGAGAATGAAATAATTTTGTCAATTTTTGCAGGCAGGATAGCAGATGCAGGTATAAATCCTGAAAGTACATTTATTAAAGCAAAGGGTCTTATAGAAAAATATAAGAAAAATAAGTTTAAGTTGTTATGGGCATCAGTTAGAGAGGTTTTCAACATTTATCAGGCTGAGAAAACTAATGTTGATATTATAACAGTAACTAAAGATGTTTTAAAAAAAGTTAACCTTAGAGGAAAAGATTTAAATGATTATAGTATTGAAACAGTTAGAATGTTTTATGAGGATGCCTTGAAAGGAAATCTAAAAATATAAATTTATGTCAAAAATTTTAATAACAGGTGGGGCAGGCTATGTTGGTTCTCTGTTAACAAAAAACTTAGAATTACAAGGTCATCAAGTAGTCATATATGACACATGTTACTTTGGAACCGATCATATTCAAGAAAGTGAAAACCTTAAACTAATTAAAGGTGATATTAGAGATCCAAAAAAATTTGAGCAATCCGTAATAGGCTGTGATACAGTTCTTCATTTGGCATGTATTTCAAATGACCCAAGTTTTGCATTAAATGAAAGTTTAAGTAAAACAATCAACTTTGATTGTTTTGAAGATTTAGTGAAAATTTCAAAAAAAAATGGTGTAAAAAAATTTATTTATTGTTCAAGTAGCTCGGTTTATGGATTTTCGGATGATCCAAATGTAACAGAGGAACATCCTTTAGTACCATTAACATTATATAATAAATTTAAAGGTATGTGCGAGCCTATATTGAAAAGCTACTTAGATAACACATTTCATGGAGTTATAATTCGACCAGCAACTGTTTGTGGATATGCCCCTCACTGCAGACTAGATCTTTCTGTAAATATTTTAACAAATCATGCAGTAAATAATAAAAAAATAATTGTTTTAGGTGGAGGTGAGCAAAAAAGACCAAATCTACACGTAGGAGATATGTGTCGGTCTTATGAAATGTTAATTAATGGAGATTTGCAGGATGTAAATGGTGAAATATTTAATGTCAGTTATGAGAATAAAAAAATTATTGAATTAGCTGAGATAGTTGCAAAAAATGTTAAAGAATTTTTTAACTACGACAATATAGAAATTGAGGTAAAAAAAGACACAGTTGATAATCGATCATATCACGTAAATTCTGATAAAATTAAAAAAGTTTTAGGTTTTGAGCCTAAATATAATATTGATGATGCTGTAATCTCCTTATGTAAAGCTTTCAAAGATGGCAAATTACCAAATAGTATGACAGATATAAAATACTCTAATGTGGCCACACTTAAAAAGCTAAATGTCAGTTAAAAAAAAAATTGTTTTAATTTCTGGTGGGGCGGGATTTATTGGAAGTCATACGATTGATAAATTTTTAAATGAAGGATTTGAAGTAAGAGCTTTTGATAATCTTAAAGGAGGTAATTTAAAAAACATTGCTCATTTAAATAAAGAAAAAAATTTCAAATTTGAAAAAGCTGACCTTCTTAATTTAAATAAAATTGAGAAATTTATTAAAGACTCTGAATATGTTGTTCACTTTGCAGGCATTGGAGATATCGTTCCATCAATAGAAAATCCAAGAAAATACATAGAAAATAATGCTCATGGCACCGCGTGTTTACTTGAAAAACTTGACAAAAATAAAATAAAAAAATTTGTTTATGCTGCTTCCTCATCATGCTACGGCAAGGCAACTACTCCAACGGATGAAAAACATCCAATAAATACTTTATATCCTTATGCTTTATCGAAATATCAAGGTGAGCAAATATCATTTCATTGGAGTAAAGTTTATAGATTATCTGTAAATTCTATAAGGATTTTTAACGCTTATGGAACAAGATCTAGAACAACGGGAGCTTATGGGGCAGTATTTGGTGTTTTTTTAAAGCAATTGTTGTCAAAAAAACCTCTTACAATAGTTGGAAATGGAAAACAAAGAAGAGATTTTTTATATGTTACAGACGTTGCTAATGCTTTTTTTAAAGCATCACTGACTAAAAAAATAAATAAAATATGGAACTTGGGATCTGGAAAACCAAGATCTGTAAATGAGCTAGTGAAATTATTGAATCCAGTAGGTGTAGTGAGATTACCTAAAAGACCAGGAGAACCAGACATAACATTTGCTGATGTAAAAAAAATTAAAAAAGATTTAAAATGGGTACCAAAAGTTTCATTTGAGGAGGGTGTAAATAAAATATTAGATAACATTGATTATTGGAGAGATGCTCCTTTATGGAATAAGAGTAAAATTTCAAATAAAACAAAACTATGGTTTAAATACTTGAAATGAAAACCTACCTAAAAAAAATTATTAAACCAGATGATCTAATAAAAATAGAGGGAAAATATCCTAGAAAAAAATGTAAAATATCAATGTGCCATGGTGTATTTGATTTAGTGCATCCTGGACACATAAGACACCTATCTTATGCAAAGTCAATGTCAGATAAACTGATAGTCAGTATTACTTCTGATGTTCACGTTAAAAAGGCACAACTTAGACCCTATGTTCCTGAAATATTAAGAGCAGAAAATTTAGCTGCACTAGAATTTGTTGATTATGTTATTATTGATAGACGTGAAACTCCAATCGAAAACTTAAAAAAAATTAAACCTGATTTTTTTGTTAAAGGATATGAATATAGCAAGAATTTAAAAATAAATTCAAAAACAAAAGAAGAAATGGATATTTTAAAAAGTTATGGGGGAAAATTTTTATTCACACCTGGTGATTATGTTTTATCATCATCCAAAATAATTGAGGACGAGAATCCAGATTTAAGTTTTATTAAATTAAAAAGTTTGATGGAAGGTGAAAATATTAGATTTGATAATATTTTTAATACAATTAATAAATTTAAAGATGTAGATGTTCTAGTTGTTGGAGATACTATAATTGATACATATGTTGAAACAGCATTGATTGGAAATAATGCAAAAACACCTACATTTTCAACTAAATATTTAAATGAAAAAAGATATATTGGTGGTGCTGCGATAGTAGCGTGCCATTTGAGAGCAGCGGGTGCCAAAGTTAAGTTTTGTTCAGTTTTAGGTGACGATAACGATGCCAATTTCGTGAAAAAAGAACTTAAGAAGAACAAAATTAAAGATTTAACTATTTCTGACATTGGAAGACCAACTACAGATAAGAGATATTATATATCTGATAATTATCGATTGCTTAAAGTTGATAGGGTTGAGAATTTTCCTGTAGACCAAAAAATAATTAATCAAATATGTAAAATAATACAAAAACATCAAAATGGAATTGTAATATTTTCTGATTTTAGACATGGAATATTTTCAAATGAAAGTGTGAATCAATTAAAAAAATCAATTAATACAAAAGTATTTAAGGTAGGAGATAGCCAAGTCGCAAGTCGGTGGGGAAATATTTTAGATTTTAGCAATTTTGATTTAATTACTCCCAATGAAAAAGAAATAAGATTTGCTCTTGGTGATCAAGATACAGCCATAAGACCTCTTGCTTCAAAATTATACGAAAAAGCAAAGTGTAAAACTTTAATGTTTAAACTAGGAGATAAAGGATTGCTTACTTTGAGGAGAAAAATTTCAAAAAAAGATGTAAGATCTTTTTTTGTAATTGATGCATTGGAAAAAAATGCAATTGATCCAGTTGGATGTGGAGATGCTCTAATAGCTTATGCATCCTTAAGTTTATATGTTTCAAAAAATCCAGTTATTGCAAGTATACTCGGGTCTGTAAGTGCGTCTATAATGTCCACAGTTAATGGGAATATACCAATAACAAAAAATAAGGTTAGAGATAAACTGATAACAATTGCTGCAGAAGTTAAAAATCTTTAATGTCTAATTTAGTTTTAGGTTTAGGAGTACAAGGAAAAAAAAGAATTCAAAATTTAAAAAAAAATTACATTGTTGTTGACCCTATAAATCCATACGCAAACTATAAAGATATATCCAAAGTTGCTCTAGAAAAAATAAAATATGCATATATTTGCACACCTGAAAATCAAAAATTTAAACTCATCGAAATTTTATTAAAAAAAAATATAAATATTTTAGTAGAGAAACCAATTATATTTGAAAATAAAGAATTTAAAGTTATTGAAGATATTTTAAAGAAAAAAAAATCAACTTTATATACTGCTTATAACCACAGGTTTGAACCTCATATAGTTGAAGTCAAGAGAGTATTAGATCAGAAAAAAATAGGTAAAATATATAATGTGAATTTATACTATGGGAATGGGACTTCTCAATTATGGAAAAATAACTGGAGAGAAAAAAACAAGTATTCAATAATCCATGACCTGGGAGTTCATTTACTAGATATATTTGATTATTGGTTTGATTTTTTTCCATCAAATTTTAAAACAAATTACAAATCTAAAAATGAATTGAATTGTTATGATTATTTTTCTTTTATTTCTAATGATAGATTTTTATGTAATTTTACAACATCAATTATAAATTGGAGAAATACATTTAAAGCAGATATAATTGGATCTAAAGGAAGTATACATATTGATTGTCTTTGTAAATGGGGGCCATCTAAACTTATTGTCAGAAAAAGAAAATTTCCAAGTGGAAAACCATCGGAAAAAATTAAAGTATTAAAAATGCAAGACCCAACTTGGGCATCAGAGGAAAAATATTTCAAAAAAATATCAAAACTTAAAACGAGTAATTTTAATAATGATATAGATATAAACAAATGTATTAAAAAAATTAAATGATCGGTTTTATTGGATTATCTCATTTATCGCTATGCTACGCAGCTTCTTTATTAAAGAAAAACAAAAAGATCATAATTTTTGACATCAAAAGTGAGATAGAAAATTTTAAAGAAGGTAAGATAAAGGTTTTTGAGAAAGGTTTAGATATAATTTTAAAAAAAAAAAAACATCTTATAACAATTACTTCTGAAAAAGAAAAATTAAAAAATTGTAAGATATTTTTTTTAGCCAAAGACATTAAAACTGACAACAAAAATAATGTTCAATTGAATTATACATATAAGTTACTTAGCTTGCTCGATAAAGAATTAAAAAATAAAGATCTTGTAATCATGAATCAAGTACCCGTTGGTTTTACAAGAAATCTGAGAAGAAATTTAAACAAAACCTATCATTTTGTTGAAACATTAGTTTTTGGAAATGCAATTAATAGAGCCTCAAGACCAGAAAGGATCATAATAGGTAAAAATAAAAGCAATTCTAGTGTAAGCAAAGAATTTTCAAAAATACTCAGTATTTATAAATGCCCGATTATCGATTTAACTTTTGAAGAGTCAGAATTAACAAAAGGCTTTATTAATACTTTTTTAGCTTCTCAGTTAATGACTACTAATTTTCTTAATGAGGTTGCTGAAAAATATAATGCTAACTGGAATAAAATTATTAAAGCCATAAAATTGGATAAAAGAATAGGAATGGATGGATACTATGTACCAGGATTAGGGATATCTGGCGGAAATATCGAAAGAGATATTCAAACATTAAAAAGAATAACAAAAACAAAAAAACTAAAAAATAAATTTCCACAATTTATAATTAAGTCAAATAACTATTATAAAAGCTGGATAGAAAGAATTATTAAGAATAAAAAATTAAAAAATCAAAAAATTGGATTATTAGGATTTACTTATAAAGAGAATACCTTATCATCTAAGAATTCATGCCAAGTTGAATTAATAAAAAAATTTAAATCAAATATTTTAATTCATGATTTAAAAAAAAATGATTTAATTAATAGGGATGAAAATAAAAGTTTTTCAAATTTGTTTGTTAGCATTAAGGAAATACTAAGCAAATGTGAAACTATTATAATTTTTCATAATATAAAAATTTATAAAAAAATTAATTTTAAAAATCACGTAAATATTAAAAGCATAATTGACCCATTTTCAATAATCGAATTTAAATTAAAAAATAAAAATTATTTTAGGATTAGTAATTAATGAACATAATTGTTTTTGGAAAAAATGGTTTTTTAGCAAGTAAACTAAGAAAAAAGTTTAAGGAAAAAAAAATCAAAGCAAGATTTATTGGTTCAGAAGAAGTAAATTTAATTAGCTCTAAATCATGTAAAAAGCTAAATAAAATAAAAGAAAATACAACTATAATTTTTTTTTCAGCGCTCACACCCGATAAAGGAAAAGATACAAAAACTTTTATTAAAAATATACAAATGATTAATAATTTTTTTCAAAATACAAATATCAATAATATAAATCATTTTATTTATATAAGTTCAGATGCTGTATACAGTTTAGAAAATAAACATATTTCTGAGACAACAATAACTAACCCTGATGATTTATATGGTTTGATGCATTTAACGAGAGAAAAAATTTGTAGAAATAACGTTTCTATTGATAAATTATTAATACTAAGACCAACAATTATTTATGGCAAAGGTGATACGCACAACTCATATGGTCCAAACAGATTTATTAGACAGATTAATAAAAACGCAACAATATCGATGTTTGGAAAAGGAAAAGATTTAAGAGATCATCTCTTTTTTGAAGATTTAATAAAAATAATTAATATTTCAGTCAAGAAAAAAATAGTAGGAATTTTTAATGTTGCTTCAGGAAAATCTTATCAATTTTTAGAAGTAGCAAATATATTTAAAAAATTAATAAAAGAAAAAATATCTTTTCAATACATTAATAACCATAATCAAGTTTCAGTAAGATATTTTGATATAAAAAAACTTTTAAAAAAATTTCAAATTAAAATGACTAGATTAGAAAAGGGATTAAAATATTACTTTTAAGCTAAATATTTTTTTTGTAAATCTCAAAAATTTTTTTAGATAATTGCGATTTTTTCCCTGAGATAAAATTTTTAATTATTTCTCTTTTAATTTGTATTTTGTTTAAACTAAAATATTTTCTGTAATAATTTTTGTGTATTAAATCATAATAAGATTTGTTCTGTAAAAGTATTTCAATATTGCTTATAGAGTGATTTTGAAAATGACGTATATCCGAGTCTAATTTTGAGGAATTATTTATTTTTGAAATTCTTGAATTCAATTTCTTTTCAAAAAATTTTTTATTATATTTTTCATTTTTATAATTTAATATGTATGTAAATTTAGAGATATGTTGGTGTACTTTATTTACGTGTAAAGAAACCCAGTCATTTGTTTCTCCTAAAGAAAACTTTTGATTTGGCAAAAGGACAATTTCGTTTTGACCAAGTAAACTTACGCAAGATGCAAATTTACTATTTTTTGTAATAAATAAATTTTTATAATTTAAATGTTCAACCATTTCTTCATCAAGTGATTTAAAAATTTGATTATTTAAATTAACGTTTTGTCTATTATTTCTAATAATAATTGGGTGCATATGATAGTATCTAAATGCAATAGTATTATTTCTTCTAAACATAAACATAGATGGAGTGTTAGTTTTAGTTTTTTCAATATCACAAATTTTAACGATGGGATGCAAGTAGTGTAAAATTTGTTTTTGCATTTCAGATGTGCTTGTCAAAATTTTACCATTTTTATTATAATCTGATTGTACAAATTCCTCTACTAATTGTGGTACAGGCAAAAAATAAGCATCATAATTTTTTTTTAAACTAAAAAAATTTTTAATTAAATTATCAGAAAATATAAAGTCTGGATAAATAAACCAGAAAAATTCATATTTAGATGAATGCGAATTAATCATGATTTTTTGTAAAATCGATAATGTTAAATATTTATCTATACCTTCTTTTTTTGCAAAATCTAAAAGAGGGTCTATTGACTCGAAATTTATATCAATGATTTTTCTTAAATTTTTAATTTTTTGTAATTTATTTATTTTCTTAACATCTTTTTTTAGTGTCCAGATTTCTAATTTTGATCCATTTAATTTTTTTTTTTCAAAAAATTTCAGATTTCTTAACAAGCATTCAAGGGAATATCTTGAGAAATTTTCAATATATTTTTTACCCCACACTGGAAAAAAAAAGACATTATTTTTCATAATTTGAAACTAAATTTTTTATTAAATCTTTATGAGATTGTTGCAAAAGCATCTTGATATAAAATCGATTTTTTTGTCCTCCACTAGCTTTAACAACACTTTCTCTTATTTTAATGTTAGAAACTAAAAGATTTTTAATAAATGAGGGTAGTAACTTATAAAATAATACCGCCAAAGTAAAAAGTGTAATTAGAGGATTTTTAAATTGTTTTCTTATTCGTTTGAAAATTTTTGCATTCATATCTAATTCTTTTTTTTTTCTATATAATTTTTTTTCTTTTCTATATCTTTCAAAAGAAAAATTATTCAACTTTTCACGATTTATTAATAATACCTCAAATTCTTTTTTTTTTTTAAACCTTATTTTTAATCTTCTGAGGATTTCAATAATGTCATTTAAATTTTTTTTTTGAAAAATTTTTAAGTAAATTTCCTCTTTTCTGAAATTATTACAAATAACAAACAAACCACTTATGTAATTTTTTAAATTTATTTCATTATTTTTTTTATCCATCAGCATTGAATAAATTGAATTTCTTTTTTCAAATGTAGGTAAAGTAAAAGTAGGTTGATTTCTCTCTGAGAATTTGTGTTCCAAACTAATTATTATTCCCTGAGAGCTTTTATTGATGTAAGCTACTTCATCTAAATTAATATTGGAATTAATAAGTAAATCTTCATCATAACTATTTTTAATCTTTAAGTTTTTTTGATTTAATTTTAATATTGCTACATGCAAATCTGAACACTGATAAATATTATAATTTTTTTTTTTGTCAGAAATTATTCTTACTTTATTTTGAGGAGAATAATTTTTAAAATTTTGGTAAAATGAATGTAAGTTTTTTAATGCTAAATCAGAAAGTGTTTTATTGTTAATTAATTGGTTTTTATTATTAAATCTTTTATAAAATTCTTCATAAATTACCAATGGACCTGGGCACAATACTGCTTTGTAACCGTCATTAATTTTTTTTATAATACTATCATAATGATTTTCTCCAAAAACGCTGTCAGGATAAATAAATGAATAGACATCGTATTTCTCTTTTTTTGCAAACATCAAAGATTTATTTTGATATTTGAGTAGTGTTTGATATTTCGTTTCATGATTTGAAAATTTAAGCGGTTTTAATATTACATTTATTTTTTTTGATAACCTAATGAAATTCTGGTGATTTTTAATTTTTATTAAATCTTTTTTTTTTGAAAAAATTAAATAAGAGATTTCACTAAAATTATTTTTATTTAATAAATTATCTTTGGTGGCAAGGCTTTTTAAGGTAAATTGTAAAAATATTTCAAGATAATCATATCCCCAAACAGATGTTGACAAAAAAAGTTTATAGTTCATATATGCTTTTATGAAAAAAATTAGATATTATTCCTCATTTCTTCCAAATCAAAAAGTACTTAAAAAATATTTTACAAATAAAGATTACGAAAAAAAACTTTATACACTTATTTCAAATCATTCAAATATAATAAATCCAAAAAAAAAATATAAATTAACAAACGGATCTGGTTTTTTAGTTGAAGAGATGGCTTCAAATCCAATTTCTTTGAATTTTTTAAATTTTTTGACAAGTATTATTAAACCAAAATATATTCTTGAAATAGGTGCTTTTATTGGTCTTTCAACTATGGAATTAACCCAAAATCTAAAAAAAGGTGGAAAGGTTGTTTCTTTGGAGAAATATGAAAAATTCCATAAGATTTGTAAAAAAAATTTCAACAAAAATAGACTCGATAAAAAAATAAATATTGTATTAGGTGATGCTTTAGAAACTTTAAAGTATAAAAAATTTAAATATAAATTTGATTTTATTTTTATTGATGGCAATAAAGAAAAATATAAAGAAATATTTGTAGAATGTGAAAAATTGATCAGCAAGAATGGAATTATAGCAGTAGATAATATTTTTAATCAAGGTGATGTATTAAATAAAAATCCTAAAACTCCAAAAGGTGCTGGTGTAAAAAGATTTTTAAAGTACGTAAGACATAAAAAATATTCTAGTTCTATACTTCCCTTTTATGATGGAATTATGCTTATAAAAAATTAAGCTCTTAATGTAAAACTCATTGGTTCTTTTTTGAGCTCCTCTATATGTTTTTTGACCCATTGTATAACTTCAGATACACCATCGTTCAGAGATATTTCAGCTTTCCATCCAAGATCATTAAAAATTAAGTCGCTATTAATCCAATACTGACTATCTTCTGTTTTTCTACCCTCTGTTATTTCGCAAAATTCATCAAAATTAAGCCCCAAGTTATCAGATACACATTTCACAATTTCTTTCATTGAATTTGGTTTGTCTACTCCTGCATTATAAATTTTACCAAGTTTTTCCGACTGTAAAATTCTTACAATTGCATTGGCCAAGTCTGTTGCATGCATAAATGATTTTATTGCCTTTCCACCTCCCTCTAGTGGAAATTTCTTTCCAGTAATTCCATATAATATTGCTTTTGGGATCAATCTATACATATACTGTCCAGAACCATAACAATTACTTGGTCTAATCACATTACATGGAAAACCCATATGATTATATAAACTAAGCATATGATAATCTGCTGCGAGTTTAGAAATTGCATAAGGACTTGTCGGGTTGGGATTATCAGTTTCTTTTGCAGGTTTTATTGTTCCCCCATAAACTTCTGAGGACCCAATTTGTAAAAATTGTTTTAGAAACTTTTTTTCATATAGATTTTCGCATAATTTAGAAACTGCAGTTACATTTGTATCATAATATCTTGAGGACTTGTGCCAAGAGGTTGCATATGCTAATGCAGCAAAATTAATTATATAATCTGGTTTAAAGTCATCAATTAAATCATTTAAAAAATCAATTTCAAAAGTGAGATGAATTTGTTTATAAACATATCTATCATCGTTTTTACCTACACCTAATGAAAATGCCTCGGATGATCTTTCTCTGTTTCTTCCAATCGATATAATTTTTTTTGTGTCTTTTAGACTTAAAATTTTTTTGATTGTGTGCAAGGCAAAAATTCCAGCACCTCCAATTATTAAATATTTCATATTCTTTATTTATAATATAACGTAAACTCTAAACTTACTCTTGTAATATTGCTAGTATTTATTAGACCTGCATGTAAAAGTCTATAGTTAAAAATTAAAATTTTTCCTTTAGGAGTTATTAAAGAATTTAATTTATAACTATTTTTTTTTTTATCAAAAACTGGTTTAAATATTTTATCTTTATAAATTTTTTTATAGACCCAATCTCTTTTTTTGTGAGAATTTGGAATTATAGATAAACCTTTTTTAAGATTGTTTGATAATAAAAACCATACTTTTAAACAACTATGATTTTTTGTTGGCATTTTCCATTTATTTGCTTTCCAGAACCATTCATCTGCATGAATAGACCCAACATCATTTTTCTTTTTTGGTCTAACAATGCGCCAAAAAATATCAGGTTTGTTTTTTATTACTTTTTGACTAAATTCTAATTTTCCAAACTCTTTTTCTAAATACTTAAATAACCTACTTTTTTTAATATAATTTGTTAAATTTTTGTCAACCGACCTAGCTTTCCTCGTCCAAATTTTTGCATGCAACCTATCATCAATTTTCAAATGATGATAATTTTCAATTTTAACTGATTTAATATTATTATTCTTTAGGGTTTTTTTGTACGATTGAATTATTTTTTTTTTTATAAAATTTACATCTTTTGTATAGGTATTTAAAATTTTAAAACCACTTATTTGTTCTATTTGTTTTTTAAGTTCTACCATATTAAATTATAATTATATTTTTTAACTAATCTTTTTCTTATATTTTTCAATTTTTTATTATAAAAAGGTAAAAATAAACTTTCTATTTTCTTTTTTTTTTCAAGGAGACTAATTTTTTTACCCTCAAATTTCATTCCTAATTTCGAAATATCTTCATCGTAAATTTTTTTTATTCCTTTATTATAATTGTGAATAATACATAAAGATGAAATAGAAGACCCCAATATAGATAAATATGGAACCTTATTAGATTTTAAAATAATTTTTTCTAGTTTTTGTATTAAACTTTGTGGGTAGGAAAAGTTTTTTTTTGAAAAATTTGAATTCCTTGTTTTGCCATGTTTAAGTATAATTGAGTATTCTCCATCTAAAAAATTATCATTTATTAAAAATACCTCAAGGCCATTATTATTAGCAAGTTTTGATATAGTATATTTATCAAAATGAGTTACATGATCATAAACACTTAGGTCATATGGATTATAAGAATAATTTGGTATTTGTATTAAAATTATTCCAGTTTTTTCAAGTTTTTTTGATAGTCTCTTAAGAATATCATTTGGATTTTCTAGGTGTTCAAGAACATGGATCATTGTGATTAAATCAAACTTAACATTTGTTTTCCATAATTTATCTATTGAAAAAAATTTTATAAAGTTTTTATGATTAAATATTTTTTTATTTAAATTATTTTTAATATCTGTTGCAAAAATTTTTATCTTTTTTTTATTTAGAAATGGTTGAATCATTGCACCATTACTTGTACCGTAATCTAAGATTTTATTTATTTTTTTTTTTTTAAAAAATTTTTTAAATAAT
>CACKMS010000020.1 GCA_902601315.1 uncultured Pelagibacteraceae bacterium
GATGGGTCAGCAAGAAAATTTGTGGAATTAATTTTAAAAGCTGGTTTTAGAAATTATGATGATCCCATCAAGTTAATAAAAATTGAAAGTAAAGTAGGACTTAAAGAGGAAAACAAATCAATTTCAATTGATAAATCAAATGTTACCTCAGAAATTGATTTTGAAATAAAATATGAAAATCAAATCATACAAACTCAAAGAAATAAAGTCAGTTTATTTGAGGATGATCTTAATGATATTTTTAACTCAAGAACTTTTTGCCTTTATGAAGATTTAAAAAAATTAGAGGAACTTGGGCTAGGTAAAGGTGGCAGTTTAGATAATGCAGTTGTTGTAAAAGATAATTCTATCTTAAATAAGGACGGACTTAGAAATAATTTAGAGTTTGTTAATCATAAAATTCTCGATTGTATGGGTGATCTTTATTTGTCTGGTTATAGAATAATTGGATCGGTAAAATGTTCTCAAGGAGGTCATAGCTTAACAAATAAATTATTGAGAAAATTATTCTCAGATAAAAAAAATTATTCTTTGATTGAAATTAAAGGAAAAAACCTTCCACATTCGTTTGCAAACAGAAGTCAATTAAGATCTATTGCTTAATAATTAGAAATTTTCATAAATTCTGCTAAATTTTTGTATGCCTTTGTTTTATAAAATTATAATTTTAATAATTTTTCTAAATCTTTATTCGTGCGCAAAAAAAGATGAAAAAATTTCAATAGTGGAAGAAAAGAGTCTAGAGATGCAAATGATCGATGCTTATAACACAGGACTAGAGGAGCTGGAAAAAAATGATGTAATTTATGCAGCAAGGAAATTTAATGAAGCAGAACTTCTTTACCCTCAATCTATCTGGGCTCCAAGAGCAGCATTAATGGCTGCCTATGCTTATTTTTCTCAACTATATTATGATGACACAATAGTAGAGTTGGAAAAATTTTTACAAAAATATAAAAATCATCCTAGAAGAGATTATGCCTATTATTTATTAGCTTTAAGTCATTACAATTTAATAGTTGATGAAACCAAAGATTTAGAAGAAATACTTAAAGCTGAAGAATATTTTAAAATTATTATTAAAAATTATCCAAATACAGAATTTGCTTTAGACTCAGAATTTAAACTTGAACTTATACAAGAAATACTCGCGTCAAAAGAAATGTATCTTGCAAGATATTATATAGATAGAGAAAAATGGATACCAGCAATTAATAGGTTTAAAACAGTTATTAATGATTATGAAACAACTATATTTGTTGAGGAAGCACTTCATAGATTAGTTGAATTACATTACAAGCTAGGTTTGATTGAAGAATCAAAAAAATACGCCTCATTATTAGGATATAATTACCAAACAAGTGAATGGTATGAAGAAAGTTACAAAATTTTAAACAAGAATTATGTTAAAACAGCAAAAAAAGGAAATTCAGAAAAAGAGCAATCAATATTGCAAAAGTTTAAAGATCTACTTAAATAAGTTGATCAGATGAATAAGGAAGTTGAAAAAATATATAAAAAAAAGATTAAAGAATTCCAAAAACATAACAAATTATATTATGATAAAAGTACCCCAGCTATTTCTGACAGAGAATTTGATGAACTTAAAGCTGATATAATAAATTTAGAGAAAAAATATTCTTTTCTCAGAAGTACAAAATCTCCAACTGATACTATAGGTTTTAAACCATCTAAAAATTTTGAGAAGTTTAAGCATAAGGAACAGATGTTATCTTTATCTAACGCATTTGACAAAAAGGATCTAATTAATTTTGAAAAAAAAATTTTAAATTATCTAAATAATAAAACTGCATTAGAATATAGTGTTGAGCCAAAAATTGATGGGATTTCAGCATCTTTGACTTATTTAAATGGCAATTTAACTTATGGTGTTTCTCGGGGTGATGGAAGCGAAGGTGAACTGATAACAAACAATCTAAAAACTATCAAAGATATCCCACATAAAATTTTAAAAAAAAATATCCCAAAGGAAATAGAAATAAGAGGGGAAGTTTTTATTGAAAAAAAAGATTTTGAAAACATAAAAGATAACTTTGCAAATCCTCGAAATGCAGCATCAGGATCACTTAGACAAAAAGATCCTAAAGAAACATCGAAGATCCCACTTAAATTTATTGCTTATACATTTGGATTTATAAGTGAAAATAAATTCAAAAATCAGTCTGATTTTTTGAATGAGCTAAAGTCCTGGGGATTTTTAACAAGTGATTATAATAAAGTAATAAAAAGTACTGATGAGCTGGTAGTGTTCCATCAACAATTTGAAAAGAAAAGATTTGAATTAAATTATGATATTGATGGATTGGTTTATAAAGTTAATAATTTGCAATTACAAAAAAGATTAGGATTTACATCAAATGCCCCTAGATGGGCAATAGCTCATAAATTCTCTGCGGATCACGCGTATTCTGAAATTTTAAATATTGATATACAAGTTGGACGAACAGGAGCTTTAACGCCTGTTGCAAAAGTCAAACCAGTAAATATTGGTGGTGTAGTAGTATCAAATGCAACCTTGCACAATGAAGATGAAATAATTAGAAAAGACATAAGAGTTGGTGATACAGTAAAAATTGAAAGAGCAGGAGATGTTATCCCACATGTTTTAGAAGTAGATATAAAAAAAAGAGATGGAAAATCAAAAAAATTTAATTTTCCAAAAAAATGTCCTTGTGGTTTCGATACTATAAAAGAGTTTAATAAAATTACAAAAAAATATGATGCCGTGAGACGTTGTCCAGATAAAGGATTTGAATGTGAAAAAATTGCAGTGGAAAAAATAAAACATTTCATATCAAAGGATGCAATAAATATTGATGGTTTAGGAAAAAAAGTTGTAGAAAAATTTTGGGACTTAAAATTTATAAAATTACCTCAAGATATCTATAATTTAGATTACCAGAAAATTTCCTCTCTTGATGGATGGGGGTCACAATCGGCTTCAAATCTCAAATTTTCAATTGAAAATTCAAAAAAAGTTACATTAGATAAATTTATTTTCTCATTAGGAATAAGACATATTGGAATAGAAAATGCAAAGATAATTGCTGATTTTACAAAAAATATAAAAAGTTTTTTAAATTTTTTTAAAAAAAAAAAAATTAAAGAACTCATTAACATTGATGGAATAGGAGAAACTCAAGTTAAATCTTTAGAAAAATTCTTTCAAAATAAAACAAATATTAAAGTTGTAGAAAAATTAAGTGAAATACTAAATATTAAAGATAGAGAAGTTAAAAATAAAGGTAAATTAAAAAATGTTTCTTTCATGTTTACTGGCAAACTTCAAAACATTAGTCGTGCAGAGGCTAAAAGTTTAATTGAGGAAAATGCTGGTAGTATTGTTAGCAGTGTAACAAAGAAATTAGACTACTTAGTGATTGGTGAAAAGCCAACTAATAGAAAAGTAGAGCAGGCTAAAAATTTGGGAATTAAAATACTTACGCAAAAAGAGTGGTCTGATTTATTGAATTAGTTTTGCAAGCCACTTTCTCTCTTTGTTATTGAGATATGCTGATAATTTTGAGTAAGTTTCCAAGTGATAAGAAAAAATATAATCTTTTTCATTTTTTGTTAGCAAATTTTCATCTATTAAATCTCTTTCAAGAGGTGCAAAAGTTAAGTTTTTGAAAAAAAGATTTTTATTATTTCCATCTATATAGACTAAATTTTCAATTCTTATTCCTAGATTGTTTTCCAAATAAATACCTGGCTCATTGCTAACAATCATACCTTTTTTGAGTTTTATAAAATTGTTTTTAGATATACTTTGTGGTCCTTCGTGCACATTCATAAAAAACCCAACTCCGTGCCCAGTTCCATGTCTATAGTTTAAATTTATAGAGTTAAGACTTTTTCTAGCAAGTTTATCTATATTATTTCCGTTTTTTAATTTATCTACTTTTGACATTGCGACTGCTATGTGACCTTTCAAAACCCTTGTGTAAAGCTCTTTAGTTCTCTTACTAGGATCATTAAAAGAAATTGTTCTTGTAATATCGGTTGTACCCCATTTGTATTGTCCACCGGAATCTACTAATAAAAGATGATCTTTATTAAGTTTACGGTTTGATTTTATATTGGATCTATAGTGAATTATTGCACCGTTTGGTCCTGACCCTGCAATTGTACTAAAGCTTGGAAATAAATAATTTTTGCTTTGCTTTCTGAAACTTTCCAATTTTTTTTCAACTTTAATCTCATCTAATTTTCTAATATTTGAATTTTTTATCCAGTATAAAAATTTTGTAACTGCAACACCATCTTGAATATGTGCCTCGATCATATTTTTAATTTCAGTAGTGTTTTTAATAGATTTTAAATCATTAATTGGATCAACTTTTTTTTTAATTAAGAACTTCGAATTAATTAATTTTTCATTAAAAACCGAACAGGTTTTTCTATCTATGCAAAATGATTTTCCTTTTAAAGAGCTAAGTATTTTAAAGAAATCATCTTTTTCATAAAAAGAAATTTTATTTTTTAAAAATTGTTTTTTTATATTTTTTAATTTTTTAATATTTCCAAATAGTATTATGTTTTTATTATTAGTTAAAATAGCTTGAAAATTTGCTATTGGAGAGTTTGGTAAATCTTTACCTCTAATATTAAGTAACCAGCAAACATTTTCTCCTGAACTGATGAATAAATTATCTAATTTGTCACTTTTTAGAATTTTGTGTAATTTATTAATTTTACTTTTTGAGCTTTCTCCTGCAATTGCAGTATTTATATGGTAAATTAAATTATCTTTATTAATTATCTCAACTTTAGTTCTGAATAAATTAGAATTTACAGGAAATAGATTACAAGAATTATTAAAATATATTTTTAAAGTTTCTGTTGTAAATAATTTTGGATCAAAACCAATAGTGAGTCGAGCGTCATTTTTCAATATATCTTTTGGCCATTCATAAGGTATTTCATGAATTATAAATTTCTTACCTGACTGTTGTTTAGCTTGTATTGTGTATCTACCATCAACAAATAAATGATTTGAGTTTTTTAAAATTAATATAAAGCCTGCAGATCCAGAAAAACTTGCAACAATTTCAAGTTTATTTATTTTTGAATATTCTGTAAAAAACTCGTCATTTTTTGGAACTATGTATCCATCTAGATTATTAAGATTAATTAAGTTTTTAATTTTATTTATCATTTAATTTTTTTTGATATCTCAGCCATCCAGGACTTCTAATTGGCTCATCAAATTCAATATCTTGGTTAAATTCAAAATCATCCTCGTTTTCATCAGTAAAACTATTATTTTTCTTTAAATTTTCATCTGGCAATTCATCAATAAACCTTGAGGACATGCTATCTATCCAATCACCTTGATAGAATCTGTTCATAGAAAAAGATATTTTCGCTACTTTTTTCGCCCTAGTTATTCCCACATAAGCCAGCCTTCTTTCCTCTTCCAAACCACTTTCACCTTTTTCCTCAATGCTTTTTTGATGAGGAAATAAACCTTCTTCCCAACCAGGCAAAAATACAACATCAAATTCTAAACCTTTTGAAGCGTGCATAGTCATAAGATTTACTTTTTCCGATTCCCAATCTTGATCCAAAGATGTTGCAAGAGCAACGTGTTCTAAGAAACTTTCAAGATTATCAAATTCTTTCATTGCATTTAATAATTCCTTTATATTTTCTAATCTATTTTCATTTTCTAAGTCTTTTTTGTTTTTTAACATTTCGCTGTATCCAGATTCATCTAAAATTAGTTGCAAAAGTTTATTATGATTTATTTTATTTTTTAAATCCTCTCTCCATTTTTGTAAAAGATTTAACAAAGAATTTAATCCTATTTTAGTTTTTGGTTTAATTTTGTTTTCTTCAATAAGTTTTCTTGCTGCATTTTCTAACGAAGTTTTATTTACTTTTGCATACTCATTGATTATTTTAATCGTTGTATCTCCAATTGACCTCTTAGGAATATTAATTATTCGTTCAAATGATAAGTCATCAAAAGGTTGATGAATAACTTTTAAATATGCAACACAATCTTTAATTTCAGCTCTTTCATAAAATTTAATACCCCCAACGATTCTGTAAGGAAGTCCTATTTTTAAAAATCTTTCTTCAAATTCTCTAGTTTGAAATATAGCTCTAACTAAAATTGCCACTTCATTAAGGGAAAAAATTTTTTTAAGTTTCTCAATTTCTGTACCAACTTCAATTGCCTCGTCTTTAACATTTCTAAAACAACTTAAACTAACCAGCTCTCCATCATCATGATTAGTGAACAAAGTTTTCCCTACTCTATTTTGGTTATTTTCAATTAATTTAGACGCAACACTCAAAATATTTTGTGTTGATCTATAATTTTTTTCTAATCGAATAACCTTTGTATTTTCATAAACTTTATCAAACTCTAGAAAGTTTTTTATTTCCGCACCTCTCCAACTGTAAATTGATTGATCATCATCTCCGACACAACAAATATTTTTATTATAACCTGACAAATGTCTTAACCATTCACTCTGGATAAAATTAGTATCTTGATATTCATCAACTAAAATGAATTTAAATTTTTTTGAATATAACTCCGCAATATCGGTATATTTTTCGAATATTTTTACAGTATGCAAAATCAAATCACTAAAATCTACTGAATTTAAATTTATCAATTTTTCCTGGTAAATTTTGTAAATACTCAAAAAATTTTTTTCTAAAGGATCTTTTTTTTTCAAAATAACATCTTGGGGATAAAAACCTTTATTTTTCCATTTATCAATAATTGCCAAAATGAACTTTGGTGATATTTTTTTTATATCTATATTCTCTGCTTTACATATATTTTTAATAAGTCTTACCTGATCATCTTGGTCTATAATTGAAAAATTGCTTTTAAGTCCAACAGCATCAGCATGTTTTCTAAGAAGTTTTGCACTAATTGAATGAAAAGTTCCAAGCCACGGTAATCCCGTAGCATCTTTCCTTAGCAATTTAGATACTCTTAATTGCATTTCTTTTGCAGCTTTATTTGTAAAGGTGACAGCTAAAATTTGGTTTGGAAATGCTTTATTTTTTTTTATTATATGTGCAATCCTTGAAGTAAGAACTTTAGTTTTACCTGATCCTGCACCAGCTACTATCAAAAGAGGACCATCTAAACATTCTACCGCTTCTCTCTGATTTTCGTTTAAATTGCTTAAATATTCTGAATTTAACATCTAATTTTTTATAGTATAAGCCATATTAAATTTTATGAGGAAAAGAAAAAAAATAGACTCTCCCACAATTATTTTTTCATCAATTATTGTAGTTTTTACAATAATTATATTTTTATCATTACCAGTTTTTTTTAATTATAAAAGTATACAAAATGAAATAGAAAATAAATTTTTTTCAGATTTTAAGATTAATCTAAAAATTTTAGATAATATTTCTTTTAGAGTGCTTCCAAGACCACATTTATTGATTAAAAAGGCGAATCTTGATTTTAATTTAGAAAATGAAAAATCTGCAATCGTGGAGGTAGAAAATTTAAAACTTTTTATTCCAAGCAACAAAATTTATTCAAAAAAAAACATAATTATTACTGACATAAAGTTTAAAAATATTAATTTAAATCTTAAAATAAATGATATTAATGATATTAGAAATCATTTTTATTACAAAATTAATAAACCAATTAATATCTCTAACATAAAAATATTTCTTAGTGATAATAAAAATAATGTAATTTTAATTGCACCAATCAAAAAAGTTAATTACCGGATAAATGAGAATTTTTCGGCAAAAGAGTTTAAATTAAAAGGTTCTATTTTCGATATCAATTTCAAATCTTATTGGAGAAGAAATTATGATGATCCAAAATCGTCTTTAAATGAAATAAAGTTAAAAAATCCAAATATTTTTATTAAAAATTTATTTAAATCTCAAAATAAAAATGAATTTAAAGGCAGTACTTCAATTGATTTTTTAAACGAAAATATATCATTTAGTTACAATTATAAAGATTCTAAAATTGAAATAAATTCGCAAGAAAAACATAATCAAAAAATTAAATTCAATTCAATAATAGAACTCAATCCATTTTATTTAGATGGAGAAATTATATTTGAAGAAAAAAAAGTAAGTTTTATCACTGATTATATATTAAATTCAATTTCCAATGCCGATAAAAAATTATTAAAAAACTTAAATGGAGAGTTGAAACTATCTTTATCAAATTTAGATAGCAAAATTTTAAGCAACGGAAAAATTTCACTATTTATAAATGAAGGACAAATTAAAACTGCAAACTCCTTTTTCGAGATAGATAAAATAGGTATAATAAAGTCTTCATATAATTATGTGATTAAAGAAGGTGAACTTTTTTTTGAGACTAAAAATGTTCTTAACGTTAATAATCACAAGGAATTAGCGCGAAAGTTTCAACTTAATTTTAAAAAAGTTAAGAATATTAATAAAGTATATTTCAATTTTGTTAGAAATATAGATACTGGAGATATGTTTTTATCAGATATATATTTTAATGATAAAAATTCACAAAATCAATTAGAGGAAATAATTAAAACAAATAACATGTTAGTTCTCAAATCTACTTTGAGAGATATTTTAAACTAACTTGGTTTGGTCATTAAAAAAGGATTTACAATATGATCATATTCCTTTTCATTTATAAGTCCTGTTTTTAATGTCTCATATTTAAGTTTTGTTCTGTTCTTTAAAGCTGTTTTTGCAATTTTAGCAGCATTATCGTAACCAATCTTTGGAGCAAGTGCAGTTACAAGCATTAAAGAGTTTTCTAAATGTTCTTTAATTTTTAGTTTATCTGCCCTAATTCCATTTACACAAAATAAGCTAAAGTTTTTTACGCTGTCTGCAATAAGATCGATAGACTGAAGAATATTGTGAGCAATCAAAGGTTTAAAAACATTTAATTCAAAATGTCCATGAGATCCAGCAACAGTAATTCCTGTATGGTTTCCAATAACTTTAGCACATACCATTGTTACAGCTTCGCATTGGGTGGGATTTACTTTACCAGGCATAATTGATGAGCCAGGCTCATTTTCTGGCAAAATTAATTCACCATAACCTGCTCTTGGTCCCGAACCTAAAAATCTTATATCATTGGAAATCTTCATTAAAGCAACAGCACAGGTATTTAAAGCTCCAGAAAAACTAACAATTGCGTCATGTGCAGCAAGTTCAGAAAATTTATTAGGTGCAGTTTTGAATTTGATCTTACAAAATTTTCTTATCTCTTTAACTATTTTTTTGTCAAAGTTTTTTTTTGTATTTATTCCTGTTCCTACCGCGGTGCCACCTTGCGCTAAAAAAAGAATATCATTCAGACAATATTTTATTCTATCCAAACTCTTTTTGACTTGTTCATGGTATCCGGAAAATTCTTGTCCTAGAGTAAGTGGCGTTGCATCTTGAAGGTGTGTTCTTCCAATTTTAACAATTCTCTTAAATTCAATAGATTTTTTCCTTAAAGAATTTTCTAAAATTTTTAAGTTTGGAATTAACTTTCTAATTGTTTCTTTTGCTATTGAAATGTGCATAGCAGTAGGAAAAACATCATTTGTAGAT
>CACKMS010000021.1 GCA_902601315.1 uncultured Pelagibacteraceae bacterium
CATTTTTAAAATAAACCATCCATTCATCAGGACTGAGCCATATTGCATTAAAATTTTCACTAAATGAACTTGTATTAGCTTCATTTGGTAAAATTAAAGATAATACTTTTCCAGCTTTTGCAAAAAACTCTTTAGATTTTCCTCTTAAATTAATTTTGCTAATTGGTTCTTGCAATGATATTTCCACATCATTTAATTTGTTATCAGTAATTTGTGGATAGTGTGTATCAAGCATTTAATCTTTTATTCTCCTTATCTAAAAATATTGTGTCAGAAACTGTTACGTTGATATTTTTATTTTCCATTGGAATAGTTAGTTTTTGACCTTTCATATTTTTACCACTTCTTACTACTGCTAAGGCTATAGATTTATTAAGATTTGGACTAAAGTAACTTGATGTGACATGCCCTAACATATCGATTGGTTTTGTATTTGTATCTAAAACTATTTGAGCGCCTTCCTCTAAAATCTCTTTAGGATCATCCGTTAATAATCCAACTAATTGTTTTCTATCCTCTCTAATAGTATCGCTTCTGTATAAAGATCTTTTACCTATAAAATCATATTTTTTTTTGCTTACAATCCAATCCATTTGTAGATCAGACGGAGTCATCGTTCCGTCTGTATCTTGTCCTACAATTATAAAACCTTTTTCAGCTCTTAAAAGATGCATAGTTTCAGTGCCATAAGGAGTTATATTAAATTCTTGACCAGCAGAAATACATTTTTCCCATAAAGATTTGCCATATTTTGATTCTATATTGATTTCATAGCTAAGTTCACCAGTAAAACTTATTCTCATCACTCTACAATTTATGTTATCAAGTTTTGTATTTTTAAAAGACATATGTGGAAAGTTTTCATCGCTTAAATCTAGTTCAGGAAATATTTTGTTAATTATTTTTTTTGAATTAGGTCCACATACACTTGCTGTTGAATAATGATCAGTTACTGATGTCAGGTAAACGTCTAGTTCAGGCCATTCTGTTTGCAAATAATCTTCAAGTTTTCCAAGAACATTAGCTGCACCACCAGTAGTAGTGGTCATTAAATAGTGATTTTCAGCTAATCTAGTTGTAACTCCATCATCATAAACCATCCCATCTTCATTTAACATCAGTCCATATCTGCATTTTCCAATTGATAATTTTGACCATGCATTTGTATATACTCTATTCAAAAACTCTGATGCATCAGTACCCTGAATATCAATTTTTCCTAAAGTTGAAGCATCCAAAATACCAGCACTATCTCTAGCTGCTTTACTTTCTCTTTGAACGGCATCATGCTTAGTCTCGCCATTTTTTGGATAGTACCAAGGCCTTTTCCATTGACCAACGTTTTCAAATTTAGCTTTATTATCAACATGCCAATCGTGAATTGAGGTTTTTCTTACAACCTCAAAAAATTTTCCTACATTTCTTCCAACTATTGTTCCAAAGGTCAAAGGTGTGAAAGGAGGTCTAAAGGTTGTAGTTCCTAATGTACCCATTTTAACTCCAGCTGTATCAGCGATAATTCCTAATGCATGCATATTTGAAAGTTTTCCTTGATCAGTAGCCATACCTGTTGTGGTATATCTTTTAACATGTTCAATAGATCTAAAACCTTCTTTAAGGGCTAATTTAATATCTTTAGCAGTGGAGTCATTTTGAAAATCTATGAAGCATTTAGTTTTACCTAATGGTATTTTATTTGGCAGTAACCAAATATTTCTCTTTTCTTTTTCAATAGAACAATCAACTTTTGTATTTTTATAATCCTGATTATTTATTTCTAAAAAAATATTTATTTTATTAACTGTTTTATCTATAATGGTTTCTAAATCAAAATCTCCATTACATGCACCAACACTTATTTGGTCATTATCAATTTCTTTTGGAATAAAAACTTGATCATCATTTTTAAAATCAAGCTTACCACCTGATTGAGTATGCATATGGACCGTTGGTGTCCAACCTCCGCTTATACCCAAGCAATCACAATTTAATTTAATTTTATTTCCTATGGTTGTATTGCCATCATCTGATAACTCCATCAGTTCTACCGAATTTATTCTTCTATAGCCAAAAGTATTCGTAACAACATGATTAAAGTAAATTTTAATTCCTAGGTTTTGTGCCTGTTTTGCTATTTCAGATTGGGAGTTTTTTCTTAAATCCACTATTAGATTTTTTATGCCCTTTTTATAAAGTGAAATTGCTGTTTCATATGCACTGTCATTATTTGTAAAGAGAACAATATTTTTACCACATGTAACACCATAATAATCTAAATATTTATTTATAGAGTTTGATAGTAATATTCCAGGTCTGTCGTTGTTATTAAAAACAAGCGGTCTCTCAATTGCGCCTGTCGCTACGATTACTTTTTTTGCTCTAATTTTCCACAATCTTTGCCTTATTTTATCTTTCTTATCTTTAATTGATAAATGATCTGTTAAATTTTCTCTTGCTAAAAGATAATTATATCCATGATAAGCAGCAATACTTGTTCTTGTCTTAACAGTTAAATTCTCAATTTTTGAAATTTCATTAATTTCTTTTTCTAACCATTTACTAGAGTGCTGATCATCGATTTTAAAACTGTCGTTACTTTGATAAATAGTTGAACCACCAAGTGTTTTTTTATCATCTACTAATAAGGTTTTTAAATTACTTTTTGCAGCTATTTTTGCTGATATTATTCCGGATAATCCACCACCAATTACAAGTACATCATAGTGAACATATTTGTGATCATATATATCTGGATCGGGTTCGGTTGGTGATTTTCCAAGTCCAGCAGACATTCTAATTAAAGGTTCATAAACTTTTTTCCAAAAACTTTTTGGCCACATAAAAGTTTTATAATAAAAACCTGCTGGTATAAGTGGGGATATTAAATTGTTTATACCTCCAATATCAAACTTCACATTTGGCCAACAATTCTGTGAAAATGCCTCTAAACCATCATATATCTCTAATTCTGTAGCTCTAACATTTGGCTCTGTTAAATCGTTTTTGGCACTAATCTGACAAATTGCATTAGGTTCCTCAGAACCACACGACATTATACCTCTAGGTCTATGATATTTAAAACTTCTTCCTATTAAATGAACACCGTTTGCCAATAAAGCAGAGGCAAGTGTGTCACCTTCGTATCCAAAATAATTTTTACCGTCATATTTAAATGATACTCTTTTAGTCTCATTTATATATTTAGTTTTATGTACTCTTAGATCTGACATAAATATTTATTTTACAGGTGGTTTTTCACCCATTTTATATACAGAATGTATTTTGTCATTTGAGGTATCTCTTACAACATTAAACCATTTACGACATCCATGTGAGTGGTTCCATCTTTCAAATTGAACTCCTTTAATATTTTTTCTCATAAAAAGAAATTCAGCCCATTGATCATCACTTAGTTCTGTTGGCTGCTTTGGACGAACAATATGTGCTTCACCACCAGATGAAAACTCATTTTGATCTCTTTCTCCGCAAAAAGGACAATTAATTAAAAACATTATTAGTGTGCGACTGCAGCAGCGCCATGTTCATCTACAAGATCACCGCTTACAAATCTATTTAAATTAAACGCTGCATTTAATTTATGTGGTTCATCATTTGCAATAGTGTGAGCGAATAAATCCCCTGAACCTGGTGTTGCTTTAAATCCTCCAGTACCCCATCCACAGTTAAAATACAAACCTTTTATATTGGTTTTGCTTATTATTGGACTTGCATCTGGACAAATATCAACAATTCCTCCCCATTGTCTTAACATCTTCATTCGACTAAAAATAGGGTAGAGCTCTAAAATGGCCTTTAATGTATCTTCTACAATATTGTGACTTCCTCTTTGTGAGTATGAAACATATGAGTCAGTCCCAGCACCAATAACTAGCTCACCTTTGTCTGATTGACTTATATAAGCGTGAACTGCATTAGACATAACAACCGTATCAATAATTGGTTTTACTGGCTCAGATACCAAAGCTTGCAGAGGTTTACTTTCTAATGGAAGTTTAATACCTGCCATATTTGCAATAACGCTAGAATGACCTGCCGCAACTACTCCAATTTTTTTGGTTTTAATAAAACCTTTTGTAGTTTCTAAACCTTCAACCTTATCACCATTTCTTTTTATTCCTTTAACCTCACAATTTTGAATGATATCAACACCCATTTCATTCGCACCACGTGCATATCCCCAAGCTACAGCATCGTGCCGTGCTGTGCCCGCTCTTCTTTGTAATGTCCCACCTAAAACAGGATATCTTATATTTTGCGATGTATTTATAATTGGACAGAATTTTTTTACTTCATCAGTTTCAAGCCAAACAGCATCAATGCCATTTAACCTATTTGCATGTGTTCTTCTTTTTAAATCTCTAACATCTTGTAAATTGTGAGCAAGGTTCATTACACCTCTTTGACTAAACATTACATTATAATTTAATTCTTGAGATAAATTCTCCCAGATTTTCAATGCATGATCATAAAGACCTGCACTTGCATCCCATAAATAGTTTGATCTTATAATTGTAGTATTTCTCCCAGTGTTGCCACCACCAATCCAACCTTTTTCTACAACAGCAATATTTGTTAAGTTATGTTTCTTTGCTAAATAATAAGCAGTAGCAAGACCATGCCCGCCACCTCCAACTATAACAGCATCATATTCTTTCTTAGGCTCAGGATCACCCCAAGCTTGTTGCCAATTCTCATGGTCTGAGAATGCATTTTTGATTAAAGAAAAAATAGAATATTTGTTTTTCATTTTGTCAGAAAATACTTGATTAATATTGAATATTCAATGATTTCAAGTTACACATACAGCCACGGAAGGATGGGTGAGCTGGTTGAAACCAGCGGTTTGCTAATTAAGTTATTCGGCGATCCTTTTAAATTCTATCGCATTCTTTCAGTGTTTTTTAGTCCAAAAATAAATACATGTTTAAACAAATCCTTTATTTATTATGTATTTTAATAAATTAAAACATTGAATATTCCCTACAGAAAATTCTGAAAGAATTTTCCGACAGAATAGAAAATATACTCATATCCAGATTGAGTCAGAATCTGGGATTTCGTAATCTTGGATTATGAAAAAACTTCTATAGATTTTAGTTCTTAGTTTGTAATTTGGATGGAGTACGTATTAAATATATTCTATTAGCCAATAATAGTTTTTGTAATCACTTACCTTAATTTCACTTCCTTATATTCTATAGTTAATTCAATAATTTTTTTAAAAAAACTAAGTAAAAATAGAGTTTCTAAAAAATAAAATAGATTTTAGAGGCTCCGCTTGGATACTAACTGCGGACCTATTGATTACAAATAAATAAACCTAATTATTTTAAATTATACATAAATCTTAATCCTAAAAAAAAGATATGTAGATTTTTTTTGCAGAAAAATTTATTATTATTTCTAATGTTTAAGTATTTAAAATATAAATTCGATCAAAGTTTAGAAAAAAACTTTTTTAATTTAGTTTTATTTCTTTTTATAGTTAGTTTCATTGGTATAATCGTTTTTGCATTTGTTTTTTATCTTTTGTTCCTGGTTGGAATTATTTCAATAGATGGTGCTTTTGGTAAATTTGTTTGGAAAACATTCACATATTTTTTAGATGTAGGTACTATCTCTGGTGAATCTTATGGTGAAAATACTAGTGCTGATGCCATATATAAAATTCTTATTACTATTTTTGGTGTAATAATATTTTCGAGTTTTATAGGAATAATAAGCCAGGCACTTTCTAACAGAATAGAGGAACTTAGAGAGGGCAAAGGATTTATTTCAGAAAAAGACCATACAATAATCTTCAATTACACAAAAAAAACAATACCTTTACTAACAGAACTTTTTAAATCATACGAGAATCAAAAAAAAACAATTATTTTATTATCAGAACATGAAACAAGAGATATATCTGTTAAAATTGAGTCAGCTATTAATATACCAAAAAATATAAATCTAATTTGTAGAAAAGGTTATGGATGGCAAAAAAAAATTCCTTCATTGCTTGATTTTCGCGGAGCCTCAAACTTCATAATCCTTAAACCTGATAAAAATGATGAATTTTTATCAGAATATGATTGTGATAATGAAGTTGGTAAGACATTAACTTCTTTGATTACCTCGAAAGATTATCAGTCAACTGGTGGAAATATTGTTTCAGAATTTTCTTCCAAACAAAAACAAAGCTTGTATGAAATTTTTAATTTACAAAACGTAAACGACGTTATTGAGACTACAAAAAATAATAAACATTATCCTGTTTTCGTAGAGTCAGAGGATATAAGGGCAAAATTAATATCCCAAGCTGTTTTTAACCCAGACATAGTCGAAATCTATGATGAGCTATTTAGTTTTGAGGGTTCTGAAATTTATTTCATAAATACTAAAAATTTGAAATCTGATATTAAATCTAAGCTAAATATATTAAATAACAAAACTATATATGAAATTAATTCAATTTTTGATCATGTCATTTGTCTTGGGTCATATACAGCTAAAGATCAAGAGAGCATCAAAGATCTTGATATAGTTTATTTTGATCCAGAAATATTATGGTATGATTTAATTCCAGAAGAAGGAATAGAATTTAATAACGTAGATGGCTTAATTTTTATAGCAAACGATAAACAGAAAATTTTTGATGAAATTATTCATTGTGATGATCATAAAGATGAAATTAAAAAAATAGAACCTAAACTTGATGAATTTGGTCACAAGATTAAGATTGCGTTATTAGCCGAAAATGTATCTGAAAATAGAATTAATAAAATACTTATAAATATAAAAGATACTAATAAGCTTAAAAATGTTGATTTTATAAGAGTTTATTTAGATGAAAGTACTTCTTTAACTATTGATAAATTTCAAGAGACAATTGACTATCTTGAGACTGATAATATTAAGCTTGAGTTATACACGATTCCTTTTGATAACTGGAAACATGAACAAATTTATCCTTATACAGGTTTAAGTAAATTATTGAATGAATTTAATTGTTATATCTTTGCTTACGATGACATAATAGATGATGATGACAACATTAATAATGTTAAAGATAACAAAGTTATTGATAATTATGTTTTATTTTCAAATTTTGATATCAACAATCAGGAATTTGCAAATACACCAAGATCTTTTATAACTGAAGTTGGTGCATTTAAATCCAAAGATATATTGGAAAGATATAAAAGAAACACCTATTCTCCATATTTTGGCGTTGATATTATTGATATAAACACACTTATAAGTAAAATTATTTCTACCAGCAGCTTGGATAAAAATAATAAAAAACTTATAGATGAATTTCTGGGTCTAAACTTTAATATTAAAACTTATACAGTTAATCAAGATACGTTGGAAACTTCATTCTGTGAACTTGAGAAGTTTTTTGCAGAAAAAAAACAAATTTTGCTTGGTTTAATTGATTATGATTTTAAAGATATTCAAACTACATACAAAAGCTCATGTGCTATGCCAAGAAGAAAAATTAATGATATAATAATTAATCCTGATCAAAGAAAAAAATTATTTTTAAATAAAGGTGATAGAATAATAACTTTATCAAAATAGTTTTTAATAAGGTGCAGGTGTATTTAATAAATTTACTATACTGTCCCAGTTGAATATAATATTAAAAATAGTTAACAAGATATAAGTAATAATAAAGAAAGATAATAATATTAGTATCTTTTTTAAAAGAGACAAATCTTGATTAAAATAAGTTAATATTTTTTTTTTCTTTGGTTTTAATTTAAAAAAATTGAATAATGTTATTATTCCAAAAAATAAGACTATAAACCCAATTAATATAATTAAGAAAAATTCTTTAATGATTGTGTAAAATAGAAAGCCAAGAATTGTATTGGGACTAAAAAGCGCAAAAAAAATAAAACATACAAAAAATATTAATGGAGCTAATATAATTTTTAATTCAATGCTCAAATCATCTGGACCAGTTTTAATTTTCTTTATGATTATGGAAAAAAAAGCAAATACAACAAACGGAAGTATTGCAAAACTTAAAAATAAAAATAACCCAGGTAAAAAACCTATATTTAAACCTTCATCACCAGTTATCAAACCTGCAATTATTGCTAGAATATAAAAAGTATAAAACCATCCAAATATTTTTCCCGCAAAGTATCCGAGTGCAATTTGTATAACCTTGACAATTGGATTGGCCATAATTTGTATCAATATTTTTTTTAAATAATTATTTGTTTTTTTTTGTTATTGATTGAGAAAATGCTCCTGCAATAATACCAGTCGGTATGGCTATAATTCCAATACCGCTTATAGAAATTAAGATAGTTGCAATTTTTCCTAATATCGTAATTGGATACACATCACCGTAACCTATAGTTGTTAAAGTTATTGTTGCCCACCAAAACGATCTTAAAATACTACCAAAAGCCTCAGGCTGAAATTTGCCTTCTACTAAATACAGTAAAATTGAAGAAATAAATATTATAAAAATAGTTATAGCAATACTAAAAAAAATCTCTTTTTTTTTTAAATTTAAAACATGAAAAACATTTC
>CACKMS010000022.1 GCA_902601315.1 uncultured Pelagibacteraceae bacterium
TCTGATAGACTTGCAAATGCAATATCAGTTTTAGAACCTAATAAAAATTTTATTATTATAGATTTTGGAACAGCTACAACTTTTGATATAGTAATTAATAAAAATTATATTGGAGGGGTTATTGCTCCAGGTGTTCAATTGTCACTTGATAATCTAACTAGCAGAGCCTCCTTAATTCCTAAAATAAATTTGAAAAAAGTTAAAAATGTTGTAGGAAAAAACACATCTTCTGCAATTAATTCTGGTTTTTATCTTGGTTATAACGGTTTAATTGACAATATAATTAAATTGATTATTAAACAAACTCGAAAAAAATTTATGATTGTTTTGACTGGTGGTTTGTCTCACTTATTTAAAAATTCAATAAATAGAAAAGTTAAACTAAACAAAGATTTAACAATAAATGGTGTATTGAAAGCATCAGATTTAATTAAGTAATAAAATGAATGAAGAATTAATTTTTTGTCCTTTAGGTGGATCTGGAGAGATCGGCATGAATATGAACCTCTTTGCTTATGGTAAAGCAGATAATCAAAAATGGATAATTGTTGATATAGGTGTTACATTTGCCGATGATACTGTACCTGGTGTAGACTTAATATACCCCGACCCTGGTTTCATAGTTGACAAAAAAGATGATTTACTTGGGATAGTTCTGACACATGCACACGAAGATCACATAGGGGCCATAGCACATATTTGGCCAAAGCTAAAATGTAAAATTTTTGCAACACCATTTACAGCGGTTCTAATTAATGAAAAATTTAAAGAGAAAAAAATAGATATTTCAGAATATTTAAAAATTGTTCAATTAAACAGCACATTAAATCTTGATCCATTTAAGATTGAGTTTGTAACCTTGACTCACTCAATTCTTGAGCCAAACGGTCTAAAAATAGAAACACCTGTAGGAAATATTCTTCATACAGGCGACTGGAAATGTGATCCTGACCCACTGATTGGTGAAAATATAAACTCAAATAGATTAAAAGAAATCGGTAAAGAAGGTGTTCTTGCTATGATTTGTGACTCAACAAATGTATTTAGCGCTGGAAGGGCAGGCTCGGAATTAGATGTAAGAAAAAATATGCTTAAAGTAATGGAAAGACTTGATAAGCGAATTATTATTACTTCATTCGCTTCAAATGTAGCAAGAATGGAGACTGCGTTTTATTGTGCAGAAAAAACTGGAAGACAAATTGCTTTAGTTGGAAGATCAATGCATAGAATTTATAAAGCTGCAAGACAATGTGGATATTTAAATAACGTAATTGAACCTCTAGACTCTAGAGATGTAAAAAATATATTAAGAGAAAAAATTGTCTACTTATGCACAGGCAGTCAAGGAGAACCTATGGGTGCAATGACTAGAATAGCTAATTATATTCATCCTGACGTATTTATAGAGAGGGGAGATGCAGTTATTTTTTCATCAAAGATAATTCCGGGTAATGAAAAAAAATTATATAAACTGCATAATCAATTAGTTAAAGAAGGTATTGAAGTTATTTCTGAGGATAGTGAATTTATACACGTATCAGGTCACCCAAATAGAGAAGATTTAAAAGATATGTATAATTGGATTAAACCCAGGTCTGTAATTCCAGTGCATGGCGAACATAGACACATGATAGAACACATAAACTTTGCAAAAGAAATGCAAGTTCCTCATCCTGTTAAAGTAGAAAACGGAGATATCGTAAGATTATATCCGGGTGAAAAACCAGAGGTTTATGATAAAGCCCCTAGTGGAAAGTTATATGTTGATGGCAATATTAGTGTTGAGGAAGACGCACAATCAATCAAAGAAAGAAAAAATTTATCAGCAAATGGTTTTGTTGAGGCCACAATTTTGATTACTCCAAAGGGAAATATTCATAATAAGCCTTTATTAACTTTTAAAGGTTTGCCTATTTATGAAAAAGAAGAATTTCAATTCGGTCTTGAGGAAGAAATTGAAAAAACCACAAAAACATTTTCAATGAATAACAAAAAACAGGAAATAAATCTTATTGAGGCTTTAAAATCAACTTGTAGAAAGTATACGAAAGAAAAAACTGGAAAAAGACCTCTCACAAATATAAATTTAGTGAGGATTTAGTTGAGTATTACAGGATCATTAGTAGTTTTTGTTTGTCTATGGTGGATTATATTTTTTGCAATACTACCAATTGATGTAAATAGGGAAAAAAAAGAAAATATTGAGGGCGTTGATCCAGGAGCTCCCGAAAATCCTAAAATTTTAAAAAAAATTGGTTATTCTACTTTGATTGCATCAATTATATTTATAATCATTTATTTATTAGTAAAATATGAATATTTTAATTTAAGAAACTTTATCAACTAATGTATTTTTCAAAATCATTTATTCCAATTCTTAAAAATAATCCCACAGAGGCCAAAATAAAATCTCATCAATTAATGCTGAGAGTAGGAATGATCAAACAGTCTTCTGCTGGAATTTACTCATGGCTACCATTAGGTTTTAAAGTGATGAAAAAAATAGAACAAATTGTGCGAGAAGAACAAGATAGAGTTGGTGTGCAAGAAATATTAATGCCAACAATTCAATCGTCAGAAATCTGGAAAGAAAGTGGTCGTTACCATGATTATGGTGAGGAAATGTTACGTATAAAAGATCGTCAAAACAGAGAAATGCTTTATGGACCTACAAATGAAGAATTAGTTACTGAAATTTTTAGATCTAGTATTAAATCATACAAATCTCTTCCACAGTTACTCTATCATATTCAATGGAAATTTAGAGATGAACTGCGCCCAAGATTTGGAATCATGAGATGCAGGGAGTTTTATATGAAAGATGCTTACTCATTTGATTTGACAGATGATGATGCATTATTTTCTTACAATAAATTTTTTCTTTCCTATTTAAGAACATTCAAAAGATTGAACTTATCAGCTATACCAATGGCAGCAGACACTGGACCTATTGGAGGAAATTTATCACATGAATTTATTATATTAGCCGAAACAGGCGAGAGTAAAATTTATACAGATAAAAGAATTTTTGAAGTTGATAGTGAAATTGCTAAAATTGAAAAAAATTCATTAAATACATTAAGAGAAGATTACGAAAAATACTATGCAGTAACAGACGAAAAATTTGACAAAGAGGAGTTTGAAAAAAAAGTTTCAGCAAACCAAAGAATCAATACCAAGGGTATTGAAGTAGGGCACATATTTTATTTTGGAGATAAATATTCCAAGCCAATGAATGCAGCAGTTGATTTCAATGGAAAAAAGGAATTTGTTAAAATGGGATCTTATGGAATAGGTGTATCAAGATTAGTAGGCGCCTTAATTGAGGCAAAATACGATGATAAAAATGAAATTATGAAATGGCCAATTTCTGTAGCTCCATATGACTGTGCAATATTACCAATGATAAACAAAAATGATAATTCTAATTTAGAAAAATCAAATAAAATTTCAGAACATTTGAATAAAAATAATGTAGATGCCATTATCGATGATACAGACGAAAATATTTCAGCAAAGATAAAAAAATTTAATTTAATTGGTATTCCATTTCAATTGATATTGGGAAAAAAATCAGAGGGAGATACTTTTGAATTTAAAGAAGTTGGAAAAGAAACACAAAATTTGAAAATTGAAGAAATAATTAATCAAATTAAAAAAGCAAAATCAAATTGATAAATAACTTAGAAAAAGAAATAATCTTTAGATTTCTTAAAAGTAGGAAAAAAGATAGTTTTTTAAATTTAATCTCAATTTTTTCATTTATAGGCATCGCGCTAGGTGTGGCTGTTTTAATTATAGTTATGTCGGTAATGAATGGATTTAGAACTGAATTAATTAACAAAATTGTTGGTTTCAATGCACATGCGGTTGTTAAATCTTATGATAAAAAACTAAAAATTGATTTAGACATAATTAAAAATATCTCAAATGAAATAGATAATATTATTTTAAGCAATGATGGTGAAGCCGTTATAATTAATAAAAACTCAACAAAAGGAGTGTTATTAAAAGGTTTTTTATCTCAAGATTTTTCTGAACTTTATGTTTTGCAAAATGAAAATTTTTTTGGATTAAAAACATTAAATGAAAATGAAATATCAATAGGAAAAGATTTAAGTATTAATTTTAATTTAGATATTGGTGATAAAATAACAATAATGTCACCTTCAGGTGTACAAACTTTAGTTGGTAGTCTTCCTAAACAGGAAGTATTTAAGATTGCATCAATATATGACAGTGGTCTATCTGATTATAACGAAAATGTTGCTTATATAAACCTTAAAACTTTAGAGGATTTGTTTGATAAAAATGAAAATCAAAGATTTCTAGAATTTTATTTTAAAAACCCTCATGAAGTAGATAGCTTAAAAAATATATTATCAAATATATACGATGGAGAATATGTTTATACTTGGGCTGATTTGAATTCTTCATTATTTTCAGCTTTAAAAGTTGAAAGGAATGTCATGTTTATTATTTTATCATTAATAATTATTGTTGCGGCATTCAATATTATATCTGGCTTAACGATTTTAGTTAAAAATAAAACAAGAGATATTGGCATATTAAAATCAATAGGAGTTCAAAATTCTTCAATAAAAAAAATATTTTTCATGATTGGTTTTATAATTGGTACCACTGCTACAATCTTTGGTGTTATGATTGGTACTCTATTTTCGATTTATATAGAAAATATCCGAAATTTTATTAGTGAAATTTTTAATATAACTTTATTTCCAGAGGAGATTTATTTTTTAAATAAAATGCCATCTGAAATTGATCTTCAATCTATTATTTTAATTTCTTTTTGCTCAATTATCTCAACAGTAATTGTATCAATTTTTCCAGCATCACAAGCAGCAAAATTAGATGCAGTAAAAACGTTAAAATATGAGTAGATCTATTGTATTAAAAAACATTGGAAAAAAATATTTTTCACAAACTAGTATCAAAGTTTTAAATGATATCAGTTTTACTTTTGAAAAAGGTAAAATTTATTCTTTAGTTGGACCGTCTGGTTCGGGTAAATCAACGCTTTTAAATTTGTTGTCTTTAATAGACGAGCCAAGCTCAGGATCGATTGAAATTTTGAGTAAAAAAATAAATTTTCAAAAAAAAGTAGAAAATGATAAAATCAGATCTAAAAAGATTGGTATCATTTATCAAGATAAAAATTTACTGAGTGATTTTACTGCTTTAGAAAATATTTATTTACCTAAATTATTGTTAACAAACGATAAAAAAAACTCTATTGAAACAGCAAAAAAAATTAGTAAAAAAGTTAATCTATATTCAAGATTAAGTCATTATCCATCAGAGTTATCAGGTGGAGAAATTCAAAGAGTAGCTATCTCAAGGGCATTAATCAATGAACCTGAAATAATATTGGCAGATGAACCGACAGGAAGTTTAGATTTTGATAATGCTAAACAAATATTTAAAATTTTATTTAATTTAAAAAACAAAAATCGTGTCATAATTATTGCAACTCATAATAGATATTTTGCAAATATGGCAGATTGTAAATTGCAAATGATAAATGGTAAGATAAAACTTACCAATGCAAGAGTTGATTAACAAAAAATTTAATCATATCAAAATACACACACAATACTCTATTTGTGAAGGTGCAGCAAAAATAGATTTGCTAAAAGAATATTGCAAGTCAAATAAAATACAATCTGTAGGAATATCTGACACTGCAAATTTATGTGGTGCTCTTGAATTTTCTGAGAGTTTATCCTCTGTCGGAACTAAACCAATAATTGGAACACAAATTAATTTTAAATACAAGGATTACTATGGATTAATCCCTTTAATAGCTAAAAATTATATAGGCTATAAAAATATAATCGAATTATCTTCAAAATCATATTTAGAAAATAATACTATGCAAGGTCCACATTGTAATTTTGAAGATTTAATTGATTTTAGAGATGGAATTATCATTCTATCAGGTTCAATTAACTCTTTATCAGGCAATCTTTTTAATAAAGGGCTTTTAGATGAATTAACTAGTATTTACAAAATACTTTGCAAAAATTTTTCTGACAATTTTTTAATAGAAATACAAAGACATAATGATGTTAATGAAAAACAATTTGAGAAATACAATTTAGAGCAATCTAAAATTTTAAATATACCAATTATTGCCACTAACGAAGTTTTCTACATTGACAAGTCAATGCATGAAGCACATGACGCTTTAATGTGTATTGGACAAAAAACATATGTCAATGATGGTAATAGAAATAGGCTTTCAAGTAATCATTACTTAAAAAGTTCTGATGAAATGATAGAATTATTCAAGGATCTTCCAGAGGCACTAGATAACAACTTTAACCTTCCTTATAGATGCAATTATAGACCATTGCCATCAAAACCAATTCTGCCGAATATTTCGGAAAATGACATTGATACAAACCATGCTCTAATAAATGAATCTTTAAATGGTCTTAAAGAAAGATTTGAAAAAATTTTCAAAGTAAATGAAGCTGAATTGAGTAATAATGATGATTTTAAAAAATATAAAATAAGATTAGATCATGAAATTAACATAATAACTAAAATGAATTATTCTGGCTATTTTCTAATAGTTTCTGATTATATTAAATGGGCAAAAAATAATAATATTCCGGTTGGACCAGGAAGGGGTTCTGGAGCAGGTTCTTTGGTTGCTTGGTGTCTTTCAATTACAGACATTGATCCAATTAAATTTAATTTGATTTTTGAGAGATTTTTAAATCCTGATAGAATTTCAATGCCAGATTTTGACATTGATTTTTGTGAGGAAAAAAGGGATTTAGTTTTTGAATATTTAAAAAGAAAATATTCAAATAGTGTAGCTCATATAATTACTTTCGGTAAATTAAAAGCAAGGATGGTTATTAGAGATGTTGGTAGAGTATTAGGATTGCCTTATGGGTTTATAGATAGTATTTGTAAAATGATCCCATTTGATCCCTCAAGACCGCTAAATTTACAAGAATGCATTAATGTTGAGCCTAGGCTCCAAAAACTAATACAAGATGACAAAAGAGTAAACAGGCTTATTGAATTATCTTTAAAATTAGAGGGATTAAATAGAAACGTTGCGACCCATGCAGCTGGAGTTGTAATAGCTGATAAAAAATTAACTGAGTCTGTACCGCTATATAAAGATTCATCTTCGGACCTACTATTGCCCTCAACTCAATTTGATATGTATTCTGCAGAAAATGCTGGATTAGTAAAATTTGATTTTTTAGGTTTAAAAACTTTAACTGTAATAGATAAAACACAAAAACTAGTTAATGAAAAAAAACCAAATTTTAAAATAGACAAAATTAATTACGAAGATCAAAAAGTATATGATTTGTTATCTAGTGGAAAAACAGTTGGATTATTTCAACTTGAAAGCTCAGGTATGAAAGATGCTTTAGTGAATATGAAACCTAATAGATTAGAGGATATTATTGCTTTAGTTGCACTGTATAGACCAGGACCAATGAGTAACATACCAATCTATAATGATTGCAAACATGGACTAAAAGAACCTGATTATCTTCATCCAAAATTAGAGGAAATTTTGAAACCAACTTACGGGGTAATAATATATCAAGAACAGGTTATGCAAATAGCCCAGGTATTGTCTGGTTTTACAGCCGGTGAAGCTGATATTTTAAGAAGAGCAATGGGGAAAAAGAAAAGAGCAGAACTTGAAAAACAAAAACAAAGATTTGTTGAAGGAGCATTTAAAAATGGTATTAGCAAAGATATTGCTGCAGGCATTTTTCTTAAAATAGAACCTTTTGCTGAATATGGTTTTAACAAAAGCCATGCAGCCGCATACGCAGTAGTTGCCTACCAAACAGCATACTTAAAGACATATTATCCCCATGAGTTCTTTGCAGCATCAATGTCAATGGAACTATCAAATCAAAAAAAATTAAGTGAGTTTTATGAGGAACTCAAAAGGTTAAATATTGAAATTATTAGACCGGATATTAATAGATGTTTTTCAGATTTCACTTCAAATGGAAAACAATTTTTTTATGCACTTGGTGCTATTAAAAATGTTGGTTATGAAGCAATTTCAAATATAGTTAAGGAAAGAAAAAACAATGGAGAATATAAAAACTTATCCGATTTTGTAAAAAGGGTT
>CACKMS010000023.1 GCA_902601315.1 uncultured Pelagibacteraceae bacterium
GGCCTCAAATTCAAAGTATCCTTTCCTCGGTGCAATTAGATCTGCTGCTCAAATGGTTTCTTATGAAGTTTCCATTGGCATAATCATTATAAATGTACTTTTGTGTGTGGGATCACTAAACTTATCTGACATTGTGATGGCACAACAAAAAATTTGGTATGTAATCCCGCTATTTCCAATGTTTGTTATATTTTTTATCTCAGCACTAGCTGAAACAAATAGACCTCCTTTTGATTTACCAGAGGCTGAGGCTGAACTTGTTGCAGGGTATCAAACTGAATATTCTGGAATGATGTATGCAATGTTCTGGTTAGGTGAATACGCTAATATTCTATTAATGTGTGCATTAGGGTCTATTTTGTTCTTAGGAGGATGGCTGTCACCCATAAATGTATTTCCATTTAATGTTATTCCTTCACCAATATGGTTAATACTAAAAATTTTGTTATTATTTATATTGTTCGCTTTAGTAAAAGCAATTGTCCCAAGATATAGATATGATCAATTAATGAGACTTGGTTGGAAAGTTTTTTTACCTTTATCTTTGACTTGGGTGGTATTAACAGCAGGTTATTTAATGTATTTTGATCTATTACCGGGAAATTAAAATGAAATTAAAAAGATTTTTTAAAACAATATTAATGATTGATTTTGTAACTGGTTTATTAATCGCAATAAAAGAATCATTTAGACAAAAAAAGACAATAAATTATCCATTTGAAAAAGGCTCTGTTAGCCCACGTGCAAGAGGAGAGCATGCTTTAAGAAGATATCCAAACGGAGAGGAAAGATGTATAGCGTGCAAATTATGTGAAGCAGTTTGTCCAGCACAAGCCATTACTATTGAATCGCAGGAAAGATCAGATGGTAGTCGTAAAACGACTAGATATGATATTGATATGCTTAAATGCATATATTGTGGGTTGTGTGAACAATCTTGCCCTGTAGATGCTATAGTGCAAGGACCAAATTTTGAATTTGCAACAGAAACAAGAGAAGAGCTTTACTATAACAAAGAAAAGTTACTAGAGAATGGAGACAGATGGGAAAGTATCTTAGCTGCCAATATTAATGCTGACAGTTCTCATCGATAACTAAATGATAGCACACGCGGTTGTTTTCTACATTTTTTCTTTGATTGCAATTGTTTCAGCAATAATGGTAACAGTTTCAAGGAATACTGTTCACTCAGTTTTTTTTTTAATCTTAGATTTCATAAGCATATCATGTCTTTTTATTATGATAGGAGCAGAGTTTTTGGGAATGATAATGCTAATTGTTTATGTGGGAGCGGTTGCGGTATTGTTTCTTTTTGTGGTAATGATGTTAAATGTTGCTCAGCAGAAAAATGAATGGTTTGTTGCAAGTGATAGCAGCTCTCATATACCTATAGGTCTCCTAGTAAGTTTAATAATTTTTTCAGAATTACTAATTGTCATTGGTGGTTGGAAGTACAAAGCTGAACTTCAAGATTCTATTAATATAAATCTGAATTTAAATTTAACAAATACGCAGTCATTAGGTAATGTTATTTACACTGATTACGTACACTTATTTCAATTATCAGGAATGGTTCTTTTAGTTGCTATGATTGGAGCAATTGTCCTCACTTTTAGAAAAAGAGCTGGCGTAAAAACACAAAGCTATTTAAGACAAATTTCCAGAGAAAGAAACGAAGGTGTTGAATTGATAGATGTAGAAACAAAAAAGGGAGTTAAAATAGATGCTTAGTATTGGTCTCGGTCATTATTTAACTCTTGCTGCCATTATATTTACTATTGGAGTGGTTGGTATTTTTTTAAATAGAAAAAACGTTATTGTTATTCTTATGAGTATCGAGTTAATTTTGTTATCTGTGAATATTAACTTGGTTTCCTTTTCTATTTTTATTAATGATCTCAGTGGTCAAGTTTTTACACTATTTATATTAACAGTAGCCGCAGCAGAGGCTGCCATAGGACTAGCAATTATAGTTATTTATTATAGGAATTCTGGAACAATCAGAGTTGAAGAGATTGATAGTTTAAAAGGATGAAATGGGATATTATATTTTATTTTTACCACTAGCTGCATCAATAATATCTGGATTTTTTGGAAAATTAATTGGAGATAAAGCATCTCAATTAGTTACAAGTTTGTTTGTTTCTATATCAGCTTTTTTATCAGTTATCGTTTTGTATAATGTCATAGCAACTGGATACTCAGAAAATTTAATTATTGCTACATGGATAAATTCAGGAAGTCTTAATGTAAATTGGTCAGTAAATATCGACCCACTTTCTGCAGTTATGCTTGTCGTTGTTACATTGGTCTCAGCTATAGTCCATATATATTCAATTGGTTACATGTCTCATGATCCACATAAGTCACGTTTCATGTCCTATTTATCATTATTCACATTTGCAATGTTAACTCTTGTTACTTCTGATAATTTTATACAATTATTTTTTGGTTGGGAAGGTGTTGGATTGTGTTCATACTTTTTAATCGGGTTCTGGTTTAAAAAGGAAAGTGCAAATAAAGCGGCGATTAAGGCATTTATTGTAAACCGAGTTGGGGATTTTGGATTTGCTTTAGGTATTTTTTTAATTTTTTACTTATTTGGGACAGTTAACTACGATGAAGTTTTTCAACAAATCCCAAATATATTAGATAAGAAATTAAATTTTCTTGGTTTTAATATCAATTCTGTAGATTTAATTTGTTTACTTTTATTCGTTGGTGCAATGGGTAAATCTGCACAATTTTTACTTCATACATGGTTACCAGATGCAATGGAAGGCCCTACACCAGTATCAGCACTTATTCATGCTGCAACAATGGTAACAGCTGGAGTATTTTTGGTCGTAAGATGTTCACCAATTTATGAATATTCTGAATTAGCTTTATCTGTTGTAACTATTATTGGAATGGTAACAGCAATTTTTGCTGCCAGTGTTGCTTTAGTTCAGTCAGATATTAAAAAAATTATTGCATATTCAACCTGCAGTCAATTAGGTTATATGTTTTTTGCAGCAGGCGTTGGGGCATATAATGTTGCAATGTTTCATTTATTTACTCATGCTTTTTTTAAAGCGCTTTTATTTTTAGGCTCTGGTTCTGTAATTCATTCCTTTAAAGACGAGCAAAATATTAATTTAATGGGAGGTGTATGGAAAAAACTACCTTACACATATAGTTTAATGATAATTGGAACCCTAGCACTCACTGGATTTCCTTTGCTATCGGGGTTTTACTCAAAAGATGCAATTATTGAGTTTGCATATTTAAGTGGAAACAATTTTGGAATATATGCAGCCTACATTGGAATTTTCACAGCTTTTTTAACGTCAATATATTCATGGAGACTTATTTTTAAAACTTTTCATGGTTCTTATAATAATTCAGAAATAAATATTGATAGTATGCATGAGTCACCACCAACAATGCTTCTACCGCTTATTCTTCTAGCAATTGGTGCAATTTTTGCTGGTATGCTATTTAAAGATCTATTTATTGGGAAAGAACTATCCTATGCATTTTGGAATAATTCAATTAAATTTCTTGAACCATTAAGTACAGATCATCCGCCTAATTGGTTTTTATTTTTAACCCCATCTCTAGTTGTTATATCAATACCATTATCTTTTTATCTATTTGTAAGAAATGTGTCAGTTGTGGATGAAATTGTTAGAATAAATAAACCACTTTATATTTTTTTACAAAAAAAATGGTATTTCGATGAACTTTATGACTTTATTTTTGTAAATCCGTCAAAAAGAATTGGAAAATTTTTATGGAAACAAATTGATGGGTCGGTCATTGATAGATTTGGACCTGATGGAATATCTGAACTGATAAAAAATTTTTCAGCTAGAGCTGTTAAATTTCAAAGTGGATATATCTACCAATATGCATTTATAATGCTTCTTGGTTTCTCAGTTTTACTAACTTTATTAATTTTAGTATAATGGACTTTCCAATCATTTCATCTTTAATAATATTACCAACTATTGGTGCTTTATTTATTTTATTTACAAAATCATCAAATAGTAAATATCAAAGTAGTAAATATGTTGCATTATTCATATCATTAGCTAACTTTATTCTATCAATATATCTTTGGTTAATTTTTGATAAATCTTCTATTAATTTTCAATTTGTAGAAAATAGAGAATGGTTATCTGGTTTTATTAACTATAAAGTAGGAGTTGATGGGATTTCAATTTTATTTATTTTACTTACAACTTTTATAACACCAATTTGTATAATTTCTGTAATTTCAACAATTGAACACCGTTTAAAAGATTTTTTAATAGCAATACTTATAATGGAAACTCTAATGATTGGAGTTTTCTGCTCCCTAGATTTAGTAATTTTCTATTTATTTTTTGAAGGTGGGTTAATACCAATGTTCCTAATTATAGGTATCTGGGGTGGCGAAAGAAGAGTTTATTCAGCCTTCAAATTCTTTTTATATACTTTGCTTGGTTCAGTTTTAATGTTGATTGCAATAATATCTATTTATTGGATATCTGGAACAACCGATGTTGAAAAGTTGTATGAAATTGGAATTAGAGAACAATATCAAAAACTTTTATGGCTGGCTTTCTTTAGTTCATTTGCAGTAAAAACACCTATGTGGCCGGTGCACACTTGGTTGCCAGATGCTCACGTTGAGGCACCAACTGTTGGATCTGTTTTGCTTGCAGCAATATTACTAAAAATGGCTGGGTATGGATTTATAAGATTTTCTGTAGGATTATTTCCAATAGCTTCTGAATATTTTGTGCCACTTGTCTTTGCATTAAGTTTGATTGCAATTATTTATACATCTTTAGTTGCTCTAATGCAGGAAGATATGAAAAAATTGATTGCTTATTCTTCAGTTGCGCATATGGGTTTTGTAACACTTGGAATTTTTACTATGACTCAACAAGGCATTGAGGGCAGTATTTTTCAAATGATCAGTCATGGATTGGTGTCAGCAGCTCTATTCTTAAGCGTTGGTGTTGTTTACGATAGAAATCATACAAGATTGATAAAAAAATACGGTGGGTTAGTAACTGTGATGCCAAAATATGGTGTTGTATTTATGATATTTGCCCTAGGTTCTCTAGGACTTCCAGGGACAAGTGGATTTATTGGCGAATTTCTAATTCTAATGGGCGCATTCAAAAAAAGTTTTCTAGTTGCAACTATTGCAAGTTTAGGTGTTATTTTAGGAGCAGCTTACATACTTTGGATGTACAAAAGAGTTGTTTTTGGTGAAATAATTCATGAACAAATTAAAAGCATGAAAGATCTAAAAAAATATGAGTTACTAATTCTAATTTTATTAGCAATACCAATTATATTTTTTGGATTTTATCCAGAGCCATTAATAAATTCAATTGAAATATCTGTAACCAGTTTAATAGATAACTATAATACAAATTTAACACAAAGTATTGCAAAGAAATAATGGAAAATTTAGAAATAATCTTACCTGAAATATTTTTATCACTAACAATAATGTTTTTGCTTCTATTTGGGGTTTTTAAAAATAATAGTTCAAAATTAATATATAATTTAACAACTCTCAGTTTGATTATACTGTTTGCTTTATTATTAAATCTTTACCAATTTTCAGATTTATCAATTTTTAACAATAGTTACAAGGTTGATAGTTTAGCAACATTCATGAAATTATTGACCATTGGTTCTGGGATTTTTGTAATGCTTACTTCTTCAAAATATATTGAAATAAATAATATTAACAAAATGGAATATCCAATTTTAATATTAAGTTCTATTTTAGGAATGATGGTAATGATCAGTTCAAACGATTTAATTGTATTTTATATGGGTCTTGAATTACAATCTTTAGCACTATATGTACTTGCATCTTTTAATAGAGAAAATCTTCTCTCTACAGAGTCTGGTCTTAAATATTTTGTACTTAGCGCTCTGTCATCAGGTCTGTTACTCTATGGTTGTTCATTAATATATGGTTTCTCGAGATCTACAAATTTTAATATTATTCTAGAAAACTCAAGCTCAGGCCAATATGGAATTACTTTTGGTATTGTTTTTATATTAGTTGGATTGGCATTTAAAATCTCTGCAGTTCCATTTCACATGTGGGCTCCGGATGTTTATCAAGGATCCCCAACTTCAGTAACAACATTTTTTGCAGTACTGCCAAAAATTGCAGCTTTATCGGTTTTTATAAGATTTTTGTATGTCCCATTTAGTGAAATGAACGATCAATGGCAAATGATTATTATATTTTTATCTATTGCATCTATGATTTTTGGAGCCGTGGCTGCAATAGGACAAAAAAATCTAAAACGACTGATAGCTTACAGTTCGATAGGGCATATGGGATATGCTTTAACTGGTTTAGCTGCTGGAACAAATCAGGGAATACAAGGATCTATAAGCTATATTGCAATTTACCTAGTTATGAATTTAGCTTTTTTTAGCTGCATGTTCATGCTCAGAAGAAATAATGAGTATTATGAAAGTATTGAAGATTTATCTGGTCTTTCCAAAAATCATCCATTGTTATCATTTTCATTACTAATAATATTATTTTCGCTTGCAGGCATACCTCCACTTGCAGGTTTTTTTGCTAAATTTTATGTATTTATGGCTGTAATTGAACAAAAAATGTATTTTTTAGCAATTGTAGGATTACTGTCTACGGTCATAGCTGCTTTTTATTACTTAAGAATTATTAAAATTATATATTTTGATAAAGAAAAAGAAAAATTTGAGACAGACCATCATCTTGGATTAAAGTTTACATTGGCTGTATCAACTATATTTATTTTAGCATACTTTATTTATCCCAGCGGCTTAACTGAGATAGTTTCAAAAATAAATATTATTTAATGAAATTGAAAATATTTCCATTTAAAAAGGTTAAAAGTACAAATTCTACAGCAATAAGATTAATTAATCAGAAAAAAAAATTTGGTGTAGTAATCTCAGAAAGCCAATATAAAGGAAGAGGCCAAGGAACAAATAGGTGGATATCAAATTATGGGAATATTTTTTTATCTATTTTTTTTCCTATAAAAAAAAACATATCTATAAAAAATATAACTAAAATAAATTTAAATGTAGTTAAAAAAGTCATTAAAAAACATATCAATGAAAAGATAAATATTAAACTTCCAAATGATATATTGATAAATCAATCAAAAATTTGTGGAATACTGCAGGAAATAAT
>CACKMS010000024.1 GCA_902601315.1 uncultured Pelagibacteraceae bacterium
TGAGAAAACAAACATTCCAAAAATAACCAATACTAAAGACATCACCCATGCTACTACCGGTCTTTTAATGCTTATTTCTGTAAGATTCATTATAGATGTTTATCTTAGCTTTTTTTCTCAGCTTCAGATTTTTTAAAAATATTTAACTTTTTAAGCCAATCAAATTTTCCTTTTGTCGTTTCACTTTTAGTAGTTTTTTTTCCCCCCCATGTCGATGCTTTCTGTTTTTCACCTTTTTCAATTGGCTTTATTTCTAAATTTGGTCTGACTTTTTTTAATCCCTCAGCTACAATCTTGTCTCCAGAATTTATGCCGTCTTTAATTTCAATAAATCCATTAAAACGATCACCTATGTTAACTTTAGTTTTTATTGCTTTGTTTTCATTATTTACTTTATAAATAAATACATTGTCTCCCTCTACAATTGTGCTTGTATCAGGTGCACCCAAATTATTTCTTACATTATATCTAATTGAGACTTCAAGAAAAGATCCAGGTAAAATTTCACCTTTTTGATTATCTATTTTAATTCTGATAGGTAATGATCTTGTGTCCTCTGTAATTCTACTTGATATGGAGTCTACTACTCCATCAAAATATTTTTTTGCAGAGCCGGAGTATTCAATTTTGACTGGTAATCCAACCTCAATAAAAGGAAAATAGATCTCTGGGATTTGAACGTCACAATATATTGTTGATGAGTCATCTAAATTTATTAAAAGTGATGATTTTGAAACTTCAACGTCCTCGGAGAATTCTTTTTTACCAATAATCCCATCAAATGGAGCAAAAATTTTCCTATTTTTTAATTCGACTATTATATCACCTTTTTTAACTTTTCGGTTAAATACTATTGGTTTAATTATTTCAAATTTTTCTATTTTATACGCTTGAGTTTGAATAGGTACTGCAGTACCAAAAGTACTTATATTATTTTCAAAAATCCTTTCTTTAGCGTATGTTACTATTACGCCAGGAGGCGGCATTTTACTAAATTTTTTTTTGAAATGATTTCCAATCATTGTTCTTGCAATGATTACTCCTGCAATAATAAAAAAAAATATAAATATAACTGTTGTAATTTTAGATGATCTTTTCATTTAATTTTTTATTCTATTTTTCCGTACTCTGCCCATGAACCATCGTAAATGGTAGGCACATATTTATTATCAACCAAAGAATATGCAAGTGCTAATATACAAGCTGAAACTCCTGAGCCACAAGAAAAAACTAACAATTTATTATTATCAGGATTTATTTGATTAAATATTTGTTTAATTTCGTCAATATTTTTAAATGTTTTGTCTGATCGTATAATATTGGTGAATGGCAAACAGTGTGAGTTCGTTATCGATCCACTTCTAACATTTTTTCTAGGATCAGATACTTTTCCAAAAAATCTTTCTTCGCTTCTGGCATCTAAAACTAAAAATTCATTAGTCTTAATATTTAAATCAATCTCAGATTTATTTTTTACCATATTTCTATTTTCAACAGCTTCATATTTCGTTTCTTTAAAGTTAACTTTTTCTTTTGATGTAGGTTTTTTTTCTTTTTTCCACTTACCTAGTCCTCCATCAAGAACACTTACATTTTTGGGGTTATGACCGTAATAAATAAAATTGTACCAACATCTGCATGCACTTAACACATCAGAGTTGTCGTAGATTATTATTTTATCTTTGTTTTCTATACCAAGCTTTGAGATATTTTTTGACCAAGTTTTAGCATCTGATAGCATATGAGGAAGATCAGTATTTTTTTCTGAAAACTCATCTAAATTAAAAAAAATTGAATTCTCAATGTGTTCAATTTTATATTCATCAAATCCATCTCTATTTGTCGAGGGCAGATGCCATGAGGCATCTATTATTTTTACATGACTTAAATTTCCTATTAACCAATCTGTGGAAACTAAATACATTAGAATTTTTTATCTAAATATTTCTGATGATATTCTTCTGCTGTACAGTAATTTTTTAAGAGCGATAGTTGTGTCACCACTTTTCCATTTAACTTTTTATTTTCAGCTTCAATCATTTTTTCAGCAGACATTTTTTGTTTTTCATTTAAATAAAAAATTTCACTTCTATATTGTGTACCAAAATCATAACCTTGAGAGTTAAGCGTAGTAGGATCATGAAATTCAAAAAAATATTTTAATATATCCGCGTAAGTGATAGTTTTTTCATCGTATTCAAGTTTAACAACTTCAGCATGGTTAGTTGTTCCAGTACAAACATCATTATAAGTTGTTCTTTCAGTATTACCTCCACAATAGCCAACCTCTGTTCTAATTATTCCATCTATCTTACTAAATTTTTGTTCAGGACCCCAAAAACATCCAAGTGCTAAAATTGCTATTTCCATTGATAATTAATGTATTTGATTTAAAGATAATAACATGCTCTCTAAAAATCAATTGGGATTTTTGTACATGTTTCTATCTGTATGTGCATTTTCAGTAATGGATATAATTGTAAAATGGTCTCAACATTACCCTTTGGGTGAAGTTTTATTTTTTAGGGGATTTTTTGGCGTCATTTTTTATTTATTTATTATACCATCAGATAGACGAAAAAATTTTTATTACACTAAGAGGGCAGGGTTACATTTTTTAAGATGTGCTTTTGGATTAATTGCTCTAGTTGCAATATTTATAGCTTTAAGAAATTTGCCATTAGCGACAGTAGTAAGTATTTCATTTGCTGCACCTATATTCACAACTATATTTTCAATTTTTTTATTGAGAGAAAAAGTTGGCATATTTAGATGGTTAGCAGTAATTATAGGCTTTGTTGGAATAATTATTATTACTGAGCCAGGTTTAAGTTCAGTTAACATTTATTATATATACCCTGTAATTTTTTGTTTAGGATTATCTTATGTAGCAATTGCTATTAGACAGTTGTCAAAAACAGAGCCAGTTTGGTTAATTTCTCTCTATTTTTCAGTAGCAATCACTTTATTAAGCTTATTTACAATACCTTATGGGTGGATTATGCCAAGTCTATATGACCTTGCATTTTTATCTTTTATAGGTTTTTTTGGAGGCGTTGCAAATTTATGGTTAAGTCAATCATATAAATATTCTGAGGTATCATTAGTTACTCCTCTTAAATATTTAGCTTTAGTTTTTGCTATATTTTTTGGATATCTAATTTGGGGAGAGATACCAACAATAAAAACTTTGATGGGTGCAGGTTTGGTAATAATTTCATCATTAATTATTTTTAGAAGAGAGATATATCTCAAAAAACAGTTAACAGTTGTAAGACATGAGTAAACCGCCATCATATTGGAATAAAGCAAGGAGATATTTATCATCAAAGGATAGAGTAATGAAAACATTAATTGAAAAATATTCTGATGCTTCGCTTACAACTAGAAAAAATATATTTCTTTCACTTTGTAAAAGTATTATTGGTCAGCAGATTAGTGTAGCGGCTGCTAATTCTGTATTTTTAAAGTTTAAAAAAAAATGCAAGAATAAAATTTCTCCTAAAACAATTAAAAAATTAACCTTCACGCAATTAAAAAGCTGTGGATTAAGCAGGCAAAAAGTAAAAGGAATTAAGTCGTTAGCTGAAAAAATGCTTAACAAAGAATTTAAACCTAATTTAATAAAAAATATGTCAGACGAGCAAGCCATTGAATATTTATCAGAATTGAGACAGATAGGCAGATGGTCTGCTGAGATGATACTTTTATTTACCTATAACAGGTCAAATATTTGGCCTGTTCAAGATATTGGTTTATTGAGAGCTATATCAAATAATTATAAAAAAAAATATTTGCCACCAAATAATTTTGTAGAAAAATTAAAAATTAGATTTTCCCCATATTGTTCAGTAGCAACATGGTATTTATGGAGATCTATAGATGACGAACCTATTCAGTACTAAATCCTTCTACAACTTGCATGTGTCGAACAGTTGTATCTTTAGCTAACGCCCAACCTTTTTGATATTCTTTTGAGTCATGACATTCAATTGCCTTTTGATAATTTGGAAACTCCCAAACAACTGTTCTTAAAAAATTATCTCCCTCGAAAGATTGACTCTTTCCTCCTCTTACTAGAGGTACACCTCCATAACTTTTAATAATTGGTGTTGCTGCTCTAGCATATTTTTTTAAGTTTTCTTGGTTTTCAATTTTTGTATATAAACTTATCCAATATCCTTTCATTATATTTCTCCTTTTTAAATTTTAAAATTTATGATACCAGATTTTATGTCAGAAAAATTAATAATCAGTTTTGAAGAATACCTGGACACAGTAGAAAAACTTGCATTAGAAATAAATAATAATTTTAAACCAACTGTATTAGTTGGAATTATGAGAGGCGCCGCGCCTATAATTGATATTTTATCGAGGATTTTAAAGTTACCTACAGCTTATATAGTAATCCAAAGTTACTCTGGCGAAGGCATGGAAGATAAACAAGGAGAATTAGTTTTTGCTAGAGATATAAGCTCTATAGCTAAAGAGGAAGACTTTAAAAAAGTTTTATTGGTTGATGACCTGTCTGACACGGGTCTTACATTAAATAAAAGCATAGAATGGTTGAAAAATTACCAACCAATTAAAAATCAAATTCAAGAAATTAAAACTGCTTGTTTATGGAAGAAAAAATCATCTAAATTTACACCAGATTTTTGTCCAATTAAGCTCAACAACGATCCATGGATAGTACAACCTACAGAGCATTACGAGGAAATGTCTATTGATGAAGTAATTGAAAAACAAAGTAGGGCTAGAGATTAACTCTAGCCCATTTAGATAATTATTTAAGCTACTACGAAACTAATTAAACTTAAAACCGCAATAACCCATATTGCAGGAGAAGTATCGGAAGCTTTTCCTGTAAATAATCTTATTAATGCATAAGATACAAATGCCAAGGCAATACCATTGCTGATACTGTAAGTTAATGGCATCGTTATCATTGCAAGTATTGCTGGGGCTGATTCACCTATATCATTCCACTCAATATCTGTAATGTTTCTTACAAAAAGAACTGAAACAAATAATAGAGCAGCACCATCAATTTGTTTTGGTAAACTAGTTGCTAATGGTGCAAAAAATATGCAAGAAAGAAATAGAAGCCCAACAACTAAAGATGTCATTCCTGTTTTCCCACCTGCTTTTACACCAGCACCAGACTCCACATAACTTGTTACAGTAGTGGTTCCCATCATTGCACCTGCAACAGTACTAACACTATCTGATAACATTGCTTTATTTATATCTTGAACTTTACCTTTTTTATCAACTTTGCCAGCAACATTAGCAACTGATGTTAATGTTCCTGCAGTGTCGAAAAAATCGATAAAAAGTAGGGTAAAGATAACAGTCGACATACCTGCTGTCATAGCCGCAGATAAGTCAAATTCAAAAAGGTATGTCATAGGAGGTGGAGCACTTGCTATACCATTAAAGTTTGCAAGACCAGTTGCCCACGAAATTATACTGAACGCTAAAATACCAATAATAATATTTCCTTTTACATTCATTTTTTCAAGCACCACAATTACAATAAAAGTTGCACAACCTAATAAAACTAATGGATTACTTAAGTCTCCAAGTTTTACTAAAGTTACTGGATCGTCAACAACAACTTCCATAATTTGTAATCCAATAATCGCTAAAAATAATCCTATACCTGCTCCAATACCTAACTTTAAGCTTCTTGGAATTGAGTTAATTAACCAAGCTCGAATTGGTGTGAGAGATATAATTAAAAACAATACACCTGCAACAAGTACAGCACCTAAAGCCTCTTGTGGCGTGTATCCCATTCCTGCACAAACTCCAAATGCAACAAAAGCATTAATTCCCATTCCTGGAGCTAATCCGATAGGCCATGTTTTTCCATAAAATGCCATTATAAAACACGCAAGAGCAGTTGCTAAAATTGTTGCCGTGTAAACTGCCCCAAAATCAAAAAATCCTTTTTCAGGTCCAGCAAATTCACCTGAAAGTATAAATGGATTTAAAAACATAATGTAAGCCATAGTTAAAAATGTTGTTACACCGGCTATGACTTCAGTGCGAAAGTCTGTTTTATGTTTTTTATAATTAAAATAATTATCTAACATTCGTTCCTCCTAAAGGACTATCTTTATTATATTCTTAATTGAAATTCGCGATTTTAGATTGAATTATTAACATTTTTCAACTGTGGGGTTTAAATTTGCCTTATTTTCGTGGTTATAATTTATCATAACATGTTCATGAAAATAAAATTTATTTTAATCTCTATGTTCTCTTTAATTCTCCTATCTGCTTGTCAAACAATCAAAAATAAATCAGATGAAGTTGCAGAAAAAGAGAATGAGAAATATGGACAATTCGTAGGCAAACAAGTTAGTGAATTAAAAATGGAACTTGGAGCACCTACAGAGGATTTTGTTAATGAACTTGGGAATGAAACTTTAGTTTATAAAACTAAAAAATATGGCTTACCTTGTGACAGAAAGTTCGAGATTAATTCTTCAGGTACAATTATAGGATTTAATTCAAGCGGTTGTTTTTAAACCTGTGGGGCTTAACCCCACAAGCAAGGTTTTACTTATTTGATTTCAATAAGTTTTCTTTTTTTATGCTCTGGTATTATTCTTTCACAAGCAATAGTTAAAAGACCATCTTTTAGTTGAGCGCCATTTACTTTTACATCGTCAGCAATTGTAAATGATCTCGCAAAATGTCTTTGAGATATGCCTTTGTGAATTATTTCACCATCATCTATTTTATTTTCTGACTTATCAACTTGTTTTGTTCTTACAGTTAATAAATTATCTTCAAATTCAACTTCAACATCATTTTTACTGAAGCCAGCAAGCGCAACCTCTATAGAGTATTTGTCTTGTCCAGTTCTTCTGATGTTGTATGGCGGATAGTTTGATTGCATGCTCAAACCTCCATTTCCAAGCATATTTTCGAATTGGTCGAACATATCGTCGAAACCAATAGAAAACGGCCTTAATGAATTGAAGATAGATAGATCCTTACTTGTCATAATTTCCTCCTTTGTTAAGCAAGTATATATATGTAAGCCCCATTAGGCGACTTACAAATTACATATAGGAATGAAGTTTATTTTTTCAAGATTGGTTAAATC
>CACKMS010000025.1 GCA_902601315.1 uncultured Pelagibacteraceae bacterium
TAAATGTTAAGAATGATAAAAAAATTCTAAATTTTTGAAGTTGTTTTTTTAACATCATCAAGAAATTTTTTTCTTTTTTCATCTGACACAAATGGTACAGCAAAGTATCTTCTATATGTAACATCCGTTATGCCGCATATATTGAAAACACCCCTTCTTAATCTTTTTGTCGGCATATTATAAAAAAAGGTTTTTACAGCAAACTGAGGGGATCCATAAGTGCAAAAAACTACTGCTTTTTTTCCTTTAAGATTTCCAATAGGGTATCCATAATTTCCAAATAATTTTTTAAATCTAAAAGCCCATGGTGGGGCAAGCACTTTATCTATCCAACCCTCGACAATTGCTGGCATTCTAAAATTCCAGATAGGAGCTATTAAAGTAATAACATCACTTTCTTCTATTCTTCTTCTATGATCTTTTACAGTTTCGTCTTTATCTTCACCATCAAATACTGGATCAAATTTTTCCTTATACAAGTCAACAAAATCAACCTTGTGACCAATTTCATTTGCTTGTTTGATGAAGGTATCTTTTATTGCTGAATTAAAAGAGCTATCATTGTAATGTCCATATATTAAAAATATTTTTTTCATTTTAAATTTTTCTAAAAAGTCTCTCGTACTCAATTTTTATACATTTATTGGAAATATAATAAATTTTATTGTCACTAACTATCTTTGCTGCGTTTTCATTGTGTATACCAAGTTGTAACCATAAAACATTCGACTTAATATTTATTGTTTGTTTGGCAATATCCTCTACTTCTTCAATGGGTCTGAAAACATTAACAATTCCCACATGATCATTTATTTCCTTTAGGCTCTTATATACCTTTTCACCATTTATTATTTTATTATCTGTGTGTGGATTTATTGGGTAAACTTTGTAACCAGTATTTCTTAAAAATTTCATTATTCTATTTGAATCTTTATTTGTATCTGCGCTGACGCCTACTATTGCAATAGTCCTATAACTTACAAATAATTCTTTAATTTTGTCATCCACTAAACTGTTATTCATAGAGCTTATTATATTTAATTTTTAAGTACTGGAAATACAGGATTAGATTTTAAAAAAATCTTTTGATAATCTTGTTTAATACATCTATTTGAAATGAATTTTATATTTGCTTCGTTAATTATTTTCTCCGCATCATCACTATGAATTCCATACTGTAGCCAAAAAACTTTTACTTTTTTTTTGATTGCTTCTTTTGCAATGTTTAGTGCCTCTTGAGATGGTCTAAAAACATCAAGAATATCAATTTCTTCTTCAATATCATCTAAACTTCCTATGACCGTTTCACCGTTAATAGTTTCACCAATTGCAAAAGGATTAATTGGATAAACTTTATAACCGAAATCTTGCATATATTTCATTACAACATTTGCAGGTTTTCTTTTTAAATTATTTTTGTCTTCCCCTTTTTTCTCTGAACTCACCCCAATCATCGCAATAGTTTTTGAATTTTTCAGAACTTCTTTTATTTGAGTTTCGTTCATTGTTTTATTTATTTTTCCACTTAGGTTTTCTTTTTTCTAAGAATGCAGAAATTCCTTCTTTTGCATCTTGTGCCATCATATTTAATGTCATCATTTTACTAGTAAATTGATAAGCCTTTTTTAAAGGCATCTCTAGTTGCTTATAAAAAGCTTTTTTTCCAATTTTGATCGTTAGATTAGATTTTGATGCAATTACATTTGCTAATTTTAATACTTCCTTGTTTAATTTATTTTTTGGAAAATAATCATTTATTAATCCAATATCTTTTGCAAAATTTGCTTTTATTGGTTCTCCTGTTAGCAGCATCTTCATCATATGTTTTCTATTAACTTTTCTACTAACAGCCACCATCGGAGTACTACAAAATAAGCCAATATTAACTCCAGGAGTTGCAAATACAGCTGAATTAGAGCTGTAGGCAAGATCACAACTTGCAACCAATTGACATCCAGCTGCGTAAGCGGCTCCATGTACCTTTGCTATCACTGGTTTGTTGCCTTCAACTATTTGTAACATTAATTTTGAACACAAACTAAAAAGCCTTTGATGATTGGATCTATTCTTATGACCCCTTACTTCTTTTAAGTTGTGACCTGCACTAAAACCATTTCCTGAACCTTCAAGAATAATTACTTTTGTATTTTTATCCTTATCTAATTTTTTAAAAACTTTAATTAAATCTCCTAAGGTCCTATATGAAAGAGAATTATAAGTTTTGGGGTCATTAATAATTACACTTTTAATGCCATTGTTTAAATTTTTGATTATTACATTCATTATTTAAAACTACTTAAGTTTTCCATCTTCTCTCATCTTTGCTCTAATTTTAGTTGCAGAGATTTTTTGTATCTCCTCTGAAAGTTCAATCTCTTCAATCTTGTAACCTACTCCTCTGCCATAACAAATATTTGTGATGTTTGGGACAAGCATTATTTTAAATCTTCCTTCAAACTCTGGATTAAGTCTTTCTTCAATTTTTTTTTTAACTGTTTCAAAATCAAACGGATTATCATCTACTCCTTGAACATCTCTGATTTGGATACAAACTTGACCAGTTTTTCTAATAATTTCTTTAAACAAAGTATAATGTCCATCATGAAAAGGTTGCCACCTTCCTAACATTTGTGCTGTAGGCTTTTTGTTATCCCACTGATAAGTCATTTTTTTATCTCCTCTACTATTTTAGGTGCCCATTTTTTTGCATCTTGAGTTGTAACATGAAAATCAAAATTTTTTGGTTTTACAAACATTTGATTTGTATCTTCAAATCTGCCTTTTTGAATTGTATCTACCCACACTCTAAAGTCTGCTGGAAACAAACCTCTAGCTTCAGGTGTTGGTGCAACAAAATCGGCTATTACGAAATTACCTTCTGACTTAAGTTTTAATGCAAATTCAGCCATTCTTTTTGCTTGTCTAACTCTCCCCTCTTCAGAAAAATCCCAATCATCAGCAGCTTTTCTTACTTCATCAGCATTGAGTCTTTTTGCATTTAATAAAGGAGCCATCTCATTCGCAAGAGTTGTTTTGCCTGCTCCCGGAAGACCCATGACTAATATAATTTTCATTTAATTTTTTTTTGATTATTAAATATCTTCTATCGGATGATGGGACATTAATTCAAGTCCATTCTCGCCAACTAAATATTGCTGCTCAAGTTTAACGCCTTCTTTGCCTCCAACTTTTCCTATGTAACTTTCAACAGTAATGGTCATATTTTTAAGAAATCTACCACTTTTATCTCCACCATCAGTTGGATACCTTATTGAAGGCCATTCATCACACAATCCTATTCCATGGACCATGACCGAATATCTATTGCCGTAATATTCCTCAGGCAATTTCCATGATTTTTCTATAAACTCTCTAAAAGACATTTCAGCTTTGATAAGATTAGAATTATGATTAATTTGATCTAAAGATATAGAGTAAAGCTCTTTCTGATTATTATTAAAATCATTTCCACATACAAATGTTCTGGATATATCTGCACAATATCCATAAGGACCAACCATATCTGTGTCAAAAGAAACAATCTCCCCTTGTTGAATTATCTTATTACTACTTTCTTGCATCCAAGGATTTGTTCTTTCACCTGATGATAAAATTCTACATTCAATCCATTCGCCACCATTTTCTATGTTTGTTTTATGAAGTATTGACCATAACTCATCCTCAGTCATCCCTGCTTTAAGCTCTTCTCTCATTTTACTTACACCAATTTCTGCAACTTCTATTGCTGCCCTCATACATTTTAATTCCTCAGATGATTTAATAACTCTTGCTTGCTCCAATATTGATTTTGCATCTACTACTTCTACGCCACATTTATTTAATTCAGTAACTGCTGGGCCGTTTAAAACGTCGATTGCAATTTTTTTTGATTTAAAAAACTTAATTGAAAGATCTTTTATCTCTGTGATCCATTTTTTTAATTGTAAACTAGCTTGATCTCCATGGGCGAAATAATCCCAAGTTATTGCTGGTCTAATTTCATCAATTAAATTTAAATGCTCAGATAATTTTTCACAATTAAAATATTCATATAGTATTGTTGGTCCATCTACTGGAATAAAACAATATCTAGAAAGATTGTGCATGTTGAAAACACTCATATTTACAGTGTCCAATGCATAACGGACATTGACTGGGTCAAAGAGAATACAAGCTTCTAAATTATTTTTTTCTAATTCTTTTTTTACTCTTTCTAAACGATAAGATCTTAATTTATCAAAGTCAATTTCATCTTCCCTAATTCTTTTTTTAGAGAGAAAGTTTGTAAAAGTTTTATATTCTGGATTTATTTTTCTACTAAATTTCATTGAGCTATATTTGTTGCGACCCATTTGTGGAAATGATGTGTAGGGTTATCCATCACAGGAGAAAAATTTCCTCCGTTATAAACACTGGAATTTCTACCTATTTGCATTCCCTGTATAATATCAACATCCTCTTTTTGTATATCTTCCCAAAGTGTAAAATTTTGTTTTCTCAAAGATTTATATTTTTTTGAATTTGCTGCACCATCACCTACATAATATATTTCCATATGCTCCAAAGTTAAATCGTTACTTTTTGGCTCTAACCAATATGCATAAAAATGATCTTTATGAATGCCAAGCATAACATTTGGGAATAATGCAACGTATTCTGCTATATTTTCCTTATTTTTTGGCCAATTTGGAAAACATGGAAATTTCTCTTTTCCTTTAAGTCTTGGATTATAAACAACAGTTCCTTGACCTGCAAAACGATTTGGTAGCCCTTGTATGTGGTAATGATCCTCAATTTTAGAATAAGAATTTAAACCAGGGTGAACCCAAGGAAGATGATAACTTTCACAATAATTTTCAATTGCAAACTTCCAATTACACTTTGCCTCCAATTTAAAATATCCATAATCATTTGAATGTTTAATCATTTCTCTATCAGAATTTCTCCAAAATTTACTCCATCGATCACTTAAAGGTTTTATGTATTTATCAAATGGCATTTCATTATTGCTAATATTAACCATAATTAAATCTAACCAAATATAAGATCTTATTTCTTTTAGATTACTTCTTGATTTATTAAACCGTGGGTGAGTATGTTTATTCATTCCACCAATATGAGGTGTAGCTATTAGCTCCCCATCAAAATTATATGACCATGAATGATAAGGGCACCTAATAACATTTTTAATTTTTCCTTCTTTATGAACAAGTTTTACTCCTCTATGACTACAGATATTATGAAAAACTTTTATTTTATTTTGTTTATTTCTAACTATTAATAAAGGTAAATCTAACAAATCATAAGGTTTGGCGTCACCTATGTTTGGAAGTGAACTTGCAACACCAATCACAACCCATTTATCTTCAAAAAGTTTTTTTCTCTCTATTAAAGTATAGTCTTTATTTGTGTAACACTCATTAGGCAAACCATGGGCTTTTGAAATAGGTTTAGTTACAATATCTAATTTTTTTTTATCTATAATATTGTATATTTCAGACATAATTAAATGACTTCATAAAGCCCTAACCATGCATTAACATCTTTGCTTGCAATATAATTAGATTTAAAGAATTCGATCTCACGCCATTTATTTTTATTATTTAATTCATTTATTTTTTTATCAAATCCATATTCTTCGTGAATACCCTCGTTAATTGTAAAGCAAATGAACCCTCCTGGTTTTGTTATTCTTATAAATTCATCAAGAGCTGGTGGTTTCACATGACCAAAGGTAAAAGTGCCAACGCATAGAACTGCATTGAATGTATTATCTTCTTCTTCTATTTTTTTGTTCAAGTCTACTTGATCTAATTTTTTATAGAGACTAGCTGGGACTAAATCCAATAATTTTCTTGAAAGGTCTGCACCATAAAAATTCGTAAAACCATATTTTTTAAGTTCAACACCAACTAACCCAGTACCACAACCCGCATCATAAATTTTAGCATCTTTATTTTTTTCGTACTTAATAAAAACTTCAGTAGTTTCTTTAGGTCCAGTATAATTCCAATCAACCATATCTTGGTCATATTTATTATTTTTACCCCACTCATCATAGTACTCCATAACCTCATCAGTTTTTTTTAATTTATAAATCGGGACTTTGTTACCGACATCTTTTTGTGCCATTAGCTTCTCATTTTCTGTCCACTTGGATCATAAAGTGGTTCTTTAATTATAGAACAATTAAACAGATCTCCGTTAATCTCTACTTGGATTTTATTTTCTGATTTAATTTTTTCCTTATCAATGAAAGTGAAAGCCACACTTTTGTTTACAAAATGAGCAAATCCACCAGATGTTACATAGCCTATACTATCTTTTCCATTCATAACTGCTTCATTGTTTGTTACATCAATGTCGTTTGTTTCAACAATTAAGGGAGTAAGCTTGCAAGAACTGTTTTCTGTTTGGGCTTTTTCTTTTCCAATAAAATCTTTATCCCAATTTATAAACATGTCTAAACCTGTTTCTTTTGCACTAAAATCAGGCCTATAATCTAATGTCCATGCTCCCCAATTTTTCTCCAATCTCATTGACATTAGGGCTCTTGCTCCAAATAGTTTAATATTAAACTCTCTTCCTGCTTCCATTAACTCTTCATAAAGTTTTATTTGATAGTGTGGTGCAACATAAATTTCGTAACCAAGTTCACCTGTGAATGAAATTCGGTTTATTATTGCAGGAACGCCACCAACAAACATTCTTTGAGAATCTCTAAATTTTAATTTTTCATTGGAGACATCTTCTCTTACTATTTTTTCCAATACTTTTCTTGAATTTGGACCAGCTATAGATATACCATGAAATTCATCAGATCTATTTTTGTAATTAACATCAAATTTATCCAAGTGACTTTCAAACCAACGTCTATGCATTTCTTGCGCTGCACCAGATCCAAAAACCATAAATTCATTTTCATCAAGACAGGCAACTGTTAAGTCTCCACATAATTTTCCTCTATAAGATAACATTGGAGATAAAGATATTCTTCCAGGTTTTGGGAGTTTACCTGCCATTACATGATCTAAGAATTTTCTTGCATCAGTTCCTTTAAATTCATGTTTTGAAAAA
>CACKMS010000026.1 GCA_902601315.1 uncultured Pelagibacteraceae bacterium
ATACTTGGTAAATAGTCTTGAGAAAATAGACAAAATAAATATTTCAGAAATAACAAGCCCCACTTTTAGTTTGATGAATCAATACAAATTAAACAAATTTAATATAAATCATTACGACCTTTATAGACTGAAGAGTGAAAAGGATATTTTAAGTTTGAATATTTTTGAAGATATTTTTGATAAAATTGTATTAATTGAATGGCCAGAAATACTAGGTGAACATAAGCCAAGAAATACAATTAATATAAATTTTGAGTATGGAGAAAATTTTAATTCAAGGTATTTAACAATATCTGCTTATGAAAAATTAAAAATATTTGATGAATTTAAATCATTATAAAAAATTATCAGGAGACGCATCCTTTAGATCCTTTTATCGCTCAAACAAATCAGTAATTGTTTATAGTAAAAAGGATCCAAAAATGAATCTATTAATATATGATGCGATCAATCAACTTCTTTTAAAAAGTAAAATTAATGCTCCTAAATTACTAAAAGAAAACTATGATAAAAATTACATAGAAATAGAGGATTTAGGAGACGAAACAATTTTAAGTACATTAAAAAAAAAAAAAGATAAAATTGAAATTTTCAAAAAAATTTTTTTATTACTTATTAGAATTCAAAAAATTAACAAAGAAAAAACTTTAACTTTTAAAAAAAATTATTACCGCTTACCTAAATACTCTGAGAAAAAATTAATTGAAGAAGCAAACTTATTTACGCAGTGGTATCTACCAACAAAACTTACAAAAAATGAGATAAAAAAGGTAAAAAATAAACTAGATAAAATTTTTAAAAAATTGTTATCAAAGTTAAAAATTAAAAAAAAGGTTTTAGTACATAGAGATTTTCATATTTCAAATATTATGTTTCATAAGAATAAACTATTTTTAATCGATAGTCAGGATGCAGTATATGGAAATCCTGCTTATGATTTAGCATCATTAATAGATGATGTAAGGTTTAAAACAACTCGAAATTTTAAGAATCGCTTACTTCAAACATATTGTAAACTTGAAAAAAAAATTAAAATTGAAAAATTAAAAAATGATTTTGAAATATTGTCTGTTTTAAGAAACTTGAAAATAATCGGTATTTTCACAAGATTATCATTAAGAGACAAAAAACATAAATATTTAAAATTCATCCCCTATGCATGGAAATTAATTCAAGATAGATCAGAAGATATAAAATTTAAAGATCTTAATGTTTTATTAAATAATTACATCCCTGAAAAGAAAAGACTAAAATGAGGATATCAACAGGGTTAATTTTGTGTGCAGGTTTTGGTAAAAGAGTTGCTCCTTTAACAAATACTACTCCAAAACCTCTTCTCCAAATTAAAAATGGCACATTATTAGAAAACTCTATAGATTTTTTAAAGAAATGTGGAATTAAAAAAATTAAAATTAATACACATTATCTATCAGATGAAATTGAAAATTTTATTAAAAAAAAAAATTATAAAAATGAAGTAGAATTATTTTTTGAAAAAGAAATTTTAGATACAGGAGGAGGTATAAAAAATTTGGCAAATAATGATACTGATGAAAATTTTTTGATTATAAATCCAGATACTATCTGGCAGGATAATTATTTAATTGAAGTAGAAAAAATGAAAAAATTTTATTTTGACAACAACTTAAGCAACATTTTGATGCTTGTTAATAAATCTAAAAGTTTCGATAAACGATTTAAAGGTGATTTTACTTTAAAAGATAATTTGGTATCAAAAGAGAATATAAATAAATATATTTTTACTGGGTGCCAAATTTTAAATAAAAGTATTTTTACAAGTATTAATAAGGATAAGTTTTCAATTTCTGAAGTTTGGGACAAAGAAATTAATAATAAGCAGCTTTACGGCATCGAAAGTGTTAACGAATTTTTGCATGTTACAGATCTTGATATTTATAAAAAATTAAGTTCTTAAAATTTGATCAGGTTTTTTGCTCTACTTCTATCTAGATAAATTGCATCAACTAATTTTTTATCATTATTAAATGTAATTTTCAAAGGATTGCCAGTTGGTATCTCTAGTTTAGTTACTTCATAATTATCTAGTTCAAATAAACGTTTACACATTGATCTTATTGAATTTCCATGAGCAGAAACAACAATATTATTATCCAATTTATTTTCGATTTGAGACTTATAATAAGGAATTACTCTTTCATAGGTATCTTTTAAAGACTCAGTATCAGGCACTTTTTCTCTTGGAATATCTTTATAAGTTTCAATATTTAAAGGATGATAAGGGCTATTCTTACTTAAAGGTTCAGGTGGAGTATCCCATGATCGTCTAAAAATATGAACTTGCTCTTCTCCTAACTTTTTTTTCATTTCATCTTTATTTAAACCAGTTAAGGCTCCATAATGTCTTTCATTTAACTCCCATGCTTTTATAATTTGATCATCTTTTTCTCTGATTGTGTTTAATATAAGCTTAAGAGTATCTATAGATCTCTTTTGATAGGAGCAAAAAAAGTAATCAATTTTAAAATTTAATTCTTTTATAAGTTCACCTGCTTTACATGCTTCAAGTTTGCCTTGTGGAGAGAGTTCGACATCAACCCATCCTGTAAACTTATTTTGTAAATTCCATTCACTTTGGCCATGTCTTATCAAAATTAAATGTCCCATTTTAATATATTTAATATAGAATATATACATACTAAAGATATTTGAAATATTAATATAATAATATCTTAACCATGTATTAAATTTTAAATTGAGAGGATAAGAAATGGACTCTTTCGAAGATAGAAAAAAAGGTTTTGAAAAAAAGTTTGCTCATGACGAAGAAAAAGAATTCAAAATAAGCGCAAGAAGAAATAAATATCTAGGAGAATGGGGATCAAAAATTATGGGATATAGTGAGGAACAAACTAAGGATTATATACAATCAGTTATAAAAGCAGATTTTGCAGAAGCTGGTGATGAAGATGTATTTAGAAAAATTAAAAGCGATTTGGAAAGCTTCAACATTTCTGATGACGAAATTCGCAGTAAAATGAACGAGATGAATGAAAAGGCTAAAGCAGACTTTAATTAAATTATTCATTACGTTTTTATTTTGTAGCAATTCTTTCTCAGATATAGAACAAATATCCTCAAAAAATGTTTTAGTAATAGATGGTGACACAATTATTTTAGATAAAAAAAAAATTAGATTTTCAGGTATTGATGCTCCAGAAAGTTTTTTTAGAGGTAAGAAACAAACCTGTAAGATTGAAACTGAAAAAATTTTTTGCGGCGAAATTTCAAAAAAAAAACTAACTCAAAAAATCGATAATCAAATTGTAAAATGTTTTATTGAGAAAAATAATGACAGATATAATAGAATTCTAGCAGAATGTTTTGTCAATAATGAAAGTTTATCGGTTTATATGGTGAAAAATGGTTACGCATTTGATTATGTTAAATACTCCAAAAAAAAGTACCAAGAATATGAGAATTTTGCAAAAAAAAATAAACTTGGATTATGGAAAACTAAATTTGAATATCCGTGGGTCTGGAGAAAAAAAAACAGATAACTTATAAACTAATTAGTGATTCGATCAAAAAAATTAATAGTTTTAATTTCATTTTTATTTATGTCTGCATGTTCATCTGTGCCAAAAAATACAGCAAATAGTTGTTCAATTTTTTCTGAAAAATATTTTTGGTATAAACATGCAAAAAAAACAGAGAAGAAATGGGGTACCCCAGTTTATTTACAACTAGCTATTATTAAAATGGAATCAGATTTTGATTGGTTGGCAAAGCCACAAAGACAAAAAATTTTTAAGGTTATACCTTACAAACGTCCTTCAAGTTCTTTTGGATATTCACAAGCTGTCAAAGGAACGTGGAAACAATACAAAGACGAGACTGGAAATAAATTTGCATCAAGGGCAAGATTTAAAGATAGTGTTGATTTTATTGGGTGGTACACAAACAAAACAAAATCTGTACTTAAAATACCATTAGATGACAGTTTCAGACAATATCTTGCTTATCACGAGGGATGGGGTGGATACAAAAATTACCAAAAAAATCAAAAAGTTATCCTTTTGGCAAAAAAGGTAGAGAACAATTCAAATAAATATAAAAAACAACTTAATGAATGTAAAAATTCCTTATCAACTAAAAGGTATATTATTTTTTAGTTTAATTGTTTTTTTAGCTCTAAATCTACGGCATCTATTCTTTTAGTATTTTTTGCAAGAGCCAAATACATTGTTGGAGTTATGTACAAAGTAAAAAATGTTGAAATTATCATTCCACCTAAAATTGTTGATCCGACAGCTAATCTTGATCCTTCACCTGCTCCAGGTCCAATATTTCCAATAACCAAAGGCAACATTGCAATCATAGTACTTAAAGAAGTCATAATGATAGGTCTTATTCTTAGTTTACAAGCATCTTTAATTGCTGATTCTATTTTTGCACCTGTTCTTCTTATTTGGTTAGCGTAGTCAACAATTAAAATGCTGTTTTTTGTAGATATACCAATTAAAATTACTAGAGCGATTTGTGAAAAAATATTTATTGAACTATTTAAAAATAAAATAAATATCAATCCTCCAAACACAGCAAGTGGAACCGTTAAAATTATGATGAATGGATGAATAAATGAATTGAATGTTGCGGCCATTACTAGATATGCGGTAATTAATGCTAAAGCAAAAATAATAAAGATCTCATTGCTAGTTTCCTTTAACTCTTCAGACTTACCTTTCCAAGTGATTTTATTTTGTGGTGCTAAATTATTCATTGTAATTTGTAAGTACTTAATTGCCTCAGCTAGACTATAATTTTCGTCAATTGCTGCAGATATGGTAACAGCTCTTTGTCGATTATACCTTGGTAAAGTCTCTGCTGTACCTTTCTCTTCAAACTCTACTAAACTTGCTAGGGATATAAGTTTACCACTTGTTTCTGATCTAACATGTATTTTTGAAATTCCATCTTTATTTCTTCTGTCTACAAGATATTGTTGTAAAATAATTGGATATTCTCTTCCCATCCTATTAAATGAAGTAACTCTTTTTCCTCCATAAAATGTTTCCAAAGTTCTTCCTATTGTTTCTGTTGAAACACCCAAATCTTTTGCTCTATTTTTATTTGTAATTAACTTTACTTCAGGTTTATTTTTTGTGTAATCACTCTCAATTCTCGAAAGATTTCTATTATTTCTAAGAGTTTGAATTACCTCATTTTGAATTTTCTCTAGTTCCTCATAACTAGTACCATAAATAACCATTTGAACTGGTTTGTTATAATTAGATACTCTTATAGATTGTGGAGAAATTGGAAAAGCAAAAGCTTGTGGAACAGTGACTATCTTTCCAATAGCTTCTCTTAAAACTGTCTGACTACCTTTTTTTCTATTTTTCCATTCATCTAGTAATGCTATTATAATAAAACTGTTGTATGTGGTTGCTGATTTTCCAAATCCTGGAACACGCATAATTAATCTTTCATAAGGACTATCTTCAGCCTCAAGAAGTTTTAATAATCTACTTTCAATAATTTGTGCTTTATCTTGTGTGTATTCAAAAGAACTTCCTTCATCTGTTGAACCAATTATTAAATATGCACCTCGATCCTCAATAGGTATTAATTCTTTTTTTGTGAAATTGAAAAGGAAAATAGACCCTAAGACCACAAATATTATAAATCCTGATATTATTTTTTTTTTATTTAACCAATATCCTAAGGTTTCGATGTAACCTTCGGAGAAGGATTTAAATAAATTATTAAACTTTTTAACAAATAAACCTTTTTTTTCTTTTTTACTCAAAAATTTGCTACCTAGCATCGGAGACAGAGTAAGAGCAACAAATGAGGAAACAACGATTGAAAAAGATAAAGCTATAGCAGTTTCTCTAAATAGTGTACCTGAGATACCCTTTATAAAAATTAGAGGTAAAAATACCGCCACTAAAATTAATGTTGTTGCAATAATTGCAAAGGTAATTTGTTTTGATCCCTTATATGCAGCAACTAGAGAAGTTTCTCCTTTTTCAATACGCGTATAAATTGCATCAGTCATTATAACAGAGTCATCTGTTATAATTCCGATCGCTAGTATAAAACTTAGTAAAACGAAAATGTTTATTGATAAATCAAAAATATATAAGCCCAAAAAAGATCCAATTAAACTTACTGGAAGTGCAATTGCAGGCACGATGACAGCTTTTAAATTTCCTAGAAATAAATAAATGATTAATACAACTAATACAAAAGCAATAATTAAACTTTTATATACTTCTTGAATAGCAGTTCCAACATATGTTGCTCTATTAAAAGCAATTTCAAGATTTAAACCATCTGGCAATGTGGGTTTTATTTGATTTATTTTTTTTTTAATTTGGTTAGATAGCTCAACTGTAGAAGCACCACTTCTAGCATAAATACCAATTCCTACAGTTTTTAAATTTTTTGCATTTTTTCTTTGTGCTTTAAACAGAGTTTTTTCAGAGACAGGTCCAAATTCTATATTTGCGACATCAGATAATAATATTGCTTTATCTTTTACTTTTTTAATTGGTAGTGATTTTATTGTTTCTATATTTGTATAAGATTTATCGATATTTAAAGTTAAGTCTCTATTATCTGCCTCTAAAGTACCAGCAGGAAGATCAACATTCTCATTTCTTAAAGCTCTTTCAACTTCTTGAATAGTTAAATCGTTTGCAGCTAATTTAATTGGATCAATCCATACCCTAACGCTTAATTCTCTTAAACCCCCGACTAAAATTCTCCCAACATTTGGTACACTTGAGAATGCATCCACAAGGTACCTTTCAGCATAATCCCCAAGGTCTAAATCATTCCATGTAGGAGATGAAAGACTTAGCCACATAGTTGTAGTAAATCCTGCTGCTCTTTTTAAGATTTGAGGAGGACTAGATTCACTTGGTAAATTATCAACTACTCTTGATACTCTTTCTCTAATGTCGTTAGCGGCATTGTCTAGGTTTATATCGGTA
>CACKMS010000027.1 GCA_902601315.1 uncultured Pelagibacteraceae bacterium
ATGTTGAAGGGTAATTCATACGCAATGTTACTTAACCATCAACAAAATGAGGTCATTGAAATTTTTAAAAATGACAACGTAGCAACCTATGAAGTTACCATTTTAGGATCAGATAAAAATTATTTCAAATTTAAATGGCAAGTGGAAAAAAATGCTCAAGATGGCCCAAAGAAAGATTGTTGGTTAACTACTGGTGTTTCTCAACCATTTAATTTGGGTTCATCTATATAATGAAAAAACTTCCAATGTACATAAAATACGCGATTGTCATGTTTGTTTTGTGTTTTCCACCAATCTCATCTACTCAATTAGGTTGGTACTTTTTTGGAAGTGAGGTAGGTGTCAATATAGGCATGGTTGTTGGGGTGATTTCAGTATCAGTAGCAGCATATCTAATGTACATATTGGGATGGCGTGACGCAGACGATGATGAATAGAATTTTGTTTCGTTCAAATTGAAAATTTAGTAGGAATCGCTAAATGAAATCAAAAGCAAAAGTTGTTATTGTTGGTGGTGGAGTGGTAGGAGTAAGTGCTCTTTATCATTTGGCAAAGAAAGGATGGTCAGACGTAGTTTTAATTGAAAGAAAAGAATTAACCTCAGGTTCAACATGGCATGCAGCAGGTCTTCTTCCTTTATTCAACATGAGCTATTCAGTTGGACAATTACATAAATATGCAGTCAATTTATATAAAACTTTAGAGGAAGAAACAGGAAAAAATGTAGGTTTCAGTGTTGTTTCAAATATCAGATTAGCTAGCACGAAAGACAGAATGGATGAGTACCATCAATACGCGGGAGTTGCTCAAACAATAGGAGTTGATGTAAAATTTTTAACACCAGATCAAGTAAAAGAAATTTGGCCTTTGTGTAATACTTCAGATTTAGTTGGAGCAATACAACACCCTGAGGATGGATACATTCAACCAGCAGATCTAACCCAAGCTTTAGCAACAGGTGCAAGAAATAGAGGTGCAGAAATTTATAGAAATACAAGTGTAGTTGGAATGAAACAAATTAAAGATGGTTGGGTTGTTGAAACAGATAAAGGGGCTATTGAATGTGAACATATTATTTCTTGCTCAGGAAATTTTGCAAGGCAAACTGGAAAAATGGTGGGTTTAGATATTCCAGTTATACCAGTTGAACATCAATACATCGTTACAGAACCACACCCTGAAATTCAAAAAAGAAAAAAAGAAGGACTTCCAGAAATGGGAGTTTTAAGAGATAGTGATAGCAGATGGTATATGAGAGAAGAAGCAGGAGGATTAATTCTAGGTCCTTACGAAGATGGTGCGCCATGTTGTTATGTAGATGGACCTTCAAAAGACTCTGAGTATGAACTTTTCCAGGAAGATTTAGATAGACTAGCTCCACATATCGAAGGTGCAATTCATAGAGTTCCAGCTTTTGGTGAAGTTGGAGTTAAAAAAGTTTACAACGGCGCAATATGTTATACCCCAGATGGAAACCCAATTGTTGGACCTGCTTGGGGATTAAAAAATTTCTGGATTAATGAAGGTCATAGTTTTGGAATAACAGCAGCTGGTGGAGCAGGTTGGCAATTAGCTGAATGGATTGTAGATGGTGAACCAACTATTGATATGCTTGGAGTAGAACCAAGAAGATACGGTGATTATTGCTCTAAATCATATTTAAAAGAAAAGAATGAAGAAGCTTATAGAAATGTATTCATTATTCATTATCCCGATGAGGAAAGAGGTGCGGGTAGACCTTTAAGAACTGCACCGTGTTATGACAGAATGAAAAAATTAGGTGCTGTATTTGGTCAAAAATTTGGATGGGAAAGACCTAATTTTTTTGCAACCGATGGCATGGAGCAAAAAGATGATTGGTCTTTTAGAAGATCAAAGTGGTTTGAAGCAATTAAGAAAGAGTGCAAAAATGTAAAGCAAAATGTTGGTTTATTAGACATGACAGCCTTTGCGAAATGTAGAATTAAAGGGCCTGGAGCTGAAGAATTTTTAGATAATTTAGTTGCAAATAAACTTCCAAAAAAAATAGGAAGAATAAACCTTTGTCATGCATTGAATACTAAAGGTGGAGTTCACTCTGAATTTACAATTATGAGAGAGGCTGAAGATAGTTTTTATTTAGTATCTGCTGGAGCCTTTCAAAGATTAGACCATGACTGGATACATAGATGGATGCCTAAGGATGGATCAGTGCAATTTGAAAATTTAACAAATAGCAATGGTGTTCTTGTGGTTTCAGGTCCAAAAGCAAGAGAGTTAATGCAAAGAGTTTCTAATGATGATTTTTCTAATGAAAATTTCAAATGGTTAAGTGCAAAGATGGTTGATATTGGTTACGCACCTGTAAATGCTATGAGAGTAAATTTTGTCGGTGAACTTGGATGGGAACTTCATCATCCAATTGAGTATCAAAATCACATCTTTGATAAATTAATGGAAGCTGGTCAAGACTTAGGTATTAAACCTTATGGTATTAGAGCAATGAACAGTTTAAGAGTTGAAAAATCATATAAATTAGTGGGAACAGAATTATCTATAGAATATTCACCTTATGAAAGCGGCTTAGATCGTTTTGTTCACCCAAATAAAGGAAAGTTTATTGGTTTAGATGCTTTAAATCAATGGAGAGAAAAAGGTTTTGATAATAAGCTAATTACTTTAGAGGTTCATAATACTACTGATGCAGATGTTTTGGGTAACAACCCTGTTTATGAAAATGGTAGCGTTATTGGAAGAGCAACAGGCGGTGATTTTGGATTTAGATTGGATAAATCTATTGCATTAGCAATGGTGAAACCGGAACTTGGAAATGTAGGACAAAAACTAAAAATAGACATCTTAGGAAAAATGCATGAAGCAACTGTTCTTGAGGAAAGTCCTTATGATCCTGAAAATAATTTATTAAGAGCATAATGAAAATATTAGTCGCTGTAAAAAGAGTAATTGATTATAACGTTCAAATCAGGGTTAAAGAAGATGGTAGCGGCGTAGTTACCGACAACGTTAAAATGTCAACTAATCCACCTGATGACAACGCAGTTGAAGAAGCTGTAAAAATAAAAGAGGCTGGCAAAGCAACAGAAATAGTAGCAATAACAGTTGGTGAAGAGAAAGCACAAGAGACAGTTAGAAAAGCTTTAGCAGTAGGAGCAGATAGAGGAATTCATGTTAAAGTTGATGGAATAATTGAACCGTTAGCAGTTTCAAAAATTTTACAAAAAGTTGTTGAAAAAGAAAAACCTGATCTAGTTTTTATGGGCAAACAAGCAATAGATGATGATTGCAATCAAACAGGACAAATGCTAGCTGCTCTTTTAAATTGGCCACAAGCAACATTTGCATCTAGAATTGAAGTCAAAGAAAAGTCTTTAGAAGTTACAAGAGAAGTGGATGAAGGTTTAGAAACAATTGAAGTCAATGTACCCGCTATTGTAACTTGTGATCTAAGGTTAAATGAACCTAGATACGCATCTTTACCAAACATTATGAAAGCAAAGAAAAAACAAATAGAGCAAATAAATGTATCAGATTTAGGTGTTGATACAAATCCAAGAATCGAGCAAATTAAGGTTGAAGAACCACCTAAAAGAAAAGCGGGAATTAAGGTCGCAAATGTCGAAGAATTAGTTCAAAAATTAAAAAATGAGGCTAAAGTAATTTAATGTCAGTTTTATTAATTGCAGAACATAATAATAAAGAGGTAAAACCTTTTACCTACAATGCTATAACCGCAGCTTCACAAATAGATCAAGATCTTCATGTTTTGGTTATTGGTTTAAATGCAGATGAAGTTGCAAAGTCCATTTCACAAGTTCCAAACGTAAAAAAAGTAATTCAAGTCGATAATGAAATTTATGCAAATTATATTGCAGAAAATTTTACAACTGCAATCATTAAACAAGCAGATAAATATTCACATATAGTTTGTTCTGCAAATACTTTTGGAAAAAATTTAATGCCAAGAGTTGCAGCTTTACTAGATACATCCCAAGTGAGTGATATTATTAAAGTAATATCATCAGATACATTTTTGAGACCAATTTATGCTGGAAATGCTTTTGCAACTGTTAAAAGTAATGATCCAAAAAAATGTGTTACGATAAGACCTACATCTTTTGATCCTGCACCTACGACAGGTGGATCTGCAGAAATAGTAAAAGCTGATGCTGCTGATAAAACAGAAACTACACAATTTGTAAAGAGAGAGGAGATTAAATCTGATAGACCTGAATTAGGAACAGCGAGAGTGGTAGTATCAGGTGGTAGAGGAATGCAAAGTGGAGAAAATTTTAAACTTATTCAACAAGTTGCTGACAAACTCAATGCTGCAATAGGTGCATCACGTGCTGCAGTTGATGCAGGGTATATAACCAACGATCACCAAGTAGGACAAACTGGAAAAGTAGTTGTGCCAGACTTATATATTGCAGTTGGAATATCTGGTGCTATTCAGCATCTAGCTGGAATGAAAGAAAGTAAAGTCATTGTAGCGATAAACAAAGATGGTGAAGCACCAATTTTTAGTGTTGCAGATTATGGATTGGAAGCAGATTTATTTGAAGCTCTTCCACAGTTTCTCTCTGAACTGAACAAATTAAACACTATACAAAAATAACAAATACTGTATTAAAATATCATTATGTCCAGAGAAGTGATGGAATACGATGTAGTTATCGTAGGAGGCGGACCATCAGGACTTTCAACTGCGATTAAATTAAAGCAGTTAAATCCAGATATAAATGTCTGCTTACTCGAGAAAGCATCAGAAATTGGTGCTCATATTTTATCAGGCAATGTGTTTGAAACACGTGCTCTTGATGAACTGTTACCTAACTGGAAAGAATTAAATTCACCAATAAAAACAAAAGTTACTGAAGAAAAATTTTTATTTTTAGGAAAAGAAAAATCTTTAAGTTGGCCTACTTGGTTACTTCCAAAGGTACAACAAAATCATAAAAATTTTATTATAAGTCTTGCAAATTTATGCAGATGGCTAGGAGAACAAGCTGAAGCATTAGGTGTTGAAATTTTCCCTGGTTTTCCTGCAAGTGAGGTTTTGTATAACGATGACGGCTCAGTTAAAGGAATTGCTACACAAGACATGGGTTTAGATAAACAGGGAAATAAAAAAGATAGTTTTGAACCTGGCATGGAATTACATGCAAAAGTAACCGTATTCGCCGAAGGTTGTAGAGGACATTTAGGTAAAGAATTAATAAAAAAATTTAATCTTAATGAGGGAAAAGAACCACAACAATATGGAATTGGATTTAAAGAAATTTGGGAGGTTGATGAAAAAAATCATACAGAAGGTTTAGTAATGCATACAGCAGGATGGCCGTTAGATAATAGTACATATGGTGGAAGCTTTATGTACCATGCTGAAAATAAACAAATATTTTTAGGTTATGTGATTGGTCTAGATTATAAAAACCCTCACCTTTCACCTTTTGATGAATTTCAAAGATTTAAAACTCATCCAGCAATTAAAAAAATAATTGAAGGTGGAAAAAGAATTTCATATGGCGCAAGAGCATTAATTGAAGGTGGTATTCAAAGTTTACCAAAGATGCATATGCCTGGTGCGCTACTAGTTGGTTGTGATGCAGGAACATTAAACATGCCAAAAATTAAAGGTTCACATACTGCAATGAAAAGTGGAATGATTGCGGCTGAAACTATTTTTGATCATTTTAATTTAAAGAAAACTTTATCTTTATACGAAGAAAAATTTAAAAATAGTTGGGTCTATAAAGAACTACATGAAGCAAGAAATGTCAAACCCAGTTTTTCTTGGGGATTAATACTTGGGATAATTTTTACTGGTATAGATCAGATATTGTTTAGAGGAAAACTACCTTTTACGTTAAAACATAAACATGCTGATCATGAAACTTTGAAACCAGCGAATAAAATGCCTAAAATAGAATATCCTAAACCAGATAATGTAATTACTTTTGACAAAACAAGTTCAGTTTATCTAACAGGTACAAATCACGAAGATAATCAACCTGTCCATTTAAAGTTAAAAGATCCAAATTTGCCTATAAGTTACACCTTAGAAAAATTTGATGAGCCAGCACAAAGATATTGTCCAGCTGGGGTTTATGAAGTTCAGCAAGAAAATAATATTAATAAATTTGTAATTAATGCTCAAAATTGTATTCATTGTAAAACTTGCGATATCAAAGAGCCCTCACAAAATATTACTTGGGTAACGCCCGAGGGAGGTGGTGGACCTAAGTATGGAAATATGTAATTAAGATAAATCTATTGCAAATTTTTTCAACGTTTCAATCGGTATAAGTTTTAAAGTTTTTTTATGCGTTTTTTTTAAAAATATTGGACATCCTTTTCCAGCCTCAACAGCTTTTGCATACCAACTAGCACACAC
>CACKMS010000028.1 GCA_902601315.1 uncultured Pelagibacteraceae bacterium
TAATACCATCATCATTTTCTTTTTTATCATATACTTTTGAATCTATACAGAATGGAATAAATTCAGGATATTTTTCGATATCTAAAACAAAATTAATAAGTTTATCTTTATCACGTTCAATTAAACGCGTTACTGATGCTTTAGGCATTAGTTGATATTAATTCTATTTTTTTTTAATTTATCAAAATCATCATCAGCATGATAAGACGATCTAGTAAGGGGGGATGATGTGACTAATAAAAATCCTTTTGATTTAGCAATATTTCCTAATTCCTCAAACTCATCAGGATGGTAATATCTGTTTAGTGGAAAATGTTTAACAGATGGTTGAAGATATTGACCAATTGTCAAAAAATCTACTTCGGCTAATCTTAAATCATCCATTACCTGTAAAATTTCGTCTTTTGTTTCTCCAAATCCAACCATTAATCCTGATTTAGTAAAAACATTTTTATTAAATTTTTTTGAGTTTTTTAAAAGCTCTAATGAACCAAAATATCTAGCTCCTGGTCTAACCTTTAAATACAAACTTGGGACAGTTTCAATATTATGATTAAATACATCGGGGTTTGCCTCTAATACCCTCTTATACGCTTCACCTTTTCTTAAAAAATCGGGTGTTAAAACTTCGATTGTTGTATTTGGATTTTTATTTCTAGTTGCAATTATCACATCATGAAAATGATTTGATCCACCATCCGAAAGATCATCTCTATCAACTGAGGTAATAACTACATGTCTTAGATTTAATTTATTTACAGCGTTTGCAATTTTAATAGGTTCAAATTGATCAAGTTTTTCTGGTTTTCCTGTTTTTACGTCGCAGAATGCACATGCTCTTGTACATGTATCTCCCATGATCATTAAAGTTGCATGTCTTTTACTCCAACACTCAGTAATATTTGGGCAATTTGCTTCCTGACATACTGTTACTAAATTATCTTTATTGACTAAAGTCTTGGTTAAAAAAAATTCTTTACTATTTAAAAGTTTAGATCTAATCCAATGAGGTTTCTTTTTTATTGGATTTATCGGTTTATTTACTTTTTCAGGATGTCTTGGTCTAATTTTGTTAATTGTCATTATCTATTATATAGGTGGTCTCCCCAGTTTTTCCAAATAAAAATTTTTCTCTTATTAAAATTTCTATAAAATCCAAATCCAAATTATCTGTTAATAACGAGTTTTTGTGCTCTAAATCACTAATTTTAAGTTTCAAATCATTCTCTTTTAATTTAAGTTCTTCATATATTTCTTGTTTTTCTAAGTTTGAAATTAATCCTCTGTTGCCATCTAATAAGTTAAAGAAAAAGTATATAAAAAGGAACGTGATTATAAGTAAATAGTAGTTTTTTTTTATCCTATCTAACATTTTTAAATTGTATTCATTTTTGAATATTTTCCAAGTTTCTCCTCTATACGTATAAGCTGGTTATATTTTGCAACTCTTTCTGATCTAGCAAGAGAACCTGTTTTAATTTGATTTGAGTTTGTTCCAACTGCTAGATCTGCAATAAATGTATCCTCACTGTCGCCAGATCTGTGCGAAATAATTGTTTTATATCCTATTAATTGAGCAAATTTTATTACCTCAAGTGTTTCAGTTACAGTACCTATTTGGTTCAATTTAATTAAAATCGAATTCGCTGATACGTTTAAAAAACCAACTTTTAATCTTTCTAAATTTGTAACAAATAAGTCATCTCCGACAATTTGCACTTTATTTGTTTTGCTTAAAAATTTAGTCCATGCTGTCCAATCATTTTCACCAAACGGGTCTTCGATGGATTTAATTTTATATTTTTTAATAAGTCGTAAATAATTTTTAATTGATTTATCAACAGAAATAAATTTTTTAGAGTGAATAGAATATTTTTTATTTTTAATAAGTTCATTTGCAGCAACATCCAAACAAATTGAAATGTCATTTCCATTTTTAAATCCAGATAAATTAATTGCTTTTACTATAAGTTTTAATGCACTTTCATTATCATTGATCATTGGTGCAAAACCACCCTCATCACCCACAGATGTAGAGTGTCCCATTTGTTTTATTAATTTTTTCAAATTATGTATTACTATGAAACACATTCTTACAGCTTCTGAAAACGACTTCGCCCTATCAGGTCTGATCATAAATTCTTGGACTCTAAGTCCATTGTTTGCGTGGGCACCTCCATTAATTATGTTCATTAATGGATATGGGAGCTTATAATTACTTTTAACTAAAAAATTTTTATATAAAGGTATTTTTTTAATTTTTGCTGATAATTTTTTTGCAGCCATAGAAACAGCCAACATTGCATTAGCACCTATTTTTTTTTTCTGTTTAGTGCCATCCAATTTTATCAAAATATGATCAATTCTCTCTTGATTATGAATATTTAGATTTTTTAATTTTTTAGAGATTACAGTGTTTATATGTTTAATAGGAATAAAAACACTTTTGCCAAGATATTTTTTGTTAGCCTTATCTCTTTTTTCAAATGCCTCGAATGTTCCAGTAGATGCTCCAGATGGACAAATAGAACTTGAGCTTAAATTTTTAACAAATATCTCTGCTTCAACTGTAGGGTTGCCTCTACTATCAAAAACTTGTCTTGCAACAACTTTTGTAATTTTGCTCATTAATTTTTTTTAATCAAATTATCTATTTCTACAATTTGGTTTATTAGACTGTCTAATTTATCTAGTGGCACCATGTTTGGTCCGTCTGATGGAGCATTATCAGGATCTTGGTGGGTTTCTAAAAATATTGCAGCTATTCCAACAGCAACAGCAGCTCTTGATAAATATTCAACAAATTCTCTTTGTCCTCCACTTTTATCACCCTGTCCACCAGGTTGTTGTACAGAATGTGTTCCATCAAAAACTATTGGATAACCATTTTTTGCCATTATAGGTATTGACCTCATATCAGATACCAGCGTGTTGTATCCAAAGCTTGCTCCTCTCTCAGTTACAAGAATTTTTTCATTACCACTTTCAGATATTTTTTTTGTAACGTTGACCATGTCCCATGGAGCTAAAAATTGACCTTTTTTAACATTAATAACTTTTTTAGTTTTAGCAGCAGCAACTAACAGATCAGTTTGTCTACAAAGAAATGCTGGGATTTGCAAAACGTCTACATGAGGTGCAACAATTGAACATTGATCTTCATTATGAATATCTGTTAAAACTGGAATATTATTCTCTTTTTTAATTTTATCAAAAATTGGTAAAGATTTCTCTAAACCAGCCCCTCTTTTTCCCTGCAAACTCGTTCGATTGGCTTTATCAAATGATGTTTTGTAAATTAAACCTATTTTATATTTTTCAGTAATTTCCCTAATTTTACCAACCATATCCATTGCGTGTTGCTCTGTCTCCAATTGGCATGGGCCAGCGATTAAACAAATTTTATTTTTGTTTGAAATTTCAATTCCGTTACAATTTACTATTTTATTTTGCATAATTAGACTTGCTTGCTTTAATAAAGGATGAAAATAAAGGATGAGGATCCAAAGGTCTAGATTTAAATTCCGGATGAAACTGAACACCGATAAACCATGGATGACTATTTAATTCAATAATCTCAGGTAATTTATTATCTGGTGACATGCCAGAAAAAATTAAACCATTTTTTTCAAATTTCTCTCTCAAATTATTATTTACTTCGTATCTATGACGATGCCTTTCTTTTATTCTTGATGATTTATATATTTTTTTTATGGCAGAATTATTTTTAAGCGAAGCATCATATATACCAAGCCTCATTGTGCCACCTAAATTTCTATCTGTGCCTTTTATAATTAAACCATCTTTGCTCCACTCATTTATTAATCCGATTACTGGATAAATTCTTTTATCAAGTTCAGTTGATCCTGCGTTTTTGATTTTTAGTACATTTCTAGCAAATTCTATTACAGCCATTTGCATTCCAAAGCAGATACCTAAAAAAGGTATTTTTTTCTCACGTGCATACTTAATGCAGGCTATCTTGCCCTCCGTACCTCGCTTTCCAAAACCCCCTGGTATCAATATACCAGAAACATTTTTTAATCTTTTTCTTATGTTGTTTGATTTTAATTTATCCGACTCAATTCTTATTAAATTAATTTTAACTTTATTCTGAATTCCACCATGTGTTAAAGCTTCATCTAAAGATTTGTAAGCATCTTTTAAGTTCACATACTTCCCGATTATTGCAATATTGACAGTTTTTCTTGTATTTAAAACTGTATTTGTAATTTTTTTCCAAGGTTTAAGATTTGGTTTTCTCTTAGATTTTAAATTAAAATATTTAAGAACTTGTTTATCTAATTTCTGATTAAAAAAACTTATAGGAGCTTCATAAATAGTTTTTACATCTACAGTTTCTATTACATTTTCTATTTGCACATTGCAAAACAGTGATATTTTTCTCTTTTGATCAATTGGGATAGATTGTTCTGATCTGCATATAACAATATCAGGTTGAATACCTATACTTCTTAACTCTTTTACAGAATGTTGTGTAGGTTTTGTCTTAATTTCATCTGAGGATTTCATAAATGGAACTAAAGTTAAGTGAATAAATAACGATTTAAGTTTTCCATTCTCATTTGAAAATTGTCTAATAGCTTCTAAAAAAGGTAAGCTTTCTATGTCACCAACAGTTCCACCAATTTCACATATTACAAAATCCTCATTTGTAATATCTTTCTTGATAAATTCTTTAATCCTATCAGTTACATGTGGGATAACTTGTACAGTTTTTCCAAGATATCCACCTTTACGTTCTTTTTTTATTATGTCAGAATAAATTCTTCCTGTTGTTATATTGTCTGACTTTTTAGAAGAAATATCTGTAAATCTTTCATAGTGTCCTAAATCTAAATCTGTTTCTGCCCCATCATCAGTTACAAAAACTTCGCCATGTTGAAATGGACTCATGGTACCTGGATCAACATTTAAATACGGATCCATTTTCCTAATACGAACTTTAAAGCCTTGCGATTTTAATAAATATCCAAGTGATGCAGAAGATAATCCTTTTCCTAAAGATGATACCACGCCGCCAGTTACGAATATATATCGCGCCATGGAATTATCTTATAGACTGATTATTTAAAAATTAAAAGTACTAATTATTATTTTCTGGTACTTTTGGTGCATCATCTGCATTTCCTTCAATTTTATCAATTACAGATGTTGTGGGAGTAAGTTCTCCCCTAGAAATAATTGTTAAACCAAGACTACAGATGATAAATAATGTTGCAATAATTGATGTTGCTTTAGTTAAAAAATTTCCTGCTGATCTTGAAAACATAAAATTGTCTTGGGATACACCTATTCCAAGAGCTCCTCCCTCAGACTTTTGGAGCAACACAAGCACGACAAGAATTGCAGCAAGTATAATATTTAGAATTAAAAGTATATTTTCCACGAGGATTAATTAGACGTTTTTTTTATTATATCAACGAATTTTTTTGAATTTAAAGATGCTCCTCCCACCAAAAGGCCACCTATACCATCTATTTTCATTTGCATTTTTTGAGTTAACAGATCCACCATATAAAATTTCTACAGAATTTTTAAATTTAAATTGTTTAAGGATTTTTTTTATATTTTTAATATTTTTTTCTAATTCATTCCTTGAAGGAATAATTCCTGAACCTA
>CACKMS010000029.1 GCA_902601315.1 uncultured Pelagibacteraceae bacterium
GTTTGAGAGCAGATTATCTTGCAATTGCTACACTTCTAATTGCTGAAATCGTAGTCTCAATAATTAAACATGAGGAATGGTTGGCAAGAGGTGTCAAAAATGTAATTGGACTAAAAAGACCTGCGCCATATGAAATTGATTTACAAACATCTGATTGGTTTATTAATTTAGTCGAAAAATTTCATTCAAAAAAATTAAGCTTAATTAGCTCAGCAACAGAAAAACAGGAAGCTCTTAATCAAATGGTTATTGAGGCTTCCTCTGTTTATGTAAAACTTTGTTTTACTGGTTTATTTTTAACGGTTGTGGTTATTTTATTAATCGTTACTCAAAAGGCTTTGTATTCTCCATGGGGTCGTAAGATGAGGGCAATCAGAGACAATGAGGAAGCTGCCAGTGCAATGGGTAAAAATATTATCAAAGAACATTTGCTTATATTTGTTTTAGGATCTGCTGTGGTCGGAATTGCTGGGGCAATGATGGTTACTAATGATGGGTTATTCACTCCTGGGAGTTATCGCCCAATGAGATATACTTTTGTTATATGGGTTATGGTTATTGTAGGGGGAACTGGAAATAACTTTGGGGCTATACTTGGTGGATTTGTTGTATGGTTTCTTTGGGTTGAAGCAGCTCCTATTGCCTTGTTTTTGATAAATTTATTTACTTCTCATATGCCTGAAACTCATGCTTTAAGAGTTCATTTAATTGAGAGTGCTTCATACTTTAGGTTTCTTGTGATTGGAATTGGATTATTGATGATTATGAGATATAGACCAAAGGGTATAATACCAGAAAAAATAATTAAACAATAATGAAATATATTATTACAGGTGCTGCAATAGCTTGGGCTTTGTACATGGCAGATAAGTATTTATTTTTTTAAAATTTTTTTACAATAACAGATTAAGAAATATACAATTTTTTACTTATTAAAATTAAAAAGAACAAACTAAAAAAATACCCCAGCGAATTCTTCGCTGGGGTTTATTAAATATTAATTATTATCTTTGTTTTTTTGTTTTAAACTTACCACCTTTGATTTCTTTTTCTAAGAAAGATCCAAAAGCTTCGCCAACATCAGTAAATTCAACACCAGTTGCTCCCTCGTAATTAACTTTTTTTCCTTTAGCTAATAAATCAAGAGCTTTTTTTAATTCACCTGGATAAATTTTTGTTCCAGGAGCATTTGCAACATTCATAACATTTGCTTGGATTGTTCCTCTATCTGCTTTTCCACCTGCTTGCATAGAAAGAGCAATCAATGCTGCTGCATCATAAGATTCACCAGTGTATGGCCCTGACGAGTCAATACCACCAGCTTTTGCAACTTCAGCAAATTTTCCAGCTCCCTTTCCTGTTGATCCAGGTAAAGAACCAAATGATTTGTTTAAATCTTTTCCAAATCTGTCTGTTAATGAGTCACCAATCATTCCATCTGAAAGCACAAATACATCAAATGCTCCAGAGTCTAATGATCCTTGAATTATCATACCACCAGCTTGATCAAGATAACCAAGTACTGCCAAAGCATCACCTCCAGCTGCAGCTAGAGTTGCTACCTCTGCACCATAGTCTCCTTTACCCTCTTCATGGGCAGTGACCGCTGTAACATTTATACCATGAGCTTTCACGGCTGATACATATACATCTGCTAAACCTTTACCATAGTCATTGTTTGTGTGAGTTACAGCAATTGATTTTACTTTTCTGTCTTTAGTAATATCAGCTAAAACTTGACCACCTCTTGCATCAGAAGGCGCGGTTCTGAAGAAATAACCATTATCATTTAAGTCTGTTAATCCTGGAGAGGTTGCAGATGGCGAAATCATAACAACACCATTAGGTACAGCAACATTAGTTGCAATTGCACCAGTTACCCCTGAACAGTCAGCACCCATAATAGCAACAACACCGCCAGATACTAGACCTTCAGCTGCTGTTGTAGCTGCCGCTGAATCTACACAAGTAGAATCTGCTCTTTCAATTGAAATTTTTTTTCCGCCTAGCAATGAACCTGAGTCTGAAGCTTCTTTGAACGCAAGTTCTGCAGATGCAGCCATTGCTGGAGTAAGAGACTCAATAGGACCAGTGAAACCTAAAATAATTCCCATTTTGATCCCGTGTCCATCTGCATTAGAATTTGACATCATTGATGATGTAAATAAAAATACAGCAATTATTAATTTTCTCATATTTATCCTTAATTGTTATCAATTTATAAAGTTTAATTTAAATATTATTCATTTGAGATTTCAATAAGTAATTTTGGCTGATATAAAAAGGTTTATCTTATTGAAAAAGGATCTAGAGTAGGTTCATCAGAAGTATAAAACCATGTGGTCTTTACTCGAGTGTAATCTTTAATAGAATCTATCCCAGCTTCTTTTCCATATCCACTATCCTTTATTCCACCAAATGGAGCAGTAGGTGAAATCAATCTGTATGTGTTAACAAAAGTAATTCCAGCTCTAATTGCTTTTGAAACTCTCATACCTCTTGCAAGATCGGACGTGTATACACCTGATGATAATCCATACTGATTGTCATTCATCTTAGAAACAACTTCGTCTTCGGTTTTAAATTTCATTACTGATAAAACAGGTCCAAACAATTCATTCTCAGCAACAGGTAAATTATGGTTATCACATTCTATAATTGTTGCTGGAAAATAATAACCTTCATTAGAAAATGAATGTCTTTGACCGCCACATTTTAACCTTCCACCTTGTTCAAGCGTTAGTTTTATATTTTTTTCAATGACCTCTAATTGTTTATAGTTACTTATTGGGCCCATCTCGGTTTCAGGATCCATTGGAGCTCCAATTTTTATTTTCTCAGCTCTTTTTGATAGTTTGTCTAAAAATTCATCATAAATCTCCTCCTGCAAATAAAGCCTAGATCCAGCAATGCAGCTTTGTCCACTGGCACCAAAAATTCCTGCAGTAATTCCGTTAATAGCATTTTCTTGGTTGGCATCATTAAATACTGCAACAGGACTTTTCCCTCCAAGTTCTAAACTTACTTCAGATAAATTTTCTGCAGAATTTCTAATGATATGACGAGCAGTATCTGGTCCACCAGTAAATGCGATTTTTTCAACTAGATTATGTGATGTAAGAGCTTTACCACAAGGTTCTCCAAAACCAGAAATTACATTTACAACTCCTTTTGGAATACCAGTTTCCTCAATTAATTTTGCAAATTCAAACATTGTTGCAGGTGCTAACTCAGAGCATTTTATAACAACAGTGTTACCCATTGCTAACGCTGGTGCAAGTTTTGTAGCGGTTAAAAACATTTGCGAGTTCCATGGAACAATTGCAGCAATTACACCGATTGGTATTCTCGTCGTTATTGCTTGAATGTTTGGTTTGTCTATTGGAAGAACGGTACCTTCAACCTTATCAGCAAGACCTGCATAATAATCATAATATTCAGCTATGTAGTTGGCTTGTTTATATGTTTCTCTATAAAGTTTTCCAGTATCAATTGTTTCTATTTTCCCCAAATGTTCAGCATTATCTCTAAGTTTATCTCCTATCATCCTCAGATATCTTGCTCTTTCTTTTGGCAACAATTTAGGCCATTCGCCTTCAAATGCTTTTTGTGCAGCTTTTACTGCTCTATCAACATCACTTGCGCTTGATTCTGGGACTACAGCCCAAGGTTTATTATTTTCAGGATTAAGTGTTTCAAAAGTTTTTTCAGTGTCTGAATTAACCCACTCACCATTTATAAACATTTTATATTTTTTTAACTCAGGCATTTTTTATATGTTTGTTAATTTCTAAATTTACTTTATCAGAACATTCTATACTACATAGATGTTTTCCTTCAGGAATTATTTTAAAGTAAGAATTCTCAATTTCTTTACTTAATTCCTCAGACATTTGAGGTGTAGACCCTAAATCACCTTCTCCAGTCATTACTAAGGTTTTTACTTTTATTTTTGAAAAATCCTCTTGATCTCTATGATTAACAAAAAGTGAATATACTTTTAAAAAATTATTCATGTTATTTGTTTCCAATAAGCTACTTATTTTATTATATGTATCAGGGTTTTTTTTTAAGTAATCATCTGTAAACCATCTCTTTAAAGCTTGTTTAGATAATTTCTTACTTTTTTTTGCAAGTTCAAACCTATCATTCACTAATTTTTGTTGTTCTGTACTTCTTTTAAATATTGAACAGAGCAATGTTAAAGATTTAAGTCTTTCATTAAATTTGCATGCAAAATTTCTTGCTATTAATGACCCAATTGAAAAACCAATCAAGTGAATTTTTTCAAAATTAAGTTCATTAATCAAATTTAATAATTGGTCTGAAAAAACATCAAATGAAATTTTGTCTTTGTTAAGAGGAGTTTTTCCATGTCCCAGAATATCATATGTTAATACACTATTCTCAAATGCGTTTAATTGAGGTTCCCAAATTGTATTATTCAAGCCTACACCATGGATAAATACTAAAGGAATTCCAGATTTTTGATTCAATGAATAGAAGGTGTTGTGCGAATCTTTTGCATTGATCATTATTTATTGTTCAATGCCCATTTCTTTCATATCCTGGTATCTGTCTCCAGTTCTTGCATGCGCCCTTCCAAATGGAGCGCCACCTATTGCAACAATGATCTCATCCTCATTTGGAGCGTCATGAATTGTAAATTCATGCGTTAAATAAAATGGTCTTAATCCTGGATCTTTTTTATGCATCATAGGAATTGAAATTTTTGAGCCAGCAGGACCTCTTGTATTTGTAAAACTTAAATAAGCAGTTCCACCAACAGCATCTCTAAACTTATTTCCAAATCTTAAGGTATGAATAAAAGCTGATGCATGTTCTATTTCACCATTTAAACCAACTATTGCAGCTTTTCCATATGCTTGAATTTTATCGCCTGAACCTATTTCTTTAATAAGTTCTGGAACTAAAATATCACCAAGCTTTGGAGCAAGTTCTAAAATTTCAGGTTTAA
>CACKMS010000030.1 GCA_902601315.1 uncultured Pelagibacteraceae bacterium
CAGTAAATTTTGCAGGTTCATCGAACAGAACTCTGTTATCACTTAAACTTGTAGTAATCAATATATCCGGATAATCCATTTTTTTTATATTGTTATAAGGTGCATAAGAATAAATATAATCGAAATGTTCCTTTTTTTCTTGAGCATTTCCAAATTCATCAAATTCTCCTACAGTAAGAGGAAGTGAATGATCTAAATTAGTCGTTAATGAGTCTACGAACGGAACAGCCATAACAATGCCTTTAAATAATTCCGGATTTTTATTAACAACTGCCCCCATTAATAAACCACCTGCAGAACCACCCATTCCAATTATTTTTCCCTTAGATGTATATTTTTTTTCAATAAGAAATTTTGCGACTGCAATATAATCCTCAAAAGTATTTTTTTTATTAAGAAGTTTTCCCTCCTTCCACCATTTCATTCCTTTTTCCATTCCACCTCTTATATGTGCAGTGACCCATATTATATCTCGATCAATTAAGCTTAATCTCGTTGAAGAAAAGTTGGGTGTCATTGAACTTCCATACGACCCATAGCCATACAATAGCAAATTAGCTGAGCCATTGACTGGTGTATTTTTATGCCTAGTTATTGTTAATGGAATTAATCTATTGTCATGTGAAGAACACTCAAGTCGTTCCACTATGTAATCATCTGAATTGTGACCAGAGGGAATTTCCTGTTCTTTTAATAATTTTCTCTCTTTAGACTTAAGATTATACAAATACGTTCTTCCAGGTGTTTTTGGTGACGAATATGATAAGTGAACCTCATCAGTATTCTTATCTTTTTGAGCTAAAGAAATACCAGGTACAATAACTTTTTCGTCAGAAAAAATAATCACCTCTTCTTTGTTAGTTTTGGGGTCTCTAAGAATAAGTTTACTCAATGCATTTGAGGTTTCAGATCTTATTATCCAATTTTTCAAAAATACTAAACCACCTATCAAAACCTCGTTTCTTGCTGGTATAAAAACTTCCCAATTTTGATCTTCCAAACTTCTTGCTCTCTCAATTTTAAAATCTTCAGCATCTTTATTGGTGTGTTTATAAAAATGCTCATCCCAAGAATTTACGGAATAAATTATTCCTCTTTCCCTTTTTTGAATAAGTTTTGGTTTTGGTTCCTGCTCGTCCACCGAAAAATAATATTGTTCTGATGTATTATGATCTGAAGAAGTAATAAAAAAAAATTTTTCATCTGAACTAATACCTAATCCAACTGTGAATGCTTCACTTTTTTCCTCAAAAATAAGCTCATCATCTAAAATACTGCTACCCAATTTATGTCTAAATATTTTTCTTGGTCGATGATGTTCATCAAGTTTGGAGTAAAAAATGTACTTATCATCTAAACTGAAAGTGATGCTTCCACTTGTTTCCTGTATTTTTTCAGTAATTAATTTATTTGTTTCTATATCTCGTACATGAATCGTGTAATATTCAGATCCCTTCAAATCTAGAGAATAGGCAAGGTATTTATCATTAAAACTAACTTCTAAATCTCCTAAACCAAAATATTCAGTATTTAATTTTTCTTTTTCCTTATCGCCATTCCAAATTTCTTCTATTTCATTGGTATTAATTTTTTTTCTTAATTTAATTGAATAGTTTCCTTTTTCTGTTGTTTTGGTCCAATACTCATAGCGAACATCTTTAAAAGGCAACGACTGATCCTCTAATTTTATTCTCCCCTTGATTTCATCAAATATTTTTTTTTGACTATCTTTAGTATTTTTCATTTGATATTCAAAATACGCATTTTCTTCCTCTAGATATTTTCTAACTTCAGGTAAAAGCTTTGAACTATCCTTGAGGACTTCTAAAATATTTTTTTGATGTATCCAGCTATAATTATCTTCCCAAGAGACATCGTGACAAGATTTTACTTCTGGTTTTTTTCGTAATTGTGGTATTTTCATTATGAAATTTATTACATGAATTATTTTATTTTAATACTTATTATTTTTATTGTTGTATATCTATTCCTAAACTGGTTTGCCAAAACATCTTCAAAAAAAATTTCAAAGTATATTAGATTATTTATAATTTTTTTTTCAGTTCTTTTAGCATTTCTTATGTTTTATGCAGGAAGGTATATTTTCTCATTACCGTTTTTGTTGGCAATACTTCCTTTAATTAAAACAAAAGCTGGTATTACCTTGCTTCAATTAATAAGGATCTGGGGACTTTTGCGTGTTTTAAAAAGCTCTGGAAGATTTAATTTTAATAATTTTAATCAAGCCAACAATACTCAAAATATGAAAATTGATGAGGCATTTAAAATTTTAAATCTAGATATGAATAAAAAATATTCAAAAGAAGAAGTAATGAAATCTTACAAGAGTATAATGAAAAAAATTCATCCAGATGTAAGTCCTGAACTTTCAAGATTGGCATCTATTGTAAACGAAGCTAAGGATGTTGTGATAAAAAGTATAGATATTTAATCTTTACTAAAAAAATATTATCTATTATTTTATTATAATGAGTAAGGTAAATGGTATATACGCTGCAACACTATCAGTATTAAATGATGACTTGTCCCTAAACATTAAAAAAACTATTAATCATGCAGAGAATGTAATGGAATTAGGGTGTCACGGTGTAGTTTTTTTTGGCAGTACAGGCCAGTCACAACTAATTTCTTTATCCGATAAGATACAAATGATCAATAATCTACCTAGTAGTCAATATAAAGAAAAATTTATTATTGGCACTGGTTTGAATTCGCTAGGTGACACAATTAACTTGATGAAAATTTCGCTGTCGAATAAGTTAAATAAATTTTTAATAATGCCACCTGCTTATTATAAGTATGAGGATGATGATGTTATTGATTTTTACTCAAAGATTGTTGAAGCTTTGCCTGAAAGTGAAATCATACTTTATAATTTTGAAAAATTATCAGGTTATATTTTTAGTATAGATTGTATTGAAAAGTTATTCTCTAAATTTCCAAAACAAATTATTGGTGTAAAAGATAGTTCATATAATCTCTATAAAAATTTAAAAATTGATAATTTTTCTGTCATGCCTGGTTCAGAAATAAAATTATTGGAAGGACTATCTTCTGGTTGCTCAGGTATTATTACTGCAACCGCTAATGTTACAGCTACACTTGCAAGAAGTGTTTATGATGATTTTTTAAACAATAAAGATCAGACACAAAACAAAAAACTATGTGATGTAAGAAGAATATTCGACAAATTTAATTTGATTTCTGGATTACATACTTTTTTAAAGAGCAAAGATAATAACTTTAAATACTTATTGCCACCTCTTCACTTACTCCCTAAAGATCAAGAGAAAGAATTAAAAAGATTATTAAAAAATCTAGATTTCGATATTAAAATACCGAAAGCTGCATAATGAATTTAGCTAATTTTTTAAATAAAATATTTACTCAGGATGGGTTTATATTAATTGACTATAATTCAAAAAAATATCAAATAGGTAAACCTATCAAAGAAAAACCTATAAACTTAAAAATTTTAGATAAATCTTTGCATTATAAATTAATGTATTATCCCGATTTGTATTTTGGAGAGGCTTATACAGATGGATCATTAATCATTGAGAATGGAACACTTACAGAGTTTTTAGAAATAGCATTTAAAAATATAGGTAGAAATGAAATTAGTTTATACAGTAAGTTTCTAAAAAAAATTATAGGAACCTATAGATACCTTACTAATTATAATCAAATCACAAAATCAAAAAAAAATGTCAGTCACCATTATGATATATCTGAAAAACTTTATGATCTTTTTTTAGATGAAAAAAGACAATATTCATGTGCTTACTTCAAAGATGACAATAATACTTTAGATGAAGCTCAAAATAATAAAATTGATCATATAATAAAAAAATTAAATATAAAACCAAATCAAAAAGTATTGGATATAGGATCAGGCTGGGGCTCTCTTGCAATCGACATTGCAAAGAAAACAAGTGCTCATGTGGTTGGAATAACACTTTCAGAAAATCAGCTAGAATACAGTAAAAAAAAAGTTAAGGAATTAAATTTAGGCAATCAAATAGATTTTAAACTTATTGATTATAGAGAAATAAATGAAAAGTTTGATCGAATTGTAAGTGTTGGAATGTTCGAGCACGTAGGAAGGAAATATTATCAAAAGTTCTTTAATCAAGTTGCAAAATTACTTAATGAAGATGGAGCAGCTTTAATCCACACAATTGGTTCTGTAAATAGCCCAAGAGACCCACAGCCGTGGATAAATAAGTATATATTTCCAGGGGGTTATACTCCAAGTTTGAGCGAGGTCGCTAGCCCGATTGAAAATTCTGGTTTAATTATAACAGATTTAGAGGTTCTAAGAATGCATTACGCCCACACCCTCAGACATTGGAAAGAGAGATTTTTATTTAAAAAAGATCAAGTGTTAGAAATGTTTGATGAAAGGTTCATGAGGATGTGGGAATTTTATCTTGCAAGTTGTGAAATGGCTTTC
>CACKMS010000031.1 GCA_902601315.1 uncultured Pelagibacteraceae bacterium
AATATAACCAATTAAAATATTAGTAATTATCTCAAAATAACCCAAAGGTGCCAGTTTGCTTGCATCTGAATAATTGTAGGAAAAGATAATCATACCATGAGCTAAGGCAGCTATTAAACCCATATTTATAGCAAATAAATACTCAGAAAAAGTTGGTTTAACCCAAATAAAGGGTAAATATAAACTTAAAACTAGGGTTCCAACAATGCTTGTGATTAATAATGTTAATAATCCATTATCTGTGTTTTTTAATTTTCTAGTTACAATTAAATATAAAGCGTAACAAAAACCAGTACCTAACGCTGCAAAACTAGCCCAATTAAATTCTACAATTCCTGGTCTAATTACTATCAAAACTCCTATAAAACCTATTATAACAGCTGTCCATCTTCTTGGCCCCACCCTCTCCTTTAAAAAATAAGGTGATAAAGCAGTAACCATTAATGGACAAATAAAAGCTATTGTTAATGCTTTAGCTAAAGAGATTATCGATATTGAATAAAAAAATAATACACTTGAAGTTAATAGTAGCAATCCTCTTATAATTTGAGACTTCAAATTTTTAGAAGAAACTAAAGAATTTTTAGAAAAAATAAAAATAAATAACACAGTGATTAGAGTACTAAAAAAAAATCTAAACCACGTTACTTGCAATACAGGTAAAGAATAAGAAAGGTATTTTGCAATGGCATCCATAAACGGCAGAATTAGCCAAGCAGAAAGATTTATTACTGCACCCCTCATAGAGGAAAATATTTTAACGATATAAAAATAACAATAGGTAAAGTTATAAATGACATTATTGTTGAGACAACTATTGTACTTGCAACACTATCCGTAATGGTTTTTGGAGAATAAATAGCGGCTATAAGATAATTTAAAACAGCACTAGGCATTGATGCTTGAATTAGAAGTACACCAGCTGCAAAACCAGATAAATCAAAATAAATAATTATTAAAAAACCTATTAATGGACCTAAGATAACTCTTCCTATAGATGCAAATATTGCGTTTTTTAAGGAAAAAACTTTTAACTGTGTTAAAGCAATACCTAAGGACATTAAAATTAAAAAAATGGTTGCAAAAGTTAACAGCTCAGTCAAATTAATTACTACTTGTGGCATATTAATTTCAAAATATAAAAATAGGACTGATATAACAATTGCATAAAATGGTGGGCTTTTAATCAAAACTGTAAAGTTAAATTTTCTATCAGCTAAAAAAATTCCAAGAGTAAAATGAAGTAATACTATCAAAGACGATATTGCGGCCGCAACTCCAAGTCCTTGCACACCATACGCAAATAAACATATAGGGATACCCATATTGCCAGTGTTAGGTAGAATTAGAGGAGGAAGTTCTCTTATTATATCCTTAGTATTCAGCATAAATAAGATGACAATTCCAAGTATAATAAAACCTAAAATTGCAAGAAGATAAAAGAAAAAATAGTCTTTAAAAATCTGAAAATTTATTCCAGTTGAGGTAATAGCGAATATTACCATCGCAGGTGTACCTATGTTAGATGCAAAATTTGTAATAAAAGTGGTATCAAATTTCTTGTCTTTTTTACCTAAATAGTAGCCAATACCTACAATAAAAAAGACGGGAAATACTACTTCAAAAAGTTTTAGGTATATTTCCATTATATTAAAAAGCTCATACCATCATAGGCAGGAACAACAGATTTAGGCAGATTCTTCTGTATCTTAACATAATCAATTTCGTTATTCATATTAGTCAAAATTGTTTTTTTTGGTTTGATAATTTTAACTAAATTTAAAACTTGATCTAAATTAAAATGGGATGGGTGTGGATCGTATCTTAAACAATCGACTATTAAGTAATTTAATTTTTTAAGTTTTGAGTAGTCTTTTTCACTGATTTTGCTTACATCACTAGCATAAGCGCATGAGTTATTAATTTTATACAATATACTATTAATTTTTCCATGTTTGACAGGAAAAGACTCGATTTGAACCTTCGATTTTTTTACCTTGAAAGTATGTTTTTTTTTTAAATTGTTAAGATTGAAAATTGCGGGATAACCGTAATTATTTTTGAAACAGTAACTAAAAGATTTTAATAAATAATCAGAAGTCATTTTATCGGCAAATACATCTAATTTTTTTCTATTTTTTAGGAAAAAAACCCTTAGTTCATTAATACCATGAGTTTGATCACCATGTAGATGTGTGTAAAAAACTTTATCAATATTTTTAATTTTATTTTTTAATAATTGGGTTTTTAAATCAGGAGATGTATCTATTAATATGTTGAAATTATCATGAGTTACTAAAGCAGAACATCTTGATCTAAAATTTTGCTTTATTTTTGGATTACATTTACCGAAATATCCATCAATTCTTGGTATACCTAAAGAACTACCTGACCCTAATATTGTAAATCTAGTTTTCATTATTGAAAAATAGTGTTTCAAAATTCTGGGTAGTAATATGATCCATGCTAGATTTATCAATCTCCTTTAGCTTAGATAAGTGTTGAAGGGTATATTGAATAAAACTTGGCTCATTCTTTTTTCCTCTCTTAGGAATAGGTGCTAAAAAAGGACTATCGGTTTCTATTAATATTTTATCATTTGGTAAAAACTTAAATGTATCTTGTAATTCAACACTATTTTTAAAGGTAATAATTCCACTTGCTGAAAAATATGCATTAAGATCAAGTAGTTTTTTTGCAAACTCTTTTGACCCAGTAAAACAATGCATAAGTATTTTTGGATTTTTATTTTTATAATCATTTAAAATTGAAAAAGTTTCATTTTCTGCATCTCTAGAATGAACTATTAGTGGACAATTACATTCAATTGAAGCCTCTATATGAATTTTAAAACTTTTAATTTGAGTTTCTTTTGGACTATTTTCATAATAATAATCTAATCCCGTCTCCCCTACTCCAATTATTTTTTGATATTTTTTAAATTCCTTAACAATAAAGTTTTTCTCAAAGTTTGAAGTTTGAACTTCGTGTGGATGAATACCTATTGATCCATAAATCATAGGATCTTGGTTTATTAAATTTAAAATATTTTTATAACTGTTGATATTAGTTGATATAGTTAAAAGTTTATCTATTCCAACCTTTTTGGATCTTTCTAAAACATCGTTTAGATTA